>NZ_RAVX01000002.1:426978-1111809 GCF_003611605.1 Corallococcus sp. AB011P
GCCAGCACCGTCTTCGTCAGCGCGTCCTCGCGCTGCTGCCCTGACAGCTTCGGGTGGTCGTAGACGAACACCGCCACGTCCAGGCCCTGCGCTCGCAGGTGACGCAGCTGCTCCAGCATGTTCGCCACCGCCTCACTGCCCCGGCCGTCCGGATACGGGCTGCGCCAGAACGGGGCCTCCATCAGCTTGAGCCAGTTCACCTCGCCGCCCTGACTCTGGAGGAAGGTGGTGATGCGATCCTCGTTCTCCACCGGCAGCTCCAGGCCCACCGTCACCGGCATGCCGGACGTGACGAGCTGACACACGGACTGCGCGATGAAGCGCGGCACTTCCTGCGTGCCGTGCAGCTCGCCCAGCAGCAGCACCCCGCCCGCCTTCGCCAGCTTCTTCAGCCCGAGGATGGACTGGCCGCATTCGGTGAACGTCGCCGCTGCCTCCGCCACCGGCTGCTCCGTCTTCACCGGCTGCGTCTTCGCGAGCTTGGGCATGATGCCCCGGAACACCCGCCACTCCATGGTCAGGTCGCGCGTGCCCTGTCCCGACTCCATGTAGAAGGCATTCTCTCCCACCGGGAAGGACAGCCGGTCCGCATCGTCCTCAGGGCTCAGGTCCCCGGCATTTTCAGCGTCAGGGGCCCGGCCAGCGGTAGTGCCCCAGTCCAGCTCCTTCCCGGGCCGGGACAGCGTCTTGTTCACCGACTTGGTGATGCGGATGATCCACAGCTTGCTCTTGGTCGGCGTCTCCCGCTTGCCGATGACCATGTACCGGTGCCAGTAGCCGGCGATTTTGGAGCCGCCGAACTCCTGCTTCCACTCGGTCTCCAGCACCAGGCTGCCCCGGTCCTCCCGGTAGGGCAGGTTCGCGTCCGTGAAGTACTCACGGACCGACGGCCACATCTCCTCCAGCGGCACGTCGTAGATGGCTTCGTAGTCCGGCGTCTCCAGGTCCTGCCGTCCGGCGCACCCCACCGCCAGGAGCAACGCGAGCCATCCCACTTTCACCATCGAGCGCATCCGCGAGACCTCCCTCTCCGATGCGCAGAACAACGTTGGGGGAGCGGTGGGCATATCGGGTCCCGTGAAAAGCCAGAGGCCGCGCGGGCCACCGTCTCCGGTGACTCGCACGGCCCCTGTGCTTCTCCCTCGGGTACGGGTTACGGAGCGGACGCGGGTTCCTGCGCGGGCGCCTCGTCCGGGTTCCCCAGCCCCTTGAGGATGGCCGGTTCGGACGCCGTCACGTGGCCCACGTAGAAGACGCCGTGGTAGCCCTCTGCGTTGGCCGAGCTCCAGGTGTGCATGAAGAAGCGGTCGCCGTTGTCCTTGCCCTTCGCTTCCTTCACACCGCAGTCCAGCTTGCTGCTCTGCTGGTTCGCCGCGCAGATCCATGCCGTGCCGCTGTCGTAGGCCATGTCCAGTGCCGTGACATCCTCGAGCTGTGCCTTCAGCAGGTGGCCCATGGGCTTGTACTGCTTGTCCCAGGGCAGCCCCTTCTCCGTGCGGGGGTGGATGTTGCCGCTCACCACCAGGTGGAAGCGCTCCGGCTTTGCCTTCACCTGTGCCAGCACCGTCTTCGTCAGCGCGTCCTCGCGCTGCTGCCCTGACAGCTTCGGGTGGTCGTAGACGAACACCGCCACGTCCAGGCCCTGCGCTCGCAGGTGACGCAGCTGCTCCAGCATGTTCGCCACCGCCTCGCTGCCACGGCCGTCCGGATACGGGCTGCGCCAGAAGGGGGCTTCCATCAGCTTGAGCCAGTCCACGTCACCCCCCTGGCTCTGGAGGAAGGCGGTGATGCGGTCCTCGTTCTCCACCGGCAGCTCCAGGCCCACCGTCACTGGCATGCCGGACGTGACGAGCTGGCACACGGCCTGCGCGATGAAGCGCGGCACCTCCTGCGTGCCGTGCAGCTCCCCAAGCAACATCACCCCACCCGCCTTCGCCAGCTTCTTCAGTCCGAGGATGGACTGGCCGCACTCGGTGAACACCGGTGCGTCCTGCGCGCCCGGCGCCTTCGCCACCTGCTGCTCCGCGCTCACCGCCTGCTTCTTCGCGAGCTTCGGCATGATGCCCCGGAACACGCGCCACTCCATGGTCAGGTCGCGCGTGCCCTGCCCCGACTCCATGTAGAAGGCATTCTCTCCCACCGGGAAGGCCAGCCGGTCCTCATCGTCTTCCACGCTCAGGATATTCGGATCACCGCCCCTGAGAACCACCCGGGAGACGCTCCAATCCAGCTCCTTGCCGGGCTGCGACAGCGTCTTGTTCACCGACTTGGTGATGCGGGTGATCCACAGCTTGCTCTTCGTCGGCGTCTCCCGCTTGCCCATGACCATGTACCGGTGCCAGTAGCCGGCGATCTTCGAGCCGCCAAACTCCTGCTTCCACTCGGTCTCCAGCACCATGCTGCCGCGGTCTTCGCGGTAGGGCAGGTGCGCGGCCGTGAAGTACTCACGGACCGACGGCCACATCTCCTCCAGGGGCACGTCGTAGATGGCCTCGTAGTCCGGCGTCTCCAGGTCCTGCCGTCCGGCGCAGCCCACCGCCAGGAGCAACGCCAGCCATCCCACTTTCACCCTTGAGCACATCCGCAGTGTCCCCTCTCGTTCCCCGATGCGCTGAACAACGCCGTGGGGGCGGTGGGCATATCGGGTCCCGTGCAAAAACCAGAGGCCGCGCGGGCCACCGGCTCCGGTGACTCGCACGGCCCCTGTGCTTCTCCCTCGGGTACGGGTTACGGAGCGGACGCGGGCTCTTGCGCGGGCGGCGCGTTCGGATTCCCCAGGCCCTTGAGGACGGCGGGCTCGGAAGCCGTCACGTGGCCCACGTAGAAGACGCCGTGGTAGCCGTCCTTGTTGGCGGAGCTCCAGGTGTGCACGAAGAAGCGGTCGCCGTTGTCCTTGCCCTTCGCTTCCTTCACACCACAGTCCAGCTTGCGTCCCTGAGCATCCGCCGCGCAGACCCACGCCGTGCCGCTGTCGTAGGCCATGTCCAACGCGGTGACGTCCTCGAGCTGTGCCTTCAGCAGGTGGCCCATGGGCTTGTACTGCTTGTCCCAGGGCAGCCCCTTCGCCGTGCGCGGATGGACGTTGCCACTCAGCACCAGATGGAAGCGCCGAGGTGTCGCCTTCACCTGCGCCAGCACCGTCTTCGTCAGCGCATCCTCGCGCGGCTGGCCGGACAGCTTCGGGTGGTCGTAGACGAACACCGCCACGTCCAGGCCCTGCGCTCGCAACTGCCGCAACTGCTCCAGCATGTTGGCCACCGCCTCGCTGCCACGGCCGTCCGGATACGGGCTGCGCCAGAAGGGGGCTTCCATCAGCTTGAGCCAATCCACCTCACCGCCCTGGCTCTGGAGGAACGTGGTGATGCGCTCCTCGTTCTCCACCGGCAGCTCCAGACCCACCGTCACCGGCATGCCCGCCGTGACGAGCTGGCAGACGGACTGCGCGATGAAGCGCGGCACCTCCTGCGTGCCGTGCAGCTCCCCCAGCAGCATCACCCCGCCCTCCTTCGCCAGCTTCTTCAGCCCGAGGATGGACTGGCCGCACTCGGTGAACACCGGTGCTTCCTTCGCGCCCGGCGCCTTCGCCACCTGCTGCTCCGCGCTCACCGCCTGCTTCTTCGCGAGCTTCGGCATGATGCCCCGGAACACGCGCCACTCCATGGTCAGGTCTCGCGTCCCCTGCCCCGAGTCCACGTAGAAGGCGTTCTCTCCCACCGGGAAGGCCAGCCGGTCCTCGTCGTCCTCGACGGAGATGCCGTATGCGACGCTCGAGGACGAATCGCCCGGGGCCCCAGTGCCGCGGTCATCGAGAATTCCGCCGACCCCGCGACCGACGCCCCAATCCAGCTCCCGGCCCGGCTGCGACAGCGTCTTGTTCACCGACTTGGTGATGCGGATGATCCACAGCTTGCTCTTGGTCGGCGTCTCCCGCTTGCCGATGACCATGTAGCGGTGCCAGTAGCCGGCGATTTTGGAGCCACCGAACTCCTGCTTCCACTCGGTCTCCAGCACCAGGCTGCCCCGATCCTCCCGGTAGGGCAGGTTCGCGTCCGTGAAGTACTCCCGGACCGACGGCCACATCTCCTCCAGCGGCAGGTCGTAGATGGCTTCGTAGTCTGGCGTCTCCAGGTCCTGCCGCCCGGCGCAGCCCCCCACGGCCAGTCCCATCAGCATCACCAGCGACAACCAGATTCCTGAACGCATCCGAATCCTCCCGCCCCACCAACGCGCCGGCGGCGCCCCCATATCGGACCGGGTCCCCGTCCTACGGATAGAGGCGCCGGGCGAGCTGCTGGAACGCCCTGCCACCCTCCTCCGTCAGCGGATGGCGGCCGTCCCGGACCACCAGCCGGCCCGCCACGGCCACCTCTCGCACCGCGCCTCCCGCCGCCCCAAAGACGATGCCCGGCAGGAGCGACGCCACGCCCGCGCCCACCAGCGACGGGTGATTCACGTCCACCGTGAAGAAGTCCGCGGGAGACCCCGGCGACAGCGTGCCCGTGCCCATCCCCAGGCTTCGCGCGCCCTGCACCGTGGCCATGTCGAAGAGCCGCGCCGCCAGTCCGTCCAGGGTCCCCGTCCCCGGGTCCAACACCGCCCGGCGCAGCCGCACCAGCCGCAGGTGCTGCTCCAGCTGCCGCGCCTCGTCCAGCAGGTCCACCACCGTCTGGCTGTCCGAGCCGAAGCTCACGCGCGCCCCGGCCTTCACCAGCGCGTCCGCCGGCACGATGCCGTCGCCCAGGTTGCGCTCCGTGGACGGGCACGCGCACACCGTGGCCTCCGCGCGGCCCAGCAGCGCCACCTCCTCCTCCGTCAGGTGCACGCCGTGCACCGCCGTGAAGCGCGGCCCCAGCAGGCCCACGTCCGACACCAGCTCCACCGGACGGCGGCCGTGCTCCGCGAGGCACGCTTCAATCTCCTTCGGCTGCTCCGCCACGTGCATGTGGATGGGCATGCCGGCGGGCGCGGCGCGGGCCACCTGCGTCAGCCAGTCCCGCGACACCGCGCGCACGCTGTGCGGCGCGAGCCCCACGTTCACCCGCGCGTCACCGCGCACCGCGTGGGCCAGCGCCTCCGTGGTGGACAGGAACGTGTCCACGTCCGCGTCGATGAAGCGGCGCTGGCGCGGGTTCGCTTGCACGTTGAAGCCCGCGCGCGCGTAGCCCACCCGCAGCAGACAGATGCGCAGCCCCACGTCCGTGGCCGCGCGGATGACCGCGTGCGCCAGCGCGTTGCGGTCCGCGTAGGGTGTCCCGTCCGGCTGGTGGTGCAGGTAGTGGAACTCGCCCACCGTGGTGATGCCCGCGAGCACCATCTCCAGGAACACCTGCCGGGAGGCGATGTGGAGCTCCTCCGGCGTGAGCGCCTCCGCGGCGCGGTACATCGCCTCGCGCCAGGACCAGAAGTCGTCCTGTCCTCCAGCGGACGCCACGTATTCGGTGCGTCCGCGGATGAGCCGCTGGAACGCGTGCGAGTGGCCGTTGACGAGCCCCGGCAACAGCGCCCGCCCCGCGAGCCGCTCCACGCGCGCCCCTTCGGGCACCGCGTCGAGGACCCGTCCATCCGCGCCCACCGCCAGCGCGCGGCCTTCGTGGAAACGCCCTTCCGTGAAGAGGAAGTCGGGTTGGTAGACAGTGATGTCGCTCACGCGCGGCAGCGTATGCCAGTTCCCCGCGACGCGCGGTAGCGGCTTCAGGCGCCCATTTCGGCGGTGTCCATGAAGGGCAATCGGCTGTCCGCCCAGGGCCGGGTGCGCACCGCGTCGCGGATCCACGTGCCGTGGCGGCGTTCGTCCTCGCGGTGCTGACGGATGAGGGCCTTCACCTCCGGGGACCACTCGAACTGGAGCGCCAGCTCATAGGCCCGGTCGAACAGCTCCTCGTTGCCGAGCATGGCCCACAGCGTGGCCTCCGTCCCCATCAGCCCCGTCATGGCCGTCAGGCCCTTCATCGCGGAGCCCTTCAGGTCCGGGCGCAGCGTCACCGGTTCGCCCCCGAAGTGCTGGATGAGCGCGTTGAGGTCCTGCACGTGGCGCAGGTGGTCCGCGCGGAAGCTGTTGAGGCGCTCGCGCACCAGGGCGGGCCCGATGCGGGCGATGGCCACGTCATACGCGCCCACCGCGTCGGCATCGAGCTGGGCCAGGCTGTGCAGGCGGCGCTCCACTTCGGACTTGTCGGCCATGGGTGCCTCCTCCAACCGGGTGCCATGAATGCCTGGGCCCGAACAACGTGGGGCCTCCTCCGCCCGGAACCAACGGCCCTCCCCGGTACCCATCCCTCCTTCGCACCCAGAGCAGGCGGGCAGCCTGGGTTTCACTCGGGGGTGTGGCCGAAAAGCGGGGCCCGGGTCCGCATGGAGCGCCTGCCCTCCTGGTCCCCCACCAACCCATGTGAGGAATTGCGCGCTCGCCCTCCTGTGCAGAGCGTTGGAGGGTGAAGACCTCCGAGACCCAGAAGCGGCTGCGGCGCTACCAGACGAAGCGCGACTTCCAGCTCACCCCCGAGCCGTCCCCGGACGTGGTGGCGCCGAGGACGTCCGCGCCCGTCTTCGTCATCCACAAGCATGACGCCACGCGCCTGCACTACGACCTGCGCCTGGAGATTGGCGGCGTGCTGGTGAGCTGGGCCATTCCCAAGGGCCCCAGCCACGACCCTTCCGTGAAGCGGCTCGCGGTCCAGACGGAGGACCACCCGCGCTCCTACGCGGACTTCGAGGGCCACATCCCGGATGACCAGTACGGCGGCGGTGATTCGCTGCTCTGGGAGTCCGGGACCTTCGAGGTCGTGCCTCCCGGCGACGCCGAGGCGCAGCTGAAGCGCGGGCACCTGGAGGTCCTGCTGCACGGCGCGAAGCTCAAGGGGCGCTGGCACCTCATCCGCACGCGTCCACGCGGCGGCAAGGCGCAGTGGCTCTTCTTCAAGGCGAAGGACGAATACGCCAAGGCTGGCTACGACGTCACCGTGGAGCGCCCCGAGTCCGTGAAGAGCGGACAGGTGGAGACGCAAGGGCCTCGAAAGCCCGGCGTGCTGCGCAACAAGAAGCCCGCGGCGCCCGTGCGCGCGGCCCGTCTCCCGAAGGCCGTGCGCAAGGCCGCGAAGAAGCCGGCCCGTCCGCCCTCGACGCCGGAGAAGCTGCTGGAGCGCGTGTGGCCGCCCATGCTGGCGCGGCTGGCCGTGTCCGACGAGGTGCACGACGAGACGCACGCCTACGAGGTGAAGTACGACGGCTTCCGCGCCGTGTGCGCGCTCACGCACGGGAAGCTCGCCTTCCAGAGCCGCCGGGGCAACGACCTGTCGGGCCGCTTCGCCCGGCTCACCGCCGCGCTGCGCGAGCTGCCCGCGAAGGACGTCGTCGTGGATGGAGAGATTGTCGCGCTCGACACGAAGGGCCGCTCGCGCTTCCAGATCCTGCAGAACACGGAAGAGGGCGCGGAGCAGCGCTTCATGGTGTTCGACCTGCTGTGGATGGACGGCGAGGACCTGCGCGAGCGTCCCTATACGGAGCGCCGCGCGCGGCTGGAGAAGCTGATGGCCGGGGCGCGGCTGCCCCTACAGCTCTCCGAGAAGGTGGACCTGCCGCTGTCGCGCGCCCTGCTGGAAGCGCGGCGCAAGGGGTGGGAGGGGCTCATCGCCAAGCGCGAGGACTCGCCCTACACGGGCACGCGCTCCGGGGACTGGCTGAAGCTGAAGGTGGTCGCGGGCCAGGAGGTCGTCATCCTGGGCTACCTGCCCATCAAGAACGAGCGGGCGAAGTCGGAGATTGGCGCGCTGCGCGTGGGAGTGCGCGGCAAGGACGGCTTCCACGACGTGGGCAAGGTGGGCACGGGCTACACGTCGAAGGACCGCCGCGAGCTGCGCTGGCTGCTGGACGCCACGCGCGTGAAGAAGCCCACCGCCGTGGATGCGCCCACGAACACGGACACCGTCTGGGTGAAGCCGAAGTACGTGGCGCAGGTGAACTTCACCGAATGGACGAAGGACGGCCGCCTGCGCCACCCCGTGTTCCAGGGCCTGCGCAGCGACAAGGTGCCGCAGGAGGTCGTGCGCGAACACCCCGCCCCCATCGAAGGCGCCGCACGCCGGGGCTCGCGGCGCGCGCCGGTGCAGGCCGCTGCCCGCACCGCGAAGGCGCCCGCCGTGAAGACGCAGCGTGGGAAGCAACGCGCGCCGGAGGTGGCCCTCACGCACGGCGACCGCGTGCTGTTCCCCGAAGCCGGCCTGACGAAGGCGGACGTGTTCGCGTACTACGAGCAGGTGGCGCCGCTGCTGTTGCCCGTGCTCGCGGACCGGCCCCTGGCCCACCAGCAGTGGCCCGCGGGCATCCAGGCCCCCGGCTTCTTCCGGCACGAGCTGTCCGGCCTCCCCGCGTGGATGCCCACGCTGCGCGTGCGCCACGAGGACAAGACGCTGCGCCACGTGAACGTGAAGAGCACGTCCGCGCTCCTGTGGCTCGCCAACCAGTCCGCGCTCACGCTGCACATGTGGCTGTCCCACGCGCCCCGGCTGGCGCAGCCGGACTTCGTGGTGTTCGACCTGGACCCTGGCGAGGGCGGCTGGAAGGACGTGGTGAAGGTGGCCACCCTGCTGCACGCGCGCCTGGACGAGCTGGGGCTCAAGGCCTTCCCGAAGACGTCCGGCAAGCGCGGCCTGCACGTGCTGGTGCCCCTGGCGCCAGGCCACACCTACGCGCGCACCCAGGCGTTCGCGGACGCGCGGGCGCGAGAGCTGGAGGAGGAGCTGGGCGACATCGCCACCACGGAGCGCTCCATCCGCGAGCGCGGCGGGCGGCTCTACATCGACGCGGGCCAGAACGCGCGCGGCAAGACGGTGGTGGCGCCCTACTCCCTGCGCGCCGTGGAGGGCGCACCCTTCTCCGCGCCGCTCGAGTGGAGCGAGGTGAACGGCCGCCTGGACCCGCACCGCTTCCGCCTGAGGACGCTGAAGAAGCGCCTGGACGCCGTGGGGGACCTGTTCGCGCCCGTGCTCCGGCTGAAGCAGGTGCTGCCGGACGAGTGAGCAGGCGGCTGACGCGCCGCGCCCTGAACGGATGTTTCCCGAAGGGGCGGCGCGTGTTAGTGCGGCGCCGCCATGTCGTCCGTGACCGTCGTGACCCCGGCCGCGCAGCCCGCGCCGCGGTGGAAGGTGTCCCTCGCCTACGCCACCTGCTTCATCCTCTGGGGCTCCACGTGGGCCGCGGTCAAAGTGGGGCTGGAGGACCTGCCGCCCCTGCGCTTCGTGGGCACGCGCATGCTCGTGGCCGGGGTGGCGCTGTTGCCCTTCGCGCGCTCGCGCGGGACGGCGCTGGGGGGCGGCACCGGGTGGCGCATCGCGGGGCTGGGCATACTCCAGCTGGCGGTGCCCTTCGGGATGCTCTTCGTGGCGCAGCAATGGATTCCCTCCAGCTGGTCCGCGCTGCTCTTCTCCACCTTCCCCGTGTGGCTGCTGCTGGTGGGGCGCGTGGTGTTTCCGGACCAGCCGCTCACCGGGCGCAAGCTCTTCGCGGCGGGGCTGGGCCTGACGGGCGTGGTGGCGCTCCAGCACCAGGAGCTGGTGTCGCTCAGCTTCTCCGGGCAGGTGCTGCTGGGCTGCGCGATGACGCTGTTCGCGGCGTCGGTGGTGGCGGTGGCCAACGTGCTGGTGCGCCGGCACATGACGCACGTGCCGCCGCACCTGCTGACGTTGGTGCAGACGTTGAGCAGCGCGGTGCTGCTGCTCTCCGCGTCCGCGATGTTCGAGTGGAACCAGCCGTCGCACTGGACCCCGAAGGCGGTGGGCGCGCTCCTGTACCTGGCGCTGGGCGGGACGGTGCTCACCTACCAGTGCCTGTACTGGCTCCTGCCGCGCATCTCGCTGGCGGCGCTGGGCGCCATGGCGCTGCTGGACACGCTGGTGGCGGTGACGCTGGGCGTGGCGCTGCTGGACGAGCCGCTCACGCCGTCGCTGCTCGCGGGCGGCGTGCTCATCCTCACGGCGGCGGCGCTCGCCAACCGCGACGAGGCCCCGGAGGCGAAGGTGCCTCCGGAAGCCCCGCCCGCGGGGTGAATCAGAACGGCAGGGGCAGCGAGTACGCCGTGCCGTTCTGCGTGCCGGTGCGGTAGCTCCTCGGCGCGCCGATGACGACCGACGGCGGCGAGCCTCCGGAGCCCGGGACGACGGCGATGGACTGGCCCAGATAGGAGCGCTCCGCGCCGTCTCCCACCACCAGCAGGAACGGCGACAGCGCGCCCGTGGACTTCGCGCCACCGGCGAAGAGGAACGCCGCGCCGTCGCCGTCCGAGGCCACCGACGCGTTGGGCGCGCCCACCCACAGGTCCGGCACGCTGTCGCCATTCAGGTCCGTGCCGCCCGACAGCGACGTGCCGAAGCTCACCGCGCGGGCGCGGTACGTCACGGGAATGGGCGTCAGCCCGTCGTTGATGGCGCCCACCAGGGTCTCGCCGGAGGAGGCCGGGCGCCTCGCGTTGATGGCGGCGACGTCGTAGAGCAGCACCGTGGGCTGGTTCACGCCTTCGAACAGGTAGTTGTTGGCCGTCACCGCGATGAAGTCGCGCGAGTCCCCCAGGAACTTCCCCGCGCGCGTGGTGGCCACGCCCAGGTTCATCAGCGCGATGTTCTTCTCCGTGTCACCGGAGATGCGCACCATGGACGGCGTCGTGCGGGCACCGCACCGCGTGCCCCCCGGGTCGTAGCCATAGAGGATGACGATGCCGGAGCGGGTGCCGTCGTTGTAGCGCCACGCCACCTCATCGCATCTGTCCCCGTTCAGGTCGCCCAACGCGGCGGGCGCGGACGTCTGCAGTCCGGCGGTCGCGGCGGAGAAGAAGGAGGAGTAGAGGGGGTCGCAGGCCAGCGTCATCTTCGCGAGCGACGCATCCTCGGGTGCACGGCCCAGGAACAGCTCGAAGCCGCGATCCCGCAGCACGGCCAGGTCCTGCTTGCCATCGCCGTTGAAGTCGAAGCCGCCCACCACCCCCCGGCCGATGCTGGTGCGCTTGCACCGGGCAGCCGCGGCATCGTCGCAGTCGGTGACCACGGACGGCGCGAACACGCGGTAGGCCGGCTTGAAGGTGCCGTCCGACTGGCCCAGCGACACCAGCAGTCCGCCCAACGACTGGGTGGCCGTCGTCATGCAGGCGTTCTGCACGTAGGGGTCCCGCTCCGTCGCGGCGGAGTTCGTGGCCGGGATGACGAGCCCCGTGGCGCCGGCCACCATGTCCGGCCGGCCGTCGCCGTTGAAGTCCGTGAACGCCACGTCCACGCCCACGTTGCGGCCGCCATGCCACGGAGAGCTGGCGCCCTCCCCTGACACGATGGCCTTCCCCGGCTCCGCGGTGTCGAAGGTGTACGCGCGGCCCACGGTCATGTCCGCGCCGTCGTTGTTGGGGCCCGGGCCGGAGAAGCCCGGCGAGCCCACCAGGGCCATCACCTTGCTGTTGAGGCGCGCGACCGCCACGGCCTCACCGAAGCGCTCCACGCTGGCCTTGGCCGTCACGTCCATGCCGCTGCGCGACCACTCCGCGATGCTCGCACCGGCCTTGGAGAAGACATCCACGCGGCCGGTGAAGGCGCCCGGGGTGAGAGACGCGCGGCCGGAGAAGCCCGCCAGCACCGGGCCGGACGGCAGGTTCCACGCCGCGAGGCCCGCGCCCAGCACCTCCGCCTTCGCCGCGCCGCCCAGCGCCGCGAGCGGCTTGTTCATCACCGTGTCCTTCGACAGGCCGGTGAGCGGGAACACCAGCACCTTGCCCGCGTTGCCCAGCGTCGTCGTGCCCGACATCACCGACGCGTAGGGCGCGCCCAGGAGCAGCTCCGGCCCCGCGGTGCCGTCCACGTCCATCACCGCCCAGCTCCGGGTCGCGGTGATGCTCCGCGCGTCGCCGTAGAAGCGCGCGAACGCGTTCGCCAGCGGCACCGTCGGCGGATTCACCACCGACGGGTCCGCCGCCAGCGTCGCGCCCCGCAGGTCGAACAGGTACGCGCCGCCCGCGTCCTGCGCCGCCGCCACGCCCCCCACCTTGCTCAAGTCCGGCGAGTCCGCCTTGTCCGCCATCACCACGAGGAACGGGGGGCGGCTGCCCTCGCCAGGGATGGCGCCCAGGCGGAAGGTGCCCTCGTTGGCCATCGTCTCCACGGCGGTGTTGGACACCAGCACGTACTGGTCCGCCGCGGAGCGGTAGCGCGGCGCCGAGTCCCGCGCGAAGTACACCGCCACGGCCATCTGCTGCCCGTTGGTGCTGCCGTCCGCGTTGTAGCGGGTCAGCCGGTGCAGCGCCGCCAGGTCCGGGCGGCCGTCGTCGTTGAGGTCCGCCACCACGAGCGCCCGGCCCAGCTCCGTGGTGCTCTTCAGCAGGAACTTGCCGCTCGCATCCAGGTCCTGGCCGCCCAGGCGCACCACCGGCAGGTCCGGAACGGTCTGACCCTTGGTGAGGATGAAGATGTCGATGACGCCGCGCCGGCTGATGCCGGAGAGGGTGGACAGGTCCGCGCCGGGCGAGCCCACGAACAGGTCCATGTCCCCGTCGCCATCCGCGTCCGCGATGGCCAGGCCCGTGCCGAACCCGCCGCGGCCCAGGCCGGTGAGCGCGGGCCTCATCAGCGCGGGCCCCTGGCCCGGCTTGAACGAGTAGAGGTACACCGCGCCCGAGTCACCGATGGTGACGTCCGCGGCCGGCGAGGACACCGCCAGGTCCGCGATCCCGTCGCCGTCCAGGTCACCCGCGGCCAGCATGTCGCCGAAGAGCGCGCCCTCCGTCTCACCCGTCAGCACCCAGGTGGGCTTCGAGGGCAGGCCGGACGCGCTGCCCTTGTAGATGAACACCGCGCCGCCCGTGGGGCGCGCCAGCTCGCTCTCGCGCTGGCCCACCGCCAGGTCCTGGATGCCGTCGCCGTCGAAGTCCGCGGTCACCAGCGTGGCCACGTCCGACAGCTTGCCGTGCGCCAGCAGGGGCCGCGTCAGCTCGTCCAGCACGCGCACCGACACCGGGGCCACGTCGCCGGTGAAGGCGTCCTTCGCCTCCAGCACGACGGTGCCTGCCGCGCCCGCCTCCACCACGATGCGGCCGTTCACCACGGAGCCGGGGCCGGACTTCTTCGTCCACGTCACGCGGTCCGAGCCGCCCGTCGTGCCCAGCGGCGCGGAACTGCCCGACGGCACGCCCAGGTACTGCGGGTCGCCCACCAGCTTCGCGGCCTTGCTCACGGTGTACTGGAGCGACTCCGTGTCGCCGGACTTCGTGTCGCGCACCGTGATGACGTCCAGCGCCTCCACCTGCCCCGCCGTGTAGAGGCCCGTGTCGGAGAGCGTGGCGCCGGAGCCGTTGTTGGTGAGCGCGAAGGTCGCCGTGCCCACCAGCCCTTCGATGGCGATTTGAAAGGACGTGCCCGGCCGCAGCATCGCGCGCGCTGGCGCGACGCCGAACCTGGAGATCACCTTCACCCGCACGCTGGTGGCGCCGCCGCACTGCTCGTCCACCACCGTCAGCGTGTCCTCGCCGGGCGTGCCACCCGCGACGAAGCGATTGCCACGCACGTCGCCGGAGGAGCCGCCTGCCTCCGCGCGGAAGGAGTAGTGGCCGCTGCCGCCGCCGGCCGTCAGCGTGGCCACGCTGCCGGAGCGCACCGTGGTGGGCTCCGCCGACAGCGTCAGCGGGGCGAGGCCCTCGCAGGGGCCCACGTAGGGAAGCTGGTCGGCGGGCTTGAGCTCACCGTCACAGGCCAGGGTCAGCAGCGCGGCGAGGGGGGTCGCGCGGAGGAGACGTTTCATGGGGGTGCCTCGGAAGGGGGCGCCCGTCCTCCCCCGGGACGAAAGGAAGACGGGCGCATGCAACTGACGGAGAAGCAGTCTTGAAGCAGGGACTTCAGGGCAGCGCGCCGGAAGACACCCATCGCTGGATGAGGGCGATGCCCTGCTGATCCAACGGCCCGTCCGCGGGCATGCGCACGTCGCGCACCGCCGCGTTGATGAGCTGGGCGTTGGACTTCCACAACTCGTAGGTGTTCAGCGCCCGGCCGTTGCCGCCGGGGGTGTGGCACTTGGCGCAGCGGGCTTCGTGGATGGGCCGGATGTCGCGCGCCCAGCTGGGGACGGTGGCGAGCGGCTGGTAGAGGAAGGGCATCTGCCGGCGCGCCTCCGTGCCGTCCTCGAAGCGGGACACGACGCTCAGCGTGTGGCCGCCCGGCGCCAGGGTGGTGAAGGAGAACGCCTTGAGCGTCTCGCCGTCCGCCTCCAGGCCGCCCATGCTGAACGCGGGCCCGGTGGCTTCGACCTCCTGGCCTTCCAACTGGAAGTGGACGCTCTTCGGCGGAGTGCCCGGCGGCAGGCGGGCCTGGACCACCAGCCCGTCATCCACCACCAGCATGCCCTGGTGCATGCCCGTCACGCGCGGCGCCGGCGTCTGGCTGATGGCCAGGGCCTGCTCACCCACGCGCAGCCACGCGCAGCCACTCTCGTCCGCGGCCAGCAGCGTCACCGCGCCGGATGGCAGCCCCTCCGCGGAGCCCCAGAGCTTCGTGTCCGCGTCGTAGGTGAAGAGCCGGTCCCCGGCGCGGGCCCAGAGGTAGCGCCCCGCGCCCAGCAGCTGTTCGGGCAGCGCCGGCAGCGACACCGTGCTCCAGCCGTCCGTGTTCCGGCGCAGCACGCGGGTGCTGGTGAGCACCCAGGCCTCACCCGCCGTGCCCGTGCCCGCGCTCAGCCCCGCGAGCGCGCGCACCGTCTCACCTCCGGCGAGAGGCGCGTCCGTGCCGCGCACCTGGTAGACGCCCGGCGCGGACGCCACCACCACGTTCAGCTTGCCCTCGCGCGCGAACCACAGGCCCGCGAGGCCGTCCTCCGCGGGCGCGGCCGCCATGGTGGTGATGCCGGTGAGCGGCTGCCCGGACAGCTTCAGCGACGCGAGCACGCCGCCTTGAATCTGGAACAGGCCCGTGGGGTGGGCAATCCAGGCGGCGCCGTCCGCGGTCCGCGCGGTGGCGACGATGCCGGTGCCCAGCACCTCCTGCCACAGCGGTTCGATGAGCCAGCCCTGGTCCGCGAGGAACAGGCCGCGGTCCGTCTCCACCAGGGCGCTGTGCGGCCCCAGGCGGAAGGTGGCGCGCACCGAGCCCAGCGCCGCCGTGTTCTTCGGGTGGGCGGAGAGCGCGGCCTTGCTGCCGTCCAGCCGCAGGCGCACGGCCTCACCCGTCGCGGTGGCGAAGATGCCGCCGCCGGACTGGTCCGCGAAGCCGGGCACCGCGGCCAGCGACTGCGCCGTGGTGACCCGCGTGGCCGTGAATGCCGCGGGCTTCGCCGGGTCGCTGCCCGGAGGTGCGTCCTCGCCGCACGCGGCGGACAGCACCGCGGACATCAGCAGGAGCGAGGTGGGGAGGAAGCGCGCCACGGAGGGGGAACCGTGGCGCGGACGGGGACGCATGAGGGGAGTGCTCATCAAGGTTCAGGCAAGGATGAACCGCAGCGGGTCCACCCGCGTGATGCTGTAGTCCAGCTTCGCCGAGGCCAGCACCGTGGCGATGATGTGCTCGGGGAAGATGTTGGAGCCGTTCGGATCATTGGCGCCCGTGCGCAGGTCCACCAGGCCCGGCGACATGCCAATGTCACCGCTGCGGCCCACCACCAGGTTGTGCTTGATGCCCGCGCCCATCAGCAGGCAGCTGTTGGACAGGTGGTGGTCGCGGCCGCCCGTGGCGTTGATGGTGGGCGTGCGAGCGAACTCGCTGAACACCAGGATGGTGGTGTGGTCCATGAAGTTGCCGCCGCCCGGGTGCTGGGTGGCGCGCAGGTCCGTCACCAGCAGGTTCAGCGCGTTGAAGCCCGCGCGCTGGTTGGTCGCGTGCGTCTGCTGCGTGCCGAAGTGGGTGTCCAGGCCGCCCGCCAGGTTGATGGACACGCACTGGCTGATGCCCTTCTTCAGGGCGGTGGCCACCATGGCCGCGCGGCCCGCGGCGCTGTTGTACGGGTAGGCCTGGTTGTTGAGCCCGTAGAAGTCGCGCACGGACTGGTTGGCCGCCAGCTGGAAGCGGAACGAGTCCGACAGCTTGTTCTCCATCACGGTCTGCATCTGGCCGCGGCTGCTCTCATAGGCGGTGCCCACGCCCCGCGCGGTGAGCGCCTGCTCCTCGCAGGTGATGGGCATGCCGTTGAGGTCGATGAGGCTCTTCTCGATTTCGCTGTCCAGCTGGCGCGACGCCACGGGCGGGTCCAGCGTGAGCACCAGGTCCGCCAGGCCGCTGACGCGCAGCGCGTTGGCGTAGCCACCGTAGCGGTCGTTGTAGGACTCCACGCCCTGGGCGATGGACGGGATGGGCACCGTGGGCTTCATCTGGCCCACGATCTCCGTGGCGGTGGAGGAGCCGCGCGCCGCGCTGCCGATGGGCATCTTCCCGGTGAGGAAGTAGCGGTAGCCCACCTCGTGGGTGAGCGTGCTCATGTTGATGCCGCGCACCACCGTCATCAGGTCGTAGTGGTCCGACAGGTTGGCCACGCGCGGGTCGCCGATGGCCGGCCCGAACGCGATGTTCGACGGGCCCGCCCCCGCCCGCTCCTTGGGGGTGACGGGGGTCTGCGCGAAGGCCCCGTCGGTGAGCAGGCTGTAGCCCGGCATGATGCGCGTATCGCTGACCTTGTCAGCGGTGAACACCGCCGGGTCACGCGGGTCGAACGCGAGCAGTTGGTCCCACCCTCCGCTGAAGTAAACGAACACGAAGCAGCGGTCGGGCGGGGCCAGGTTCGTCGCCTGGGCCACGGCCTTGAAGGGGATGCCTCCCAGGAGGAGGGAGCCCATGAAGCCGGCTCCGGCCTTGAGGAAGGTGCGGCGCTCGGGGCTGCTGAGGTCGTCTTGGCGTGTCTTCTTCATCGCAGGCACCGTCAAGGTCAGTAGGTGATGAAGCGCGAGTCCGTCAGCATGGCGATGCAGACCACCGCCAGCGCCTGGTCGCGCTTCTTGAGGGTTTCGGCCCGGGCCGCGGCCTTGCGGAAGAACGTCGCGTAGCGCGTCAGCTCCTCACCGGCGAGGGGCGCGCCCCAGAACCGGGTGGAGAGGTACACGAGCGTTTCGTCCACCTGCGCGTCCGTGAGCTTCGTCAGGTCGCTCATGGGCGAAGGCAGCGTGCGCCCCAGGGTGCGCAAGCTCACGTCCACCTGCGCGATGTCCTTCTGCGCCTGGGCGATGCAGACCTTGCGCGCGCCGTCGTCCAGGAAGCGGGCGAAGACGAGGTTGGGCTCCGTGTTCTCCGAAGTGATGAGCGCGTAGTCGGCGCGGCCCAGCGACTGGGCGCGCGCCTCCAGCTCATCCCACTCCATGCCCACGGCGATGCGGATGGACTCCTTGAGCTGCGCGACGGTGAGGCGGCGGGGCGCGCGGCCCACGCTGCCGCCCTGGGCCTCCGGGTCCGGCAGCGGGTCGATCTGGTCCGTGTTCCCGTGCGGGTTGGGCACCGGGTCCAGCTGGGCGTCCAGCGGGACGGGCTTGGCGGGGACGTCCACGGAGCCCTGGGTGCAGCCCGTGGCGAGCGCGAGCAGCGCGGTCAGCAGAAGGCGGCGCATCAGTCGATCCTCCGGTACGCGTCGGACATCACCACCTGCTCGATGAGGCCCTTGAGGCTGTGGTTGTTCTTGGCGAAGTCCTGCGACAGCGTCTGGAGGTACATGCGCTGCTCCTCGGCCGTCATGGCGCGGCCCAGGAACTCGTTCCAGACGCGCTTGACGGTGCAGCGCTCCAGGTCGCCCGTCTCCATCATGCGCTCCACCAGCGCCTGCGGACCGCCCTCGATGTTCTTCTCCTCGGCCGGGCTGCGGTAGAGGTAGGTCTTCAGGAGGCCCAGCGAGTTGGCGCCGTCGCCGTCGAAGGCCTGCATCACGTACTGGCTGCACTCGCCGCCGCAGTTGGTGTCACCGTTGATGGCGCAGTCGCGGCACTTCACGTCCAGGCGGGGGAACTGGTCCGGGGACAGGAACAGCGCGGAGCGCTCCGCGTAGCGGCCCCAGTGCGCGCCCGTGGGCTCGATGGTGGCGTGGCAGTAGTTGCAGCCGCAGCGCGTGGCCAGGTTGTTGCTCCGGTTGCAGATGTCGTCCGGGGACGGCAGGTTCGCGTCCGCGGCCGGGGCGAAGTGCTTGCAGAGGAACGCCTCGTAGAAATGGTTCACGCGGGCGCGCTGCGTGGGGAAGCGGTAGAGGAACGCGGGCGTGGTGAGCACGCCGGAGTGGGTGTTGTCGCGGACGTACGAGGTCCACTCGGTGGCGTTCGCGTACGTCACGGCGGGCAGCGTGGCCGCGTCCGCGGGGGACTTGATGCTGAAGACGCCCACGCCCTGGCGCTGCTTGTAGAACTCCGCCAGCGGGCCGTTCACGAAGGAGCCGCGGGTGGTGAGGATGTTGAAGTAGGGCTCGTCGTTCCGCACCACGGAGTCCGTGATGTAGAGCGGCTCCTCGTTGAAGGCTGCCACGCGCGCGGTGTGCACGTCGGCGATCTCGCAGCGGCGCATCTTGTCGCCGCAGCCGCAGCTGCGGTCGCTGTTGAAGCGCGGCGTCTCACAGGACTCGCCCGTGTACGGGTTCGCCGCGCGGTCCTGCGCCTCCACGGCACACACCTTCACGGTCTCCGTGGTGGTGGACCAGAAGGGCTGCACCGTGGTGGTGACGTAGCCCTCGCGCTGCACGCAGCCGCGCTGCGTCGCCCAGACGCCGTCGCGGGTCGGCCTGTTGTTGACGTCCGTCTTGATGTCGAACCCGCAGCGCTTCAACGTCAGGGTGCCGGTCCCACCCGCCGGCTGCACCCATTCGGTGATGGTGCCCGTGGCCGGCGACGCCACCAGCACGTTGGTGGTGTTCTTGTTCGGGTCCGGCAGGCAGAGGTAGCCCACGGACTTGCCCGCGGACGCCAGGAAGCGGTTGTCGCAGAAGTTCACGTACTTGCCGTACGTCGCGTCGGCCTTCAGCGCGTTGCAGTCCGCGAACTTCAGCTCCGGCGCCGTGGAGGCCACGTCCAGCTGGCGGCACTGGTAGAAGTTCGTGTCGTAGTCGTAGCTGACCGGCAGCGGAATGCCCTGCGCGTCACGGCAGGCGGGGGCCGTGGAGTTGTCCTGGTGGGGGTCCTGCGGGTTCGCCTTGCAGCTGTCCTGCGCGATCTCCCCATCACAGCGCTGGCTCTGGCCACCGCGCAGGTTGTTGGAGTTGTTGCCCGCGAAGCTCAGCGGCGTGCCGGACACGCGGTAGTCGCCGTTGCCCTGCACGCTCGAGTTGATGTTCGAGCGCAGCAGCGCGCGGTGGTAGTTGCGCATCCGCGCGTAGAAGGACTCGTCCTTCATCATCGCGCGGACGTCTTCCGCCGTGACGGAGCCCTTGGCCTGGAACGCCTTGTACTCCTCCATGGTCGGAGGACGTCCCAGCAAATCGAGAGAAAGCTGACGTAGATGCCGCTCCAAGGGAACCTTCGCCACGGGCGCGCACACCGCTTCTTCAGCGGCTGCGGGCAGGGCGAGCAGGAGGGCGGCGCTCGCCAGGGGGGCAAGGCAACGCACGCTGAACACGGGGAACCTCCGAGAGGGGGGGTCGGGGGTGACGCAGTGGACCGAAGTATGAAGGAATTTCCGGTTTGATATCCAGTTGACCTAACCGATTCCATTCAACCGACATGTAGGCATTAGCGGGATTCCGCTTGGAGTCCCTGTTGCAAGCCGTCCGGACGCGGTCCACAAGGGAGACATGTCCAACGCCGCTTCCGGGCTCACCCCGTCGTCTTCGTCCACCAACGACCGCTCCTTCTTCATCGCGATCGGCGTGGTGTCCGCTGGCGCGCTGGCGCTGCTGGCGTGGCTGCTGCTCATCCGGCGCGGAGGCGCGGGCATGGGCGTGGACCTGCGCTTCATGCCGGCGGTGAACGCGGGGCTCAACGCGACGGCGGCGGCGCTGCTTTTGGGCGGCTGGGTGGCCATCAAGCGCGGCGCGCGGAAGGTGCACCAGAATCTAATGGTGAGCGCGTTCGCCGCGTCCGCGCTGTTCCTGGTGGGCTACCTCGCCTACCACTTCGTGCACGGGGACACGCGCTACGTGGGCGACTTCCGAGGGCTGTACCTGACGCTGCTGGCCAGCCACGTGCTCCTGTCCATGCCGGTGCTGCCCATGGCGCTGGTGGCCTTCTACTTCTCCTGGCGGCAGCAGTTCGCCCGGCACCGCAAGGTGACGCGGTGGCTGGCGCCCATCTGGCTCTACGTGTCGGTGACGGGCGTGGTGGTGTTCTTCATGCTGCGCGGCGGCGTGCCCGCGGTGTCCTGAAGCGCCGCGCTACGGCGCGGTGTGCTCGGACGTGGACCGCGCGGGCCCCGCGGGGAGCGCGATGCCCCGGGGCAGGCGCACGGTGAAGGTGGAGCCCTGCCCCTCCACGCTGCGCACGGCGAGCGTGCCGCCGTGCAGCTCCACCATGCGGCGCGCGCTGGCCAGGCCCACGCCGCTGCCGGACACGTCCCGGGACACATTGCGCCCGCGGTGGAAGCGCTCGAAGACGAAGGGCAGGTCCCCGGCAGGGATGCCGATGCCCTGGTCCGTCACGGCGAGCAGCACGAACTGCTGCGTCTGCGCTTCTTCCACCGTCAGGTGCACGATGACGGTGGAGCCCGCGGCGCTGTACTTCACCGCGTTGCCCATCAGGTTCTCCAGCACGCGCTCCAGGGCGTGCGCGTCCCAGTCGCCGGTGAAGTCGCGCCCGTCCGGCACCTCCAGGACGAAGTGGTGGCGTGACGCGTTGGCCTCCAGCTCGCGCACCTTGCCGCGCACCATGGCCAGCAGGTCCATGGGCTCGCGCTTGAGGGGGCGCTCCTGGCCGCGCGTCACCTCCAGGAAGTGGTCGATGAGTTCGCCCATGCGGTGCGCCGCGCGCACGATGTGGCCCAGGCGCGTCTCCAGGGCGGGCGTCATCGCGGCGGGGGGAATCTGCCGGCGCAGCACCTGGGCGTTGAGCGTCATGATTTGAAGCGGGCCCTTCAAGTCGTGCGTCGCCAGCGAGAAGAGCTCGTCGCGCACGGCCAGGGCCTCGCGAGCGGCGGCCTCGGCGCGCTCGGCACGCAGGCGGCGCTCCTCCAGCTCGCGCGTCATCAGCACCGTGTCCACCGCGGCGCGCAGGCTGCGGCGCAGGCGCTCCGGGCTGAAGGTCTCCTTCACCAGGTAGTCCTGGGCACCGGCCTTCATGGCGTCCACCGCGACGCGCTCGTTGCCGCTGCCGGTGAGCACCACCACGGCGGGCACCCTGGGCAGCGCCAGCTCCGTGAGCCTCTGGAGCATGCTGACGCCGTTCATGCCGGGCAGGTGGTAGTCGAGCAGCATCGCGTCCACGGTGTTGGCGGCCAGGTACGCCAGCGCGTCCTCCGCGGAGGACACCGGCACCACCTCCCACTGCATGTCCGGGTCACGCGCCAGCGCGCGGCTGACCGCGAGGCGGTCCGCCATGCCGTCGTCCACCAGCAGCACGCGCAGGCTCATGCTTCCGGCTCCTGGACCTCGGGCAGGCGCGCGGCCTTGAACCAGAAGGCGTGGAGCGCCTCCGCGGTGGCCTGCAGCTGGGGACCGACTTCCGGCTTGAAGAGGTAGCTGTTGGCGCCGTCCGCGTAGGCGCCCTCCACGTCCCCTACCTCCACGGAGGAGGAGAAGATGATGACGGGGATGGAGCGCAGGTCCGGGTCCGCCTTCAGCGTGGCCAGCACCTCGCGCCCGCTGATGCCGGGCATGTGCAGGTCCAGCAGGACGAGCACCGGGCGCTCCGCGTCCGCGTGGGCCCCGCGCCGGTAGAGGTAGTCCAGGGCGTTCTCGCCGTCGCGCACGCGCACCACCGGCACGGGCAGGGGCAGCCGCTTCGCGATGCGCATCAGCGCCTCCGCGTCTGGATCACTGTCCTCCACCAGCAGCAGCGGCTTCATGAACGCGGTCCCTCGCCCAGCGTGAAGAAGAAGGTGGAGCCCTGGCCCGGCGCGGAGTCCACCCAGAGCGCGCCGCCGTGCAGCGACACCAGCCGGCGCGCGATGGCCAGCCCCGCCCCCGTGCCGCCGCCATAGGCCTGCGCGGGATGCAGGCGGCGGAACAGCTCGAAGATGGCTTCGTGGAATTGCGGCGCGATTCCGATGCCCGGGTCCTTCACGTAGAAAAGGTAGGGCGCGGTGACGTGCCGCGCCGCCTCCGGGCGCGCTTCCCCGGGCCCCACGAAGCCCACCTCCACCCAGCGCGGCTCGGCTGTCTGGTACTTGGCCGCGTTGCTGATGAGGTTGGCCCACACCTGGCGGATGCGGACGGCGTCACACGCCACCGTGGGCAGGCGGCGGGGCAGGCGGACCGCCACCCTGCCCTCCTCCAGCCGTGCGCCCAGCGTCCTCAGCACGTCCTCCACCAGGGCCTGCTGATCCGTCTCCTCCCACGACAGCTCCAGGCGGCCCAGGCGGCTGAACTCGAAGAGGTTGTCCAGCAGCTCGTGCGTGCGCTTCGCCAGCCACCCCAGGGCCTCCAGCTGCCCGAGTCCGTCCGTGCCCAGCGTGGAGCCGAAGTCCTCCTGCAGGAAGGAGCTGTACTGGAGGATGCCGCGCAGGGGCTCCTTGAGGTCGTGCGCCACGGTGCCGCCGAACGCGTCCAGCTCCGCGTTGGAGCGGGCCAGCTCCCGCGACAGCCGGGCCAGCTCCTCCGCGTGCCGCAGCACCACGCCCACCAGCGCCCCCTTGAGCGCGCGCGCCGCCTCCAGGTCCTGCGCGGACCACGGAGTGGAGGCGCCCTTCATCTCCTCGCGCCACACGTCGAAGGACGCGCGGGGACGCAGCCGTGCATGGCCCGGTTCCGGACGCACGGGCTTGTTCGGGTTGCCAGCCCACGCCACGGTGCGCGCCACCTCCGGGCGGAACCACAGCGCGAAGTGCGGCACGGACGGGTCCAGGCGCACCGCCAGCAGGCCCGCGGCCACGTCCGCGCGCGAGGCCAGCGGCGGGTACACGTCCCCCAGCCGGTCCACGTGGAAGGCTTCCTCCGAAAGCTCGCGCTCCGAAAGCCAGGCCACCAGGGCGCGCACCTCCTCCGCGGACGGCGTGGTGCCGAGCAAGAGGGGCGACGCCTCCGGGCCCGCGCTCGCGCCCAGCACCAGCGCCACGCCGTGGGAGCCCGTGAGCTCCATCAGCAGCGGGGCCTGCGCCTCCAGCGCCTTCGCGGGGCTGTGCTCGCCCAGGTTCGGCAGGACCAGCGCGTTGAGCAGCGACGCGCGGCGCGCCTGGGCGGCGGACTCCAGGCTCCGCTCCTCCGCGGCGAGCTGGAGCGACAACACGCGCGCCAGCACCTCGCACGCCTGCCGCCGCGCGGCGGACACCGTGCGGGGCGCCAGGTGGTGGCAGGCCATGAGCCCCCAGAGCTGTCCGTCCTTCAGGAGCGACACGCTGAAGGACGCGCCCACGCCCATGTTGCGCAGGTACTCCAGGTGGATCTCCGACACGCTGCGGAGCGCGGAGCCGGACAGGTCCAACGGGCGCTGGGTGCCCGGCAGCACCGGCGGCACCAGGCCCACGGCCTTCGCGTCCACGTCCGCGATGAGGCGCACGGGGTTGCGCGTGTAGAGGGCGCGCGCCTGCGCGGGGATGTCGCTCGCGGGGTAGTGCAGGCCCATGAAGGAATCCACGCCCTCGCGCACGCTCTCCGCCACGACCTCGCCGTGGAAGTCCGCGTGGAAGCGGTAGACCATCACCCGGTCGTAGCCGATGAGCTCCCGCACCGCGTCCGCGGCCTCTTGAAGCAGCGCGACCGTGCCCTTCGCGCGCGCCAGCGGCGACACCAGCCGCTGCACCGCGCCCAGCGCCGTCTCCTCCGCGCCCACGTCCTCGTCCGCCAGCGGCTCCAGCTCCAGCACGCGCAGGCCGTCGCTGTCATGCAGGAGCGCGGAGCAGCGCTGTCCCGACACCTCCACGGTGACGGGCCCCGGCCCCGTGCCCGCCTCCACGCGCGCGAGCAGCCCGCGCGGCAGCACGCCGGACAGGGGCTTGCCCAGGAGCGCATCCGGCCCTGCGCCGAGCAGCGCGGGGACGTTCGCGCTCACGACCGCGACGGCCTCCGTGTCCGGGGGGAAGGCGACGAGCACACCCCGGGGCTGGATGCCCCCCAGCAGGTGGATGGGCTCGCGTTCGCAGACGCTGAGGTCGGCATCAGAGACGGACGGAGCCATCGTGCTCTCGCATCAACCAGGCGGCGAAGGTGTCGAAGGTATCGCGGGCGCCCTGCACGACGGCTGCGTCGAAGGTGTCGGAGGCCGCCCGTTCGGACGCCCGGGTGAGGGCTTCACCGAACGCGCGCCACATGGGGCCCACCTGGTCGCCATAGGCCCGGAAGAAGGCGAAGTTCCCCACGCGCGCGTCCGGCCCGAAGTGGCGCGTCAGGTGGCGCAGGATGAGCTGGCCCCCCAGCGTGGAGCCCTCCAGCACGTATGCGCAGCCCAGCGCCTCCGCCAGCCCCGGCAGCGCCGGCAGTGAAGAGGCGCGCGGCAGCCGCGCGAGCGAGGCCGTGTCGTGCCCCATGGCGCGCAGGTCCGCATCCAACAGCGGCGTCTTCCAGCGCGCCCTCGAATCCAGCGCCGGCTCCAGGGCCGCCAGGGGTCCGGCGAGCAGCGCTTCCAGGGGCAGGTAGAGACCGTAGAAGGCCTCCAACTGGCGCTGGTAGTCCGCGGGTGTCAGGTGCGCGTCCATCAGACGCACCGCGCCCTCCGTGCGCTCATGGTGGGGGCGCGTCTCCGTCCTCAGCCGCTGCATCAGTTCCAAGGTGCCCGGAGGATCGGGAGCGGCGCGGCACGAGGAAAGAACCAATTGCGCTGAATGTTGGCCGTTCATCGCGGGTGACTGTTGTCCGTTCACTTACGCATGCGGCGGGGGGCGCACGGAGCGTGAGGCTTCACGGGGTGCCTGTTTCCCCGGCACCACTCCACGCGGTGAGTCGACCCCCTGAGTCGCCCTGTCTTTACGGGCCGCGACACAACGCGTTAGCCTGAATGCTCCACAGCTTGGCTTCCCGCGTCATGCGGGAAAGGGGCCCTGACGATGCCGTTCACCCTCCCTCCGCGCTACGGGCTGTATGAGCCGGAGACCGAGCACGACGCCTGCGGCGTGGGATTCGTGGCCCACATCCGTGGACAGCGTTCGCGGGGCATCGTGGAGGACGCGCTGGAGCTGCTCAACCGGCTGAGCCACCGCGCCGCGGCAGGGCGCGACCCGGAGACGGGCGACGGCGCCGGCATCCTGGTGCAGCTGCCGCACCGCTTCTTCAACCACGAAGCGCCGCGGCTGGGTTTCGAATTGCCGCCGCGACGCCAGTACGGCGTGGCGCAGGTGTTCCTGCCACCGGAGCCGGAGGCGCGCCGCGCGTGCGAGGCGCTGTTCGAGGACGTGGTGGAGGAGGAGGGGCAGCGGCTGCTCGGCTGGCGCGACGTGCCGGTGGCGCCGGAGGAGCTGGGGCCGCTTGCTCGGGAGGCGGCGCCGGTCATCCGGCAGCTCTTCATCGCGCGCAGGCGCGTGGTGCCCAGCGCCTTCGAGCGCAAGCTCTACCGCATCCGCAAGCTGGTGGAGAACCGCGTGCTGGCGCGCGGCGTGGATCCGCAGGGGCGCTTCCACGTGGCCAGCTGTTCGTCGGAGACGCTCATCTACAAGGGCCTGCTCTTGCCCCGGCAGCTGCCGCGCTTCTACGCGGACCTGCGGCACCCGGAGTTCGTGAGCGCGCTGGCGCTGGTGCACTCGCGCTTCTCCACCAACACCTTCCCCACGTGGGAGCTGGCGCAGCCGTTCCGCTTCATCGCGCACAACGGTGAAATCAATACACTGCGTGGCAACCGCAACTGGATGACGGCGCGGCGCGGGCTGCTCCAGACGGCGAAGCTGGGCGGGAGCCTGGAGCCGCTGTGGCCCATCATCGTCCCGGGCAAGAGCGACTCCGCGCAGTTCGACAACATGGTGGAGCTGCTCTACCTGGGCGGCCGCACCCTGCCCCACGCGATGATGATGATGATCCCGGAGGCGTGGGAGGGCCACAAGGAGATGGGCGACGAGCGCCGCGCCTTCTACGAGTACTCCGCGTCCCTCTTGGAGCCGTGGGACGGCCCCGCGGCCATCGCGTTCACGGACGGGCAGCTCATTGGCGCGACGTTGGACCGCAACGGCCTGCGCCCCGCGCGCTACCTGGTGACGGAGGACGACCGCATCATCCTGGCGTCGGAGACGGGCGTCATCGACGTGCCCTCGTCGCAGGTGCGCCGCAAGGGCCGGCTGACGCCGGGCCGCATGCTGCTGGTGGACACCACGGAGGGGCGCATCCTGGAGGACGAGGAGGTGAAGCATGAAATCACCTCGCGCTGGCCCTACCGCCGCTGGCTCCAGCGAAACGTCTTCACCTTCGAGGATCTGCCCGCCGTCCCCGCCCCTGCGCGCCTGAAGGGCGAGACGCTGTGGAGGCTGCAGCGCGCGTTCGGCTACACGGACGAGGACGTGCGCACCACGCTGGCCCCCATGGCTGAGACGGGCAAGGAGCCCACGGGCTCCATGGGCACGGACACGCCGCTCGCGGTGCTGAGCGACCAGGCCCCCACCCTCTTCAACTACTTCCACCAGTTGTTCGCGCAGGTGACCAACCCGCCCATCGACCCGCTGCGCGAGGCGCTGGTGATGACGCTGGCCACCGCGCTGGGCCCGGAGGGCAACACCTTCGAGGAGACGCCGGAGCAGTGCCACCGGCTGTCGCTGCCCGGCCCCATCCTCACCAACGGGCAGCTGGCGCGGCTGGCGAACCTGCGCGGAGACACGGGCCTCTTCGAGCCGCGCTCGTTGAGCCTGCTGTACCCGCACGCGGGCGGCGCGGCGACAGCGCTGGAGGTCGCGGTGGAGCGGCTGTGCACGGCGGCGGTGGACGCCGTCGACGCGGGCGCGAGCATCCTGGTGCTGAGCGACCGGGGCGTGGACGCGGCGCACGCGGCCATCCCCGCGCTCCTGGCCGTGTCCGCGGTGCACCAGCGGTTGGTGCGCGACGGCACGCGCATGTACACGGGCATCGTGCTGGAGACGGCGGAGGCGCGCGAGGTGCACCACTTCGCGTGCCTGTTCGCCTACGGCGTGTCCGCGGTGAACCCATACCTGGCGCTGGACACGCTGCGCGCGCTGGCGGACGCGGGTGAGCTCAAGGCGGACGCGGACAAGGCGCAGGCGCAGTACCTGCACGGCGTGGAGGAGGGCCTGCTCAAGGTGATGTCCAAGATGGGCATCTCCACGCTCCAGTCCTACCGCGGCTCGCAGCTCTTCGAGGCGGTGGGCCTGCAACGAAGCCTCATCGAGAAGCACTTCACCGGCACGTCGTCGCGCGTGGAGGGCGTGGGCCTGCCGGAGCTGGGCCGCGAGGTGGCGGAGCGGCACGCGCGCGGCTTCGGCGCCGGCGCGGACGGCGAGGAGGACCTGCTGCCCGTGGGCGGTCAGTTCCGCTGGCGCCGGCAGGGTGAGCGGCACAAGTGGAACCCGGCCACCGTGGCGAAGCTCCAGGAGGCGGTGCGCACGAACGACGCGGCCCGGTTCCAGGAGTACTCGAAGCTGGCGGACGACGAGACGCGCGAGCACAGCAACCTGCGCGGCCTCTTGGACGTGGTGACGGACGGCTGCACGCCGGTGCCGCTGGAGGAGGTGGAGCCCGCGCTGGAGCTGGCGCGGCGGTTCGTCACCGGCGCCATGTCCTTCGGCTCCATCAGCGCGGAGGCGCACGAGACGCTGGCCATCGCGATGAACCGGCTGGGCGGCCGGTCCAACAGCGGCGAGGGCGGCGAGGAGTCCCGCCGCTACACCAAGGACCCCAACGGCGACTCGCGCCGCAGCGCCATCAAGCAGGTGGCCAGCGCGCGCTTCGGCGTCACCGCGGAGTACCTGGTCAACGCGGACGAGCTTCAAATCAAGATGGCCCAGGGCGCCAAGCCCGGCGAGGGCGGCCAGCTTCCGGGCCACAAGGTGGACGAGCGGATTGCCCGCGTGCGCTGGAGCACGCCGGGCGTGACGCTGATTTCGCCGCCGCCGCACCACGACATCTACTCCATCGAGGACCTGGCGCAGCTCATCTACGACCTCCAGTCCGTGAACGCGAAGGCGCGCGTGAGCGTGAAGCTGGTGAGCGAGGTGGGCGTGGGCACCATCGCCGCGGGCGTGGCCAAGGCGGGCGCGGGCTGCGTGGTGGTGGCGGGCTACGAGGGAGGCACGGGCGCCTCTCCGCTCTCCAGCCTCCAGCACGCGGGCCTGCCGTGGGAGCTGGGGCTGGCGGAGACGCAGCAGGTGCTGGTGCACAACGGCCTGCGCTCGCGCATCCGCGTGCAGGTGGACGGCGGCCTGCGCACCGCGCGTGACGTGCTGGTGGCGGCGCTCCTGGGCGCGGAGGAGTTCGGCCTGGCCACCGCGAGCCTCGTGTCCGTGGGCTGCATCATGCTGCGCAAGTGCCACCTGAACACCTGCTCGGCGGGCATCGCCACGCAGGACCCCAGCTTGCGCGAGCGCTTCCAGGGCACGCCGGAGAACGTGGTGAGCTTCTTCCTGCTGCTGGCGGAGGACCTGCGCCGGCACATGGCGAAGCTGGGTGTGCGCAAGCTGGATGAGCTGGTGGGCCGGGTGGACCTGCTGCGCCAGCGCGCGGCGGTGGACCACTGGAAGGCGCGCAAGGTGGACCTGTCCGCGCTGCTCACCGCGCCGTCCGCGCCGGCCACCGAGCCGCGCCACTGCCAGACGCCGCACCGCAAGGACGTGGCGGACCACCTGGACCACGAGCTGCTGACGAAGGCGCAGTCCGTGCTCGCGGGCGGGCCGCCGCTGATGCTGTCGCTGCCGGTGGCGAACACGCACCGCGCGGTGGGCGCCATGCTGTCCGGCGAGATTGCCCGCCGCCACGGCGCGCAGGGGCTGCCGGACGGGAAGCTGCGGGTGAAGCTGAAGGGCTCCGCGGGCCAGAGCTTCGGCGCGTTCCTCGCGTCCGGCGTGACGCTGGAGCTGGAGGGCGACACCAACGACTACCTGGGCAAGGGGCTGTCCGGCGGACGCATCATCGTCTACCCGCCGGAGGGCAGCCGCTTCACGCCCGAGGAGAACGTGCTGGTGGGCAACACGGTGCTCTACGGCGCCACGGCCGGCGAGGTGTACCTGCGGGGACTCGCGGGTGAGCGCTTCGCGGTGCGCAACAGCGGCGCGCAGGCGGTGGTGGAGGGCGTGGGCGACCACGGCTGCGAGTACATGACGGGCGGCGTGGTGGTGGTGCTGGGGCAGACGGGCCGCAACTTCGCGGCCGGCATGAGCGGCGGCACCGCGTACGTGCTGGACCGCGAGCGCTCCTTCCGCGAGCGCTGCAACCTGGAGATGGTGGAGCTGGAGTCGCTGGTGGACGAGTCGGAAATCTGGCTCGTGCACGGGATGATTGAACGCCACCTGCACCACACCGGCAGCGCACTGGCGCGGCGGGTGCTCGACAACTGGGAGCTGCTGGTGCCGCAGTTCATGAAGGTGATGCCGTCCGACTACAAGCGCGTGCTCCAGGCGCGCAGGGCGGCGCGCAGGCCGCCACCGGCCGCGGGCGTGCAGCAACTCCACGTCGTTGGCGGGGGGGCCTGAACCATGGGCAAGCCCACGGGTTTCATGGAGTGGCAGCGCGTCCACGCACCCAAGCGGGACAAGGTGGAGCGCCTGGAGGACTGGCGCGAGCTGCACCTGCCGCTGGCGGCGGACGAGGCGAAGCGGCAGGCGGGGCGCTGCATGGACTGTGGCATCCCCTTCTGCCACCAGGGGTGTCCCCTGGGGAACCTCATCCCGGACTTCAACGACGCGGTGTACCGGGGACAGTGGAAGGAGGCGTACCAGGTGCTCAGCCGCACCAACACCTTCCCGGAGTTCACCGGACGGCTGTGCCCCGCGCCGTGCGAGGCCGCGTGCGTGCTGGCCATCGACCGGGACGCGGTCACCATCGAGCAGATGGAGAAGGAGATCTCCGAGCGCGCCTTCGCGGAGGGCTGGGTGAAGGCCCGGCCTCCGGCGCGGCGCACGGGCAAGCGCGTGGCGGTGGTGGGCTCCGGCCCCGCGGGCCTGGCGGCGGCGGCGCAGCTCAACTCGGCCGGGCACAGCGTGACGGTGTACGAGAAGGACGGCCGCGCCGGTGGCCTGCTGCGCTACGGCATCCCGGACTTCAAGCTGGAGAAGGAGGTGCTGGACCGCCGGCTCGCGTTGATGGAGGCGGAGGGCATCGTCTTCCGCACGGGTGAGGACGTGGCCGTCACGCCGGGCTGGCGCGCGCTGCGCGAGCAGTACGACGGCGTGGTGCTGGCCCTGGGCGCACGCAAGGCCCGCGAGCTGGACGTGCCGGGCCGCGAGCTGTCCGGCGTGCTGCAGGCCATGGACTACCTGGAGCACCAGAACCGCGTGGTGACGGCGGGCGCCGCGCCGGACGCGCGGCTGGAGGCACAGGGCAAGCGGGTCATCATCCTCGGCGGCGGCGACACGGGCTCGGACTGCCTGGGCACGGCGCTGCGCCAGGGCGCGGCGAGCGTGATGCAGGTGGAGCTGCTCCCCGCGCCGCCACAGGTGCGCGCGAAGGAGAACCCGTGGCCGCGCTGGCCGCTGGTGTTCCGCACGTCGTCCAGCCAGGAGGAGGGCGGCGACCGCGCCTTCGCGCTGATGACGAAGCGGCTGGAGGGCGAGGACGGTCAGCTCAAGCGCCTGCACACGGTGGGCGTGGAGGTGCAGCGCGAGCCGAACGGCCCGCTGAAGCTGGTGGAGGTGCCGGGCTCCGAGCAGGTGTTCGAGGTGGACCTGCTCGTGCTGGCCATGGGCTTCACCGGCCCGAACACGGACCGGCTGGCGGAGGAGCTGGGCGTGACGCTGTCGCCGCGTGGCACGGTGCAGGTGGACGGGAAGTTCGCCACCTCCGCGCCGGGCGTGTACTGCGCGGGCGACGCCAGCCGGGGCGCGAGCCTCATCGTCTGGGCGCTCGCGGACGGCCGCGAGGCGGCGCGCGCGCTGGACACCTGGCTGTCCGGCACCACCTCCGTGCTGCCCACGCGCGGCCAGGACTGCGCGTTCTGAAAAGACGCAAACGGCACGGGGCCCCTCCTCCTGAGGGGAGAAGGAGCCCCGGCCGGCTTTAGTGGACGCGGGCCGCGGGCGGCTGGAGGAAGTCGAGCGGCACCTCCCGCGGCTGCGTCCTGAAGTCCTGGCGCAGCTCCAGCAGTTTCTTCACCACGCCGACGTCGCGGATGGGGCCCACCGTGAGCGCCGGCTCGGGCGAGCCGGGCGGCACGTCCAGGGGCACGCTTCCGGCGAGCGCCTCCATCCGCGCCAGGTAGCCCGTGTCCAGGCCCCTGACCCATCCGCACGTGGTGCAGTTGGCCAGTTCCTGGAGCCGCTGATGCCGGCGCAGCAGGTCCGCGAACGACCACGACGCCACGGCGGACCCGAACTGGGCGTCCGGTACGGCGAACATGAAGCCTGGGCCCCCGCCCGTCAGGAACCTGGACAGCCGCGCCGGGATGCCCGACGTGGGGCTGACGTGTGTGAAGGCCAGGTTGTCCGTGCCGGAGAAGTCGTTCGTGCCCGTGTCCTTGAAGTGACAGCCATTGCACGTGTTGACGGAGAACTCCTTCCGCGCGCAGACCTCCGTGGCATTCGTGGGCACCACGCTGAAGCCCTCCCAGTGGGTGGGCGACGCCACCAGCGAGTTGGCGCCCAGGAACGGCCTGCCATTGAAGGTGCGAGGCACCGTGAACTGCGCGGTGCACCGGGTGGGGACGGTCACCGGCTGCTCGACGCCGTTCTTGACCTGGGTGCGTACGAAGGAGTCGATGTCCGGATCCGTCTGGGAATCATGGGTCGCGTCATCCGGAGTCAGCGCCATGGTGTGGACGCGCAGGAATCCGTTGGAGGGTTTGTCCTTGCCGGTGACGGGGTTCTCGTCCGCCAGCCGGAACTCCCGCAGCTCCCACGGGAACGCCAGGGCGGCCTCGTTGGTGCGGATCTGGTTGAGCGCGTTGGCGTTGCCCTTCCCCGGAGCCCGTCCTCGCAGGACGACGCTCTGGGTCATCTGTGTGAGCTGCGCCTTGTAGGCCGCGTTGAAGGAGCTGTACGTCCCCAGCAGCGCCCACTGCCGTGCCCAGGCGACGACCGGCGAGCACCCCTCGCCGGGCACGCCGTATTCGAAGATGACGGTGAAGGGCTTGAGGTTGCAGGTCGCCTCCGTGCCGCCGCTTCCCCAGGGCGAGGGGCGCGTCAGCCCGAAGATGAAGCGCAGCTCGCCCGGGTCGGTCTGCCGGTCGGCGTAGTCCCAACTGCTGGCCAGGTCGATGCGGTTGACGATGGACAGCAGCCGGAAGGGCGCGATGTCCAGGTCCAGCGGCTTGCTCAACACCACCTCCCAGCGGTTCGTGGAGGCGTTGAACTCAAGGGACGAGGTCGCGCCGCTGGCGGCGGCCCAGGGGGCAATCACTTCGTCATACATCTTGCGGCGCGCGGGCACCGTGTCGCCGTTGGACTGGAAGTCATTGAGCCAGAGCGACAGCCAGTTCAGCACGAAGGCCTCCGGCCGCGCGCCAGACCCCTGGGCCATCTCCCGCATGAGGTGCGCGAAGGTCCACACGCCGCCCTTCGTCCCCGCGCCGGTGCACGGGTCCCACGTGCGCGCCGGGTCGAGCACCACGGCCGGGTCGCGGATCATCAGCGTCCGCTCCCACCGGGGCTGGGTGGAGGCCGGCAGCAGGGGGCAGATCGTAACCGGCACCTGCTCGCCCCACCCGAAGGCCGCCGCGTCCACGGGGAGTCCTTCGTAGCGGGCGACCGGGTGGCGTCCGTTGAACAGGACGGTCTCCCGGGTGGTCACCCCAAGCTCGCCCGAGGCCAGGCGGCGTTCATTCTCCTGGCGCCGCTCCAGCTCCGAGTCCGGGAGCTGCGCGAAGAGCGTGAAGAAGTCCGGACCGGGGCTCGAGGGAATCGCGCCCAGCCGCGCCAGGGTGTCGGAGTGGAACAGGACCGTGGGCCGCGCCGGGTCACCCACCACGCGCACCAGGCTGTCCGCGAGCAGCCGGTTGGCCGGGGGCAGCAGCTTCACGTTCACGGCCGTCGTCTCCCCCAGGGGCGTGGGTTGTTCCAGCTTCTGGGCGAACGTTCCGGCGACGGACAGGCCCGGCACGAGGGGCAGCTCCCCCAGGCTCGTGCTGCTCACCCGCGAGTCCTCCGCGGCGTCCTGCCTCGAAGGCTCCGGAGCCGGCTCCTGCGCCGGCTCCTTCGCGCAGCCGCTGATCGCCAGCACGGCTCCCACCACGACGATTCTCAATTCCTCGCACTTCCACAACATACATTCCCCCGGGAAAAGCCAGCCTTTGTCTTGAATGGCTGGCATTGATTCAACGCCGCGGGGGTGAAGTGCGCGCACGGACGCCCGACCCATGAGGTTCGAAGTCAGGCCCCGGACAAGGTGCTGCCCGCGCGATTGATCAGCAGGGGCTCCACCCATTCCCTTCCCGACAGGCTCACGGCCTCGCGGGGTCCACACGCTTGGAGGCCCAACGCATCACGGGGCCCGTCAGTGGACGCGGGCCGCGGGCGGCTCGAGGAAGTCGAGCGGCAGCTCCCGCGGCCGGATCCTGAAGCCGGGGCGCAGCTCCAGGAGCTGCTTCACCACGCCGACGTCGCGGATGGGGCCCACCGTGAACGTCGGCCTGGGTGAGCCGGGCGCCACGTCCAGGGGCACGCTCCCGGCGAGTGCCTCCATCCGGTTCAGGTAGCCCGCGTCCAGGTCGATGAACCATCCGCAGGTGGAGCAATGGGCCAGCTCCTGGAGCCGCTGGTGGCGGCGCAGCAGGTCCGCGAACGGCCACGACGTCAAGGCGGTCCCAAACTGGGCGTCCGGCACGACGTACATGAAGCCGTTGCCCCCACCCGTCAGGAACTTGGACTGCCGGGCCGGGATGCCCGACGTGGGACTGACGTGCGTGAAGGCCAGGTTGTCCGTGCCGGAGAAGTCGTTCGTGCCCGTGTCCTTGAAGTGACAGCCATTGCAGGTGTTCACGGAGAACTCCTTCCGCGCGCAGACCTCCGTGGCGTTGGTGGATAGCGCGGAGACCGCCTCCCAGTGGGTGGGCGGCGCCACCTGCGCGTTGGCGCCCAGGAAGGGCCTGCCGTTGACGGCTTCCGGCACCGTGAAGCGGGCGGTGCAGTGGGTGGGGACGGTCACCGGCTGCTCGACGCCGTTCTTGACGTGCGTGCGCACGAAGAAGTCCACGTCGGGGTCCGTGCGGAAGTCGTGGGTCGCGTCATTGGGAGTCAGCGCCATCGTGTGGACGCGCAACAGCCCGTTGGAGGGGGTGTCCTTGCCGGGGTGCTCGTCCGCCAGGTGGAACTCCCGCAGCTCCCATGGAAACCCCAGGGCCACCTCGTTGGTGCGCAGTTGATTGAGGGCGCTCCGGTTGCCCTTCCCAGGCACCCGCCCATGCAGGACGACGCTCTCCGTCATCTGCTGCAGTCGCGACCGGTAGGCCGCGTTGAAGGACGGGTACCTCCCCAACCCCACCCACTGCCGCGCCCAGCCGGTGATGGCCCTGCACCCCTCGCCCGGCACGCCGTATTCGAAGATGGTGGTGAAGGGTTTGAGGTTGCACGTCGCCTCCGTTCCACCTCCCCAGGGGGAGGGGCGCGTCAGCCCGAAGATGAACCGCAGCTCCCCCGGGTTGGATGACCGGCCTCCGTATTCCGAGCTGCCCCCCAGGTCGATGCGGTTGACGATGGACAGCAGCCGGAAGGGCGCGATGTCCAGGTCCAGCGGCTGGCGCAGCACCACCTCCCAGCGGTTCGTGGAGGCGTTGAACTCGAGGGACGAGGTCGCGCCGCTGGCGGCGGCCCAGGGGGCAATCACTTCGTCATACATCTTGCGGCGCGCGGGCACCGTGTCGCCGTTGGACTGGAAGTCATTGAGCCAGAGCGACAGCCATTCCAGCACGAAGTCCTCCGGGCTCGCGCCGGACCCCTGGGCCATCTCCCGCATGAGGTGCGCGAAGGTCCACACGCCGCCCTTCGTCCCCGCGCCGGTGCACGGGTCCCACGTGCGCGCCGGGTCGAGCACCACGGCCGGGTCGCGGATCATCTGCGTCCGCTCCCACCAGGCCTCGGTGGAGGCTGGAATCTGGGGACAGCTCGTCTGGGGCACGAGCGCGCCCTGCGCGAAGGCGTTGGCGTCCATGGGGAGCCCCTCGTAACGGGCAGCCGGGTGGCGGCCGTTGAACAGGACGGTCTCCCGGGTGGGCATCCCGAACTCGCCCGAGGCCAGCCGTCGCTCGCGCTCCGCTCGGCGCTCCACCTCCGGGTCCGGGAGCCGCGCCAAGAGGGTGAAGAACTCGGGGCCGGGGCTCGACGGAATCACCCCCAGCCGGGCCAGGGTGTCGGAGCGAAAGAGGACGGTGGGCGCTGACGGCTCACCGACCACGCGCACCAGGCTGCTCGAGAGCCCACGATTGGCGGGGGGCGGCAGCTTCATGTGCACCGCCGTCGTCTCTCCCAGGGACGTGGGCTTGCCCAGCTTCTGGGCGAAGACCTTCGCGACGGACAGGCCCGGCACGACGGGCAGCCCCCCCAGGCTCGTGGTGTCTCCCGGAGCAGCCTGCACGCCCGCCGGGGCCTCCCGTACCGGTGGGGGCTGCTCGGATGCAGGCTCCTTCGAGCACCCCCACACCGCGAGCACGATTCCCAGGACAGCGATTCTCAATTCATTGCATTTTCGCGACATGCGCTCCCCCCATGGCGACGCCAGCCCCGTCATTCGATGACGGGCCTTATCTCAACGCCGCAGGCGCCCATGCATGACCGGACGTCCGATGCATGGCAGGTCGCAGTCAGGCCCCTGACAGGGCGCTGCCCGCGTGAATGATCAGCGGGGGCTGTGCCCATCCCCTTCCCGACAGGTTCCCGGCCTCGCGGGGTCCGCACGTTTGGGGCCCCAACGCACCACGGGGCCCACCCGCGTGAAGCGAGGGGCCCCGTGTCTACGGCATCGACAGGGAGAGGATGTTACGCGGGCACGGGCTCCGACGAAGCGGCGTGCTCCGGTGCTGTGGGCGCGCTCGGGGCGGGCGGAGTGGGGACGGCGAGCGCCGCGGTGGGGACCTCGCCCACGGTCTCTCCGTGCTGGCTCAGGTCCAGGCCCTCTTCCTCCTGCTCACGGGTGACGCGCAGCGGGACGATGCGGTCGACGATCTTGTACAGGATGTATGAACCCACGAACGAGAAGACGGAGACGACGACCAGCGCCAACAGGTGCATGAGGAAGGTGCGCGTGGTGCCGTAGAGCAGGCCCACGTCCTTGGCGAGCACGCCGGTGAGCACCATGCCCACGATGCCGCCCAGGCCGTGGCAGGGGAACACGTCGAGCGTGTCATCCAGGGCGGTGCGGCTCTTGAAGTGCACGGCGGCGTTGCTGACGAAGCTGGCGACCAGGCCCACCACGATGCTCTGCCCCACGGTGATGAAGCCGGCGGCGGGGGTGACGGCGACCAGGCCCACCACCGCGCCCACGCAGGCGCCCATGGCGCTGGGCTTGCGGCCGCGCAGCCAGTCAAAGGCGATCCACCCGAGCATCGCGGCGGCGGAGGCCGTGTTGGTGGTGGCGAAGGCGAGCGTGGCCAGGGACGACGCGGACAGGGCGGAGCCCGCGTTGAAGCCGAACCAGCCGAACCACAGCATGCCCGTGCCGAGCATCACGAAGGGGACATTGGCGGGAGCGTGCGTGGCGTGCGTCAGGTGCACCTGGCGGCGGCCCAGCACGATGGCGCCCGCGAGCGCGGCGAGGCCCGCGGACATGTGCACCACGGTGCCACCGGCGAAGTCGAGCACGCCCCACTGGCGCAGGAAGCCCTCCGGGTGCCACGTCCAGTGGGCGAGCGGCGCGTAGATGAAGACGCTGAAGAGCACCATGAAGAGCAGGTACGCCTTGAAGCGCACGCGCTCCGCGAACGCGCCGGTGATGAGCGCGGGGGTGATGATGGCGAACTTGAGCTGGAAGAGCGCGAAGAGGAGCAGCGGCACGGTGGGCGCAAGGTCCGGGTGCGTCTCACCGCCCACGCCGCTGAACATGAAGAAGGTGCGCGGGTCACCGATGAGGCCGTGGAAGCTGTCGCCGAAACAAAGGCTGAAGCCCACCACGACCCACAGCACGCTGATGACGGCCATGGCGATGAAGCTCTGCATGAGCGTGGAGACCACGTTCTTCAGCCGCACCATGCCGCCGTAGAAGAACGACAGGCCGGGCGTCATCAGCAGCACCAGCGCCGTGGCGGTGAGCAGCCACGCGGTGTCCGCCGGGTTGATGGGACCGCCCTGCTTCACCTGCGCCGCCGGGGCCACCAGGAGTCCCGCCACCCCCACCGCCACCAGCAGGGCCACCGCCATCCACTTCTGCATCGCCGCACCTCCCCAGAGAGCTGACGCGATGCATCGTAAGCCTGAAGTGGGCTAACTTCAATCCGTCAGGACCTAGATTTCACAAAATTAAGCCTAAACTCAGCATCTCGAAGCACAGCGGACAACATTTCAGCAGCAAACACCGAGACAGGGGCCTGGTCGCTACCTCCTGTCCAGGATGCGTCCCTGTCGGTCGATCGCGTAGAGGGCGCCACCCTGGGCGAGGCTGTCCTCCGTGGGTCAATCCTCCTCCGACTCCATCGCGTTCAGTTCTTCTGGCAGCGGGGCGTTCATCAAGGTGAGCCGCCCAGGGAGTTGGACCACGAGGAAGCCGGCACCGCCGATCCGGATGTGCATGCCATGTACGGCTGTACCTTCATTGAGCCATGCATCGGCTTCAGTCCGCGTTCCGAAATCCCGTTCGACCTTGATCTTGAAATCCGGGCTGAGGATCTCACGGTAATAGCGCTTGAAGTCGTCCAGCTTGTTCATGTGCCGGACGTAGACGAGGCAGATCGCCGCGACCTGGAGGGCATTCCATTCTCGTGAACCCTTCTCGTGACGCTGGGTCTCGTCATCCAGGACAGCGAGCACATCCTCCACATTGATCTCCGGCTCTTTGCTCACGGATACGTCCTTTCAAATGGGGCTCAAAACCAACAGGCCCGCAGGAGCCACGACGAGCGAGAAAGCCACTCCCCCGACGATGACCACGGTTCCCAATACGACCTCGGACTTGTGGTCCCGAAGCCATTCCAACGCGGCAGTCATGTCAGGGAATCGCAGTTCCCGTTTCGCGCCCTGTTGCTCCAGAGCCTCCTGTTCCTTGATGCAGTTCATGAACGCTTCAAGGCATTGGCTCGTGCAGAGCCGGTGGTGGCTCTCTGAGTGCTTCTCCATGTCTTTCACTGTCGGCTTTCGTCTCCAGCACTTCTGGAAGCACTGCTTCTGCATCTCGCCGCAGTAGGCATCCGCCCCAGAGCCGCCTGTGCCAGGTCCTTCAGCCGTCCCGACGCCTCGTGCATCCTCGGAGACGACATAGGTCTTCCGCTCGGGACGTTGGGTGTGTCCACAAGCGGTGGCCAGCATCACCATGAGGACGAAGAAGGCCCCGGCATGAGAACCGGGACTTCTGTGCCGGACGCTGGGGCTCATGGGCGTCACTCCACTCCCGAACCCCAATCGTCTTCAAGCCGCGACGGGCCTCTGTCCCGCGCAGGTCAGTTCACCTGCGCGAGCGAACCATCGACTTCCGCGTCCTCGTTCTCCGACGCGTCCTCCACCGCGTCCACGCCCTGCGGAATCCCATCCACGTAGGTGACGACGTTGTTCGGCAGCGCGGCCACGCGCGGGCCCGGTGTCACCACGCCCGTAAGGTTCAGCGGATCCACGCCGGACAACTGGATGCGCACACCTGACGGAGGCGCACGCCGCACCGCTCGCGCCATGTCCACCGCTTCTGGCAGCGCGAACTGCTCACCCACGAAGCCGGACACGAAACGCCCGCCTCGCAGCTCGCCTCGCGCTTCCATGCGCCGGTAGACGAACAACAGGTCGCGCCACGTGGGCGCCAGCGATTCGCGCATCACCAGGTCACGCCAGACGATGCCGTAGCGCTGGAGGAACAGCTTCGCCAGCGACTCCGTCACCTCTTCCTGTGGCTTCGGCTCCGAAGGCGCCAGCAGGCTCCAGCGGCCCGGCCCGCCCCGGTTGAGCAGCTTCTGCCGCTTGCGGTGCGCCGGGCTCTGCAGGATGCGCAGGTTCTGCACCGCGTCCGCAGTCACGAGCCCCTTCGCCACCAGCTCCCACAGCGCGTCCTCCACCTCCGCCGGCAGCCGCCGCGCTCGCGTCACCAGGTCCTGGAAGAAACACGCGCCCCGCCGCTCCAGCACGCCCACCACGTCCTTCGCCGCCGCGCTCAGGTCCGGCGGCGTCCACACGCCGCCATCCGCCAGCACCGCGTGCGGACGCGCCGCCGCGAGCATCCACTCCAGGTCCTCGCGCACCGTGAACGTCAACGGCGCGTTGCGCGTCGGTGAGGACCGCTTCGCCACCACCGGCTCCGGCGCCTCCACCGGCGCGCCCCTGCGCGGGCCCGCGGGCTTCGGCGGATCCTTCAGCGTCACCCGCCCCCATGCGACCTCGCCCGCGTAGCACGCGCGCTCCATCAGGTCCGGCGTGTAGCCCCGCATGCGCACGGGCAACAGGAAGCGCTCCCACGCGGAGGCCGGCGCTTCGTACCCCTGCAGCAGCCGCACCGCCTTGAGCAATCCCGTGGAGCCGCGCAGCGCGTCCACGTCCTCCAGGTGGTGCCACCGGAAGAGGAAGCGCATGAAGTCCTGGGGACTCAGCGGCTCAATTTCGCGGCGCAGCCGCCCCACCGTCAGCCGGTGGATGCGCTGGAGCAATCGCCGGTCGCACCACTCCAGCACCGGGCTTCCGTCCGCGTCCCGAGGCACCGGCACGTCGTCCTGTGCGCGGAACTGGCCTCGCAGCACGCTGCCCTGGCTCTCCAGGTTGTGCAGCGCCAGGTTGATGTCGTCCGGATCCAACAGCGTCAGCCGCGCCAGCTCCGTCACCGTGGTGGGCCCCACCAGCTCCATCCGCCCACGCACCACCTGGAGCACCGCCGCGTCGCGCTCCACCGGCCGGTCGTACTCCAGCACCGGCAACACCGGCTGCGTCCGCGCGTCCGGGAAGAGCGCGCGCACCGCGTTGCCCCGCTCCGCCGACACCAGGAACCGCCCGCCCTGCCGCTCCAGCCAGGCCACGCGCCCCTGCTTGAAGAGCCCTGTCTCCAGGCCCCGCGGCACCTCCGACGCTCGCACCAGCACGAGTTGCAACAGCGCGTCGTGCAGCTCGTCCTCGTCGCGCATCGGCTGCGCGGCGTCCTCCACCACCTGCCGGATGGCGTTCGCGTCCAGCGCGCCGAACGCCGCCGCGTCCTCGGCCGGCATCGCGCGGCGCAGGGCCACGTTGCGCACGCGGCGCTCCTCGGCCGGCGCGTCGTCCAGGAAGGTGTAGGGCTGGCTGTTGATGAGCGCGTGCGCGAAGACGCTCGGCTCCGGGACGTCTCGCGCGACCAACTGGATGCGCCCGTCCTTCATGCGCCGGAGCACCTCGCGCAGCCCGTCGATGTCCATCGCCTCGCGCAGACAGTCGTCCATCGTCTGCTTCACCAGCGGATGGTCCGGCAGCTCCACGTCCCCGCCGCCGTGGTTGTCCTGGCAGCCCACCTGCGCGGGGAACACCGCCGCCAGCAGGTCCTCGCTGCGCGCGCGCTGGAGGTTCGGCGCCACGCGCTTGCCTCCCATCATCCGGTGCAGCGTCAGCGCTCGCGACGCCACCCACCGGAAGCGCGTGCCGAAGATGGGCGCCTGGAGGATGGCCTGCACCAGCACCTCCTCCACGTTGTCCGGGTGCAGGAAGTCGAAGATGTCCGCCAGCGGGAACGAGTGCTGTTCCCCCAGGCTCAGGAGGATGCCGTCCTCCGTGGCCGCCGCCTGCAACTCGAAGTCGAACGAGCGGCAGAAGCGCTTGCGCAGCGCCATGCCCCACGCGCGGTTGATGCGGCTGCCGAACGGCGCGTGGATGATGAGCTGCATGCCGCCGGCCTCGTCGAAGAAGCGCTCGGCGACGATCTGGTTGTGGCTGGGCACCACGTCGCCCAGCATCTTCTTGCCCAGCCGCAGGTAGCCCAAGAGCGCGTCCACCGCGGGCGGCGGCACGCGCAGGAGCTTCTCCAGGAAGCCCGCGGGGTCATCGTGGCGCAGCAACTCCTCGCGCAGCCGGCCCACCTGGAGGCTCAGCTCGTCCGTGCGGCCCGGGGCCTCCCCGCGCCAGAAGGGCACGTTGGGCGGCGCCCCCTTCGCGTCCTCCACCATCACCGTGCTGCCCATGACGCGCTGGATGCGCCACGCGGTGCTGCCCAGCAGGAAGATGTCCCCCGGCGAGGACTCCACCGCGAAGTCCTCGTCCAGCGTGCCCACCACCTTGCCTTCCGGTTGCGCGGTGACGCTGAAGCTGAACGTGTCCGGAATGGCGCCGCCGTTGGTGAGCGCGGTGATGCGCACGCCCCTGCGCCCCTTGAGCCGCTGGTTCACCCGATCCCGGTGCAGGTGGATGCTGCCCCGGCCGCGGCGCTCGGAGACGCCTTCGGAGAGCATCTCCAGCACCTGCTGGTACTCCTCCCAGGTGAGGTCCTGGTACGGGTACGCGCGCTGGAAGATGCTGAAGAGGGCGCGCTCGTCCCATTCCTCGCACGCGCACGCGGCGACAATCTGTTGCGCCAGCACGTCCAGCGGCTTCTTGGGGATGCGGACCGCGTCCAGGTCGCCCTCGCGCACGGCGTTGAGGAGCGCGACGCACTCCACCAACTCGTCGCGCGTCATCGCGAAGAGGACGCCCTTGGAGATGCCCGCCTTGTGGTGGCCCGCGCGGCCCACGCGCTGGAGCAGCACGGAGATGGCCTTGGTGGTGCCCAGTTGCACGACCAGGTCCACGTTGCCCACGTCGATGCCCAGCTCCAGCGACGCGGTGGCCACCATCACGCGCAGCTGACCGGCCTTGAGGCGCTCCTCGGCGGACAGGCGCATCTCGCGGGACATGCTGCCGTGGTGCGCGGCCACCCACTGCTGGCCCAGGCGTTCGCCCAGGTCGTGCGCCACGCGCTCGGACATCTTGCGCGTGTTGACGAAGATGAGCGTGGTGCGGTGCTCGCTGGAGAGTTGGATCAGCCGGTCATAGACCTGCCCCCACATCTCGTGGCTCGCGATGGAGGACAGCTCCGCGTCCGGAATTTCGACCTTGAGGTCCCACGGGCGCTGGTGGCCCACCTCCACGCGCTTGCACTCGGTGAGGGACGCGCCGGTGAGGAAGCCGGAGATGGCGTCCAGCGGCTTCTGCGTGGCGGACAGGCCCAAGAGCTGGGGCCGCACGTCGGTGAGGGCCTTGAGGCGCTCCATGGACAGCGCGAAGTGGCTGCCGCGCTTGTCGCGAGCGAGCGCGTGGATTTCGTCCACGATGACCGTGCGCACGTGGCGCAGGGTGGCGCGGGCGCGCTCGGCGGTGAGGTAGAGGTAGAGGGACTCGGGCGTGGTGATGAGGATGTGCGGCGGGCGGCGCACCATCTGGGCGCGCTCGCCCGCGGGCGTGTCGCCGGTGCGCACCTGGACGCGCAGCTGCTGGGGTTCGTAGCCCTCTTCGCGCGCCAGGGTCATCAGCTCCTCCAGCGGCTGGAGGAGGTTCTTCTGCACGTCGTTGCCCAGGGCCTTCAGGGGCGACACGTAGAGGACGCGCGTGTGGTCGGGCAGCGTGCCGTCGAGCGCCAGGCGGAACAGCGAGTCCAGCGCGGCGAGGAACGCGGTGAGCGTCTTGCCGCTGCCCGTGGGCGCGGCGATGAGCACGTCATGGCCGCCGTGGATGAGCGGCCAGCCTTCAATCTGCGGACGGGTGGGTTCGCCCAGGCGTGAAGCGAACCAGCGCCGCACCACCGGGTGGAAGGCGGCGAGCGCCGGATGGGCCGCGGACTCCGACGAGAAGGCGAGGGCGATTTGAGGGGACATGGCGGGCTCCCAGAGGGCCAGCCTGAACACAGGTACAGCGCGTCGTCAACGGACGGGGGGTGCCGCCTCCTCGCTGACTGAACCTCCAGACGGGCATGTGCGTCGCGGTAACCTTCCGGGCGCGACGAACCGCTTCCCTTGAAGAGGCCCCACCATGCGGATGGGATTGCTGTTGCTGGTCGCCTGCATCATGGGCTGCGCTTCTGTCCGCGCCCCAATGACGGAATGGGGTGCAGCAGAGGATGACTCACCTCCGGACGATGCTTGCGTCCTTTCACTCCAATGCGATGGAGACGTCTGCGGCCTCTACGCGTGTCATGCCCTCCCTACAGGCCGGGTGGTTCGCACCTTCAGCAATGCACCCGTGTTCGTCGCTCCAGGCGGCACCGCGCAGCGCAACTGGGGGAGTGCACAGCGGCTCCCAGGCGACTCCCTTCCCGTGATGCGGAGGTCCATAAGCGCATCCATCGCGAAGCGGACCGAGGTCCCTGGAACACGGAATGGCTGGCGTTTCGCGAGCGGACCCGGGGACGCGCCACCAAGCCCATGCACTTCGAGCAGGCCTCGCTGATGATCCAGCGATTCGACCTCTTCGGGCTTACGATGACCTACTGGCAAGGCGTCGACCTCGCCCCCATTCCCGAGCCGTGATGCCGATGCGCTTCTACCAACTCCAACGTCCGGCCCCTTCCACTCCGCGACACTGGAGCGGCAGCCTCTCCGCCGAGCACATCTGGAGCCTGCCCGGGGTGGAGTGCCCCACCTGCCATGAGACCTGGAGCGGCCAGTTCACGCTTCCTAGCGTGAATCTGTCCTCGTTGCCCGAGCGCGACCTGCTGGTGGAACCGCGTGTCGAACCCCACGCGGAATACGCGCGCCTTGCGTCCCATGTGCAGCCGTTCCTCCCAGCCGATCTGTCCCCGGAACCCGGCATGCAATTCGGTCCGCTTCGAGGCACGGCGAGCGGAACCTTCGGCCCCTTGAGCGCACGCTACGGCTGGGAGGTACTGGTCACGCAGGAAGCCTTGCGGCACCTCCAGGCCGTGGGGATCCGGGGGCTCGTTCCTGTGCGCGCGGAGTTACAAGGACTCGATTCAGGAGTCGTGCTGTATGAGCTGGAGCTTCCTCTGCGCGGGCTTCTGCACCGAGACGCAGTCCTGACAGGTCCCAGGTGCCCAACCTGCGGCTTGTACGAGGCACGAATCTCGCCCGAGCCCTGGCTGGATGGAGATGACCTCCCTCACGACGTGGACCTCTTCCGCCCCACGAACGGAACGACGTTCACCTTCGTCAACGAACGCTTCGTTGAAGCAATCGAAGCCCTGGGCCCATCCGACGTGATGTTTCGCGAAACCGCTGTCGTGCCGGAATGCCGCACAGGCTCGGTCCACTGAGTTCAGCGCCGGACCGTACAAGCACGCAACGCCGCCCCTCATTCCGCGGAAAAGTGAGCCGCGCGCTCCAGCCCGAACCGAGGCACACTGAGCGCCTTGAAAAGGAGCTACACCATGAGCTGGGAAGAAGACCTGCAGGGCCGTGAGCCCCCGCCCTCCCTGGAGACGCTCATCGTCCCGCGCGTGCGCGACCTGGGCGACGGCTTCCATGTCCGGCGCGCCCTGCCCTCCGCGCGCCGCCGCATGGTCGGCCCCTTCATCTTCCTGGACCAGATGGGCCCCGCGGACTTCGACCCCGGCCGCGGCCTGGACGTGCGCCCCCATCCGCACATCGGACTGTCCACCGTCACCTATCTCTTCCAGGGCGAAATCCTCCACCGCGACTCGCTGGGCTTCGTGCAGCCCATCCGCCCCGGCGCCGTGAACTGGATGACCGCCGGCCAGGGCATCGCCCACTCCGAGCGCACCGGCCCGGAGACGCGCGCCGCCGGTGGCCGCCTCTTCGGCATCCAGGCCTGGCTCGCCCTCCCCAAGCAGCACGAGGAGACCGCCCCCGCCTTCGTCCACCACCCCGCGGACACGCTCCCCATCATCGACGGCGAGGGCATCCACCTGACCGTCATCGCGGGCCAGGTGCACGGCGGCAAGTCCCCCGTGCGCGCCCACTCCGACCTCTTCTACGCGGACGCGAAGATGGAGGCGGGCTCCCGCCTGAAGCTCTCCGCCGAATACGAGGAGCGCGGCCTCTACCTCGTGGAAGGCACCGTGGAGGTGGAGGGCACGCGCTTCCAGCCCGGCGAACTGCTCGTGTTCAAGCCGGGCAGTGAGATCATCCTCAAGGCGGAGTCCTCCGCGCGGATGATGCTCCTGGGCGGCGAGCCCATGGACGGCCCGCGCTACCTCTTCTGGAACTTCGTGTCGTCCTCCAAGGAGCGCCTGGAGGCCGCCAAGGCGGACTGGAAGGAGGGCCGCTTCGCCGCCGTGCCCACGGAGACGGAGTTCATCCCCCTGCCGCCGGATGATCCGCCCGCGCCCGTGCGCTACCCGTAGAGCCGGCGCACCGGCGCCAGCGTGCCCGCGGGCCGCTGCGACTTCGCCTGCGACCACGTCAGCCGGTACGTCGCCGCAGTCCCGTCGAAGGCGATGGGCTTCACCTCCGGGGAGCCCGCGCCCGACGCGCGCAGCGTCTCCGCCAGGAAGCCGCAGGCGAAGAAGGGGTTGTCCGCCAGCACGTCCTTCACCCACAGGGTGGCGTCCTGCTTGGACAACTCCTCCACCCGCACCTCGTTGAAGTTGTTGCCCGCGCGCAGGTTGTACGGCACGCGCTCCAGCGTCTTCTGCGGGCCCAGGTGCGTGACCAACTGCATGCTCGCCCGCCCCACGGACGTCTGCTGGAAGCCCTTCAGGTAGCGGGCGCCCAGCTCCAGGTAGGCCGACTCCAGGGTCTGGCCAGGGAAGACGTCCCGCGCGGCCACGTCCAGGAAGACGCGCCACTGCTCCAGCGAGTAGTGGGGGCGCAGCGGCTCCGACAGGTTCAAGCCCGCGGCCTTCAGCTTCTGGCGTCCTTCACGTGTCAGGTAGGGCCCCAACGCACGCACGAAGAGGGCTTCCACGCTCTGGGCGAAGATTTGCTTTTCGGATGGGGCCATGCCCCCAGGGTGGGGGCGCCCCTGCGCATCCGGAAGGGTGGACGCCATGCATCCGTCCACGAGTCGTCAAACCCGTAGCTTTTTCAGCCTCGCGGCAGACGCACCGTGAAGGTCGTCCCCTGGGCCTCGGTGGAGGTCACCTGCACGGTGCCGTCGTGGGAGCGGACAATCTGGCCGGCGATGTAGAGCCCCAGGCCCAGCCCTCCGGCCGTGCCGCGCTCCCGGTCGCTGCGGCCGGCGCGGCGCCACGCGGCGAAGAGGTGCGGCAGCTGCTCCGCCGGAATGGGCGCGCCCAGGTTGTGCACCCGCAGCACGGCGTCCCCGTCCAGCCCCTCCGCGCTCACGCGCACGGGTGAATCCGGCGGGCTGAACTTGAGCGCGTTGGACACCAGGTTGCCCACCACCTGCTCCAGCCGGTCCGCGTCCCACGCGCCGCGCCCGTCACCCCGCACGTCCAGCAGCACCTCGCGCTGGGGCTGGCTGGCGCGCACTTCCTCCACCGCGCCGCGCACCACGTCGAACAGGTCGCAACGCGAGCGCACCACCGGCAGCCCCGCGCCCAGCCGCGCCCGCGCGAAGTCCAGCAGCTGGCGGATCATCCGATCCATGCGCACTGCGCTGGTGAGGATGCGCTCGGTGAAGACGCGCTGACGGTCGGACAGCTCACCCTGGCGCTGGAGCTGCTGCGCGGACATGGACAGCGCGTTGAGCGGATTGCGCAGGTCGTGGCCCAGGATGCCGATGAACTGCTCGCGGAAGTCCTCCGCGTTGCGCATCTCCGTGATGTCCTGGCCGGTGGCGATGACGGCCTCCACCGCGCCCGTGGGCCCGGTGGCCGGGGACATCGTGTACTCGAAGTGCCGCGGGCCCTGGTCCGAGGACAGGCTGACGCGGCCGCGCTGCACCTGGCCCGTGCGCCGCGCCGCGTCCAGCGCCTTCGCGTAGGGCTCCAGCTGCGGGTCCATCTCGCGAATCGCGTCCATGCTCCTGCCCGGCACGTGCACGTGGTGCGAGCCACGCGACGCGGCCACCGCCTGGTTGGCGTAGATGAGCGTCCCGTCGCCGTCATAGAGCGCGATGGGGTCCGCCGCCGCGGCCATGGCCAGCTCCAGGAGGCGGCGCTGCTGCTGCACCTGGTCGGAGAGGACGCGCACCTCTCGCTCCGCGCGGCGCAGGCGCAGGAGCGCGTGCACCTGGGCCACCAGCTCCTCCGGATCCACCGGCGCCACCAGGTACGCGTCCGCGCCGTGCTCCAGGCCCTGCGCCCGGTCCGCGGCGCCCACCGCCTGCGCGGACAGGTGCAACACCAGCGCGTTGCGCGTGCGCGGGGAGGCCTTCAGGCGCCGGCACACCTCCAGGCCGCTCATGTCCGGCAGGCGGACGTCCAGGATGACCAGGTCGGTGTGCTCGTCCGCGAGCGCCAGCGTCTCGCTGCCCGTGCCCGCCTCCAGCACCTGGAAGCCCGACAGGGACAGCACGCGCGACGTGACGTAACGGCTGGCCAGGTCGTCGTTGACGTTGAGGATGGTGGGCGAGGAAGGCATGCGGGCGGATGAAACCGTGGCCCTTCTTCGTAATGGCTGCCCCCGGGCGCGCCAAGTGTCGCACGTGGGAAAATGTCTTCTCTGACGGAACAGCCAGGGGAACGGGCGTCCGCGGCCGCTCGCTGGACGACAGGGTGGCTCCCCCGCCAGCGCGTTTCGCGATAGGGATGACCCATGCGCCCTCCCTGCCGCCCGCTCCCCGCTGATGGTCGCTTCCTCCAGGCCGTGGGGCCCACGCCGCTCGTGCCCGTGCGGCTGGACCCGGAAGGTCCGACCATCTGGTGCAAACTGGAGTTCCTCAATCCCAGTGGGTCCACAAAGGATCGCATCGCCCGGTACATGCTGGAAAAGGCGTGGCGTCTCGGGGAGCTGAGCCCGGGCGGCGACGTGGTGGAGGCGTCCAGCGGCTCCACCAGCATCGCCATGGCGCTGGCGAGCGCGCAGATGGGCTGCCGCTTCACGGCGGTGATGCCGGAGGGCGTGACGGAGGAGCGGCTCATCGCCATCCGCGCCTACGGCGGCGAGGTGGAGCTGGTGCCGCGCTCGGAAGGCATCCGGGGCGCCATCGCGCGGGCGGAGGCGCTGGCGAAGGAGCGCGGCGGCTACGCGCCCCGCCAGTTCGAGAACCCGGACAACGCGGAGGCGCACCGCGTGTGGACGGGGCAGGAAATCCTGGCGCAGGTGCCGGGCGGGCTGGTGCACGGCGTGGTGAGCGGCGTGGGCACGGGCGGCACCATCGTGGGCCTGTTCCAGGCGTTCGCGGAAGCGGGCTGTCCGGTGACGCCCTTCGTGGCGCGGCCCATCGCCGGGCTGGGATGTGACATCGAGTGTTGCAGCTTCAGCGCGCGCGTGCCGGGCGTGGTGGACGGCCTGTCGCGGCTGTACCGCGAGGCGGACATGCCGGGCCGGGTGGAGCTGGACGTGTCGGACGACCTGGCCATGAGCACCGCGCGGGCGCTCATCCGCCGGGGCTTCCCGGTGGGCCCGTCCTCCGGCCTCAACTACGCGGCGGCGGTGGAGGCGGCGAAGCAGCTGGGCCCGCAGGCCCAGGTGGTGACGGTGTTCCCGGACCGCATGGAGCGCTACTTCTCCACGGAGCTCGTGCAGCCCCGGGCCGCGCCGAAGGCTGGCTGAGGTTTCACGTGCGCATGCGCACGCGCGTCTCGTGCACCGTGTCCGGAGGCGGCGCGGTGCGCTCGCGCTCCTGGGCGCGCATCAGGCGAAGGATGCTGGGCCCCAGGACGTCAATCTCCGTGGAGGCGTAGGCCTCCGTGCCGAAGCGGCGGATGGAGTCCGTCTGCCGCTCCAGGATGCGCACGTCCTGCCCGAAGATGTGCAGCCCCACCGGCAGCACGAAGGGCACCGCGGCCTTGAGCAGCCAGCGCGGCACGGGCAGCTTCACCGTCACCACCGCGTACACGAGCGTGTCCCAGTCACTCACGGGTGTCATGGCGGAGTTGACCAGGATGTGGCTCTTCTCCCCGATGCGGTACTCCACCTGCGCGATGGACGGCATCAGGAAGCGGTCGAAGTGCTGCACCACCCCACCGCCCGGCGCGAGCAGCCGCCCCACGAGCCCCTTGGGCGCGGGCTCGCCCAGGTACTCCGCCTCCACGCGGTCCGCGCTCCTGCGCACCACCACGTCGATTTCGTTCTTCTTCTCCGCGGTGCGGAACAGGCCGCCGTGGAGGAAGGCCGTGTGCGGCACGTCCAGCGTGTTCTCCAGCACCGCGTGCAGCGACCCGGGCGCGCGCAGCACCCGGCGCACGGTGGTGTAGTCCGCCGCGTCCAGCAGCGGGAAGCGGAAGGGCTCCGACGTGGGCTCCACGCCGGGCGTGGAGTAGACCCAGACGAAGCCGTCCTGCTCGCGCGTCGCGTAGGTCGCGGCGCAGCGGGAGCGGGCCTCGGGCTCGCCCACCAGGCCGGGGATGAGCCGGCACTGGCCTCCGGTGTCGAAGCGCCACCCGTGGTAGCCGCACTCCAACTGCCCGTCCTTCACGCGCCCCAGCGACAGGGGCACGTTGCGGTGCGGACAGCGGTCCATCAGGGCCCCGGGCTTGCCGCCCTCGCCCCGGAAGAGCACCAGGGGCGTGCCCTGCAGCGTGCGCGCGAGCGGCTTGTCCCCCAGCTCGCGCGACGTGCAGAGGATGAACCAGGAGTGCGGAAGCCGGACCACGGAGATGTGACTGGGGGGCGCACCTGGGGTGCGCCCCTCCTCGCGGGCGTTCATGCGCCCAGTCTAATGGGCCCGGGCCTCCGTGCACGCCCCCTTCAGGCGGGCAGGTCGGCGAAGCGTTGGGCGGCCTCCGGGTTGAGGGGCTGGGGCATCACCCCGCCGCTCATCCCCCGGCAGGATTCCTCACAGCGGCGGCACGCGTACGCGCAGGCAGCCATCAGCCCCTCGTTGCCCAGCTCCTCGCAGGCGGTCGCGCAGGCGGCGCACACCTCCGCGCAGGCGAAGCAGGTGCGCGAATGCAGGTCCGAGCCGCGCAGCATGAAGCGCGCGCTCGTCTCGCAGATGTCCGCGCAGTCCATCAGCAGCCGGAGGTGGCCGGGCTCGGCGAGCCTGCCTCCCCGCTTCAGGCAGTCCGCCAGGGTCTCCAGGCAGACGCGGTGACAGGCCGTGCAGTCGTCGATGCACTCCCGAATCGCGTCGTCGCCTCGCATCACTTCGGCGTTCGCCATGGTGGCTTCCTTTCGGGCCAGTGAGCTTCGGGCCTCACTCACGGTGGGCACGCGCGAGGACGCCACCATCGCGCCTCGCGCGGCCGGCTGGCCGGCTGCCTCCGGACCTAGAGCTTCAGTCGTCGCAACCGCAGGGCGTTGCCGATGACGGACACCGACGAGAGGCTCATCGCCGCGCTCGCGAACAGCGGGCTCAGGAGCAACCCGAGGACGGGGTACAGCAGGCCCGCCGCCAGCGGCACTCCCAGCAGGTTGTAGACGAAGGCGAAGAAGAGGTTCTGCCGGATGTTGCGCAGCACGGCCTGGCTCAGCCCGCGCGCCCGGGCGATGCCTCGCAGGTCGCCCTTCACCAGCGTCACGCCCGCGCTCTCCATCGCGATGTCCGTGCCCGTCCCCATGGCGATGCCCACGTCCGCCCGAGCCAGCGCCGGGGCGTCATTCACGCCGTCGCCCGCCATGGCCACCACGCGCCCCTGGGCTTGCAGCGCCTTCACCGCGTCGCCCTTCGCGTCCGGCTGCACGCCCGCTATCACCTCCGTGATGCCCAGCCTGCGCGCCACCGCGTGCGCCGTCGTCGGGCTGTCGCCGGTGAGCATCACCACGCGCAGGCCTTCGTCCCGCAGCCTCGCCAGGGCCTCCGGCGTGGACGGCTTCAGCGGATCCTCCACGCCCAGGAGCCCCGCCGCGCGGCCGTCCACCGACACCAGCACCACCGTCTGCCCCTCCTGGCGCAGCGCCTCCGCGCGCTCCGTCAGCGCCTCCACCTCCACGCCCAGGCTCCGCATCAGCGCCGCGTTGCCCAGCGCGACCTCGCGTCCTTCCACGCGGCCCCGGACGCCCTGCCCTGGCACGGACTGGAAGTCCTCCACGCCACCGGGGGACACGCCTCGCTCCTTCGCGCCCGCGACCACGGCGGCGGCCAGCGGGTGTTCGCTGCCGCGCTCCAGGCTGGCGGCCTGGCGCAGCAGCGCGGATGCGTCCACGACGCCCGGCGATGGCTCCACCGTCACGAGCCGCGGCTTGCCCTCCGTGAGCGTGCCCGTCTTGTCCACCACCAGCGTGTCCACCGCCGCCATCCGCTCCAGCGCCGCCGCGTCCCGGATGAGCACGCCCATGCGCGCGCCCTGTCCCGTCCCCACCATCACGGACATGGGCGTGGCCAGGCCCAGCGCGCACGGGCAGGCGATGATGAGCACCGCCACCGCGTTCACCAGCGCGTGCGCGAGCCTCGGCTCCGGGCCCCACACGCCCCAGACCACCGCCGTCACCACCGCCACCGCGATGACCGCGGGCACGAAGATGCCGGCCACCCGGTCCGCCAGCCGCTGGATGGGCGCGCGCGTGCGCTGCGCCTCGGCCACGCGCTGGACGATGCGCGACAGGAGCGTGTCCTGCCCCACCCTCTCCGCGCGCATCACGAGCGTGCCCGTGCCGTTCACCGTGCCGCCCGTCACCTTCGCGCCCGGCCCCTTCTCCACCGGCACGGGCTCTCCGGTGACGAGTGATTCATCCACCGAGCTCGCGCCCTCCAGCACCTCGCCGTCCACCGGCACCTTCTCACCGGGGCGCACGCGCAGGCGCCATCCGGCGTGCACCTGGGACAGCGGCGCGTCCTCCTCGTGGCCGTCGTCCGAGATGCGCCTCGCCGTGGCGGGGGCCAACGACAACAGGGCCCTCAGCGCGCCGGACGTCGCGTGGCGAGCGCGCAGCTCCAGCACCTGCCCCAGCGCCACCAGCGTGAGGATGATGGCGGCGGCCTCGTAGTACACGGGCACGGTGCCGCCGTGCCCCGTGCGCGCGCCTTCCGGCAACAGGTGCGGGAACAGCGTGACGCCCACGCTGAAGACGTACGCCGCGCCCGCGCCCAGCGCGATGAGCGTGAACATGTTCAGGTGCCGGTTCTTCACCGACGCCCAGCCCCGCTGGAAGAACGGCGCCCCCACCCACAGCACCACCGGCGTCGCCAGCGCGAACTGCGCCCACACGAGCGCCGAGGCCGACAGCCCGTGCCGCACCGGCAGCATGTCCGACATGCCCAGCAGCATCAGCGGCGCGCTCAGCACCAGGCCCACCCAGAACCTTCGCGTCATCGAACGCAGCTCCGGGTCCGGCGGCTCCTCCACCGTCACCGTGCGCGGCTCCAGCGCCATGCCGCACTTCGGGCAGGTGCCGGGCCCGTCGCTCACCACCTCCGGGTGCATGGGGCAGGTGTACTCGACGCGCGTCTGGAGCGCGGGCGGCGCCTCGGGCTCCAGCGCCATGCCGCACTTCGGGCAGGCCCCTGGCGCGTCCTGCCGCACCTCTGGATCCATGGGGCACACGTACACGGCGCCCGGCGCGGCGGGCGGTGGCGGCGTTTGGGGCTGGAGGAACCGCGCGGGGTCCTCCTGGAAGCGCTGGCGGCACTTCGGGTTGCAGAAGAACCAGGTGTGGCCTTCGTGCTCCCAGCTCCCACCCCGGGGCGCGCGAGGGTCCACCTCCATGCCGCACACAGGGTCGATGGCCGGCCCCTCCCCGCCCACGGGGGGCGGCCGGGGTGAAGGCGGGACAGGGGAATGCGAGTGGGGATGCGTCATGGGGATGCCTCCTTTCCCCGGGCCAACGCGGCACCCGGCGCGCTCTTACACATGCGTAACCCTCCCTCCCGAAGCCCGTGCCGCCCGCGCTCCGCCCACTGGGGGGCAGGGCGCCAGGCGGGCCCGGGGGTTTGTGCCCGTGGGGTCTTTTCCGGTAGGACGCGGCGTCGGAGGCCTGGAGTTCCAAGGGCTTGCGCGTCCGGCCGCGGTAGACCCGGCGCGAAACGGCCAGGAAAATCCGCTCGCTCCGTATGGTCATGGAAGCAAGGTCGGGGCCCGACCAGAGAGAGCATCGAATGCGACGCATGTGGGTGACCTGGGGGGCGGTGCTGGCCCTCCTCGCCGGCGGCTGTGATGCCATCGACCTGTCGGACATCACCCAGCGCGACGCGAAGACCCGGGTGCGCCCGGAGCCTCCTGGCGAGCACTGCGAGTTCGGCGGGGACGCGGTGGAGTCCGGCCTGGACCGGGACCGGGACGGGGAGCTGGACGACGCGGAGGTCACCGCCACCGACTACGTCTGCGACGCCGCCCTGCCCCAGGTCCTCACCCGCGCGCGGGCCGAGGCCCACGGAGCGAACTGCACGCTGGGGGGACAGGCGGTGCAGTCCGGCCTGGACCAGGACGGCAATGGGCAGCTCGACGACGCGGAGGTCTCCGCCACCGAGTATGTCTGCGCCACCTCGGTGGCCAACGTGCTCCTGCGCGTGCGGCTGGTGAGCCCGGGCGCGCGGTGCTCCCTGGGCGGACAGGTGTCGCACGCCGGCCATGACGCCAATGGCAACGGGCTGCTGGAGGACGAGGAGATTGCCAGGGAGGTGTACGCCTGCGACGAGCCAGCCCCCGTCGTGTTGCGCCTGCGCTCGCTGGCGGCCTTCACCGCACCGTGCGACGGCGACGACAGCGGCGGCACGGCCCTGGAGGCGGGCCCGGACCTGGACGGTGACAAGGCGCTCGCGATGTCCGAGGTCGAAGCCACCCACTACTTCTGTGGCCTGGAACTGACCGAGCTGAAGCTCCGCCACCAGACCGAGCCCGCGGGGCCGAACTGCTCACGCGGGGGCACGCGCGTGGAGGCGTTCCAGGACCTGGACCACGACGGCGAGCCGGACCACGACGGCGTCTCGGCGACCGTGTACGTGTGTCAGGCCACCCGCGTGCACGACGGGGACTTCGCGGTGACGAGCCCCGTGGACCTGGTCGCGCTCGAGGGCGTCACCCACCTGCGGGGCGAGCTGTTCATCTCCGCGCCCACGCTCACCGACGCGTCCCTCCCCTCGCTGGCGGTCATCGAGAAGAGCCTCACCGTGCGGGGCAACGCCAGCCTGCGGCGGCTGTCCATGCCCGCCCTGCGCTTCGTGGGCGGCATTGTGGCGGTGAGCTCCAATGCCCGGCTGGACGCGCTCACGCTGGGCACGGCGCCGGACACCATGGTGCAGGTCGAGCGCAGCCTCCTGGTGGAGGACAACCCCATGCTCCCCACGCTGGAGGGACTGGCGGCGGTGCAGCCCGTGGACAGCATCTCCCTGCGCGCGAACAACGCGCTGGTGGATCCCGGCCTGCTTCCGTACGTCACCGTGCTCCGCGGGTCGCTCATCATCGAGAACCACCTCCGGATGGACCGGACGCCCTTCAGCCAGCTGACCCAGGTCCACGGGGAGGTGCGCATCACGAACAACGCCGCGCTGGGCGGCCCCTCCGGCCTGGAGCGCCTGACGGACGTGGGGGGCGCCCTGCAGCTGAGGGACAACCCGGTGATGGAGGTGCTCCACCCGCTGGCCCAGCTCGTCTCCGTGGGGGAGCTGCTCATCTCCGGCAACCCCCGGCTGACGGACACGACGGGGCTCGAGCGGCTCTCCTACGCGGGCCGCATCCACATCCAGGGCAACCAGGGGCTCTTGAGCGTGGGGGACATGCCCTCGCTGTCGTACGTGACCGGGGGCTTCTTCGTGAAGTACAACGAAAAGCTTCAGCGCGTGCACCACCTGCCTTCCCTGGGCAACGCGACCACGGTGTCCCTCGTGGGCAACACGGCGCTGACGTCCCTGGAGGGACTCCACCAGCTGACCCGGCTGAGCAACCTTGAGGTGCTGGGGAACGCCGCGCTGACGAACCTGGGCGACCTGGCGCGGCTGCGAGAGGTGGACTTCCTCAACCTCCAGGGCAACACGGCGCTCACGGACTTCGGCCTGACGGAGCTTGCGCGCGTGTCGCTGGCCTTCACCGCCGTGGACAACCCGAAGCTGCCCACGTGCCGGGCCACCGCGCTCGCGGCGAGCGTGTTCCAGGGCGACCCGCTGGGGGGCGTGAACATCGACAGGAACGACGACGCGGCGACCTGCCCCTGAGCAGGCGCCTCAGCGGCGCGGCTTGCAGGAGCAGTCCAGGCAGCCGTGCGCCGCGCACGCACCGCAACCGCGCTCCAGCGAACGCTTGAGCGCGAGCCGCGCACGGTGCAGCCGCACGCCCGCGTTGTTGGGGGTGATGCCCACCTCGCGCGCCACGTCCGGCACCGCCCGCCCCTCCAGGTCCACCTGGCGCACGAGCCGGGCGTACTCGGGCTTGAGCGTGGGCAGCAGGTCCGCGAGGCACGCGCACACCGCGCCCTTCAGCTCCAGGTCCACGGTGGCGGAGTCCGCGTCGCGCGCCTCCACCTCCAGCGCGCGTCCTTCCGCGGCCTGCCGGCGGTGATGGTCCACCAGCGCGTTGCGCAGCAGGCGGTAGAACCACGCCACCGCGCTCTCGCCGTCCTTCAGCGCCCCGCCCTTCTCCAGGGTGCGGGCGAAGGCCGTCTGGAAGAGGTCCTCCGCGACGGCCCGGCTTCCCACGCGCCGCTCCACGAAGGCGAGGAAGCGGCGCTGATGGGCCAGGAGCGCCGCCACCACGTCCTCGCGGTCCGGGGGCAGCCCTGCGTCTGGCCCTTCAGCCTCCATGCGACTCCTTCGTGACTACGGAGGGCCGTTGCCCTGGCGCAGCGAGTTCAGCTCCACCGCGGTGGCGTAGACCTGGGCCCAGGCGCGGTACTTGAAGCGGTCCAGCACGCCCTTCTGGTCGTTCGCGTAGTCGAACATGTCCTTGCGGAACAGCGCGTCGGCGGCCTTGCGCGCCTCGGGCTTCAGCGGCGTGCCCTTCTTCTCGAAGTAGCGCAGCAGGTCATAGCCGTAGTCGTGCGTCTTGGCCGCCTTGTCGAACTCCTTCACCGGGCCAATCTGGCCGGGGACGGAGGCGTAGCCGAGCGGGTCCTGCATGCGCTGGCCGTGGGGCGTCTGGATGCTGTACGGCTTGTAGCCCATCACCTTCTCGAAGTCCGCCGGGGGCGGGCGAGCACCGGTGAGGTATTCGTTCATCAGCTTGCCGTGGTCGCCCGCGGGCGCGCCGGAGATGGCGGCGGTGCGCTGGGTGGCGGCGGTGCCGGAGGAGAAGGAGTCCTTCACCACGTTGCGGGCCGCGGGGGCGGTCGGACGCGTGGCGGGGGCTTCCTTCGCCTGGGTCTGGGGCGTGAGAACGGGCTTGTTGCGGATTTGCATGGGGGGCCTGTGCGAGAAGTCTTCTCGATTTTTCGGAAACCGCCCATCCAAAGTTGCGGATCCGCACGCGAAGTCACGCAGAATGCGCTCAAAGCGCCGCGGGGCGCATTGGAGGACTGCATGGGAAGCGACGCGTACCTCGATGAAATCCAACAGTTGCGCGCCGACGACGCGCAGGGCGCCCTGAACCTCGTGGACCGGGCGAGGAAGCAGGCGGACCTCTCCATCGAGGAGCTCACCGGGCTGGCGCACGCGCTGGACGAGCGCAAGCAGCGGGTCGCCACGCTGACGCTCCTGGAAGAGGCCCTGCGCCGGGAGCCCACGGCGGCGGAGCCGGCCTACACGCTGGCCATGCTCTACCTGGAGCAGCAGCAGGACGCACGGGCAGTGGAGATCCTCAAGCCCGTCCTGGCCGCTCAGCCGGACCACGACAAGGCGAACCTGACCCTGGCCATGGCGCTGGCGAAGACGGAGCCCTCGCAGGCACGCGCGCACGCGGCCCGGGCCGCGAAGTCCCCGGACGAGGATGTCCGGGCGCAGGCGCAGGAGCTGGAAAAGGTCCTCGCGGAGCACGCGTCCCGCTAGCGGCCTTCAGTCGCCGCGCTTGAAGTCCTCCGTGCGCACGCCGTAGCGCTTGAGCAGGCGGTGCAGGCTCTCGCGCTCCATGCCCGCGCGCTCAGCCGCGTGGGTGACGTTGCCGGAGAACTCCTGCATGAGCGCGGTGAGGTAGTCGCGCGACACGGCATCGCGCACACGGTCCACCGCTTCACGGTAGGGCTGCTTCGCCAGGGCCTCCGCGGACGGAGCCACGGAAGGCGCGGGGGCACCGGACACCCCCAGCTCCGGGGGCAGATCCTCCGGGGTGATGCGCGGCCCGGTCGCCACCGCCGCCGCGCGCGCCACCGCGTTCTGGAGCTGGCGGACGTTGCCCGGCCACGGCGCGCCGGTGATCACCTGGAGCGCCTGGGGCGTGAAGCCCTCCAGCTCCGGCCGGTTCGCGGCCGTGAGGAAGTGCATGGCGAGCAGCGGGATGTCCTCGCGCCGCTCGCGCAGGGCCGGCATCCGCACCGTCACGCCGCCCAACCGGTAGTAGAGGTCCTCGCGGAAGCGCCCCTGCGCCACCTCCTGCGCGAGGTCCCGGTGCGTCGCCGCCACCACGCGCACGTCCACCGTCACCGGCGTGGTGGTGCCCACGCGGCGGATCTCCTTCTCCTGGAGCGCTCGGTTGAGCTTCACCTGCACGGGCAGCGGCAGGTCGCCCACCTCGTCCAGGAAGAGCGTGCCGCCGTGGGCCTCCTCGAAGAGGCCGGCCTTCGCGCCCGTCGCCCCGGTGAAGGCGCCCTTCGCGTGGCCGAAGAGCTCGCTCTCCACCAGCTCCGCCGGCAGCGCGCCGCAGTTCACCGCGACGAAGGTCTTGTCGCGGCGGGGGCTCTCGCGGTGCAGCGCGCGGGCGGCCAGCTCCTTGCCGGTGCCCGTCTCGCCGGTGAGCACCACGGTAAGGTCGCGCGCCGCCACCTGCGCGAGCAGCGCGTGCGTCTTCTGCAACGCAGGGCTGGTGCCACGCAGGCCGTGGAAGTCCGGCATGCGCGCCACGCGGGCGGCGAGTCCCTGTGCGTCGCGACGCTGGCGCTGGCGCTCCAGGGCGCGGGCAACCACCAGGGCCACCTCGTCCGGGTCGAAGGGCTTGGACAGGTAGTCGTACGCGCCGTCCTTGATGGCCTCCACGGCCTTGGGGATGCTCGCGTAGGCGGTGACGAGGACGACCTCCGTCTCAGGTGCGCGCCGCTTCACCTCGCGCAGCACCGTGAAGCCGTCCGCGCCCGGCATCTGGATGTCCGTGACGACCACGTCGAACGTGCGCGCGGAGACCAGGGCCAGCGCCTGCACCCCGTCGGGCGCGGTCGTCACCGCGTACGCGTCCCCGAGGATGCGCGCGAACAGCTTGAGCATGTTCTCCTTGTCGTCCACGACGAGGACCGAAGGCTTCGCGCCGCTCATGCCGCCGCCTCCTGTTCACGCGACGGCACGGGCAGGGACAGCGTGAAGCGCGCGCCGCCCAGGGCCCCGGTGTCCACGTCGATGCGGCCGCCGTGCGCCTCCGCGATGGCCTGGCTCACCGCGAGCCCCAGCCCCGTGCCAGAGGGCTTCGTGGTGAAGAAGGGCTCGAACAGCCGCGCCCGCGCTTCCGGCGTCACCCCGGGCCCCGAGTCCGATACCGCCACGCGAGCGCTCCCGTCCGCGTCCACCGCGATGCGCACCTCCACCCTTCCCTCCTCGCCCGCGGCCTCCGCCGCGTTCTTCACCAGGTTGAGCAGCACCTGCCGCAGCCGGGGCGCCTGCGCCCACGCGGTGCCCTCGCCATGCACGTCCACCGTCACGGTGCCCAGGCGCGTGGCTTCACGCAGGCGGGAGACGACCTCCTCGCACGCGTCGCGCAGCGCCACCGGCTCCCGAGGCCCTCGGCCCGGACGCGCCAGGTCCAGCAGCCCCTCCACGATGTCCTGGCAGCGCACCGCCTCCTCCTCCACCACGCGCAGGTCCTCCGCGAGCGAGCCCTCCGCCCGCCGCTGCAACAGCCGCACGTACCCGAGGATGACACCCAGCGGGTTGTTGATTTCATGCGCCACGCCCGCCGCCAGCCGGCCAATGCCCGCCAGCTTCTCGTGCTGGACGAGCCGCGCCACCGCGTTGCCGATGTACACGCCCACCCCGGCCGCGAACAACGTGGCCCCGCCCAACAGCAGCAGCGCCCAGCGGAAGCTGTCGCGCTCCACCGCGCCCACGTGCGACTCGAAGGCCTCCATGGACGCGTCCGAGTCCGCCGTCAGCGCGTCCGCCCGCGCCTGGATGCGCGACACCCACTCCAGCGCCCGCCCATGCGCCGCCTCCACCGCGCCCGCGTCCTTCGCCATCACCGCGGGCAGCAGCGTGTCCCGGTAGAGCGTGTCCAGCGCGTCGCCCGACGCCTGGATGTCCGCCACCGCCGCGCGCTCGTCCGCGTCGCGCGCGTGCTCCGCGAGCCGCCGCGTCAGCGCCTCCACGCGGGCGCGGGCCTCGGTGTGGAAGCGCCGGTGGCTGTCGTTGCCCAGGATGATGGTGTGCGCCAGGTGCGCGTACTGGTCCCTCACCGCCGTGGCCAACTCACGCGCCTCCCGTGCGCGGCCGCCCACCTCGCGCAGCGCACGCGTGCCCTCGTGGATGTCCGCCAGCCGGCCGAGCGCATAGCCCGACGCCGCCGCGAACAGCGCCACCAGCGCGCCGAACGCGAGCAACACCCTGCGGGTCGTGGTGCCGGAGACAGGTCCCATGGGAAGCCCTCTTATACGGCGCGCGCCCCTTTTCGCCCGCGCCCTCCGCATGTCCTCCCCAGGCGGTCCGGGCCGCATTCCCCTTGCGCCCCTCCCCTCCGGCCGAGCATGACTCGCCCGAGGCGGCGCGGGCCCATCCTTGGGGGACACCCGTTGCCAGGAGCCACTCATGGCGATGCGCTTCAAGAACCTGGATGGCAGCGGACCGCAGGCCTTCACCCGCGTCTTCAAGTGGGCCGTCACGGACAAGCTCGCGGGCAAGCGCCGCAGCGCGCCCGCGCGCGCGGTCGTGCCACACGTGGAGCCGGACCTGGCGGTGCTCGCCACCCCGCCCGCCCCGGGAGAGGGCGCCCGCCTGACGTGGCTGGGCCACGCGAGCTGGCTGGTGCAGCTGGATGGCGTGTCGCTGCTCATCGACCCGGTGCTGCGCGACTCCATCAACGTCATCATCCGCCGCAACGTGCCGCCCGGCGTGCCGGTGGAGAAGCTGCCGCGCATCGACGCGAGCCTGGTGTCCCACAACCACTACGACCACCTGGACCTGCCCACGCTCAAGCAGGTGGGCGCCCGCATCGTCACCGGCCTGGGCCACGCGCCGGTGTTCCAGGGCCAGGGCCTGCCCTTCCATGAGCTGGACTGGTGGGAGTCCACGCAGGTGGGGCCCGTGCGCGTGCACTACGTGCCGTCCCAGCACTGGAGCCGCCGCGGCCTGCACGACGCCAACCAGATGCTCTGGGGCGGCTTCGTGGTGGAGGGCTCGAGCGCGCGTGTCTACCACTCCGGCGACACCGCCTACTTCCAGGGCTTCAAGGAGATTGGCGCCAGGTTCCCCAAGCTGGACGCGGCACTCCTGCCCATTGGCGCCTACGACCCCGCGTGGTTCATGCGGCTGCAGCACATGAACCCGGAGGAGGCGGTGCAGGCCTTCGAGGACCTGGGCGCGATGGCCTTCTTCGCCATGCACTGGGGCACGTTCAAGCTCACGGACGAGCCCTTGGACGAGCCTCCCGCCCGCCTGGACGCGGAGTGGCTGCGCCGGGGCTGGCCGCGCGACCGCGTGCACGTGCTGCCCGTGGGCGGCACACACACCGTGCGGCACGGTTGAGCGCTGGCGGGGCTTGTGGTCTCAAGCGGGCATGCTCCTGCCCACCCTCGCCGCCCTGGTCCTCACGCAGGCCCCACCCCCACTCACCACCGTCTCCGAGCAGAGCGGCTGGAAGCGCACCGGCCGCTACGCGGAAGCAGAGAGCCTCTGCCGCGCCTTCCCCAAGGCGTTCCCCGGCAAGGCCCGCTGCGACACGCTGGGCACCACGCCGGAGGGCCGCCCCATGGTGGCGCTCGTCGTCAGCCAGGACGGCACGCTCACCGCGGACGCGGCGCGCAAGAAGGGGCGGCCCGTCGTCTTCTTCCAGGGCGGCATCCACGCGGGTGAAATCGACGGCAAGGACGCGGGCTACTGGCTCTTGCGTGACGCGCTCCAGAACCGGGCGTCCGTGCCGGACCTGCTCAAGGGTGTCACCGCCGTCTTCGTCCCCGTCTTCAACGTGGACGGCCACGAGCGCTTCAACCCCAACCACCGCCCCAACCAGGTGGGCCCGGAGGAGATGGGCTTCCGCGTCACCGCCCAGAACCTCAACCTCAACCGCGACTACGTGAAGGCGGACGCGCCGGAGATGGTGCTGCTCTTGAAGTACCTCAACGCGTGGGACCCGCTCGTCTACGTGGACCTGCACGTCACCGACGGCGCGAAGTTCGAACCCGACGTGTCCGTGGGCCTGGAGCCCCAGAAGTCCGGCCCGCTCGCGCTGCGCGAGCTGGGCACGAAGCTGGTGGACGAGCTCTTCACCGGCCTCACCGCCCAGGGGCACCAGCCGCTGCGCTTCTACCCGTCCTTCATCGTGGACGACGACCCCACGAGCGGCTTCGCCTACGGCGTCCCCCCGCCGCGCTTCAGCCATGCCTTCTGGTCCGTCCACCACCGCTTCGGCGTGCTCGTGGAGACGCACTCCTGGAAGAACTACGCCGAGCGCGTGAAGGCCACCCGCGACGTGCTGGAGGGCCTCCTGAAGCTCGTGGCCCGCGACGGCGCCGCGCTCCAGGCCGCCGTGAAGACGGAGGACCAGAAGGCCGTGGCCGGTCAGGTGCGCGAGGTGGTGCTCGGCTGGAAGAACACGTCCAAGCGTGAGGCCATTGCGTTCAAGGGCTACGCCTATGAGCGCCTGCCGTCGGACATCTCCGGCCAGCCGTACATCCGCTACGACGACACGCAGCCCCAGACGTGGAAGGTGCCGTACCTGCCGGACGTGGAGCCCGCCCTCACCACGAAGCTGCCCGAGGGCGGCTACCTGGTGTCCGCCGCGCACGCCGCGTGGGTCGCGCCGAAGCTGGCCGCGCACGGCATCGCGTTCCAGCGCCTCACCCGCGCGGTGCCCGCGGCGAAGGTGGAGTCGTTCCACTCGAAGGACTTCCAGTTCCAGGTGCGCACCAACGAAGGCCACCAGGGCCTCACCGCGAAGGGTGAGTGGAAGCCGGACACGCAGGACCTGCCCGTGGGGACGCTCTACGTGCCGGTGGCGCAGAAGAACGTGCAGTTGGTGGCGCACCTCTTCGAGCCCGCGGGGCCGGACTCGCTGCTCACGTGGGGCTTCTTCAACGCCCACTTCGAGCAGAAGGAATACATCGAGGACTACGTGCTGGAGCCCTACGCCCGGGAGCTGCTGGCGAAGGACGCTGGCGTGAAGGCCGCGTTCCAGGAGCGCCTGAAGGACGCGGGCTTCGCCAAGGACCCGCGCGCCCGCCTGCGCTTCTTCGCCGAGCGCCACCCGACCTGGGACGAGCGCCTGGGCCTCTACCCCGTGTACCGCGCCGCCAGCGCGCCTCCGAATCTGGCCGCGAAGTAATCCTGGGGAAAGAAGAAGCCCCCGGCCCGCTTCCCCCCTGAGGGGGCGTCGCGGAGCGGGGGCTTCGGATTCAGCGCCGCGCTCCCGGTCCATGAGGCACCGGGAGCGCGTTTTCATTCCGGCCTAGCCGATGGGCTTCTCGCAGACGCACGAGCTGACGTTGCAGGTGAAGCCCGGCGCGCAGCCGCCGCAGTCCGACTTGCAGACGCAGGCGCACAGCTCCGCGTTGGCGCCGAAGGCGTTGCCGCAGTTGAGCGCGCCCGTGTCGCAGACGCAGCCGCAGGCGTTGTTGTCGAACTTGTAGCCCGCCGCGCAGGTCGCGGACTGCACGCAACTGCACGAGCAGGTGCCCGTGTTGCACGTCTCGAAGGTGCCGCACGTGCCGCCGCAGTCCTGGGCGCAGGTGAAGTCACACACCGCGCGGTCCGTGTTGCACACCTTTCCCGGGGGCGCCGTGTCACCGCAGTCCGCCGGGCACTCGCACTTGTCCGTGGTGCGGTTGCAGGCGAGCTTGCCCTTGCAGAAGTCCGGGTCGTTCGGGTCGTAGTACGTCGTGTCGGACGCGCACGGGGGCGGGTTGCCGTCCGCCTTGGCCGTGCGGTCGATCCAGTAGCGGTACGACAGCGCCGCCTGCGTCTTGCCGGACTCCTTCGGACGGCAGGCGCCGTAGAAGGACACGGTGCGGTTGATGCCGTCCACGTCGAAGCCGTTGGTGCGGCTGCGCGGCAGGTCCCCGATGCTCGGGCAGATGCCCGGATCCACCACCGCCTCCACCGCGACCTTCAGCGACGCGCCAATCGGCGGCTTGAGCGTGCGGTAACCCACCGACGCGATGACGCTGTCCACGATGGCGTTGATGGTGTTGGTGATGGAGGTGTTGTCCCGGATGCTGCCGGACACGCCGCCCGTGGCCTGGATGACCTCCAGGTGGCGCGGGTTCGTGTTGTCCTCACCCGAGTAGCACTGGCCGCCGTCCGGCGGGCAGATGATGCCGTGCACCTGGATGCGCTGGCCCGTGGGGTTGCTCGTGGTGCCGGCCGTGGTGCCGCTGTTGAGGAAGTACGCGGAGTAGTTGGCCACCGTGTCCGTGGACTGGTCCTTCACGTCCGTGAGGATGACCACCACCACCTTGGCGCCCGGACGGATCTTCGTCTCCGGGCCGCCCGTGGACGCGGCCATGTCGTTGATGGCCTTGCGAGCGGCCTCCAGCGGACGCTCGCTGCCGTCACCGCCCAGGGCCACCCAGCAGTTGGTGTTGGCCGTACAGGCGGTGTTGGGCAGCGGCGTGTACGTGGGGTTCTGGGTGGTGCCACCCTTCACCGCGCACACGTTGTTGTTGCACACCGCGTTCTGGGTCAGCCACGCCTTGAACTGGTCGATGTTGGTGGTGAAGGGGCGGATGACGTTGCGGTTGGCGCTGTTGCCCACCGTGTAGCTGGTGGTCACCATGGACACGCGCCAGTCCAGCGTCGCGTTGCCCAGCTTGTTGGCCACCGCCGTGCCCGCGTTCGCCAGCGACGTCTGCGACGACGCCATGGAGCCGGAGTCGTCCACCACGAAGAGGAAGTCCACCACGGCCGTGTTGCCGGTGAAGACCTCGCACTGCACCGCGTCCGCGTCTCCGAACTGCGCCAGCGCGGAGCCGCCCGCCGTGTCCGCCGTGGTGAAGATGCTGCCCGCCTCGTTGTAGCGGGCCGCCGGCGTGATGGCGAGCACCACCACGACGCTCTGGTTGGAGCGGTGCACGTACTGCGCCTGGATCTTGAACGGGCCGTTGATGCCCGCCGTACCGCCGAGCGTCTCCGTGCTGTTGGGCACCAGCTGGCGCGCCAGCGAGTTGGTGAACGCCTTCAGCTCCGTCGTGCCGGCGAGCGCGTAGCGGGAGACCGCCGCGGGGAAGCCGTCCCAGGTGGTGAACGTCTGCGTGAACTCCACGTCCGCCGGAGACAGGAGCGCCGTGCCGGTGCGGATGCCCGACTCGTCCGTCGAAGGCGTGGAGGACGAGCCCACCTGGCCGCGCTTGTAGGCGATGAACGTCACCTGCTTCGTGTCGTCATAGCCCATGACGCCCACGGTCTGGCCGTTGGCCTTCAGGTTGAGGAGGTTGGCGGCCTTGAAGGTGTTGGGCAGCGCGAGCCGGATGTCCGCGCCGCTGTCCTCCTTGAAGGTCACCGTGCGCAGGTTCTGCACGCTGCACGCCTTGCCCGCGGGCGTGGTGCCCGCGCCGTCCTTGGGGTCCAGCGGGTTGAGCTCGCCGGGGTCCACCTTACCGTTCTGGTTGGAGTCCTCCGCGCCGTCGGGGATGCCGTCGCCGTCGGTGTCCGCCTTGTTGGGGTCCGTCTTCGTCGTCGGGTCCGCGTCGCCCACGTAGTTGCAGCCAGCGCTCGGGGGGGCCGCGGCCGTGGTCACGCCGCGCTCCACGCCGTCGAGCAGACCGTCACCGTCGGTGTCCGGGTTGGTGGGGTCCGTCTCGCCGGGGTCCACCTGGCCGTTGGAGTTGGGGTCCTCACCGAGGAAGCCGTTGCGGCCGGCGCCGTCCTGGAGCCCGTCGCAGTCGGTGTCGGTCAGGCGCGGGTCGGTCTCACCGGAGTCCACGCGGCCGTTCTTGTTCGTGTCCTCCACGCCGTCCGCCACGCCGTCGCCGTCCGTGTCGGCGTTGTTCGGATTGGTGCCGGTGGCGACTTCGACGGAGTCCGGGATGCCGTCGAAGTCCGCGTCGGGGACGGCCGCGTTGCAGTCCGCCTTGCGCGGATCCGTCTCGCCCGGATCCACCTTGCCGTTCTTGTTCACGTCCTCGGCGCCGTCCGAACAGGTGTCGCCGTCCGAGTCGGGCTTGAGCGGATCCGTGCCCGACTGCTTCTCCAGGCCGTCCGGCAGGCCGTCGCCGTCGGTGTCGCGCAGGCGGGGGTCGGTCTCGCCGGGGCTTACCGAGCCGTTCTTGTTCGCGTCCTCCACGCCGTCCGCGATGCCGTCACCGTCGGAGTCCGCCGTGTTGGGGTCCGTCTCCGTGAGGTCGCGCTTGCCGTTGCGGTTGGCGTCCTCCAGGCCGTCCGGCAGCCCGTCGTCGTCCGTGTCCGCCTTCACCGGCGAGGTGCGCGTGGTGGGGTCCTGGTCCGCGTAGAACGAGCACGCGGGGTTCACGCTGCTCGTGCGGCCCACCTCCACGCCGTCACGGATGCCGTCGCCGTCCGTGTCGCGCCGGCCGGGGTGCGTCTTCAGGCCGCCGGCGTAGACCGTGGAGAACTCCTCCTGGTCCGTCAGGCCGTCGCAGTCCGAGTCCTTCGTGGCGTTGTCCGGATCATACGGGTTGACGGGGACCTCACCGGGGTCGGGGTCCGGGTCGATGATGACGCCCGCGTCCTCGACATAGCCGGCGTCGAAGCCCGCGTCGGAGCCGGCGTCGGAGCCGGCGTCGGAGCCGCCGGGACCTCCGTCGTTGGTGGGGGTGGGATCATCAGGGCCGGGGTCCGGGTCACTGCCGCCGCAGCCCGCCATGAGCGTGGCGGCAAGCAGTGTGCCGGAGAAGAGTCGGATCCAATTGCGCATAACGGGTCAGCACTCCGGGAAGGGGGGACGGAGAATTGACTCAGCATAGAGGGATGCGCGCCTGATTCCGATGTAGGTGCGCCCTGGGACGGAGGTGGAATCACGATTCGTAAACTCGGCGTTCACCTCTGTCGCCTGTTTCCGGCTGCACTGTCTTTACGGAGGCCAGGCGGGCTCGGTTATCGTCCGCCCCGTGCCTGTGTTCGGTCTTGCGGCGGTATGGGGGGAAGCGGCTTCGCCTGAGATGGCGGCAGCCGTCGTGGAGGGCCTGGGCGCGCTTTTGCCGTCCGCGCAGTCGATGCAGCTCGTGGTGGCGTTTCGCGACGAGGCCGGCGCGCTGGAGGTGAAGGTGGAGGTGCCCGGTTATCCGCGCGCGGCGGTGGAGCGGCTGGGCGAGGAGGTTCGCAAGAGCGGCGGCACGTTCGTGGAGCTGTGGCGGCTGCCCAAGGCGGAGCGGGACGCGCTGCGCTCGCGCACGCTGTCGGGCGGCACGCCCTTCGCCGGCAATGAGCGCACGCAGGCCGCGCAGGAGCTGCGGCAGCACCTGGAGGCCCTGTCCGCGCGAGGTCCCCTGCCCGCCCCGTCCACGCCGAAGGCTCCGCCGCCATCCGAGGCACCGCCCGCGCCCCAGGCCGCTCCCACCGGAGGCGGGGTCGCGCCGGAGACCGGACCGTCCGAGGAGTCATCGCCGTCGGATCCGCCCGCGCCGTCCCCCGCGCCATCACCCGCACCCTCTGGTGATGAATCCCAGCGCCGCGCCCGGCGCTTCGCGGTGAAGCTGGAGATGGAGTTCCGCACGGAGCTGGACTTCGTGCGCGAGCACGCGCTGAACATCAGCAACGGAGGACTCTTCGTGCGCACGGCGCACCGCCCGCCGCAGGACAGCGTCGTCACCGTGGACGTGAAGCTGCCCAACGGCCAGCGGCTGCAGGGCGAGGCGCTGGTGGTGCACGTGGTGGACGAGCAGTACACCGGAGGCGTGGGGCTTGCCTTCCTGAGCGACGACGCCACCTTCTCGGCGACGCTGGACGGGTACCTGGCAAGCCTGGCCGGAGAGAAGGCGTGACGTTGGAGGAAGGCAAGACACCCGAGTGGCCGCGCGACCTGGGCCGCTTCCAGCTGCTGTCGCGGCTGGGGCGCGGCGGCAACGCGGAGGTGTTCCGCGCGCGGATGCTCCAGGGGCCGTATGCGGGGGAGGAGATGGCCCTCAAGCGCGTGCGACCGGAGCGCCTGCGGGACCCGGAGGCGCGCGAGCAGCTCCTGCACGAGGGGGAGCTGGCGCGGTGCCTGGACCATCCGCACATCGTGGGCTTCCGGGAGTACGGCGAGCTGGCGGACGGGCCCTACCTGGCGCTGGAGCTGGTGGACGGCACGGACCTGGGGCGCGTGCTGGCGCAGTGCCGGCGCCGGCGCATCGAATTGCCCATCGACATCTCCGTGATGATGGTGCGCCACGTGCTGGAGGCGCTGGCGTACGCGCACAAGGCCACCAACTCCAAGGGCCTGCCGCTGGCGCTGGTTCACTGCGATGTGTCTCCGCACAACGTGCTCTTGTCGCGCGGCGGAGAGGTGAAGCTGGCGGACTTCGGCGTGGCCCGCTCGCGCGCGGGCCTGGAGGTGGACCTGCGGCGGGTGGGCAAGCAGAACTACCGCTCACCGGAGCTCCTGGCGGGCGAGGTCTCCGTGGCGGTGGACCTGTGGGCGGCGGCGGTGCTGCTGTACGAGCTGCTGTCCCTGGAGTCGCCCTATGAGGAAGGGACGTCCGAGGAGGTGGAGGCCTCCATCCGGGGCCTGCGGTTGACGCCCGTGCGCATGGTGGCGCCGGAGGTGTCGGATCCGCTGGCGCTGGTGTTGGACCGGGCGCTCGCGCCGCACCCGTCGCAGCGCTTCTCCTCCGCGGAGCAGTTCGCGCGGGCGCTGGCGGCGCTGAGCGACGACCGCGTGGCGACGCCGCTGGCCGTGGCCGCGGTGGTGCGCGGCCTGATGGGCGCGGAGCCGGTGACGGGCTGAGCTACGCCACCTGCTGATCCGAGGGCACGACCATCCCCGCGTCGCCTTCGACGACGAGCTTGCTGCGGCCGCCGCCCTGCTTCACCACGCGCACCTGCACGCCGATGCGCTCAGCGAGCCCGCTCACGTGGGAGATGATGCCCACCTGGCGGCCGGTGGCCTGGAGCGCGTCGAGCGTGGCGAGCGCGACCTCCAGCGTCTCCGGGTCGAGCGTGCCGAAGCCCTCGTCGATGAAGAGGGTCTCCACCTGCGTCGTCTCCGACGACAGCGAGGCCAGGCCCAGCGCGAGCGCGAGCGACACGAGGAAGCTCTCGCCGCCGGAGAGGCTGGCCACGCTGCGGACCTCGTCGCCCATGTCGCCGTCCACCACCTGGAGGTCCAGGTCGTGGCCGGGCACGCGCTCCAGGCGGTAGCGGCGGGCCAGCTCGCGCAGGTGCGCGTTGGCGTGCAGCAGCAGCGCGTCCAGGGTGAGGCTCTGGGCGAAGACCTTGAACTTCTTTCCGTCGTGCGAACCGATGAGGTCGCCCAGCGTCTTCCACACCTCCGCGTCGGCGCGGCGAAGCTCCAGGGCCCGGGCCTCCGCGCCATGGCGAGCGCGGGCGGTGTCGTCGGTGTCCAGCTTCGCGCGCAGCAGGGCCTCGGCACTGCGGCGCACCTCCACGTCGGTGCGCAGGCGTTCGCAGAGCTCCGCGACGTCTGCCTCCGCAAGCGAGGGAAGCCCGGAGGCCTCAAGGCGGACGCGGCGCTCGCGGCGCTCCACGAGGACGGCGCGGGCCTGGGCCACGGACTCGCGCAGGGCGTTGAGCGCGCGGGCCTCCGAGTCGCACCAGGCGGCGCCGCGCGACAGCAGGGCCTTGAGCTGCTCCAGGGTGGTGCCGTGACCGGCGAGGCGTTCCGCGAGGACGGCCTGGGCGCTGTCGAGCGCGCGGGCGGCCTCGGTGCGCAGGCGCACGGCGTCCTCGGCGCGGGCGGTGGCCACCTTCTCCGCCTGCTGGAGGGCTTCGGAGTCCTCGCGGGCGCGCTCGTAGGTGGACTGGGCGGCGTCGATGCGCGCCTGGACCTCCGCGCGCACCTCCTGTGTGGGGCGGCCCTGGAGCAGCCGGGCGCGCGCCCTGGACGCATCCTGGAAGGCCGCGTCCTTGAGGCCCGCGCGGTGGGTGGCGGTCTCCGCGTCCTCGTGCCGGGACTGGAAGCGGACTTCTTCACGGGCACGCAGGCCCTGTTGCTCCTCCAGGCGCTTGCGCGAGGTCTCCAGCTCCGCGAGCTTCTCGCGCCACTTCGTCACGCGCGCCAGGCACTGGCCCTGGAAGCGCGCGGGGTCCGCGGCGAGCTTGTCCTTCCAGGTGACCTCCTCGCTGGCGAACGGAGGGGATACTTCGGTGAGGGCGCGCTCGCGGGCATCGCGGGCGGTGTCCCGGCGAAGCAGTGCATCCCGGTGGGACTGGGACGCGCGGGACTGAGCGTCCTCGGCCTTGCGAAGGGCATCGGCCGCGCCTTCGCGCCGGGTGCGCCGGGTCTCCAGCAGGGCCCGGGCCTCGCGCGCGGCGCTGGCGCGGGCTTCCGCGGAAGCCTCTTCGTCACGAAGGGTCGCGAGCCGCGCGCGCACGTCCTCCTGAGCGGAACGGATCCATGCCTGCGCGGTGGAGTCCTCAGCGTCCTCAGGGGGTGATGCAGCGGCACGGGCATCCTGTGCGGCGTGCTCCACGCGGGCCCACCGCTCGCGAGCCGCGCGCCAGGCATCACGATGCGCGGTGCGCTTGCGGGCCGCCGTGTCGCGCCGGGCTTCGGCCTGGGTCGCGGCCGTGTCCGCGGTCGCCTGCCGCACGCTCGCCGCGCCCTCTTGCTTCGCCGCGGCATCGCGCGCCGACTCCAGCTCCAGCACCCGGGCCGCGGCCTCCGCGACCAGCCCCTCCAGCGCGGAGGCCTCCCGGGCATACGGATGTTCGAGCGCGCCGCACAGTGGACACGGCTCACCTTCATGCAGCGCGGCCCGGTGCGAGGCCAACCCCTGCGTCGCCTCCGCGCGCGACTGCGCACGGCGCGCCTCGTGGAGCATCGCCTCCTGCGTCGCCCGCCGCGCCGCCGCGTCCTTCGCCTCCTCCGCCGCGCGCTGGGAGACCTCGCGATGCGTCTTCACCTCCGCCGCCGCGTCACCTTCCGCCGTGCCCTCCGCCCGAGCGCCTTCACCCGCGAGCGCCAGGGCCCCCAGCGCGTCCTGTCGCGACAGCAGCGCATCCCGGAGCGCCCGCCGCGCCGCGCCGCCATCCTCGCCCAGCGCGGCTTCCGCGTGCGTCGCCAGGGCCTGCGCCTGCGCTTCCGACTCGACCGCGCCCTGGTGCTCCTCGCGGCGAGCCTGGGCCTCGTTGCCCAGGCGGTCCGCGTCCTTCCCCAGCCGGTCCGCGTCCGCGCCCGCCGACTGTTCGTCCTTCAGCGCTCCCGCGAAGCGCTCCAGTTCGCGCTGCCAGCGGGGCCACTCCGTGGCCAGGGACTCCCAGCTCGCATGCGACGTGCGCCACGCGTCGGCCGCGTCCACCAACACCTGGGCCTTTGCTTCCGCCGTCTGCACCAGCGCCAGCGCATCGCGAGCCGACGCTTCCGCGGCCTTCGACTGCGTCGCCAGCTCCGCGGCCTCACGGGCCTCGCGCTCCGCCTCCGCGCGGCGCGTGTCCAGGGTCGCGGCCTCCTCCAGCGCCGGACGCACCGACGCCTCCGCATCCAGCGCCGCCGCCCGCGCGGCCTCCGCCTGCATCCGCACCTGCCGCTGCGCCGCCGCCGCCGCGAGCGCCGCTTCCGCCTGCGAGGCCCGCTCCAGCTGCTCGGCCTCCGCCCTCACGCAGCCCTGCTCCGCGGCCTCCACCGCGGACACCACCGCGCGGAAGCCCTCCGCCGCGCGCACCGACTCCAGCAGCGCCTCGCGAGGCGCCGCCGCCTCCCGCTCCGACTCCGCCCGGGCCACCGCGCTTTCGGCCTGCTGCTCCTGCCCCACGAACTCCGCGCGCTGCGCGTACCAGGACCGGGCCGCTTCCGCCTCGCGCGACCGCGTCTCCTCGCGGACCCGCGCCGCCTCCTCCTCGCCCAGCTGGGCGCGCACGCCCTCGCGATCCGCGTCCGACATCAGGGCGATGGCCGCGAGCCCCAGCGACAGCCGCTTCAGCTCCTCCTGCTCCTTCGCGTTCTTCTCGTGCGCGGCGATGGACAGGCGGCTGTACACCTCCGTGCCCGTCATCCGCTCCAGCAGCTCCGCGCGCTCGTTCGCGTCCGCGCGCAGGAACGCCGCGAACTCCCCCTGCGCCAGCAGCGCCGAGCGCCGGAACTGATCAAACGACAGCCCCAGCCGCTCTTGGATCGCGTGGAGCACCTCGCCCTTGGTGCGGCCGAACAGCTGCCCCGAGGCCACGTCCGTCAGGCTCAGCTCCTGCGGCCGGAAGCGCCCTTCCGCGCGTTCGCGAGCACGCCACACATTCCACCGCGCCCGGTAGCGCCGCCCGTCCTTGCCCAGGAAGTCCACCTCCGCGTGGCCCTTGCCCGCCCCGCGCCGCAGCATGCCGCGCACGTCGTACGCGGACAGCCGCGCCTCCTCGTCCTCGTCCGCCCGGCCCACCAGCACCTTGCTGGGCCCGCCCAGCCGGGGCGTGCGGTCGAACAGCGCCAGGCACAGCGCATCCAGCAGCGTGCTCTTCCCCGCCCCCGTCGCGCCGGAGATGGCGAACAGCCCCAGCCGGTCCAGCGGCGCCCGGTCCAGCTCCAGCGCGAAGTCCCCCGCGAAGCTCGTGAGGTTGCTGCCGCGAATCGCCAGAATCTTCACGACGCGTCCTCCTGCACCTGCGTGAGCAGCGCGTGGAACGACTCCAGCAACCCCGGCGAGGGCGCCTCCTTGAAGTCCCGCGCATACCGGGCGAGGAACACGTCCTCCGGAGTGCGCTCCCGCAGCGACAACCCCGGCCGCACGTCCGCCAGCGCCCCGCCCGTGCCCGTGTAGAAGGGCGTCAGCTTCACCAGCCGCGCCGCCCGCCCTTCCAGCGCCTTCTCCACCTTGTGACGCAGCGCCGGCTCCGGCCGGGGCAGCGACACGCAGACCTCCAGGTACGGCCGCATCGACTCCGGAGCCTCCGCCTCGTACGCGGGCAGCGCCGCGAGCAGTTCCAGCACCTCCGACAGCGGCGCCGCGTCCCGCGCGGGCACCCGCATCATGTCCGTGGTGCGCGGCACCGTCAGCGGGCGCACCTGCGTCAGCACTCCGTCCTCCACGTCCAGCACCAGCACCTGGTGCCGGTAGTGCGCCTCCGACAGCGACAGCGGCAGCGGAGAGCCGCTGTAGCGCACGCCCTCGCGGCCACCCACGCGCTGCGCCTTGTGCAGGTGCCCCAGCGCCGCGTACGCGACGTCCTCCGGGAACAGCTCCACCGGCAGCGCATGCTGGTTGCCGCCCAGGATCTTGCGCTCGCTCAGCTCCGACAGCTCCGAGCCCGTCATGTAGCAATGGCCCATGGCCACCAGCGCCTGCCCGGACCGGCGCCGCCTGCGCGCCGCCTCCAGCACCTCCGCGTACACGGAGCGCACACCCTCCACCAACCGGTCCCCTTCACTGTCCGGCACGGACGGCAGGTCCGAGGGCCGCAGGTACGGCACCGCCGCCACCCACGCGCCCACCTTCCCGCGCGCATCGTGCACCGGCACCACCAGCCGCTCCATCTCCAGTCCACCCCGGTGGCGCGGCAGGCCGCCCACCACGCGCACACCCAGGGCGTGGAACAGCGGATCCGGCGCGTCCAGGCGAGCGGCGGAGTCGTGGTTGCCGCCCACCACCACCACGTCCAGCTTCGGCAGCGTGCGACGGGCGCGCGCGATGAAGTGGTACCAGGCCGCCTGCGCCTCCGCGCTGGGGTTGGCCGTGTCGAAGATGTCCCCGGCCACCAGGAGCGCATCCACCTCCTGGGACTCCAGCGTGTCCAACAGCCACGTCAGGAACGCGGCGTGCTCCACTTCGCGTGAGACGTCATACAGCGTGTGGCCCAGGTGCCAGTCCGACGTGTGCAGCAGGCGCATCCGGCGTTCACCCTCCCTCGTGGCCCGGTGGCGGGTGCGGGCCGGGCAGCCTCCCCCGGTCCCATCCCCGACTCCAAGCGGCGAGCCCCCGCTCCCTTACCCGCCCCCTCTGACATTGTCGAAAAAGGGTGTCATTCCGCGAGCTTGCATCCGTGGCCTGCCCGACGCGTCCCATCCTCCCCACCCCACGCGCCACGGAGCCTCCGCATGCGGCCGAGGCCCACCCGCGAGGGCACACCCGTGGCATGGGGGCCCTGCGCCATGCGAGCGCACGGTCCGCGCGAGACACACGGAATTCCACACGTTTGCGCTCGCGCGGCGTTCCTTCCCCAGGTCCACGCACCCATGCAGCAAGCCTGCCCGGCGCACGGAGGTGCATCCGCGATCGGATTGATGGACCACGCGCCGCGAGGCCAGTGCACAATGCGCCGCCATGCTTTCCGGTGTCTTCTCCCCGCTCGGCATCCTCGCGTCCCTGCTCGTCCTGGGCGTCCTGGTCCTCGCCACGCTGTTCCAGCTCAAGCGCCGCCAGCGCGCCGCGTGGGAGGCGTTCGCGAAGGCGCACGGCCTCTCCATCGCGGAGCGGCGGATGGAGGTGCAGGGGCGCTACCAAGGGCGGACGCTGCTCCTGGCCACGGGCAAGCGCGGCGCGAGCAGCAAGAAGCGCCACACCGTGACGGTGCTGCGGCTGGACCTGGAGGGCGCGCTGCCCGCGGACCTGCTGCTGGAGCACGAGCGCCCCGAGGACAAGATTCCCGGCGCCGCCACGCCTCGCGAAGAGGCGCTGGGCGATTCGGAGTTGGACGCGGCCTTCCAGGTGGAGGGGCTGTCCCCGGAAGCGCGTCCCATCATCCTGGATCCGGGCGTGCGTCAGCGCCTGCTGGGCCTGAAGGGCCACCGCCGCGTGAGCATCAAGGGCGGCTGGCTCCAGGTGGAGCAGCGCGGCGTCCCCGCGAGCACCGCCGCGCTGGAGGCGTTGATCCGCGCGCCCCACGACCTGGCCCGCGCCGTCTCCGAGGCCGCGCCCTCACTGCCCGCGACGAACGCGGTGGAGGCCCCGCCGCACGCGGAGGCCTCGCTGGACAAAGAGCTGCCCGGCTCCGAGCACGCCTGAGCCTTCGCGGCACCCGGTACGACGTCAGACCCGGCGACGCCGGGCGCGCAGCCCCAGCAGCCCCAGCCCCATCCACACCGCCGGAGCCAACCCGGTGGTCGCGCAGTCGCAGCTCCAGGGGTCGATGATGTCGTCGCCCTCGTCCCCCACCACGATGGGCCCACCATCCACCGCCGTTCCCGCGTCCGGGCCGGGACCGTCGACGAACACCCTGACGGCCTCCGCCTCGGCTACGTGTCCTGCCGAGTCCGTCACGAAGACCTGCAGGACATAGCCTCCAGGCGTGAGCTCCGAGATGTCCCAACCCCCCACGGAATAGATGGGGCCCGGGCCCTCCCGCGTCACCAGGGGCACACCATTCACCCGGAACTGCGCGCGTACGCAACCCACGTCGTCGATGCACTCGCAGGTGAAGTCGGCAAGGCGCCCTGACAGCCGTTCGTCATAGAGCGGGGCGGTGATGCGCGCAGAGGGGGGCTGATCCGTCCCCACGACGAGCCGGAAGGACAGCTCCGCATCGGGTTGCTGCCCATTGCTCGCCACCACCACCACGTCCACCGCCCCCAGCTGGGAAGGCGTCCACGTGAGGTTGCCCAGCGCATCCAGGCTCATCCCGGGAGGCGCGGTGCGCAGGGCATATGTCGGCGCGGGCCGTCCCCGCGCGTGCACTGCGAGCCGATAGGGGACACCCACCACGGCCTGGGGGACCAGCACGGGGGTGAAGACCGGAGCCAGGGGGTCCTGATCCGCTTCCGTCACGACGAAGGTGAGCGACTCCAGGCCCGGCGCGGACACCGTGAAGATGGCCGTGCCGTCCTCGTTGTCCGCGTCCTTCGCGGCCGCCAGCACCACCTCCTGGGGGTCCCAGTTCGTCGGGGCGAACGTGAGCGACGCTCCTTCCCGCACCGTGAGGTCCGCGTCGCCGTCCGTCCGCGCCACCGTGACGGTGAGCGACTCACCCGGGCCGCCGGGCCACAGGTGGCCGGACAACGACACGTGGATGGACGCCGTGCCCCCTTCAACCACCCTCAGCGACGACTCGGACAACACCAGGCGCAAGGGGTCGGGGATTCCCGCCTCCGGCAAGGGGATTCTTGCCCACGCAGTGGAAGACAGACAGACCCCGAGCCAGCACAGGAGCAGGTGGCGCATGCCCCTGACGCTACCCCGTCCGTGCTCCTTCAGCCCACCCGCGCCAGCGCCTCCACGAACTGCTCACGCACGCGCGTGGCCAGCGCCGCCGAATCCGGCCCGAACGTCTCCGGCGGCAAGGCCGGCATCACCTGCACCGTGACGGTGGCGCGAGGGCTCATCCACGGCCCATCCCCATCCACCAGCTCCCGCGTGCCGCGCACCAGCACAGGCACCACCGGCACGTGCTCCTCCAGCGCCAGCTGGAACGCCCCGCGCTTGAAGGGCAGCAACTCTCCCGGCGAGTACGTGCCCTCCGGGAAGATGAGCACCGGGATGCCCTTGCGGAGCCACCGGCGGCACGGGCCCAACAGCTGCTCCATGGACGTGGAGCTGCCGCGCACGATGGGCACATAGCCCAGCAGCGTCATCATCCAGCCCACCAGCGGCGTGCGGAACAGCGACGCCTTCGCCACGAACTTGTACGGCGTGAACAGCCCCATCACCGCCAGGATGTCCGCGAACGACTGGTGATTGACGACGTAGACGCACGGCCCCTTGGGCAACAGCTCCCGTCCCTCCACCCGCACGCTCCAGCCGGGGGACGCGTGCAGCCACAACCCGTAGCACCACCGGCACACCAGCACGTGCAGCCACTGGCGGTTCGGATCCAACGGGTACGCCACCACGAACAACACCGCGCCCAACGTGAAGAGGAGGGGCGCGGTGACCAGGAACAGTGCGAAGAACCACAGCGAGACGACGTAGCGCATGCGAGAGAAGGAGCTTCCGTTCAGCGCGACGCCGGAGGCGTCCGGTCCGCCAGGAGTACCACGTTCCAGGCAGCCAGCTCACGCCGGCCCGGCCGCCCGCGCGCCCTCCGAAGGAGTTCGAGCGGAGCCTGGGGGAAGCCGACGGAGCACCCGAGCGCCGGGGCAGGCAAGACGTCAGGCCCGCATCATTCTCCTGCAATGCGCTTGCAGGGCCGCCAGATTAGCGCCTTAAGGTGCCCGGCGAACCCGGAGGGAGAACCGCATGGACGCGCAGGGAGTGCACATCGAAACCCATCCCCGTGAGGGCGAACCGGTGTTCAGCGCGGGGCGCCCGGACCCCTGCACCCTGGTCCTCTTCGGTGCCACGGGCGACCTGGCCGAACGCAAACTATTCCCCGCCCTCTTCGAGCTCGCCCGCTCCGGCCTGCTCCCCGAGCACTTCGCCATCGTCGCCTTCAGCCGCTCCAAGCTGGAGGACGCGTCCTTCCGCGAGCACGTGAAGGAGGGCCTGAAGAAGTTCGCCCGCACGCAGCCGCTCGACGAGGCCACCTGGAAGCGCTTCTCGGAGACCATCGAGGTCGCCTGCGGCGGTTACGACGACCCGGAGGCCTTCAAGCGCCTGGGCCAGAAGCTCCAGGACATCTCCAAGCGCCACAAGACGGACGGCAACAAGCTCTATTACATGGCCACGCCGGCCTCCACGTTCCCGCAGATCATCCAGAGCCTCTCCGGCGCGGGGCTGATCAAGCGCGAGGAGCAGCCGGGAGAGAAGCCCTGGAGCCGGCTCATCATCGAGAAGCCCTTCGGCCACGACCTGGAGAGCGCGAAGGCCCTCAACAAGACGCTGGGCTCGGCGCTGGACGAGAAGCAGATCTTCCGCATCGACCACTACCTGGGCAAGGAGACGGTGCAGAACATCCTGGTGTTCCGCTTCGCCAACGCCATCTTCGAGCCGCTCTGGAACCGCCAGCACATCGACCACGTGGAGATCACCGCGGCCGAGGCCATTGGCGTGGAGGGCCGCGGCGGCTTCTACGACGAGACGGGCGTCATCCGGGACATGGTGCAGAACCACCTGCTCCAGGTGCTGGCCCTATGCGCCATGGAGCCCCCGGTGTCCTTCGCCGCGGAGGACATCCGCGATGAGAAGAACAAGGTCTTCCGCGCGCTGCGCCCCGTTGAAGGCGGCGAGGTGCCCCAGCACGTGGTGGTGGGCCAGTACGAGGGCTACCAGGACGAGAAGGGCGTGAAGAAGGGTTCGCGCACGCCCACGTACGTGGCCATGAAGATGAACATCGACTCGTGGCGCTGGCAGGGCGTGCCCTTCTACCTGCGCGCGGGCAAGAACCTGAAGAAGCGCCTGACGGAGGTGTCCATCCACTTCAAGTCGGTGCCCATCGGCCTGTTCAGCGGCGGCGGCGCCACCTGTCAGCGGCTGCAGCCCAACGTGCTCACGCTGCGCATCCAGCCGCACGAAGGCATCGCGCTGTCCTTCGAGTCCAAGATTCCCGGCGAGGACGTCAACATCGGCGGCGTCACCATGGACATGGACTACGCGGAGAGCTTCAAGAAGCCCGTGCCGGAGGCGTACGAGCGCCTGCTCCTGGACTGCATGCGCGGCAACGCCACGCTCTTCGCGCGACAGGACAGCGTGGAGCAGGCGTGGGGCTACATCACGCCCATCCTCCAGGCACTGGAGACGGACGCGGGCGGCACGGTCCACACGTACGCCAAGGGCAGCAAGGGACCCGACGCCGCGGACGCGCTGCCCGCGAAGAATGGCCGGCGGTGGTCCACGCTATGAGCCAGCCCCTCGTCGTCCCCCCGGACCAGTTCGCCCGCGAGGCCGCGGACTGGATGGCGCGAGAGCTGGAGAAGGCGCTCGCGACGAAGGCCCGCGTGAGCCTGGCCCTGTCGGGCGGCAACACGCCCAAGCCCGCGTACCGGATGCTCGCGGACCACAAGCTCCCCTGGGAGCGCGTGGACGTGTACTTCGTGGACGAGCGCTTCGTGCCGCCGGACCACCCGGACAGCAACTACCTGCTGGTGAAGCAGTCGCTGCTTGAGCCGCTGAAGCTGCCGGACGCGCAGGTGTTCCGCATGCAGGGCGAGCGCACGGACCGCGACGCCGCCGCGCACGACTACGAGAAGACGCTTCCCGCGCAGTTGGACGTGGTGCTCATCGGCGTGGGCGAGGACGGCCACACCGCGAGCCTCATGCCCGGCCACCCTGCCCTGCGGGAGCGCACGCGGCGGGTGCTCGCGGTGGAGCAGAGCGCGAAGCCGCCGCCGTGGCGGATGACGTTGACGTTCCCCGTGCTCCAGGGCGCGGGGGCGGTGCTGGGGCTGGTGGCCGGCGAGGGCAAGCGGGACGCCATGCGGCGCATCCTCGCGGGCGACATGTCCCTGCCCGCGTCGCACGTGACGAACACGCAGTGGATGTTGGATCCCGCCGCCCACGGGTGAGGCGGCCCCTCTGGAGGGAACAATGAGCGAACAGACGAAGCCGGCGCAGTTCGGCGTGGCGGGCATGGGCGTGATGGGCGCGAGCCTGGCCCTCAACATCGCGGACCACGGCTTCAGTGTCGCCGTATGGGACCGCCACCCGGAGAAGATCCAGCAGGTCCAGAAGGAGAACCCGAAGCAGGCCCTGCAGGGCTTCCCGGAGCTGGAGAAGTTCGTCGCCGGCCTGGAGCGCCCGCGCCGCATCCTCCTGATGATTACGGCCGGCGCCCCCGTGGACGAGATGATGGGCCGGCTGTTCCCGCTGCTGTCGCCGGGCGACGTCATCATGGACGCGGGCAACTCCTGGTACCTGGACACGCGCCGCCGTGAAGCCCTGTGCAAGGAGAAGGGCTTCCACTTCCTGGGCATCGGCGTGTCCGGTGGTGAGGAGGGCGCGCGCAACGGCCCGTCCATCATGCCCGGCGGTCCCAAGGACGCGTACGCGCTGGTGCAGCCCGTGCTGGAGGCCATCGCCGCGCGCAGTGAAGAAGGCCTGTGCGTCACCCACGTGGGCCCGGAGGGCGCGGGCCACTTCGTGAAGATGGTGCACAACGGCATCGAGTACGCGGACATGCAGCTGCTCGCGGAGACGTACGACGTGCTCCACCGCGGCCTGGGCCTGGACACCGCGACGCTCGCCGACCTGTTCTCCAAGTGGAACGAGGGCATCGCCGAGTCGTTCCTCCTGGAGACCACCATCAAGGTGCTGCGCAAGCGCGACCCGGAGACGGGCAAGCCGCTGGTGGACATGGTCCTGGACAAGGCCGGCCAGAAGGGCACGGGAAAGTGGACGGTGCAGGTGGCCCTGGACCTGGGCGTGCCGGTGCCCTCCATCGCGTCCGCGCTGGACGCGCGCAACCTGTCCTCGCGCAAGGACGAGCGCGTGGCCGCGAGCAAGAAGCTCCACGGCCCCGACATCTCCCTGTCCTCGGAGGAGAAGAAGGAGCTGGCCCAGTGGGCGCATGACGCGCTCTACGCGGCGCGCGTGGTGACGTACGCGCAGGGCATGCGGCTCATCCAGGCGGCGTCGGACGAGTACAAGTGGGGCGTGTCGCTGGCGGAGATGGCGCGCATCTGGCGGGGCGGCTGCATCATCCGCGCGAAGCTGCTCACCCCGCTGCGCGAGTCCTTCCAGCAGCAATCCACGCTGCCCAACCTGATGGTGTCCGAAGCCTTCGCGCCCGTGCTGGACAAGATGGCCCCGGCGTGGCGCAAGCTCGTGGGCGTCGCGACGAAGGCGGGCATCCCCGTGCCGGTGTTCAGCAGCAGCCTGGCGTACCTGGACAGCTACCGCAGCCCGGAGCTGCCGCAGAACCTCACCCAGGCCCAGCGCGACGCGTTCGGCGCGCACACCTACCAGCGCCGGGACAAGCCCGACGCCGGCTTCGTGCACTCGGACTGGCTGAAGTAGTCCGTCTCCCCTGCCCTGCGCGCCGCCTACTTCTTCTGGGTGGCGCGCAGCTCGGCGCGGCGGATCTTCCCGCTCACCGTCTTGGGCAGCTCCGTGACGAACTCAATCTCGCGCGGGTACTTGTAGGGCGCCGTCGTCTTCTTCACGAAGTCCTGCAGCTCCTGCGCGAGCTCCGGTGACGGCGTGTGGCCCGGCGTGAGCAGCACGTACGCCTTGATGCGGTGGCCCAGCTTGTCGTCCGGCACGCCGATGACGGCGGACTCCGCCACCGCCGGGTGCTCAATCAGCGCGGACTCCACCTCGAAGGGGCCCACGCGGTAGCCGGACGTCTTGATGACGTCGTCCGAGCGCCCCACGAACCACAGGTAGCCGTCCGCGTCGCGCACCGCGCGGTCGCCGGTGACGTACCAGTCCCCCCGGCTGCTGGCCGCGTTGGCCGCGTCGTCGTTGAGGTAGCCCGCGAACAGGCCCACCGGCCGCTCCGGCTTCACGCGCACGGCGATGTCGCCCTCCTGCCCGTCCGCCACTTCGTTGCCGTGCTCGTCGATGACGGCCACGGTGAAGCCCGGGGACGGCTTGCCCATGGAGCCCACGCGCGGCTCCATCCCGGGGAAGATGCCCACGATGACCACCGTCTCCGTCTGGCCGTAGCCCTCGCGGATGTGCAGCCCGGTGGCTTCCTTCCACGTCTGGATGACCTCCGGGTTGAGCGGCTCACCCGCGCTCAGGGAGTGGCGCAGCGAGGACAGGTCCACCGCCTTCAAGTCCTGGAGCACCAGCGCGCGCCACGCGGTGGGCGGCGCGCAGAAGGTGGTGACCTTCTCCCGCTCCAGCACCTTCAGGAAGGCCATGGGGTCGAACCGGCCGCGGAAGTCGAAGACGACGTTGCACGCGCCCACGCTCCACGGACCGAAGAGCTTGCCCCACGCGCACTTCGCCCAACCGGTGTCGCTGAGCGTGAGGTGCCGGTCCTCCGGCTGCAAATCCAACCAGTAGCGGCCGGTGATGAGGTGCCCCTGGCCGTAGCTGGACTGCGTGTGCAGCACCATCTTCGGCATGCCCGTGGTGCCGGACGTGAAGTAGATGAGCAGCGGATCATCCGAGCGCGTGGGCGGGAACGCCGTCGCCTGGGATTCCGCCAGCGCCTCCGACACGTAGCGCGTCCACGGAGAAGGCGCGTCGCCGGTGGACACCCACGTCGTCACGCCGGGGGCCTGGCCCAGCACGCCCTCGAAGCGGTCCAGGCAGCTGCCGTCGGTGAGGACGGCCTTCGCGCCGGAGACCTCCAGCCGGTAGCGGATGTCCTTGGCGGTGAGCATGGGCGTGCCGGGCATGAAGACGATGCCCGCGCGGATGCAGCCCAGCACCAGGAACCACCACTCCGGCACGCGCGGCATCAGGATGAAGACCCGGTCGCCGCGCTTCAGGCCCAGCCCGGTGAGGAAGCGCGCCGCGTGCAGCGAGCGCTCCTTCATTTCCTTGAAGCTGAAGCGCTGGGAGCGTCCGGACTCGTCGGACCACTGGAGCGCGGGGGCCTGGGGCCGCTCGGCCGCGTGCCGGTCGATGACGTCCGTGGCGAAGTTGAAGTGCGCCGGCCGCTCCCACCGGAAGTCACGGCGGGTGGACGCGTAGTCGGTGGAAGCGCGGGATGAAGACTCGGGCATGGGCGGCTCCTGGAGTGTTCCGACAACCCCAGCAGCCTGTCACGTCATCCCGAGGAACGAGTCACGAGCCCCGCGCGAAAGCGCCCGGTGGTGGACGCTCGTGACGCGCGGGGGAGTCCAGCGTGCTTCAGCGGGCGGCGGCGCGCAGCTCTTCCGCCAGCTTGCGCGCTTCGTCGCTCCAGCCCGGCTCGCCCAGCGCGGCCACCTGGTCGAAGTCGCGCGCGGCGCGGACTTCCTGGTGCAGGGCGCGCAGCGCGAGGCCGCGGTTCCACAGCGCCTGCGGGTTGCGCGGATCCGCGCGCACCACCGGATCCAACAGCGCCAGCGCGTCCTGGTAGCGGCCGTCCTGCAGCGCCACCACCGCCAGGTCGCTGTCGCGCGCCAGCGACGCGGGCTCGCGCGCCAGCACCGCCTGCGCCTGCTGCCACTGGCCGTGCAGCACGTAGGCCGCGACGATGCCGCGGAAGTCCTTGCGCTCCTCCATCTCCGCCAGCGGACGCAGCGGCAGGATGCCCTTCCCGGCCTCCACGCCCTCCGCGCCACCGCGCATGGGGCTGTAGCGGCGCCACTGGTCCGCGCGCGGATCCGACAGGCGGGCCTCCAGCTCGCGGGTGGTCTGGTTCTCCAGGAAGACGACCGCCGGCACTTCCGCGGCGGGCATCATGCGCGGCACGAAGACGGCGCAGAGGCTGGCGGCCATGGCCAGCGGCGCCACCACGCGCGCGTTGCGGCGCACCCACGCGCCCAGCGACACCACGTTGCCCTCCGGCTTCGCGGCCGGCACCTCCGCCACGCCCGTGCCCAGGGCCCGCGCCGCCAGCAGCTCCAGCTGGAGCAGGTCCCTGAGGCCCCCCTCGCAGGCGGCACAGCGCGGCAGGTGGTTCCGGAAGCCTTCGGCGTCGGACTCGGACAGCTCCCCGTCCATGAAGAGATGCAACCGGGTGCAATGCGCGTTCATGACTGGACCCCCCGCTCCCGAGCCACGGCGACGCTCGGAAGCAGCAGTTCCCTCAGGTCCCGGCGCGCCAGCGTCAGCCAGCTGCCCACGGTTCCCACGGGGACGTTGAAATGTTCAGCGATGGCCTGATAGCGGCGGCCTTCCGCGTGAAGCCTGTACGCGTCCCGAAGGTGCGGCTTGAGCTGCTCGATGGCAGCCTGGAACGCGTCGTTGCCCACCAGCTCCCAGTTCTCCTGGTCGCCATCCCCCGTCAACGGCAGGTCCTGCACCAGCGCCAGGTGCGGCAGCCCCCGGCTCTCCGTGCGCTGCCGGCGGCAGTGGTCCAGGAACCGGTTGGTCATGGTCGTGCACAGCCACGCCGCGCACGCCGCTTCCGTCCGGTCCTTCAGGTGGCCAAACTCCGGCAACGCCCGCTCGAAGGCTTCCTGGACCAGGTCTTCCGGGTCCAGGGCGCCGCGAGCGCACAACCGCCGCGCCACCGCCAGCAGGCTGGGCCGGTGTCGCTGGATGAACGCCTCGAAGTGGCGCTTTTCCCGGTTGAAGAGATTGGCCATGACCCAAGGCCCCGAAGTGACTGGTGGACTTTCCTGACTAAAGACGCCGAGCGGTTCGTTTCTTGAGAGAAAAATGCCCGGAAGGGCAGACAGGCCTGCCCGGCAGGAGGCTCAGCGAGCGCCTTCCGCCCCCTCCAACAGGGGAGGCACCGCCGGCGGCGGCAGAGGGCGGCGCCGCTTGGGGCCCCGCTCCTGGCAGTTGACGTACGAATTCTTCACGTGCGGGGCGCTGCGGTCCGGCTCGAAGGCATTGACGGCGGAGGACACGTCTCCGGGGATCATGGGTCGCTTCTCCTGGTACGGCGGAAGTCCGGCGAAAACCGGGGATGGGTAGAAAAAGACTGTTGGGCGTGGTCCATAGCACGCCTCGCGTCACCGGCAGGAGGGGCCCCCAGGGCCATTCCTTCAAGGATTTCAAGGAGTTCCGAATGAACGAGGACAAGTCTCCCCTGCACCCCACGTGGCGGCAGTGGCTGGCGGAGAACCTGGCATTGGGAGTGTCGGCGGAGGACGTACAGCAGACGCTGGAGCAGGCGGGCGTGGACCCGGCGCTGGCGCGGGAGGAGATCGCCGCGGTGGGGCAGCACCCCTACTTCAAGGCGGCGCTCCAGGTGGCCCGGCACTTCGGGTGGCTGGAGTCGCTGATGGATGTCTACAGCGAGCTGCGCGCCCGGGATGGGGGCCGGGAGCTGGAGGTGCGCGAGGGGGTGTCCCCGGAGGAGTTCTTCCGCCGCTACTACCTGGGCCACCGGCCGGTGGTGCTGCGCGGCCTGATGGCGGACTGGCCCGCGATGAAGCGCTGGTCGCTGCCGTACTTCCGCGAGCGTTTCGGGACGGTGGCGGTGGAGGTGATGGTGGGGCGCGACGCCAACCCGGAGCACGCGGCCGAGCAGGACCGGCACCGGGCGCGGATGCCCTTCTCCGACTTCCTCTCCCGGCTGGAGACGGCCGGAGAGACGAACGACTTCTACATGGTGCCGCGCAACGAGAACTGGGGGCGCGAGGGGCTGGCGCCGCTGCGCGAGGACCTGCGGGCCCCCGCGGGGCTCATCGACCCGTCGCTGCGGGCGGATCAATTGACGCTGCTCCTGGGGCCCGCGGGCACCGTCACCCCGCTGCACCACGACAACATGAACATCCTGTTGGGCCAGGTGATGGGCCGCAAGCACGTACGGCTGGTGCCGTCCTTCGAGCGCCACCGCGTGTACCCGCACCGGGGCACCTTCAGCCACGTGGACGCGGCGAAGCCGGACCTGGCCGCGCACCCGCTGTTCGCCGAGGCCACGGTGCTGGAGGCGGTGCTGGAGCCCGGGGACATGGTGTTCCTGCCGGTGGGCTGGTGGCACTGGGTGAAGGCGCTGGACGTGAGCGCCAGCGTCACCTTCCATCACTTCCTCGTTCCGGGAGGCAACACGCACCTGGACGCTCCCTTCTGACCCGCTCAGTCCGCCCGCTCCACCAAGAGGACGGAGCGCGTCCAGACAGCGCGGGCATCACGCGCGAGCCACGCCTGACGCTCGTCGCGCAGCGCGACGGCCGCGGGCTTGCCAGCATGGATGCTCCGGCGCACTCCGTCGAAGAAACGGCCCGCGGCGTCCGGGATGTCCACCGTGGAGGCCAGCACCGCGCGGGCCCCGGAGTCGATGAAGGCCGCGGGCAGGCTGAAGGGCTCCGTGCTCTGGAGGGACGCGGTGCGGCCCGCGCTGCACGCGGCCAGGAACACGGTGGGCGCGCCGGTGAGCCGCTGTTCGCGCACCACGTCCGCGGTGAGCGCGTAGCGGCCATTCACCTCCGGTGACAGCACCACCAGCGACGCGCCGGAGATGCTGGGGTCGGTGATGCCGTGCGCGTGGATTTCAATCTCCGTGGCGTCCGCCATCCGCGCCAGCACGCGCGAGGGCGTGGCGTCCGCGCCGGACAGCACGTCCGGCGGCGCGGCCCCGGGCTCCGCCTCCGGCGTCCACGAGGGGAGCCGGGGCAACTGCAGGAGCGACGGCGCCTCCACGCCAGCCACCACCAGGCGGCGCGTGGCGGTGGACGTCCGCGCGGGGCGCGGCCCCTGCGTGCGGCCCAGGCGGAAGCTCCAGGCCATCTCCGGAGGCAGCAGGTCCGTGCGGCCGAAGAGCGGCGTCCACGCGAACACGTCCACGTGTTCGCAGCCGGCGAGCGTCTGGCGCAGGGCGTCCGGGACCAGCCGGGACGAATCCACCCGGGCGAGGGACTCCCGGCGCGAACCGTCGTAGGAGCCCTTCACCTCGCCCTTGGGGCCCAGCGCCACCAGCGTGGTGCGCTCGGCGTGGATGCTGGCCGCCAGCGCGCACCGCGTAGGGACGGGCGTGCCCAGCTGCGCGGCCATCAGCGCCACCACCTTGGGGAACTCACCGGCGCGGCCCGCGTCCACCGCGAGCGACGAATAGCTGAGCGCCCAGGTCTCACGCCCCAGCACGTCGCCGCGGGGCAGGGTCTCCGCGTCCGCGATGGCCTGCTTCAGGAGCGCCTCGCCCCGGGCCCGGTCCTGGTCCAGGAGGAAGCGGCCTTCCAGATAGTGCGTGTAGATGCGGTCGCTCTCCAGGACGGAGGAGCCCTCCAGGGCCCGCGTGGTGACCGTCTTCAGCCACTCCGCGTCCCGGGGGCCGGAGCCGAAGCGGGACAGCTCCGCGACCGTCGCGCCGAACACCAGCTCCATGGAGTTGTCCGCGCAGGCCTCCGCCGCTTCCAGTTCGCGCCGCGCGGCGTCCGGCCGCAGGTCCAGGTAGTACAGGTGCGCCAGCTGCACGTGGGGCCAGGAGCAGCTGCGGGTGGGGCCTCGCGCGGCCCATTCCTCCAGGTAGGCGCGCGCGCTGCCCAGGTCGTTGCGGGAGCGCGACACGTGGCTGAGGATCTCCAGGACGTTGAACTCCGTCTCCCACTCGCGCAGCTGCCGGGCGCCCGCCCACAGCACGCGCGCGTGCTGCTCCGCCTCCGTGAGGCGCTGCAGGTCCGTGTAGAAGATGGCCAGCCCGCGCTCCAGGTCCAGGCAGCGCACCGACAGCGTCGTCTCACGGCAGCGCTGGAGCGCGTTGAACAGCCGCTGTTCGGCCTTCCACCACGCCCCTTCCGCGACCTCCTGGCGCGCCTGGTCCCGCTCCGCGATGTACGTGAACCAGGGGTCGTTCATGCGGCCGACGCGCGCGACCATGTCCTGCAGGCCGCGCAGGGAGCCGTTGCGGCCGCGCAGGAGCGCTCCCACGTAGATGTCGTCGTCCCCCGACACGCGCGCCCGGTCCAGCAGCGCCTCCGGGACGCCGTGGCCCGCGCGCAGCGTCTCCGCGTACTGCCGCCCCAGGTCCGCCCGGCGGGAGAAGTCGCGCTTCGACACGCGCTGCACGTAGTCCGTGAGCACGCTGCCGCCCTGCACCCGGTCCAGCTCCTTCGCCAGGGGCAGCAGCGAAAGCGCGCGCTCCTTCGACGCCGCGGCGCGCACGGCCTCATAGAAGACGCCACGCACCGCGCCCGGGAGCTGCCGGGCCGCGTCCATGGGCAGCGGCGCCTTCGGGTCCTCCACCAGGGCCAGGGTCGCGTCGCGCGCGGCCTTCCACTGGCGCTGGCGATCCAGCGTGGCCTCGCGCAGCGACAGCGCCTGGGCGTGGGCTTCACGTCCCCAGCCCTGCTCGTTGCGCTTCGCCACCTCTTCGAACAGCTCCGACGCGCGCAGCGTCAGCCCCATCTCCCGGAACACCAGCGCCCGGTTCCACAGCGCCTGCGTGAGGTTCGGCTTCGCGGTGAGCGCCGCGTCCAGCAGGCGCAGCGCGCGCTCATGGTCGCCCCGGGCGAGCGCCACCGCCGCCAGGTCACTGTCGCGCTCCGGCGAGGCTGGCAGGCGCTCCAGGAAGGAGGCCGCCTGGTTCCACTCGCCCTCCAGGGCATACGCCGCCGCGATGCCGCCCCAGTCCTCCCGGGCCTCCATGCTTGCGAGCGGGCCCAGGGGCATCGGCTCGGCGGGCACCGGGCAGCCACCCGCGGGGACGCGTGAGCGGTAGCGATCCGCTTCCGGGTGCGTGAGGCGGGCCTCGATGCGAGCCGCCGCCCGGCGATCCGTCCAGAAGGTGTCAGGCAGGGACTGCGGCTGCTGCGCCCGGGGCTTCAGGGCCGCGACGCCGGCCGCCAGGAGGGGGAGGGCCATGGCCAGCGCCCAGAGACTCATCTTCGCCGGCTTCACCATGCGGTCCCCTCGGGCGTCTCCCCCCTGCCGCCCCTACGGGACGTTCTACACCAACCTCCGACGAACGCCGACCTGGCCCCGTCCCCTGCCTCCAGGCGTTCCATGACGCGGTGGGCAGCAAGGCGGTGGGAGAACAGGCGCATCGGATGTTTTGGGTGACACACGCACCAATAGACGGGCTGCTCCGCCGATCTTGAAAAAAGCCCCCACTTCCCACGTCAGGCGCGAGAGGCAGACAGGGCGCCGGGCCGTCAGGCTGTTGAGGGGATGACGCCCGGGGGCTCGGCTGCACGGCTGCTCTCGAAAGACAGTTTGAGCGCCCGCATCCACCCGGAATCACGCGCTTCGGCATGCCTGGGGAAGTGACGGGCGGCAGGGCCCTGTCCCCCTCATCCCCCACCAAGCGTCCCGGCGAGCGCGCGTATGGCAGGGGGTTGGCAGGCGGGACGGGGCGGGAAGGCTTTTTTCCCGCCGAGTGTCCCCTTGGCCCAACCCGGACCGAAAGGACCCCTGTTTGAAGCGACTCCTTCAGCTCGTTGCCGCTGCTTCCCTGATGCCGGCCCTGTCTTTCGCTGGCGTCCTCTGGAAGGGCGACTTCGAGACCGGCAACACGTCCCAGTGGACGCGCCAGCAGGCCGTTGCCAACAGCCGCTTGCAGGTCGTAACGGATGTGGTGCGTGACGGCAGGTACGCCCTCAAGGCCACGGTGAAGCAGGGCGACAACCCCATCAACGCCAGCGGCAACCGCAACGAACTGCTGTACCTGACCCACGAGACGCAGGGGAAGGAGTACTACTACAAGTGGAGCACGCTCTTTCCCTCGAACTACCCGGTGCATGACTCGTGGCAGGTCATCACCCAGTGGCACCAGGAGAGCTGCTGTGGCTCGCCGCCGCTGGAGTTCTTCGTGCGCGGGGACAAGATCAACCTGCGCGTGGGCGGCAACACCACGCCCGTGCTGTGGCAGACCTCCATCAACAAGGGCAACTGGCACGACTTCGTGCTGCACGTGAAGTGGTCTTCGGACAAGAAGGTCGGCTTCGTGGAGCTGTGGCACAACGGCGAGCACGTGCTGCCGAAGACCTACGGCGCCAACCAGTTCGGCAAGGAGCTGAACTACCTGAAGATGGGTCTGTACCGCGACGCCGCCATCAAGCCCGAAGGCGCCATCTACCATGACGGCTTCACCATGGCGACGACGCTCGAGGAGGTGATGCCGCCCGCGCCCGCGCCGGTGGAGGAGCCCGCGCCCACGCCCGTGCCGGATGACACGAACATCCCCGCGGAGGACCCCACGGCGGAGACCCCGGTGGCGGAGACGCCGGTGACGAACACGCCGCAGCTGCCCACCACCCAGCTGCCCACCGTGGGCGGCCAGACGCCCACCCCCACGCCCGTGTCCAACAACCCCAATGGCCTGCCGGACTCGTCCGACGCCATGGCGGGGGGCTGCAGCGCGTCCGGCACGTCCGGCACCCTGCCCTTCGCCGGTGCCCTGCTGATGCTGGGCGCTGTCGCGCTGCGCCGTCGCCGGGCCCCCGCCCGCGCGCTGGCCCCGCGCGCGAAGCGCTGACTTCCGCTCGATACCGAAGCAAGTTCCCAGGCCCGGTGCGTCTCATGACGCACCGGGCCTTCTTGTTTCCTGGGACTTTCTTCGGTCACACAAAAATGTCGGAGATTTTAAGTAATTCTTGAATTGATTGACCTTCGCGGCTCAGTCGGGTTTCGCTTCGGGCTCCCACGCAGCACGAAAGGCAGGACCCGATGAAGCGGACCTCCGGTCTGTTCTCCACCGCGACGGCGCTGTTCGCTGGCGCCACGTTGAGCGTCATTCCCTCGATGGCGATGGCGGCCCCTTCCCAGGCGGAAGCGGCGCTGGCGCACGACGTGTCGCCCGACCTGCTCTCCGCGATGCAGCGGGACCTGGGCCTGACGGCGGACGGCGCGAAGCAGCGGCTGGCGTCGGAGGCGGCGGCGGTGCGCGTGGAGGGCAACCTGCGCGCGGCGCTGGGCGAGCGCTTTGGTGGCGCGTGGATGAACGCGGACGGCAGCGCGCTGGTGGTGGGCGTGACGACGGACGCGGACGCGGACGCGGTGCGCCGCGCGGGGGCGGTGCCGCGGAAGGTGAAGTACACGCAGGCGGAGCTGGACGCGGTGAAGGCCCAGCTGGACCGCGACAGCGGGATGGCGGGCCGCGCCGTGCACGCCTGGTACGTGGACGTGATGACGAACAGCGTGGTGGTGCTGACGCAGGACTCCGCGCTGACGGGCGGCACGGACTTCGTCGCGAAGGCGGGCGTGAAGCACGCCGCGGTGCGCACGGTGCCGTCGCGCGAGGAGTTCAAGCCGGTGTACGACCTGCGCGGCGGTGACGCGTACTACCCGGGGAACTCGCGCTGCTCCATCGGCTTCCCGGTGGCGGGCGGCTTCGTGACGGCGGGCCACTGCGGCGGGCCGGGCACGACCACCAGCGGCAGCGGCGTGGCGCAGGGCACGGTGGTGGCGGCCAGCTGGCCCGGCAACGACTACGCCTGGGTGCGCACCAACGGCTCGTGGGTGTCGCAGCCGTGGGTGAACAACTACGCGGGCGCCAACGTGCTGGTGCAGGGCTCGCAGGAGGCGGGCGTCAACGCGTCCGTCTGTCGCTCGGGCTCCACCACCGGCTGGCGCTGCGGCGTCATCACGGGGAAGAACGTCACGGTGAACTACTCCGCGGGCCCGGTGTACGGCCTCACGGCGTCCAGCGCGTGCGCGGAGGGCGGTGACTCCGGCGGCTCGTGGCTGTCCGGCAACCAGGCGCAGGGCGTGACGTCCGGCGCTGGCGGCAACTGCACCTCCGGCGGCAACACCGTCTACCAGCCGCTCCTCCCCATCCTGAACGCCTACGGCCTGTCGCTCACCACCACGGGCGGTGGCGGCTCCGGCGGCCCCATCATCGGCCTGGCGAACAAGTGCATCGACGTGCCGAACTCCAACACCAACGACGGCACCCGCCTGCAGCTGTGGGACTGCAACGGCACCAACGCGCAGAAGTGGTCCTTCATGTCGGACGGCACCGTGCGCGCGTTCGGCAAGTGCATGGACGTGGCCTGGGGCTCCAGCGCCAACGGCACGGCCATCCAGTTGGTGAGCTGCAACGGCAACCCCGCGCAGCAGTTCATCCTCTCCGGCGCCGGTGACCTGGTGAACCCCCAGGCCAACAAGTGCGTGGACGTGACGGGCGGCAACTCCGCCAGCGGCACCCCGCTGCAGCTCTGGGAGTGCAACGGCACCAGCGCGCAGAAGTGGCGCCGGTAGTCGTCTCCCGTAGCGCCTGAAACGAAGAAGCGCGGGCCCCCGCTACCCGGGGACCCGCGCTTTGTCGTTCCAGCGACCGCGTTGCTAGTGCGCGCCTTCCACCTTCACGTTGGGGTCCGCCTTCTGGAGCATGACCACCAGGATGAGGGCGCAGACGAACAGCGCGGCGAGGATGAGGAAGTTCGTGTTGAAGGCCCGCACCAGCGCCTGGGCATTGATGCGCTGACTCAACAGCCCGTAGGCGGCGCCCGTGGGGTTGAGCACGCCCTTCGCCGCCATGGCGCCGGTCATCGAGGCGACCTGCTCCTGGGCCACCTGCCCGTAGACGTCCACGTGCGAGGTGATGGCGGTGACGTTGGCCTGGGTGGAGCGGCTGAGCGCGCTGCTCATCCACGCGGTGCCGATGGAGCCGCCCAGCTCACGGGTGAGGTTGAAGAGGCCCGCCGCGTTGCCTCGCTGCTCCGGGCGCAGGTTGCTGAGCGCCATCACCGACAGCGGCACGAAGATGAAGCCCAGCGAGCAGGCGCGGATGAACACCGGAGTAATCAGGGTGATTTCATCCACGCGCGTGGCCAGGTGGCCGTTGGTCCACAAGGACAGGCTCATGCCCAGGATGCCGAAGCCAATCAGGAAGCGGCCATCCACCTTGCCGCCGAACTTGCCGATGAGCGGCATCAGCAAAATCTGGATGGCGCTGCCCTTGAGGAAGATGAGCCCGATGTCCAACGCCTCGTAGCGCATCACGGAGCCGCAGAAGAGGCTGAAGAGGAACGAGCCGGAGAACAACGCCGTGCCCACCAGGAAGTTCACCCCGGTGGCCGCGGAGTACGAGCGATTGCCGAACACTCGCAGGTCCACCACGGGACTGGGTGTCTCCAGCTCGTGGACGACGAAGGTGATGAGCGCGATGCCCGCGATGACGGCCAGGAGCGTGATGAGCTGGCTGTCGAACCAGTCCTCGCGGTTGCCCTCCTCCAGCACGTACTGGAGGCAGGCCATGCCCACGGCGAGCAGCGCGATGCCGTTGCGGTCCACCTTCTCCGTGGACGGTTCGAAGTGGGGCTGTTCGATGGAGCGCCACGCCATGTACGCGGCGAAGAGGCCCACCGGCACGTTGATGAGGAAGATCCAGTGCCAGCTCGCAGCCTCGATGAGGAGCCCGCCCACGGTGGGCCCCAGCAGAGGGCCCGTCACGGCGCCCAGGCCGAAGAGGGCGCCCGCCATGCCGTGCTCCTCGCGCGGGTAGCGGGCGAAGAGGATGGCCTGGGACGTGGGGATGATGGCGCCGCCGCCCATGCCCTGGAGGATGCGGAAGGCCACCAGTGACGTCAGGTTCCACGACAGGCCGCACAGCACGCTGGCCACCGTGAAGAGGATGATGGAGAACGTGAAGTACTTCCGGTAGCCAAAGCGGCGCTGCAGCCAGCCCGTCATCGGGATGACCACCACGTTGGCCATCATGTAGCCGGTGGACACCCAGGCGATCTGATCCAACGGCGTGCCGAAGCTCGCGCGGATGTCGCTCAGGGCCACGTTGACGATGGAGATGTCCAGCACGGACATCAGCGCCGCGGCCATGGCCGCGATGGTGATGCCCGTCTTGGAACCTTGGATGACGTCGCGGCGTGCGTCCACGGTGGGCTACTCCGCCTTCCGGGTATCCACCGCCGCGGACTTCTGCGGCTCCGGCTTCGCGCCGGTGTCCACGGTGACGTAGGCGCTCATGCCCGGCTTGATGGGCAGGTCCTTCAGGTCACCGTCGAAGCGGATGAGCACGGGGATGCGCTGCACGACCTTCACGAAGTTGCCGGACGCGTTGTCCGGCGGCAGCAGGGCGAAGCGCGCGCCGCTGGCGCCCGCGAGGCTGTCCACGTGGCCCTTGAACGCGTAGCCGCCGAACGCGTCCACCTTCAACTCCACCGGCTGGCCCGCGCGCATCTCACCGACCTGGTCCTCCTTGAAGTTGGCGACGATCCAGATGTCGTTCTGAGGGACGACGGCCATCAGCGGGCGCTCCGGGCCCACCATCTGCCCCACCTCCACGGTGCGGCGGCTGATCACGCCGTCCACCGGGGCGCGCACCTGCGCGTAGGACACGGCGAGCTCCGCGAGCGTCAGCGCGCCGTGCGTCTGCTTGAGGCGGGCCTCGGCGAGCTTCAGCGCGGCCTGCGCGGCCTGCATCTGCACGGGCGCCGTCTCCGCGGCGCTGAGCTTGCCCTGCGCGGCCTCCAGGCCACCGGAGGAACTCTGGATGCCGGCCTCGGTGGAGGTCAGACGCGCGCGGGACTGGTCCAGCGCGGCCCTGGCCTGATCATAGGAGGCCTGGCGGGCGTCCAGGTCCGCCTGAGCGACGGCGCCCTGCTCGCGCAGCTGCTTGATGCGGCCCAGGTCCGTCTCCGCCAGCTTGAAGCGCGCCTCGGACGCGGTCACGTCCGCGCGGGCCTGATCCAGCGCGGCCTTGGAGGAGCTGATGCCGCTGGAGGCCTGGGTGATGCCGGCACGGGCCTGGCGCAGGTTGGCGCCCGCGTTGGCCTCCGTGAGGGTGAGCTGGGCCTGGGCGTTGGACAGCTGGGCCTCCGCGCTCATCACGTCCGCGCGGGCCACTTCCAGGCGCGCGTCCAGGTCCGCGTGGTCCAGCTCCACCACCACGTCGCCGGCCTTCACCGTCTGGTTGTCGTGCACCAGCACGCGGGCCACCTGTCCGGCCACGCGCGGCGACACGTTGGCGATGCGGCCCTCCACCTGGGCGTCGTCGGTGGACTCGTGACCGTGGGTGAGGAGGAAGCGCGCACCCCCGCCCAGCACCGCCACGCCCACGAGGATGGGCAGCACCTGCTTGGCGCGTGAGCGCTTCGCGGGCTTCGCGACGGCAGGAGCATCGGTGGAGGGAGCGGCTTCCAGTGAAGGTGCGGTACGGGTCGTCATGGTTGTTGCTCGGTACGGCGTTGAAGAAGGGGTGTGGGAAGGGGCTCAGGGGTCCCGCAGGGCGGGGATGCCGGAGGACACCTTGGCGAGCAGCGCGCGCAGCGTGTCCCGCTCATCCAGACTCAAGGGGGCCATGAGCGCGGCGATGCGGCGATAGTGGTCGGGCATCATTCCCTGGATGAACTCGCGGCCCTTCGAGGTGAGGTGCACGGAGTACATGCGCCGGTCCTCGGGGTGATCCATGCGGGAGATGAAGCCGTCCTTCTCCAGCGTGTCCAGGAGCCCGGTGATGGTCGCGCGGCTGCAGCTCGACAGCTCCGCGAGGTCCGCGGGCCGCAGGGTCTCACCCGCGTCCTCCGCCGCGAACAGCTGCACCAGCACGACGAAGCGTCCGTGCGACACACCGTGCCGTGCGAAGTGCGCTTCGTAGGCTTCGGTCAGCTCATTGGAGAGCCGCAGCATCGTCAGGCACGTCTCGATGGCGCTGGGGTCGAGCGCGGGGAAGCGCTGGGCCATCTGCTTCAGCCGCTCGTACCGGGGCACGAGCTTCATCGGCGTGACGTTTTTCGGACGGGGAGGAGCCAAGACGAGGCGTCTAGTAAGGCCCCTAACGATTTTGCGCAAGATGATTTCGTCGCCTGACTAAATCCATGATTTCCCGGTCGGGGAATGGACCGTCTGGCTACTCGACGGCCTTCACATCGGCAGCGGTGGGACGCGTCTCCAGGAGGAGCGCGGCGCGCAGCTCTGGATGACGGTCCTGCATGGAGCGCACGGCGCGCAGGTCGAAGGACTGCACGTCCACCCTCCGTGCGAGCCCTGCTTCCTGAATCACCTGAGCGACCGCGTCGCCGTGGGCTGGAGCGATGTCTGTCTTTTCCGATGTCCGTTTGAGTTCCACATTGAAGCGGGCGCGGCGGGCGTTCCGGGCGCGGAGCGGATCGCGGGCTTCATGGGCGGCGTCCGCCTGGTCCGCCGCGAAGGCGAACACCTGGCTCAGGGTGGGGACGGAGTAGGGGTCCGGAAGTCTGGCGCGAGTGGCGAACGCGACGGCCTCCGGGGAGAGGGCGCGGTCGTTCGTCTGCTCCGGGCGGTCCTTGAGGAGCCGGTCGCAGACGAAGGTGGCCTGGAGCCGCGCGACGGTGAGGGTCGCGATGGGGACGGGAGCGGGCAGAGGGCTTCCATCCGCGTGGCGGCACTTCGTGGGGGACAGGTCCGGGTCGTGGGAGAGTACGGGGACGCCGTCGGCGGTGAGGACGGTGTCCAGCTCCAGCGTGGTCATCCGGTGGTCGAGCGCGGATTCGAAGGCGGGCAGCGTGTTCTCCGGCCGCAGGTTCCGCGCGCCCCGGTGGCCCTGCGCATCGAAGCGCTTCGGGTCGATGAGCCCGTCCGCGTCCAGCAGGTCCCCAGGAGTGCCGTCGCCGTTGGCGTCGAAGTCGCGCACCGCCTGCATCAGGAGGTCCGGCCGGTCGCTGATGATGCCGTCCACACCGCGCCGGAGCAGGGCCTGCATCGTGGGCAGGTCGTTCACGGTCCAGACGATGACGGGGTGGCCCGCGGCGCGGAGGCGCTCCAGGTCGATGCCGCCTCCAGGCCGAAGCAACGCCACATCCGGCGAACACACCGGAGCGTGCGCCCGTGCGTGCGCACGCAAGGTGTCCATGAGGCGCAGCGTGGGGTCGTCCGCGGGCGTGCGGGAAGACGGGCCAGTCCTCGTGCATGCGCAGGCGAGGAACGCCAGGAGCACCACGAGGACCTGGCGGATGAACGATGCCGTGCGCATGGGCTGCCTTCCTTCCGGGTGTCGGTTAGGAAGCTGAAGCGATGGACGTGAAGGATGCCACCGTGCAGTCAGCGCTGCGTCAGGCTTGCGACGACGCGGGACTGCCCCAGTCCCTGCGGGCCTGCGTGTATCCGCTGCTGCGGGACCCGGAGGGCGACTGGGCTCCCTGCTGCGGCGGGGGCTGTATGCCGTGTTCGTCCACGCTGGCGGATGTGGCGCTGCGCACGCTGGAGCTGCTGGGCACGCCTCGACGCTCGCCGCTGCCTCCGGGGTGATCAACGGTACTGGTGGTCCACCAGCACCTCCGTGCGCGGGAGCGACCAGTGCATCTGGACCATCCGCCACTCGGTGCCCCGGCGCTCGAAGGCGCAGGCCACGCGAATGCCCTCGAAGGTGACGGGCTTGCCGCCCGCGACCAGGTTGATGTCCATCGCGGGCACCGTGAGGCAGGCCATCGTGGAGGGCGCGGCCCCCCCGTGCAAGAGCTGCTCCGAGCGCAGCGTCACGCGGATGTCGCGCAGGCTCCCGAACTGGGTGCGGAAGGAGTGCTCCACCTGCGCCCAGCCGATGAAGTGGAGGTTCGAGTGCGTGCCCACGACCACGATGTCGTCGTCGTGCCAGAACAGCTCCGACAGGGCCTCCAGCCTGCCGCGCTCGTAGGCCTCCACGAACGCGGTGAAGCGCCGTGAGAGCTCCGCCTTCCATTCATCCCGCGCCGAGGTCATCGCGCTCCCCTCCCCTTCCCGCTGTCAGCGGGTCCCGGATGAGCCGCGCCACCTCCGCCACGTGGGGCTCCTCCATGACGGTGAAGTGGTTGCCGCGCACGTCGTGGGACTGGAACGAAGCGGTCGTCAGCGCCTTCCACCAGGCCGCCGCGTGCGAGTCCAGCACCGAGTCCCGCTCCGTGGCCCGCAGGTACACGAGCGGCACCGCGTGACGTCCCGGCGCGTATGCGGCGATGGCCTCGTTGGTGGCGAGCACCACGTCGCGCAGCCGCGTGTCGTGTTCCATCGCCGCCCGCAGTCCGTCCGCCGCGCGCGGGGAGATCTCCTGGAACGCGTCGATGAGCTGGAGCACGTCTCCCACGCTCCGGACGTTCAGCCTGCGCGAGTCGTCCACCGTCACCGTGTCGATCTGGATGACGCCCGCCACGGAGTGGCCCCGCTCCAGCAGCTCGGCCGCCATCTCGTACGCGATGACGCCTCCCGAAGAGTGGCCGCCCAGCCAGAAGGGGCCCTGGGGATGGAAGGCCAGCAGCTCATCCACGTAGGCGCGGGCCATCGCCGGTACGTCGCGGTAGAGCACCTCTCCGGGCTCCAGCCCCGACGCGCGGAACGCGTGGACCGGGATGTCCGCGCCCAGCTGCTTCGCCAGTGGCAGGTACGTGTAGACGGTGCCCCCGATGGGCTGCACCAGGAAGAGCGGTGTCCGTCCTCGCCGTCCCTCCTGGAGCTCCATTCGGAGCGGAGCCGCTTTGGTGAGTGGCCTCCCCGTCCGCTCCAGTTCGTCCTGGACCGCTCGCACCCATGCGCCCAACGTCGGGTGTTCCAGCACCGCGTGCAGCGACATGCTGACCGACAGCCTGGACTTGAGCTCGCGGTTGAGCTGCACGACCAGGAGCGACGTGCCGCCCAGCTCGAAGAAGTGGCTGTCCGGCGTCAGTGTGTCCACGCCGAGCAGCTCCTTCCAGAGTGCTTCCATGGAGGCACGGACCTCTTCACGGCTGAGCGGCCGGGGCGCGTTCGTGACTTCAGGCCGCGGCAGTCGTGGCGCCTTCTCCGCCAGCGAGTACCGCTTGCGCTCGAAGGGATACGTCGGCAGCACGACGCGTCTGCGCGGCCCGCTTCCGCGCACCGCGCCCCAGTCCACGGGGAGGCCCGCGGACCAGAGCTGTCCCACGGCATGGAGCAGGGCCTGCTCATCACCCTCCGGTGGATGACGCCGTCCCGTGTGCAGCACCAGTCGCTCCCGCCCTACCCGGGGATTCAGCAGCGTCAACGTGGAGAGCGTCTGTCCCGGCCCCACCTCCACGAACAACCGCTCGCGGTCCTCCAGCAGCAACTCCAGCCCTTGGGAGAACCGGACCGTGTGCCGCAGGTGACGGGCCCAGTACGTGCGGTCGTGCGCATCGTCCGCGGTCAGCCAGGTGCCCGTGACGTTGGAGATGAGGGGAATCGCCGGGGACTTCGGGCGCATCGACCTGGCCAGGTCCGTGAGCGGTTGCATCGCGGGCTCCACGAGCGCGGAGTGGAACCCGCTCGCGTTCGGCAACCGCTTCGTCCTCACGCCCCGCTCCCGCAGCCGCGCGGCGAAGTCCTCCAACGCCTCCAGCGCCCCGGACACCACGCACTGACCGGGCCCGTTGACCGCGGCCAGGGACAAGCCGGATGGCAGCTCCTGCGTGAGCACGCCCTCCGACAGCGGCACGGCCAGCATGCCGGAAGGCGGCAGTGCGTCGCAGAGACGGCCACGCAGCGCGACCAGCGCCACGGCCTGCTCCAGCGACAGGACGCCGGAGAGGCACGCGGCGGCGTATTCCCCCAGGCTGTGGCCCAGGAGGCTCGTCGGGTGGAGCCCCCAGGCGCCCAGCAGCCGCGACAGCGCGTACTCCGTCGTGAAGATGGCGGCCATGCCCAGCGAGGGTGCTCGCAGCGCTTCCTCCGCCTGTGCTCCGCGCTCGCCGGAGAGCAGCGCGGCGCGAAGTTCGCGCTCCATTTCCGGGCCGAAGTGCGCGGCGCAGGCATCGAAGGCTTCGCGATACGCCGGAGCGCGCCGGTACCACGCCGCGCCCATGCCCGCTTCCTGTGTGCCCGTGCCGGGAAACAGGAAACACACTTCAGGAGCTGGGGACGAAGCGGGCTGCACGGGACCGTCCCGTCGGAGCTTCGCGATGGCCTCCGCGGGTGTCTCGCATGCGATGGCGCGCCGGATTCCGAACGCCGTCCGCCCTTCCTGCAACGTGTACGCGACGTCCGCCAGGGACTGCCCGGGATGCCGCTCCAGATGATCCGCGAGCCGCCGTGAGGCCGCGCCCAGTGCCTCCCCGCTCCGCGCGGAGAGCACCAGCACCTCCGCCGCCGGGCTCACGGGGACAGGGGGCTCGGGGCGTGCTTCCTCGAGGACGACGTGCGCGTTCGTTCCGCCAATGCCAAACGCGCTGACTCCCGCGAGACGCGGGAAGCCCTCGGGCAGGGACCAGGGCCGCCCCTCGCGGCTCACGACGAACGGGGAATGCTCCAGGTCTGCTTCTGGATGGGGCTGCTCGAAGTGGACGGTGCCCGGGAGGAAGCGGTGCTCCAGGGCCAGCGTCGTCTTGATCAACCCCGCCACCCCGGCCGCCGAGTCCAGGTGCCCCACATTGCTCTTGAGCGCGCCCAGGACCACCGCGGGCTCCGACGCCTCACGCGCTCCGAAGGCGAGCCGCAGCGCCTGGACCTCCAGCGGGTCGCCCAGCGGCGTCGCCGTGCCGTGGGCCTCGATATAGGTGATGTCGCGAGGGGATACGCCCGCGTCGGCATGTGCTCGCGTGATGACGTCGCGCTGGCCCTCCACGCTCGGGGCAGTGAAGCCGACCTTGGCGTTTCCGTCGTTGTTGATGGCCGAGCCCCGGATGACGGCATGGATGCAGTCTCCATCCCGCAGCGCATCCTCCAGGCGCTTGAGCACCACGATGCCCACGCCACTGGAGGGCACCGTCCCCTGCCCCTTCGCGTCGAAGGGACGGCAGTGTCCATCCGGAGAGGTGATGCCGCCTGCCTCATGGAGATAGCCGGATGGACCGGACGCGAAGAGGGAGACGCCTCCCGCGAGGGCCACGTCGGATTCGCCCGCGCGCAGGCTCTGGCAGGCCAGGTGCACGGCCACCAGTGACGTGGAGCAGGCGGTCTGCACCGTGAGCGCGGGCCCGCGCAGGCCCAGTTGATACGCCGTCGCCGTGGCGAGGAACTGCCACGGGTTGCCCAGGATGGACCGGTACGCCTCCGAGGCTACGGACAGCGAACGGAAGCGCGGCAACACCTGATCCAACCAGTAGCGCGGCACTCCCGAGCCCGCGAACAGCCCCGCCTTGCCGGGCAGCCGCTTGGGGTCGTAGCCCGCCGCTTCGAGCGCCTCCCAGGCGCACTCCAGGAACACGCGGAGCTGCGGATCCATCAGCCGCGCGTCCAGGGGGCTGTAGCCGAAGAAGGTGGCGTCGAAGGACTCGACGTCCTCCAGCAGCCCGGAGGCACGGACGTAGGCGGGATCCTCCAGGAGCTGGGGATCCTCGCCCGCGGCGAGCAGCGTCTCACGGCTGAAGCGGGACAGGCCCTCACGGCCCTCCACCAGCAGCGTCCACAGCGCTTCGACGCTGGGAGCCCCGGGGAACCGCCCCGCCGTGCCAATGATGGCGATGGGGTCCGAGGAGCGCACGGGACTTCGCGTGGGCTCCGGCGTCACCGGTTGCACGGCGGAGTCCGCGTCCAGGTGCCGCGCGAGGGATTCGAGGGTCGGGAACTGGAACAGCGTGGCCATGCTCACGCGGATGCCCAGCTCCGAGGCCAGCGTGGACTGGACTCGCGCGAGCAGCAGCGAGTTCCCGCCCGCGTCGAAGAAGCCCTCGTGCCTGCCGACGCGTTCCACGCCGAGAATCCGGCACCAGATGCGCTCCAAGGCCTTCTCACGCTCCGTGGACGCGGGAGCAGCCTGGGCTTTGACGGAAGGCAAAGGCAGCGCGTTACGGTCGAGCTTCCCCGTAGAGCCCATCGGGAACGCATCCAGCAACACCCACTCCCGGGGAACCATGTGCGGGGGGAGTGTTTCGCCCAGCGACTCCTTGAGCGCAGGCGTCACAGCGGCGTCCCGGGGAATGACGTAGCCCACCAGGTGCCGCTCTCCTGCGATCAGCCGGGGTTCGACCACGGCGTCCCGGACATCGGGGTGCTTGCGCAGGGCGGCCTCGATCTCGCCCAGCTCGATGCGGAAGCCGCGCAGCTTGAGCTGGCGGTCGGACCGTCCATGGAAGTCGATGCCGCCGTCAGGGCGATGGCTGGCGATGTCTCCGCTCTTGTAGAGGCGTGCTCCCGGATCCGCGCTGAAGGGATGAGGGATGAATCGCTCCGCGTCGAGCTCAGGGAGGTGCAGGTAGCCGTGCGCCAGTCCCTTGCCTCCGATGTAGAGCGCGCCGCGCACGCCCACGGGGACGGGCGTCAGGGTTTCATCCAGCAGGTAGACCTCGTAGCCCGGGAGGGGTGTTCCGATGGGGTATGGGCCTTCGCCGGCCACGCACTCCGCGGCCGTCGTGAAGACCGTGGCTTCGGTGGGCCCATAGACCTGGATGAACCGGCGGCCCGGAGCCCACGTGTCCACGAGCCGTGCGGGAAGCTCCTCGCCTCCAATCGCGAGCGTCTTCAGGTCTGGAAGGGCTCGCCACGCCATGGAGCCCAGCGCCGACGGCGTGAACATGGCGGTGTGGATGCGATGGGTCTCCAGGAAGTCCGCCAGTTCCTCACCGGCGGCCAGGTCCTCCTGGGCCATGAGGTACAGCGTCGCGCCGGTGGAGAGCGTGGGGAAGATCTCCGCGACGGAGAAGTCGAAGCCGTACCGCGCGCACTGCGCCACGCGCTGGCCCGGTGCGAAGCCGAAGTCCGAAGCCACGGTCTCCGTCAGGTGCACCGCGCTCCGGTGGCTGATGCACACGCCCTTGGGCTGACCCGTCGAGCCGGAGGTGTAGATGACATACGCGAGGTCATCCCCGGTGACGTGGACCCGTGGCGCGTCTTCCGGACCGCCGCGCACCTGCTCCAGCACGACCACCGGGACGCCAGCACCCTCCATGAGCGCGAGCGTCGTCTCCTGCGCGAGGATGAGCCTCAGCCCCGAGTCCCGCGCCGTGAACTCCAACCGTGCCCTGGGATAGGCGGGGTCCAGCGGCACATAGGCCGCGCCCGACTTCAGCGTCGCCAGCAGGGCGATGATCAACTCGAAGGAGCGTTGAATACAGACGCCCACGAAGTCTCCAGGCCCGATTCCCTGGGCCAGGAGGCGATGGGCCAGCCGGTTCGCCTCCGCGTCCAGCGCCCGGTAGCTCAGGGACCGTCCCTGTAAGACGAGGGCCGGCGCGTCCGGCGTGCGTTCCACCTGTGCTTCGAACGGGTGGTGCAGGCAGTCCGCGTGAGCCACGTCCCGCACGGGTCCGTGGGCCCAGGCGAGCACCTGTGACTGCTCCGCCTCCGAGAGCAGCGGCAACGTCGCGACCCGTTGCTCCGGGTCGTGCGCGGCCTCACGCAGCAGCGTCACGAAGTGCTGGCCCAGCTGGTGGATCATCCAGGGCTCGAAGACGTCCAGCGCGTACTCCCACCGCACGGACATGCCGTCGGGCCGCTCGTCCAGCTCGATGGAGAGGTCGAGCTTCGACGTCCCCGTGTCGACGTCGTGGGGCTCCACCCGCCAGTCCGACGCCGGCACCGCGATGCGTGGCTCCAGCGTGCAGCACACCTGGAACAACGGGTTGGCGCCAGGGATGCGCGCCGGGTTCACCGCCTCCACGATGCGAAGGAGCGGCGCGTCCTGATGTTCGAGCGCCTCCAGGCAGACGCGGCGCACCTGCGCCAGCAGTCCCCGGACGGTCAGCCCTTCGGAGAAGCGCAGCCGCAGCGGCAGCAGGTTCACGAAATGTCCGGAGATGGCCTGCGACTCCTCGCGGGTCCGCCCGGAGAAGGCACCTCCGACGACGAGGTCCTCCGCCCCCGAGTAGCGGTGCAGCAACGCGCCAAACACGGACAGCATCGTCATGAAGAGCGAGGTGTCCTCGCCGCGCCCCAGCGCCTTCACGAACTCCAGGAGGTCCCCGGGGATTCGCACGACGTGCTTGGCCCCGCGGAAGCTCGGGACCTGGGGGCGGGGATGCTGCGTGGGCAACTCCAGGTGCGGAGCCCCCGCGAGCGTCTGCTTCCACCAGTCCAGGTGCGGTGCGATGGCCGATTGGTAGCGGGCCCCCTGCTGCCAGACAGCGGCGTCGCCGTACTGGAGCGGCAGTGGAGGCAGCGAAGGTGCCTCCGCCAGGTAGAACCCGTGCAACTCCTGGAGGAACGTCGCCATCGTGAAGCCATCCACGATGAGGTGGTGCATCACCAGGGCGAGGCGACTCTCCGCCTTGCTCAATCGCATCCACGTCGCACGCAGCAGCGGCCCGTGCTCCAGGTCGAAGGGCTCACGCGCATCCTGGGTGGCCACCTGCAACGCCTTCGCGCTCCGCAGGCTTCCGGGCACAGCGTGCAGGTCCACGCGTCGCAGGTGGAACGGCATGTCCGGATACACGAGCTGGAACGGACCGTCCGGCGTGGATCCGAAGGTCGTCCGCAGCACTTCATGCCGGGCGATGAGTGAATGGAACGCGCGCTCCAGCGCGTCGGGCTGGAGATCACCGGGCAGGTACAGCGTGAAGGGCTCGTTGTAGACGGCGCTCCGGGGCGCCAACTGCTCAAGGAGCCACAGTTGCCGCTGGGAGTCCGACAGGGGCAGGGGCTGAGTCCGGTCCACCGGGACGATGGGGGGCACGTCGATGCTTCGACCCGTTCCCCGCGCTGTTTCCACCCACCGCGCCAGCTCTGCGATGTTCGGGCTGTCGAAGAGCGTCCGCACGGGCAGGCGGACCGACACCGCCTGCTCCAGCCGTTCAATGAAACGGATCGCGAGCAGCGAGTCCCCGCCTGACTCCATGAAGCGGTCCTGCGTTCCGGCCTGCTGCGTCCCCAGGACCTCCGACCAGACACGCGCGATCTCCTGTTCCAGCAGCGTGCGTGGTGTCTCACCCTCCCCCGAACCAAAGCGCGGCGCTGGAAGCCGCGAGGGGTCCACCTTGCCGCTGGAGTTGAGCGGCATGTGCTCCAGCGCCATGACCGCATGGGGGAGCATGAAGTCCGGCAGCTTCGACCCCAGATACGCGCGCAGCTCCGCGTCCTCCACCCCGCGCGGTGAGACATACGCGACGAGCCGCTTGTCGCCCGGGGACACCTCGTGCACGCGGACCACGGCGTCACCGACTCGCGGGTGGGTGCGCAGGACGCTCTCGATCTCCGCCAGCTCGACCCGCGCGCCGCGAATCTTCACCTGGTGGTCCACCCGCCCCAGGAACTCCAGGTTGCCGTCCTGGAGCCACCGCGCCCGGTCTCCCGTCCGATACATCCGCGCCCCGGGCACGTCGCTGAATGGATCCGGGAGGAACCGCTCGCCGGTGAGGACGGGCCGGTTCAGGTAGCCCCGCGCGAGCCCCTCTCCGCCCAGGTACAGCTCTCCCGCTTCGCCCACGGACAGCGGCTTCCCCGCGTCATCCAGGACATGCAGCTGGAGCCGTACGAGCGGCCTGCCGATGGGGATGGACACGCCCGGCTCCGGAGGCGCGTGGAGCTCATACGCCGTCGCGGAGGTGGTGCACTCCGTGGGCCCATAGCTGTTGAGCAGCCGCTGGGGCTTTCCCTTCGCCATGACTCGCGCCACCCACTTGGGATCCAGCACGTCACCGCCCACCATCAGGACGCGGAGCCCGCCAAACGCATCCGGGATGGCGGCGGCCAGTTGATGGAACAGCGACGTGCTCAGCACTGCGGCGGAGATGGCATCCCGCTGGAGCTTTTCTGCGAAGAGCGGAGGCGACAGCAGGGTCTCCCGTGAAACCAGACACAGCGTCGCGCCGTTCAGCAGCGCGCCCCAGACCTCCAGCGTCGAGGCATCGAAGGCATACGACGCGGCCTGAAGGACGCGGTCCTCGCGCCGGAAGCCCATGAAGCCCGCGTCCAGCACCAGCCGCGCCACGCCCCGGTGCGGGATGCACACACCCTTGGGCCTCCCCGTGGATCCAGACGTGTAGAGCACATAGGCCAGCGAGTCCGGTCCCGCGCCGCCCTTCACGTTCACGGCATCCTGTTCCTCCAGAGGTTCATCCGGAGCGGGAGGCTCGACGACGTGCCCCTGGAAGCGCAGCCCGTGCAGTGCCTCACGCCGCCCGACGAGGACCCGCATTCCGGAGTCCGCCACCATCGCGGCGAGCCGCTCCGGAGGATGACCCGAGTCCAGCGGGAGATAGGCGCCTCCTGCCTTCAGGATGCCCAGCAATCCCACCACCGTTTCCGGTGTGCGGTCGGCGAGGATGCCCACGGGCTGGTCGGGCCCCACACCGAGCGCCTGGAGCCGGCGCGCCAGCCGGTTCGCGCGCCGGTTGAGCGTGTCATAGCGGAGCACACCCCCTTCGAAGTGCAGCGCCACGGCCTCGGGTGTGTTTCGTGCGTGCGCTTCAAAAAGCGTGGCGATGTCCAGCCGCGGGTGCGCGGAGATGGAATTCATGATGAGTCATTGCCCCCCACCTTCTCAACGCACTGCCCCGGGAACCTTCAGCGTGGGCCCGGCATGCCGTACGCTAGTGCACACCCATGAATCCCATCGTCCACGCCGAATTGTCCTGGCTCCTCTCGCAAGGCCTGCGCGAACGGCGTGACCGCGTCCTGGTCACCTGCGCGGGACTCGCGCCGGACTTGGATGGTTTGTCATTGCTGGCGGGTGAAGAGTTTTATTCGCGTTATCACCACGTGATTTTCCATGGCTACGTGGGAGCGCTCGTCACCATGGCGGTGTGTACGGCGCTGGCGCGGCAAAGAGCAGCGGTGGCCCTGCTGTCGGTGGCTGCGTTCCACGGTCATCTGCTGTGCGACCTCGCAGGCAGCGGGCCGGGCTGGCCCATCCACTACCTGTGGCCCCAGAGCATGCAGCCGTGGTCGTGGTCCGGGCAGTGGAACCTGGCCTCCTGGCAGAACACGCTCATCGGGTTGGCCGCGACGCTGGCGTGCCTGGCGTGCGCCCTCCCCTTCCGGCGGACCGCGCTGGAGCTGCTGTCACCGCGCTGGGACGCGGAGGTGGTCCGGACCGTGCGGCGGCGCTTTTCCAGACAGGGTGAGTCGCCCTCCGCCTGAAGCAGAAGGTCTGGAATGCGCTACGGCGTGGCGGCGGGCCCCACCAGCGTCACCTCGAAGAGGTCGGGCCACAGCTTGCCGGTGAGGAACAGGCGGCCGGTGCCGGGCTCCAGCGCGATGCCGTTGAGCACCGCCTCGTAGCTGCGCACCCGGCCGCTCACCGCCCGCGCCAGCGCCGACGCGTCGATGACCGCCAGCACGCGGCCCGTGGCGTAATCAATCTTCAGGATGTTGTTGGAATGCCAGACGTTGGCGTAGACGCCGTCCTCCGCGCACTCCAGCTCGTTGAGCATCTCCTGCGGCGTGCCCTGCAACGTCACCTGCACCTGGGACTTCACGCGGAAGTCCTTCGGGTCGTGGAAGCGCAGCGTGGACGTGCCGTCGCTGCGCACCAACTGGCCCTGCCAGTAGCACAGGCCCCAGCCCTCGCCTTCGTACTCCACCTGCTTCTCCTGCGCGGGCGGCGCGCCGTTCCACACGAAGAGCGTCTCGTCCTGCCAGGTGAGCTGGTACAGCCGCTGTCCGTCGCTCGCGAGCCCCTCCGGGAACACGTCTGGCAGGGGCTGCTTCCACAGGGGCTCCGCCTGCTCCAGCGAGATGCGGCGCAGGTCGCCCTTCTCCCCGGTGCTCTCGTAGAGCTGGCCCTGGTGGAACTGGAGCCCCTGCGTGAAGGCCGTGGGGTCGTGCGGGTAGGTGTGGACGATGTTCGCCACCAGCCTCTGGAGCTTGACCTCCGGAGTGCCCGCGTCTGGCGTCTGGCGCTGCGTGGGCGCGCATGCCAGGCACAGGAGCGACAACGACAGGGACCAGGGGAGGCGGCGCATGGGCTTCCTTGCGACAGGCATTACCGCGCCACCTTAGCGCGCCATCACCCGGGGCTGCGTCACTCGCGTGTCACCGCGAGGGCCACCTCCACCGCGCCGCGCAGCTCGTCCATGTCGAACGGCTTGTTGAGCACACAGGCAGCCCCCAGGCGCAGGGCCTCGCGGTGCAGTTGCACGTCGCCGAAGGCGGTGATGAGGATGACCGGCGTGTTCCACTGCTCGCGCCGCAGCCGGGCGAGCACCTCCAGGCCCGTGAAGCCCGGCATGCGCACGTCCGTGATGATGAGGTCGGGCGCGCGCGACTCCTCCGCCTTCAGCCCTTCAATGAGGACGCGCACCAGGTCCGGCCCGTCCGACGCCTCCACCACGTCATAACCGCGCCGCACCAGCATCTTGCGGATGAGGGTGCGCATCTCCGTCTGATCATCCGCGACCAGGATGCGCGGAGGCCTCGCGGGCTCGGAGTGCGGGTCTTCCCAGGCCGCGTCGCGCGCGACTCCTTCTGACTGCTCGTGCACCATGGGCGTGAACTCCTGGAGGGGTGGAAAGTGCCGCGGCGGCGACGCTCGCGGGGGGACCTTTCGCTCCATGAGCATCCGCCGTGCCATGTCCGGCGGGAGCCGCGGAGGTGGGGCATGGTGCACGCCGCCCCCGGGCGAAATGCCCCAGCTGGGGCACTTTGCCCCGCGTCCTGGGGCCTCCCGGGGCCTGGCTCTCCTCTGAAGGGGGGGCTGGAGGGGTTGGCCCACGGACTGCAATGAAGTCCCGGCGTCGGACCGGATGCGGGGCTTCCTCCAAGAGCTCCCTTCAGGCAGCTGGGCCACTGGTGGCTCCCGGTGTCGCTGGTGGAACGGGACCGCTGCCTCCTTCCCAGGGTGCCCACCGCATCCGGTTCGACTCTTTCTTTCCCATCTCCGCCCGGAAGGCCCTCTTCCGGCCGCCACACCCAAGGAGAACGCACGATGGTCCGCACGCTTCCGTCCCGCCGCCACCTTGCCCGCGCGCTCACGCTGATGCCCCTGGTCGCCCTGGGGGCCTGCAAGCCGGCCGCGGACGTGGCTCCCCCTGCACGTCCCACGCTGTCATTGAAGACAGCCACGACGCCCTCGGGCGCGAAGGTGGAGCCGGCGGTCTATTCGCCCACGCCGGGGTCGCCCGGCGCGCTCATGTCGCTGGCGCCGCTCGTGGACACGGTGAAGGGCGCGGTGGTGAACGTGGAGGTGCAGGCCCGCGCCCGCCCCGCGATGGGCGGGATGATGCAGGGCCTGCCCCCCGGCCTCGCCGAGCGCTTCGGCATGCAGGGCGGACAGAACCCCTTTGGAGGGGGCGGCGCGCCCGCGAAGCAGGGGGTGGGGTCGGGCTTCGTCATCGACCCGTCCGGACTGGTGCTCACGAACAACCACGTGGTGGAGGGCGCGGACACCGTCCGGGTGAAGCTGGAGGACGGGCGCTCGTTCGAGGCGGAGGTGCTGGGCCGCGACGCGCTCACGGACGTGGCGCTCATCCAGTTGAAGGGCGTGTCCGGGAACCTGCCGTTCGTGAAGCTGGGGGATTCGGATGGCCTGCGCGTGGGCGACCCGGTGATGGCCATTGGCAATCCGTTCGGGCTCGCGTCGAGCGTGAGCGCGGGCATCCTGTCCGCCCGGGCGCGCGACATCCACGCGGGTCCGTATGACGACTTCCTGCAGACGGACGCGGCCATCAACCCGGGCAACTCCGGCGGCCCGCTCTTCAACATGAAGGGCGAGGTGGTGGGCATGAACACGGCCATCATCGGCGGCGCGACGGGCATTGGCTTCGCGGTGCCGGCGAACCTCATCCAGGCGCTGTTGCCGCAGCTCCAGGAGACGGGCGTGGTGCGCCGGGGCTGGGTGGGCCTGGCGGTGCAGGACCTCACGCCGGAGCTGGCGCGCGCGCTGCGCGTGGAGACGGCGAAGGGCGCGGTGGTGGCCGGCGTCAGCGCGGGCGGCCCCGGCGCGAAGGCGGGCCTGCAAGAGGAGGACATCATCACGTCCGTGGGCGAGCGCGCGGTGGACTCCGCCGGGTCGCTGACGCGCGCGGTGGCGCTGCTCAAGCCGGGCAGCGAGGTGAAGGTGAGCCTGGTGCGCGGCGGCAAGGAGATGGAGGTGCCGGTGAAGCTGGGCACCCGGCCGACGCAGCGGGGTGAGGAGGAGATGACGCCTCGGGATTCGACGCCCGCGCCCCTGTCGAAGCGGATGGGCCTGCGGCTGTCGGAGGCGCAGGACGGCAGCGGCGGCGCGCAGGTGGTGTCGGTGGAGCCCGGCAGCCCCGCGGAGCGCGCGGGACTGGCGCCCGGGATGGTGCTGACGCAGGTGGGTGACCAGAAGGTGTCCGGCGTCGCGGAGGCGGCGCAGGCGCTGACGTCCGCGGAGCCGGGAGCCGCGCTGCTGTTGCGTGCGCGGATGCTTGGACAGGACGGGTCGCTCTTGCGAGCGATTGAGGTTCCGCAGCGGTAGGACCGGGATTGTCTTTGGCGCGCTCCACCGGCCGGGTTGGAGCGCGCCGTTCTTCTTTCAGCGGGTGTGGATGAGCCCGGCCCGGGTGAGCAGCTCGCGCACGCGCCGGCCCAGCGCCACGTGCTCCGGGTTGGCCACGGTGAAGCGCTCCGGGGTCAGGACGATGAGCGTGCCCTTGTCCTCCACGGGTTCGATGCGCACGGGCGCGGGTAGTGGGGGCACGGTGCCTCGCTGCTTGGAGAAGTAGGTCAGCCAGCCGACCCAGGCGTTGGTCCTGTTGTCTGGATCATCCAGATCCCGATGTTCTCTGGACATGGCAGCGATCCACTCCGGCTCCCAGGCAGCCACCATGCCGCGCATCACGGCCTCCAGCACGGAAGGGGTCAACACCCGCTCCGCGGTCGGTCCGTAGAATGGGAGGGACAAGAGGCAGTTGTTGGGACTGGGGTCGTCGAAGGCTCCGCATTTGATGCTGAGGCGTGCGTCATCGGAGGCGGCACCTCCGTTGAGGAAGCCGACGCGGAGGCCCAGTTCCTCGATGATGGGTCCTCGGCCCTCACGGTTGACGCCCCGCCGGAACAAGTCCGTGAGCACTGACACGTCGGGCGGCATCAATGACAGCTTCTGCGTGCCCTTACGGGAACGGATGGACTTGTACCAGTGGGCCAGGAGCGGATCGCATGCGGCCAGGAGCTCCAGGAAGACCGCCGCACGACGCGCGCACGCTTCTGGCGACTCCCGACGTGCCCCCCAGTAGGCACCGACAGAGAAGCTATCCGGGTAGGCCTGGGGCTTGGACTCGGTGGTCAAGGGGTTCTCTGATCAGCGTGCCGGAGTGTGAACGACTTCGATTCCTTCAATACCATTACCCTTGAGAAGGCTCCGGATGGCATCCGCCGCTTTCTTCTCCGCGACATGCCACTCAATGCGAACTCCCAGGTTCCGCGTCTTTCTCCACTGCCGCTCTGCTTGTTCCCGGAGCTGCCTGGCCCCCGTTTCCTCGAACCAGACCTTTGGCTCCAGGCTTTCCTGGAACTTGTTCGCGTAGCCAGGGCCCTTGGCCTCCCGTAGCACTCCGTCCCGGAAGCCGTCGAACTTCACGCCGCCGCTGTTCCGACCTACGCCCCCGACCCAGTAGGCCTCGTCCGCTGTGTGTCCGGAGATCTGCTCCTGGTAGCGCCGGGCCCGCGCGGACATCGACTCCTCAGCGGGCCCCCACTGTCCTGGCTCGGCCGGAGCCGGTGTCGCGTTGGCCTTCTGAAGGACGATGGCCGCTCCGGGTCCTCCGCTCAGCACCGCCGCCGCGCGTCCCACTGGCACCGCGATGCGCTCGACACTGAGCAGTCCCTCCGCGGACACGGCGAGCACGGGCACCGTGGCCTCCATGCCCGCCGCTGCTCGCGTCACCGTGCGCGTCGTCGCAGAGGCCGTGCCCCACAGCGCGATGACGTTCGTGGTCAGCCGTGCTGTTTCGCGGATCTGCTCCCCCTCCGTCATGTACCGGAAGCGCTCCCAGTACGCGGGCGATGACGCGATGAGCGCCGCCACGCCCTGCGGAAGATGTCGCAGGCTCGCGAAGCTGTCCGTGGGATGGGACAGCAGCTGCCCCATGCCGTGGTACAGCTCCACGAACGCGTCCTCCGCGCCATCCAGGGAGCGGCTGAGGACATCCGCGTCGTCGTACACCTCCGCGAGCGGGCGCCAATCCGCCGCACGCAGCTGCGCATCGACTCCGCGGAAGACACCGCCCTTGCCGCTGTAGAAGCGCCCCAGCTCGAAGTTGCCCGCGCGGAAGGTCCCGTCCCTCCACTGCACGGTCCCCACCTTCTGCTGCGTGCGCCCATCGAGCGCCCAGGCCAGGTACCCGTCCGGCCGCAGCACCGCCACCTGCTCCCGGACGAACCGCTCCACCCGGCGCGCCAGCTCCTCGCGCGACACCGCGCCGCCTTCCAGCACCTCGCGCAGCACGAAGCCCGCCGCCATGCGGGGCGGATACGTGCCTGTCGTCGCCGGCTGCTCCATCAGCCGGTTCAGCACCTCCGCCGCGTCCTCGGGCGTGAAGGGATTTCGGCGGAGCGGCGGCTCCTCCAGCCCGGCGCGCAGCAGGAGCTTCTCGAACGCGTCCACCTCCAGCAGGCCCAGCTCCACCGCCTGCCGCGTCCGCTCCTCCGCGCTCCCGATGAGCACCGTTCCCGGAGGCAGGCGCACCGGAGCCTCGTCCCCCACCGTGCCGCCCGCGCCCGCGGACGCCGGGTCCCCATGCAACGGCGCCGGCGAGGCGCTGTGGTAGCGCGCGTAGCCGTGCAGCCCCACCGGCAACGAACGGGCACGTCCTCCCGCGCAGCCCACCAGCCCCGCGATGAGCACCAGGCACAGCCACTCGCGCCTTGGCGACTGAATCCCTTTCATGCCTGTTCCTCCTGTTGAACAGGGCTAACAGGGACTCCTGACATCCTTGCCGCGATGCGGTGTGAATTGACGCAGCCGGTGCCCGGTCGACCCGCTGAGCCGTTGGCTGCCCGGGATGTCAGGTGTCGCGCGGTTCACAGGGCGTGACGCCTGGAAGCCCTCCGGGCTTGGGAGGCCTTCTGACGAATGCTTCACGCGTCCGTCGAATGACCGGCCACGGCGGTTCGGAAATCACGCTGACGCTGGCATAGAGTGGCGGTCGTGCCGCGCTGCCTCACATGCGGGCGGCGTTGGGAGGGCTCTCATTCGCCGTGCCCGCCCGGCGTCTCGCCTCCCATCGCTCCGCCATCCGATGCCTCGCTCGTCGTGCCCGACGTCCCGGGCTACCGCTGCGAGAAGGTCATCGCGCGCGGTGGCTTCGGCGTGCTGCTGGCCGCGCACAAGCGCTCCGCCGACGGCGCCGAGGGTGAACGCATCGCGCTGAAGCTGGCGCGGCCCGGCATCGCGCTCGCGGAGGCGCAGCTGGCCCGCGAGGCGGAGGCCCTGCGCGTCATCGGGCCGCCCACCGTGCCCGCGCTCCATGCCGTGGGCACGCTGCCCGGCGGCCAGCGCTTCGTCGCCATGGAGTACGTGCCGCTGCCCACGCTGGCGGACTGGCTGGCCCGGGTGTCCGGGCCCATGTCGCCGCAGGAGTTCGGGCCTCGCGCCAACGCGCTCCTGGAGGCGGTGGCCGTCGTGCACGCGCAAGGACTGGTGCACTGCGACCTCAAGCCCGAGCACGTCTTCCTGGACGACGCCCACAAGCGCGCCCGCGTCTTCGACTTCGGACTGGTGCAGCGTCCGGCCCCCGGCGCGCTCGTGGACGACGGCACGCCCGGCGACACGTCCTCCTTCGCCGGCACCGCCGAATACATGGCGCCCGAGCAGTGCGCCGGCCACGCGGTCCTGGACGCGCGCGCGGACGTGTACGCGCTGGGCGTCATCCTCTACGAGCTCATCACCGGCCGGCCCCCCTTCTTCGGCTCGCTCACGGAGGTGCTCCAGGCGCACCTGTCGCTGCGGCCCCCGCCTCCGTCGGAGTACGCCCCGGTGGCGCCGCCCGTGGAGGAGGTCGTGCTGCGCTGCCTGGCCAAGGAGCCCGCGCGCCGTCCCCGCGACGCCGCCGCCGTGGCCCAGGCCCTGCGCGCGGCGCTGGACCACGCGGGACAGTCCGCCGTGCAGCCCGCGCCCCGGCTCACCCTGCTGCCCGAGGTCCGCCCCGCCCAGACGCGCCGCTCGGTGTCGGTGCTGTTCACCTTCTCGCGCGCCAACCCCGTGGCGATGCAGAAGGCCCTGGCCGCCTACGGAGGCCACATGGCCTTCGCGGACGGTGAGCGCTTCGCGGGCGTCTTCGACCCCGACGTGGGAGAGAACCCCGTGCGCCGCGCGCTGCGGGCCGCCGAAGGACTGGCCGAGCGGGGACTCGCCCCGGTGTCCATCGTGGACGTGGCCAACGTCACCGTGCAGCGCCGCCGCGACGGCGCCCCCCGCTACCTGGGCGCCATCTTCGCGCGCGAGGACCGCTACCCCCAGCTCGCGGAGCTGCGCGGGCCCATGCTCTCCACCGCCGCCGCGGAGGCCGTGCCGGAGGTGCCGTGCCTGCCGGTGGCGGGACGGTCCGGGCTGATGCGCCCCGCGCCGTCGGGCGGCGCGCCCCGGCCGGACGTCACCGTGCTGCAACTGGGCAGCGCGATGCTGGTGGGCCGCGACGTGGAGCTGGAGCAGCTCCTGGAGAGCGCCCGGTCCGCGGTGGCGGACACGGCGCCCACCATCGTCACCGTGCGCGGCGACCGGGGCCACGGCAAGAGCCACCTGTCCTCCACGCTGGGCCTGCGCCTGAGGGCCGCGCTGCCGCACGCGCGCGTCTACTCCATGCTCGCGCGCGAGCCCGTGCAGGGCGACCCAGAAGGCACGCTGCGCACACTCCTGCGCGTGGCGCTGCACGGCTTCGACCGCGACGACACCGACACGCAGGAGGACGGCCGCACCGCCATCCTCGACCGGCTGGGCACCCGGCTGGGCATGGAGCTGTGGCCGGGCGTGGCCGCGACGCTCGGGTGGTACGCGCCGGGCGGGCCGGAGTTGCACAGCTGGGCCGCGGCCCCGGGCGCGCTGCGCTCGCTGGCCATGCGCGCCACGGGTGAGCTGCTGGCGGCGCACGCCCGCGAACGGCCCCTGTGCCTCATCGTGGACGACGCGCACTTCGCGGAGGAGACCGCGCTGGACGCGCTGGAGTACGCGGCGCTCGCGGAGACGCGCGTGCCGCTGTGGATCTGCGTGCTGGTCCGCCCGGGCTTCGAACAGAGCCGTCCGGCGTGGAGTGCCCGCGCCGCCCGCCAGTTGGACCTGCCCCTGTCCGGCCTGTCCCCGGGCGACGCGCATGCCCTGTGCCGCACGCTGCTCAAGCCAGTGGAGAACGTGCCCGCGCAGGCGGTGGAGCGCATCATCGAGCGTGCGCAGCGCGTGCCCCTGTTCCTGGTGGAGCTGGTGCGCGGCCTCAAGCGCCAGGGGCTGGTGCGGCAGCGCTCGCCGGGCGGCAACTGGTACCTCGTCACGGACGAGTTGGACCGCCTGCCGGAGCTGCGGCTCGTGGAGTGGCTGGCGGACCGCGAGCTGGGCGCGCTGCCTCCGGCGCTCGCCGCGCATGCCCGGCTGTGCGCGCTCCTGGGCGCGACCTTCACCGGCACGGCGGCGGACGGCGTGGTGCGCGAGCTGGAGCGCGACGGGGCCGCGTCCCAGTTCCCGCTGGACATGGGGCATGCGACGCGGCGGCTCCTGGACCTGGGGCTGCTGGTGGAGCACCGCTCGGAGGGGCTGAGCTTCCGCAACGAGCTGATGCGCGAGGCCGTGGTCGCGGGCCTGCCCGCGGAGGAGAAGGCGCGCATCCACCACGCCGCGTACCGCCACTACCTGAGCCCGGCGGGCGCGCAGGAGCGCCAGCGGCTGGCCCGGCTCGCGCTGCACGCCGCGGCGGCGGGCCTGCGCGACGAGGCGGCGGCGCTGACCATCGACCTGGCGGAGTCCGCGCGCGGCCGTCACGCGTACCTGGACGCGGAGGCCATGTACACGCGCGCCCTGGAGCTCATCGAGCCCGAGGACGAGCTGCGCAGGCTCACGGCGCTGCGGGGCCGGGGCCTGATGCGCTACCGCATCGGCCGGTACGAGGACTCGCTCACGGACTTCGCCATCGCGCGAGAGCGGGCGCGGAGCGTGGGGGATTCACGCGCGGTCGTGGAGCTGCTGCTCGACGAGGCGGTGGCGCTCGACTGGGTGAACGACTACGCGCGCAGCGAGGCGCGGGTCCAGGAGGCGCAGCAGCTGACGGAGACGGTGACGTCGCCCTACGTGCAGGCGCGGCTCCTGCTGGCGCTGGGCCGCACGCAGTTCCGCAAGGGCGAATGGATGGACTCGCTCATGACCCTGGAGGCCGCGGCGGAGCGGGCGCGGAAGCTGGGCGACGCGGGCTATGAAACGCTGGTCGTCTCCCTGCTCCTGCTGGTGGCCATCCTGCCGAGCCTGGGCGACATCGACGCCGCGGAGCGGGTGCTGGACGAGCTCATCTGCGCGTGCACGGAGCGCGGCGACCGCTTCCACCTGGGCTCGGCCATCAACAACCGCCGCAACCTGCGGGTGGCGCGGCGCGACCTGACGAACGCGCTGAAGGACCAGGAGCGCTTCATGCAACTGGGGCGCGAGCTGGGTGTGGTGGGCTGGGAGTACTTCGCCGAGTACAACCTGGGCGAGCTGTACTACCAGGCGGGCGACGTGGAGGCGGCGGCGCCGCACATCGCGCGGGCCATCGTGCTGGAGCGCCGGCATCCGGAGGTGGCGCACCGTCCCTGGGCGCTGCTGCTCCAGGCGCGGGCCATGGCGTGGACGGACAGGCACGACCGGGCGCGCGACCTGCTGGAGCAGGTGCGGCAGGCGATGGCGACCAACCGGCACGGCGTGAACCTGAGCCCGTCGGAGGAGGTGCTCTTCTCCATGGTGGAGCTGGCCTCGAAGGACGCGACCGTGGAGGAGTGGCACGCGCTGCGCGAGCGCTCCGCCCAGGCCTCCGTGGAGCAGGAGCCGCTGGAGGTCCTGGAGATGATGGGCCTCGCGGCCTGGCGCCGGGGCGACTTCGCGGAGGCGATGCTCGCGCTCGGAGAAGCGCTGGCGCGCGCGGCGCACATGCCGAACCTGATGGAGGACCGCATCCGCCGCTCGCTGGAGCGGGTGCGGGACCTCACGCCCGCGGCGTAGCGACGACGTCTGTCGCTACACCGACCGCGAGAGCACCGTCGTCGCCGCGACGAGGAGTCCCATCAGCGATTCCCCCACCAGCGCTCCGGCGCCCAACGAGGAGACGTGCGCGTCCGTCGTCTTCGGCCACCTCCGCGCGAGCATCACCATCCCCGCGCCCAGGCACAGCGTCACCGCGAAGTAGGCGGGAGTGATGAAGCCGATACCCATCGCCACCGGCGACGGCAACCACCGCGAGGCCCGGCTCCTCGCGGCCAGCGTCGACAGCGCCCCCACCGTGAAGCCCACCAGCGCGGCCCAGCCCGCGTAGGGCGGAAGGCCCGCCAGGCCTCGCACGGATACCTCCGCCACCGCCCGGAACTGCGCCGCCGCGGGCACCGGCAACACCGCCGTCCCCAGCCCGTACGTGTCCACCAGCAGCAGATAGGCAGGCACCGCCACCAGCGCGCCCACCGCCACGCCCACCAGCTGCGCGGCGAGCTGCCGGGAGGCCGACGCCCCCAAGAGGTGCCCCGCCTTCAACGACCACAAGCTCACGCCCGTCTGCGCCGCCGCGCCCGCCACCACCGAACCCGCGGCCACGTTGGACGACATCTCTCCGGGCCGCACTCCGCCAAAGATGACCTGCGTGAGGTTCCCCACCTGGCCCACGGGCGACACGTCCGTCTGCCCCGCGCCTCGCGCACACACCGCGCACAGCGGCACCAGCAGCGCGAGCACCAGCAGCATCGACGGGACTCCCAGCCCGAAGAGCAGCCCGCCCAGCACCACCGCCAGCACGCACGCCACCGCCGCCACGCCCAGGCTCCACCGGGGCAGCCCTCCCCGGCTCACGCCCACCGAGCGCAGGTCCTTCACCGCGCCCAGGAAGTCCCTCGCCTGCGCCGCCAGCGACATCACCGCCCCGCCCACCATCAACCCCACGCCGGGCCATATCAGCCACGAGGACAGCGATTCGTACCCCGCGCCCGCCACCAGGCCCGTGTCCAGGAGCCGCGTCGCGAGCACGCCCCACGCCAGCCCCGAGCCCAGCAGCATGCTCAACGCCAGCCGAGGGCCCGTCATCATCCCCACCGCCAGCAGCATGGGGCTCATGCCCACGCCCCACGTCAGCGACTCCAGCGAGACGCCGCCCACGCGGCCCGGCAGCGCCACCATCCCCGGCAGCCAGCCGCGCGCATCGCGCATCCAGGTGAGCGCCATCGCCACCACGCCGGCGCCCACCAGCGTCCGGCCCCTTCCCGTCCGCGTGCCTTGCGCTTCGGACGGAGGGGCCGCGTGCAGCGTGGAGATGAGCTCCGCGGTGGCGATGCCCGTGGGGAACGGCAGGGCCTCCTGCTCCAGCAGGCGCCGCCGCAACAAGCCCGCCACCAGCACGCCCACCACGCCCAGCACCAGCCCCCAGACCGTGATGCCCCAGCCCGGCACACCCGTGCCCAGCAGGGCCAGCGCCGGAATCGCGGCCAGCAGCCCCGCCGACGCGGGCATCGCGCCCACCGCCGCCGCGGCCGTCTGCGTGAGGTTGTTCTCCAGCGGCGTGTAGGGCACGCCCCGCCTGCGCCCATAAGGCGCCAGGGCACTGAACCCCAGCACCGTCGCGGCGATGGAGCCCGAGTCCCACAGGCCCGTCTTCAATCCCATGTAGAGGTTGGTGACGGCCAGCAGCGCGCCGATGAGCAGGCCCATCCCCAGCGACCGGGCCGTCCACTCCCGGCCCTGGGAGACCTCCGCCCCCGCGAACCCCCTCCCCACTGGCGCCACGGGCCCAGGGGCCTCCGGCCCCGCCGCGACCTCCGGAGGAGCGGCGGGGTGCCCGGAGGGAGCGCTCATCGAGACGCCTCCGCCGAGCGGCCAACCAGTTCGCGCAGCTGCGTCAGGTCCAACGGCTTGCTCAGCTTGAGGTTCGGCACGTCCCGCAGGAACGACGTCGTGCGCGGGGTGAAGGCTCCACCCGTCATGAACACCATCCGCCCCGCCTGCTCCGGCGCCGAGCGCCCCAGCTCGAAGTACAGGTCCATGCCCGTCATCCCCGGCATCATCACGTCGCAGAGGATGAGGTCGAAGCGGCCGCCCTCGTTCACCAGCCGCAGCGCCGCCTGCGCGCTGTTCGCCGTGGACACCTCGTGCTCCGAGGCCAGCGAGCGCTGCAGCGCCACCGTCACGTTGGGCTCGTCATCCACCACCAGGATGCGCGCCCGTGCCCCCGCTGGCGCCGTCGCCGACAGCCGCGGGTAGAGGTCCACCTCGTGCGCCGCCGAGCGCAGCACCACGCGGAAGGTGCTGCCCTGGCCCGGCGTGCTCTCCGCGTGGATGGAGCCGCCCATGGACTCCACGATGCCGTGGCAGATGGACAGCCCCAGCCCCGTGCCCACGCCCACCGCCTTGGTGGTGAAGAACGGATCGAAGATGCGCCCCAGCACCTCCGGCGTCATGCCCACGCCGGTGTCGCGCACCTCCACCACCACCTTGCCCGGTTCGCCCGGACGGATGATGGCGCGAATCTCATGCTCGGTGACGGAGGACGGATCCTCCGGAATCGCCTGCGCCGCGTTGAGCAGCAGGTTCAAGAACACCTGGCACAGCCGCGCCTCGCTGGCCTCCACCGCGGGTACGGGTTCAAATTCCGTAACGAGCCGCGCGCGGTGGCGGATGACGTTGTCCGCCATCTTGCACGCCAGCTCCACCGACCGGCGCACGTCCACCGGCATGGGGCGCGACTCCTGCTCGCCGCGCGCGAACACCTTCAGGTCCCGCACGATGGTGGCGATCCGCTCCGCGCCCTCGGTCGTCTCGCGCACCAGCTGCTGGATGGAGGCCACCGGCTCGGACGGCGTGCCCTGCGCCTCCAGCTTGTCCAGCCCCTCGCGGATGAGGTGCAGGTTCACCAGCATGTACGCCAGCGGGTTGTTGATTTCGTGCGCCACGCCCGCGCCCAGTGTGCCCACGCTGGCCAGCCGGTCCGCCACCACCAGGCGCGCCTGGAGCTGCCGGCGCTCGCTCAGGTCGCGGTGCACCATGATGTTCGCGATGATGCGCCCTTCCGCGTCGCGCAGCGGCACCACCACGGACTCGCAGACGCACGCCATGCCGTCCGCGCGCTTGAACTCCAATTCCCCGCTCCAGCGCCCGTGCACCTCCAGCGCGGTGAGGACGGCGCCCGTCAGCCGGTCCGGCTCACCGGGGTGCAGCACGCTGAAGAGCGTCTGGCCCATGGCCTCCTTGCGGCTGCGGCCGAACATGCGCTCCGCGCTGGTGTTCCAGTCGATGACCCCGCCCGCCAGGTCCGTGATGACGACGCCGTCGGAGATGCTCTCGAAGATGAGCGCCTGGCGGTGCAGCTCCTGCTCCGCCTGCTTGCGCGCGGTGATGTCCATCACCGTGCCCGTCACCCGCGCGGGCTGCCCCGACGCGTCCAGCAGCACGTCGCCCTTGCACGAAATCCAGCGGTAACCGCTGCCCGCGGGCTCGATGCGGTACTCCACGTCCACCTGCGAGCGCTGCTGCAGCGCCGTGGCCAGCCCCGCGCGAAGCCTGGGCAGATCCGCCGGGTGCACCACCTCATCCAGGTCCATGGCGCGGCCGGACAGCTTGCCCACGGCCAGGCCCAGGAGCCGGTCCACGTGCTCGCTCCAGGTCACCTGCCCCGTCTTCGCGTTCCAGTCCCAGATGCCCACGCGCGCGGCGGACAGCGCCTGCCTGAGCTGCTCCTCGCGCTGCTCCAGCACCTCGCGCCGGGAGAAGCGGAACACCGTGACCGTGCCCACCTGGAGCCGGTCGCCCTCCTGCAGCTCCGCGGTGGACACCGGCAGGCCGTTGAGGAACGTGCCGTTGGTGGACTCCAGGTCCGTGACGAGGCACGAACCGTCCGACTTGCGCAGGATGCGCGCGTGCTTGCGCGACACCCCGTGGTCGTCGATGCGCACCTCCGCTTCCGACCCACGCCCGATGACGTGCTCACCCGGCTCCAACCGGTACGCCTTGCCAATGGCCGCCGGCGTCGTGGTGCTGATGAGGATGAGGCACGCCCCGGTCGAGGATGGGGCCGTCACCGACTGGCCCGCGCAGGTCGTGAGCTCGTCCACCAACGTCATCATGTATGCCAGCCCCCGGACGTCCCCCTGCGCTCGGGCCGGCTGTGTCCTCGCCGCCTGTCGTGCATGACGCCGCGCTCCGTATGGGCCCGAAGTCCTGGCCCGGACCGCAACCATACCCCAACGGCTTCCAATGAACGTCCCCACCCCCTTCCGGACAGGGACCCTGACTCCTGGTGAACGGCCAGGCAGGCAAGCGGGGCAGCCAACCCGGCACGGGCACTCGCGACCCACCCCGTGGATGGTAGGGTGCGGGGCATTCATGGCGGTGGATTCCGAGAGCACCTTCCGCATCCAGGCACGCGCGAACGCGAACGCCACGGACAAGGGGCACGACACACCTCCCCGTCCCGAGCGCGGGCCGGGCACCCTGGCAGGTGAGTACGTCCTCAAGTCCATGCTGGCGGCCGGCGGCCACGGCAGCGTCTACGAGGCGGAGCACCGCATCCTGGGGCGGCACGCGGCGGTGAAGGTGCTGCACTCGCACCTGGCGGACCAGGGCGAGATGCTCCAGCGCTTCGTGCGCGAGGCGCGCGTCGTCAATCAGATCCACCACCCGAACATCGTGGACGTCTACGACTTCGGGCTGATGCCGGACGGCAGCCCCTACTACGTGATGGAGCTGCTCTCCGGGCGCACGTTGAGCCAGGTGGTGCAGGAGCGTGGGCGGCTGTCCGCGTCGCGCGCGCTGGCGTACCTGGAGCCCATCTGCGGCGCGCTGGAGGCGGCGCACCGCGCGGGCGTCGTGCACCGGGACCTGAAGTCCAGCAACATCCTCGTGGTGGAGGAGGGGGAGAAGCCCCGGCTGAAGCTGCTGGACTTCGGCATCGCGAAGCTCATCCAGCAGGAGCCCGGCCAGGAGGGGCTCACCACCGCGGGCCAGCGCCTGGGCACCGCGCACGCGATGGCGCCCGAGCAGTTTCGCGGCGGCAGCATCGGGCCGCCCACGGACGTGTACGCGCTGGGCGTGCTCCTGTACCAGCTGCTCATCGGCCGCTACCCCTTCCAGTCCGATGATCGCCTGGAGCTGGAGCGCATGCACTTGGAGGCCCCGCCTCCGCGCCCCAGCGTGAAGGCCCCGGTGTCCCCCGCCGTGGACGCGGTGGTGCTCCGGTGCCTGGACAAGGACGCCACCCGCCGCTACCCCAGCGTGAACGCCTTCCTCACCGCGCTGCGCGAAGCCACGGAAGAGCCCAACCAGGTGGAGAGCCAGACGCGGCTCGTGCTGGCCGTGAACGCGGAGGTGGTGCTCCCCGCCACGGACATGGACGACGACACCACCTACGCCGCGCTCGCCAACGTCATGGACACGCTGGAGCAGGGCCTGCGCGCGGAGAGCTTCACCCTGGCGCTCCAGACGGGCACCGCGCTTTTGGGCGTGCGGCCCCTGGCCGCCGGCACCACGCCCGCCCAGGCCCTCCAGCCCCTGAGAGAACTGCAAGCCGAGGCGCAGCGTCTGGCCGAAGCCGTCCACGCCCGCGTCCACCTCTGCCTCCACCATGGTGAAGCAGAGACACGCGGCGACTCCGGCGAGGCAGAGGTGGTAGGCGGCCCGGTCACGCATGTGGCAACCTGGAACGTAAGGGACCCCGGTGGCTTCGCCATCACGCGTCCCGCGTCACGGTTCCTTGAAGGTCCTCCTCAGCAGTAGGCCGTTCCCGCCGTCCCCGCACTCCTCCTCCCCCGCCGTATCCCACTTGTGTCCTGTGGTTCCATGCCCTTCACCGGCACACGTCTGGCCCCGTGAGAATTGGACCCACACCATAATTTTTTGACGAAGACGTATTTCTTTTGGATCCTGAATCCGTCACGATTCCCCTGTCTGACAGTTTCAGCACCTTTCTAGCTGAAAGCCTGGACTGCCTGACATTCTGGAAGTCGGACCTCCGACTACCCTCGAGCGGGAGCCCCCAAATGCGCCTCACCCCTGCTTTTCGGCCTGGAAGTGGATGCAGCGAGTGGTGGAACCGAGTTGCCTCACGCCAACCCCTCAAGGCGGTGTTGATGACGGGGGCGCTGTTCGCCCTCGTGGGTTGCGGTGGCGCGATGCCGGAGGACGCCGTGCTGGGAGCCGATCCCGTGTCGGTGGATCAGGCGCAGCAGGTGGACAACGGGCTGACCGTCAACGGCTTGACGGTCAACGGGCTCACCGTCAACGGGCTCACCGTCAACGGGCTCACCGTCAACGGGCTCACCACGGAGAGCTTCAACGAGTGGTTCAGCCAGAACGCGGACACGGCGCCGATGCTGATGGCGTACATCGTGAAGTGCGCGGTGCCCGAGGGGCAGACGCGCACCTTCCAGTCCACGTCCACCGGGGCGAAGTACACGTGGCCGGGCAGCCTGGGCCTGGCGCCGGGCTGGGCGACGGGCAAGGCCGCGACGGTGACGGAGCAGCAGGCGGTGAGCGCGTGCCTGGCGGCGCACGCGAACAAGTACGGCCTGCACATCGCACTGTCCGTGCTGGGCCGCACGGCGGAGGGCGCGGCGATTCCCTACTCCGCCGAGGAGCTGTCGCAGTTCAACGCGAAGGAGGCGTGCTTCTTCGGCAACCTCTTCACCAACGAGGGCCTGTTCGCCGCGCGCGACCGTGACTTCAGCGCGGCGGAGAGCTCCACGCGCGCGTGCGGCCTGTCGCTGAAGGCGGACTCCTGCGCGCCCATCACCAACATCGGCAGCTGCTCGCAGTTCTGCACCAAGGCGGACCCGAGCCAGCCCTACTACACGCACTGCACGTACAACGGGAAGACGTACCCGGCCATCACCACGCGCGTGAAGCCCACGGAGCTGTTCCGCTGCGGAGACGGCGTGTGCCAGTTCACCGAGCACGCGGGCTCCGGCACCACGGCGGACAGCTGCCGCGCGGACTGCGGCGCCTGAAGCGACCGCACCTGATGAACCAGTGGTGAAGCGCGCTGGCATGGACGACCTCGGCCCCACCCCGGCCGCGTGTCCAGATGCCTCCGGGCGTGCGGTGAGCTCCTCCCGCGCGCCCGAATCCCCAGTGGAAAATGACAGTCGGGACGTGAAACCCAAGCGGTGTCCGCTCGACAGCATCACGTACTCGCGCACACCTTGCCGGGCACGGGGCGGCGGTGTTGGATGGTCTTCCACAGGCCGTTCCCGAAAGCAGGGACCCCCGCCACGAGGAGCGGTGACGGCCGCGGATGGATGTGGGTGGAGCGGGCCGCGATGACGTTACGAGGGAAGGTCGGGCGGTTGGCGGCGATGACGCGGCGGCGGGGCACGCTCCGCCAGGCCTTCGAGCGCCTGGGCCCCGGCTCCAAGACCCGGTGCGCCGTGGAGACGCCCTGCTCGGACAACCGGCTCCTGGAGGAGACGGTGCGCGAGCGCACCGCGGCGCTGGAGGCCGCCAACGCGAAGCTGTCCAGCAGCCTGGAGCAGCTGCACGCGACGCAGGCCCAGTTGCTCTTCGCGGACCGGCTCATCGCGCTGGGGCGCATCGCGGCGGGCGTGGGCCATGAAATCAACAACCCGCTGGCCTTCATCCTGAGCAACCTGGAGTACATCCACCAGGAGCTGCAGCAGAAGGAGCGCCTGTCGGAGCAGGACCGGCAGGAGATATTGGAGGCGCTGGCGGAGACGCGCGACGGCGCGGAGCGCATCCGGCTCATCGTGCGCGACCTGCAGACGCTGTCGCGCGCGGAGGACGTGGGCAGCGGGCCCGCGGAGCTGGCCGCGGTGGTGCGCACGGCGGCGAAGATGGCCATGCACGAATTGCGGCACCGCGCGCGGCTGGTGGTGGAGTGCGACGGCGTGCCGCCGGTGCAGGGCAACGGCTCGCGGTTGGGGCAGGTGTTCTTGAACCTGCTGCTCAACGCGGCGCAGTCCATCTCCCCGGGGAACGCGGAGGGCAACGAGGTGCGCGTGGTGGCGCGGCCCGGAGAGCCCGGCCTCGTGCTGGTGGAGGTGCGCGACACCGGCTGCGGCATCGAGCCCGAGCACCGCGAGCGCATCTTCGACCCCTTCTTCACCACCAAGCCGCTGGGCGTGGGCACGGGGCTGGGGCTCGCGGTGTGCCATGGCATCGTCACCTCGCTGGGCGGCACGCTGACGATGGAGAGCGCGCCCGGCCGGGGCAGTGTCTTCCGCGTGACCTTGCCGGTGGCGGGCGCCTTCGTGCAGGCGCAGCGCTCGCAGGCCGACTGGACCTGATCAGCCTCCGCCGGGCGGCTTCATCCCGAGCGACCGCTGGAGCATCCCGCCGAGCACCTCGCGGAACCGCGCGTCCGACGCGGCGTCCGCCGGACGGCCCATCACGGGCAGCAGCGCCTCCCGCGCGAGCAGGAACCACTGCGACGCGCACAGCGCCACGAGCAGCGTCATGTCCACCGTGTCGCGCGAGGGAGGCGGCGTGCCCTGCGCCTCCGCCACGCGGCCGGACTGGAACTCCAGCGCGTCCGCCAACAGCCGCAGGCCCTGCGCGCGCACGAGCGGCATGTGCTCAGCGCGGCCGGTGAGCAGCGCCCACGCCATCAGCCGGCTGTGCTGCCCCTGCTGGACCACGGTGAAGAAGCGCTCCAGCAGCACTCCGGCGTCGGGCGGCGCGTCCATCGCGAGCAGGTGCTCCCGGAAGGACGCGGCCAGCAGCTCGTTGCGGCGCAGGAGCACCTCGCGCACCAGGGCCTCGTAGGTGCCGAAGTAGTGCGTGACAAGCGCGTGGCTCACCCCCGCCGCCTTCGCCACCGCCTGAAGCCCCACCCGGTCCGGCCCCTGCTCCACGAGCAGCGGCTCGGCGGCCTGGAGGATGGCCTCGCGCGCCTCCTCCGGGGTGCGCCGCTTCCGGGACGCGACGGGCTTCGCGGGACGACGGGGAGTGGAGGTGCGCCGGGCCGGGGCCCGACCCTGGGGACGCCTGGGTGCCATCGCGGCGCATCCTAGCCACCGGGCCCCTTCGTTCAACGCGCCCGCGCTATTGTCAGATTTGACAATAAACCCGGACGGGCAGTAATCCATGGGGTGTCCGGGCATGCTTGGCCCGGGGGTGTGCTGGCCTTCGCGAGGTCCGTGATGCTGATGCTGCTGCCCGACAGTCCGTCGCCGACGAGGGTGTTCCTGCTCGTCCTGCTCATCTCCGGGACGCTCAAGCTGCTGACGGTGGCGGGCGGCTGGGGGGTATGGCGCACGCGGCTGGCGGAGCGCTTCCGGGTGTACCGGCGGGAGCTGTCGAAGGGGCAGCTGCGCAGCGAGGCGCTGGCGGCGGTGGGCGTGGTGCTGACGGACGCGGTGCTCATCGGCGCCTTCCGCTCCTTCACCGGGCCGCTGATGGCGCCGTTCAGCCTGTCCACGGCGCTGTGGTCGTACGCGTGGATGTTCGTGGGCTTCGAGGTGTGGTTCTACGTGACGCACCGGCTGCTGCACCTGCCGCGCTTCTACCGCTTCCATGCGCAGCACCACGTGGCGCAGGTGACGGAGCCGCTCACCGCGCTGTCGTTCTCCGTGGTGGAGCGGGTGGTGCTGATGAGCGGCGGGCTCAGCCTGCACTTCGCGGCCATGCACCTGTTCCCCGGCTCGCAGGTGGGCGTCCTGGCGTACATGCTGACCAACTACGTCCTCAACGCGTTCGGGCATGGCAACACGGAGTGGCTGCCGAAGCGCTTCGTGACGTCCTGGGTGGGCCGCGTCTTCTTCACCCCCACGTTTCACGCGTTGCACCATGCGCGCTACCAGGGGCACTACGGCCTGTACACCGTGGTGCTGGACCGGTGGCTGGGCACCGCGTTCGCCGACTATCCGCGGGTGCATGCGCGCGCCCGCGATGGCGAGGGACTGACCCGTATCGGGGAGCGGCTGGCGGTCGCGCCCCCTGCCCCTTCCCTCCCCGCGGAGCCCGAGGCACGCCAGGCGGTTTGAGGTCCGCCGGGCCCCGCTGTCCCACGGTGGGTCCCGGAGGGTCAGGGGCCGTGGGCCGACGGACAGTCCGAGCGGATGATGACGCTCGGGAGGGATGGCATCCGGGGGGGGCGGCCCTAGAATCGCGCGGTGAACTCCCGGCAGGACGTGATCATCATCGGCGCGGGCGCCAGCGGAACGCTGCTGGCGGCCTGTCTCTTGCGGGGCGCCCGTTCGCCCCTGCGTGTGGCCCTCGTGGAGCGGGGGGAGCGCCTGGGGCGGGGCGTCGCGTACTCCACCACCAGCGCGCGTCACCTGCTCAATGTGCCGGCCGGCCGCATGAGCGCCTGGGTCGACGACCCGGAGCACTTCCTGCGCTGGCTGCGCCTGGAGGCGCCGGACACACCGCCGTCCACGTTCGCCGAGCGCCGCCGCTACGGCCAGTACCTGGAGTTCGTGCTGAAGGAAACCGCCGCGAAGGCCGCGCCGGGCGTGCAGTTGGAGACGCCGCGCGACGAGGTGACCGCGGTGGTGGACACCGCGGACGGCGTGAAGGTGTCGCTCGCGAGCGGCCAGAGCCTGGAGGCGAAGTGCGCCGTGCTGGCGCTGGGCAACGCGATGCCCGCGGACCTGCGCGTGCCGGACGGCGGGCTGTACGCGAGCGCGCGCTACCACCGCTCGCCGTGGGTGCCCGGGGCGCTGGAGGGCATCGGCGCCGGTGAGTCGGTGCTGCTCATCGGCACGGCGCTCACCATGGTGGACACGGTGCTGTCGCTGGGCGAGCGCGGTCATCAGGGCCCGGTGCACGCGCTGTCGCGCCACGGACTGCTGCCATACCCGCACCGCGCGCACGGCGCGAAGACGCCCGCGGCGGCGGAGCCCCTGCGCATCCGCGAGCTGTTGCGCTCGGTGCGCCGGGAGATGGACCGCTGTCGCGACGCGGAGACCGCCACGCAGGCCGCGTCCCCTTCCGCGGAGAGCGTGGTGCCGTTCAGCACGCTGCGCATCCGCGACGTGCTGCGCACGATGCGCCAGGAGGTCGACGCGCAGGCGGCGGCGGGCGCGGACTGGCGCGCGGCGGTGGACGCGCTGCGGCCGGTGACGACGCCGTTGTGGCAGCGGCTGTCGGAGCCGGAGCGGCGGCGGTTCCTGCGCCACCTGCGGGCGTACTGGGAGGTGCACCGCCACCGCATGGCGCCGGAGATCCACGACGTGATGGACGCGTGGCGGCGCGACGGACGGCTGGTGTTCCACGCGGCCCGCGTGCTCCGCTTCGAGCTGGAGCCGGACGCGGTGGCGGTCCACCTGCGCCCCCGGGGTGAGCGCGAGCCCCAGGTGCTGCGCGTGCAGCACGTCATCAACTGCACCGGGCCTGAGTCGAACCCGGCCTCGCGCAGCCAGCCCGTCCTGCGCGGCCTGCTGGAGGCGGGACAGGCCCGCGCGGACTCGCTGGGCATGGGGTTGGCGACGGCGCCCGACGGCGAGGTGCTGGACGCACGCGGACAGCCCTCCGCCCACCTCTTCACACTGGGCCCGACGCGGCGCGGGGACTTGTGGGAAACCACAGCCGTGCCGGAAATCCGCTCGCAGGCCCGCGACCTGGCGGACATCCTGCTGCGCCGCCTGGGCGTGCCTGCCCGGTAGAGGACCTGACAGGCGCCATGACCTGAAGGTGGGCCTCCTGCTCGCCAGCCAACGGCGCACTCCGTGGGAGGCTGTTGGGGTTCCGGCGTTTCGTGCGACATTCCAGGTCCCCCTCCTGGAGTCCCGTCCCGATGGCACTGAAGCGCCCCCTCCCCGCCCTCGTGGGAGGCGTGTCCCTGTCCGTCCTCGTGAGCCTCGGGGCGCTGGCGCACCAGCACCTGCGCACCGACGCGCTGGAGGAGCGGCTCCTGCGTGAGGTGAACACGCTGACGCACGCGGAGCACCCGCGTCCGGCGCACATCACCGCCACGCGGCCCGGCACCTTCGAGGACGCGATGGTTCCGCTCCTGCCCGCGCTGCTCCAGCAGGCCCGCGCAACGCCGGCTCCCACCCAGGCGGAGGCCGCGACCCTGGAGGCCGTGACGGAGGGACGCGCTCCGGTGACGGACCTTCCCGCCTCCCGCCGTGAAGCCCTGGAGCAGGGCCTGCCTCTGATGCGGAAGGTGCTCGCCGCCACCCACGCGGAGTCCGGTGGCCTTCCGGAGGACCTGCGTCCCCTGTCCGGTCCGGAGGTGTCGCGGCGGGACGCGCTGATCCACGCGCTTCGCCGCGTGATGGAGGACGCTGCGCTGGAGACGCGGCGGCTCGTCTCGCGGGGTGAGGCGGATCCAGCGGTGGACACGTGCTTGGACACGCTCGCGCTCAGCCGGGAGCTGGCCCTGGGCGGTGGGCTCGTGGGACAGCGGCTGTCCGCGGCCGGCTATGCACGCACGTGGCGGGCCTGCGCGGACGCCATCGACGCGGCCTCCCTGGCCCGCAAGCGCCAGGCCATCTCACAGCTCACCCGGCTGCACGAGGGCTTCCCGCCGGTGTCCCTGACGCTGCACGAGGAGTCCGTCGCCGCGCAGCTCCACGCCTTCCGCGACCTGCTCTCCGAAGACACCCGCGCCGCGCTGCCGCCCACGTGGTTCGACGCGCCCGAGCAGCCCGGAGCCCTGTCGCGCAAGCTCCAGTGGCGCCAGTGGGTGGAGGACGCGGACCGCCTCCTCGCCGTGGCGGATCAACCGGCCGAGGAGCGCCGCCGCTCGCTGGCGGCCCTGGAGGCCCGGAAGGCCGGGCAGTACTTCCGCCAGGCGGAGGCTCCGTTGGTGCGCCTGTCGCCCGAGGACATGGAGGCGATGGAGCTGCGCGCGCTGCGCTCCGAGGCCCTCATCGCCCTGGCGGAGGTCGACGTGGCCCGCGCGGAGAAGGGCCAGTGGCCGCGCGCGCTCCCCACGCGCACGACGTCGCTGGTGCTGAAGCCCGTGGATGAAACCCGGGCCGACATCCGCTCGTGCATCCAGGGGCTGATGCCCGACCCGCTGGTCGTGAAGGCGGACGGTGCGCCCGCGCTCCAGCAGGTCCACGACGTGCCCTGAGCCGGTGACGCTGTAGCCGCGGCCGTCACGGCTTGTGACGCCGGAGGCCACAGCCGCATCCACCGTCCTCCGAGGGGAACCGTGTACTCGCATGGCACCGCGAGTGCACGGCTTGCGCGCCGCTCCAGTCGCATGGAGCCGTTCCCTCCCCCTCCGAGGTTCCATGAAACGCTTCGCATGGCCCTTCGTGCTGCTCACCGCGTTCTCCAACGCGGCCCTGGGCAGCACGGAGCCCCCTTCCCTCTCCCAGGCCAAGCTGGCCTTCTTCCCCGTGGACGACCGCGGGCAGGCCCTCAGCGCGCTGCCGGCGGGTGACTCGCTCACCGTCGGCGCGCAGGGCCTCACCCCCGACACGGTCTACGAGCTGCGCTTCGCGCTGGACGCCGAGCGCATCCCGTCGCTGAAGGAGGCCGTCGGCTTCGCGCGCGCGACGACCGACGCCCAGGGCACGCTGGCGCCGTTCATCCTCTGGTTCCAGTCCGGCGTCGTGGGCTGTCCGGAGCGCGCCGCGCCTCCCGCCTCGCCCTACCGCTTCCCCAGCTTCGAGCGTGCCCAGGCGGCGCTCGGTGGCCGCACGCTGCTCGTCACCGCGCAGCCCGTGGCCACGGACCGCACCGGCAAGGTGCCGCCCATGCAGCTCACCGTGGGTGACCCCGTCGCTTCGTTCCAGCTCCCCATCCGCGCGGAGGCTCCGGCGCGCGTGTATCCCTCCACGTCCTCGGGCTGCCTGCTCAACGCGCACGAGACGGGACGCGGGGACCTGTACGTGACGGGCTCCGGCTTCCAGGCTGGTGAGCCCGTGGAGGTCTCCGTCGTCCCCAACCAGCGCGTGTGGCGCGTGGGGGACGCCTTCGCGGACGTGACGGGGGATGCCTTCACCGCCGCGCCCAAGCAGGTCACCGCCGATGCGTCCGGCCGCTTCACCGTGCCCGCGTGGAGCGAGCACCTCCAGCGCCGGGGGGCCTATGACGTCATCGTGCGCCGGCCCGTGTTCCAGCCGCCCGTGGGGCACCTGGGCGCCAACGACGTCGTGTCCTACGGCATCGACACGGGGCTGGTGCTCTACCTCACGTATCCGGTGGGCGGCCCCACCATGGACATCGCGGGACGGCCGCAAAACACCTTCCCCTACTTCGAGTTCTCCGACGCCTTCGCCGACACCGGCGACCCCGTGTGGGGCGCCGTCGATCCCACCTACGTGCCCGCCGCGCATCCGGGCGGCACCTGGGCGGCCTACTACGTGGTGGGCCACCGCACCGTGTCCACCTGGGCCATGAACACCGCGCTCACGGACGTGTCGGGCGGCATCGAAATCCAGCAGGTGAAAGCGGGGTGCGTGAACGGCACCGACGTCGTCATCTGGCACCCGCCGCTCGTGCAGGGGCAGTACGACGTCGTCGTGGACTTCGGCGCCACCGTGGCCAACACGCCCGCCGACTTCGCCACCGACGGCCACTACCACGAGGCGCGCGACTTCCTGGACGGCGCCAACCAGATGGGCTTCCAGGTGGGGAAGGATCCGTACGCGCTGGGCACGTACGCCGTGGGCCAGGACAGCTACTCCATCGACGACTTCTTCCCCAGCATCGGCGGGGCGCTCAACGTCGACCTGCGCGCGGTGGTGCGCTACCCGGCGGTGGCCAACGGCACGGGCACGGCCGCCGCGGCGGGCACGTTCCCCCTCTTTGTCATCCAGCACGGCAACCACCGCATCTGCACCACGTACAGCCAGGACCCGGCGCTGTGCACCAGCCGCGTGCCCAACCATCAGGGCTACAACCGGCTGCTCGACACGCTCGCGAGCAACGGCATCATCGCCGTCTCCATCGACGCGTATGACCTGAGCGGCAACGCGCCCCAGTGGATCAGCGAGCGCGGCCAGCTCATCCTCAAGCACCTGGAGCTGTGGTCACACCTCAACAACGCCGCGACCTACTCCAGCTATCCGAACCTCTTCGCGGGGCGCTTCACCGGCAAGGTGAACATGACGAGGATTTCGGTGTCGGGACACTCGCGCGGCGGCGAGGCGTCCGTGTCCGCGTATATGCAGAACACCGCCTTCAACATCGTCGCGGTGTCCTCCATCGCGCCCATGGACGGCCAGGGCTACGTGCTGCCGGCGAGCGTGCCGTACTTCGTCATCCTGCCCGCGGCGGACGGCGACATCACCACGCTGGAGGGCGCGAAGCTCTACGACCGCGCGCTGGGCACGAAGAGCTCCATCTACGTGTACGGCGCGAACCACAACTTCTTCAACACCGTGTGGGCCGCGGAGCCGGAGCCGTACGGGGATGACTCCACCTACAATCGCCAGGACTACATCCCCGCGGTGGATCAGCAGCGCATCGGCGAGGCCTGGCTGTCCGCCTTCACGCGCCTGCACCTGAGGAACGAGACCGTCTACGCGGACATGCTGCGCGGGACGCTCGAGTTCCCGTCCACGGCGGGCTTCAAGATCTACACGACCCACCACGAGAAGGTGCACACGCGGCTCAACAGCGGCGCGGCCAGCGCCTTCACACCCGGCGGCGCCATCACCCTGTCCACCGTGGTGAATCCCTCACCGCACCAGACGGATGTCGTGCGCGCGAACTGGACGGCCGGCACCGCCACCGCGACCTTCACCGTGCCCGTGGGGCAGCGAGACGCCTCCGCCTACGAGGTGCTGTCCTTCCGCGTGGCCCAGCGGGTGTCCCCGTTGAATCCGGCCACCGGTTCGCAGGACTTCCGCGTGGAGCTGGTGGGCGGCGGCAACACCAAGGCCACCTCCACCGTCCTCTTCGACGACATCCCCAAGCCGTACACGCACCCGTACGTCAACTGGGGCTTCCAGCACATGGTGCTCACCACCGTGCGCATCCCCCTGCACACCTTCATCATGAACGGCAACGGGGTGACGCTGAACAACATCGACACCGTGCGCCTGCGCTTCAACAGCCCTTCCACTGGAGACATCCATGTCGACGACGTCGAATTCTCCCGTTAGCCGTCGCCTCCTCGTGGCCGTGGCGTGCATGTCCCTGGCCGCCTGCGCGGAGGAGCCCGCGAGTCCGCCCACGACTCCGCCTCCCGCCGTGCAGCCGGCCCCGCTGCGCGCCGACCCTCCGGCGCCCCGTCCAGTAGAGGTGCTGCGGGTGTCCGCCCGCCGGATACGCGGGGACGCGGAGCTGACCCGTCTGGCCGGGCCGGCGCTGCTCGCCCAGGCGAAGGAGCCCGTCGCCATCGAGGTCCAGACCGAGCAGCCCCTGGGCCACCTGGCCCGCGCGTCATCGCCCGAGATCTTCATCAACGGCCGGCGCGTGGGAGACACCCGCGCGGTGCCGCCAGACCGGCTCTACGTCTTCCTGCCGGACGGCTCCGGCCTGGAGGACGTCAATGCCGTGACGGTGGCATGGCTGGGCAACGAACCGCTGACGCGCTCCACGCGCCCGGCGACGCTGACCCGCCAGATGATCCCCTGAGCCTCCCGCCGGACGCGGTCTTCCAAAACCTGTCCGACTGTCGGACAGGTTTCCGCGCCTCGGCTGGCGCGGGCGACGCCCTGGACCCGGTCCTCCAAAACCTGTCCGACTGTCGGACAGGTTTCCGCGCCTCGGCTGGCGCGGGCGACGCCCTGGTGGGTCGCTCGCGCATGCTTCACGTCCGGCCTCCCACGTCGGACCGGCGATGTAGGATGCGGCCTATCCGTGGACGTCGGGGAGGGAGCCGTCATGTCGTGGAAGCTGGTGCTGCTGGACGAAGTGTCGAAGGTGCTGCCGGATGCGCCGCTCAAGGGTTCGGACATCCGCGTGGAATTGCCGACCGCCAGCTATGCGCTGCCCGCGGGAGAGAAGCTGGGCTCCCTGACGTTCGCGTTCGACGTGTCCGCTCGCGGCTTCGTGGAAGGCTATGACGCCCCGGCGGACGTGGACGCGGCGGGCGTGGTCGGTGAGGCCCCCGGCGACGCGACGACGCAGCTGGCGCCGGCGCTCGTCCATGGCGGCGACCAGGCGTGGCTCAAGTACGGCGTGGAGGCGCGCGTGAAGGCGGACGTCGGCTTCCCGCTGCCCTACGTGGCGCTCGCGGCCAACGGCGACGTGCGCGTGCTGCTGGCGGACTACCACCGGCACACGCAGGACACGAACGCGCGCGCCGCGCTGAAGAAGGACGCGCCGGAGCTGCGGCTGCCGCTGCTCACGTCGTCGCTGGACAAGCTGGGAGTGGGTGACGCCATCGCCTTCCAGGCGCGCGGCGAGCTGTCCGTCACCGCGACGCTGGACTGGACGGACGTCTACACGTCCAACCTCCAGACGCTGACGAAGCTCTTGTCCGCCAGCACCATGGTCGCCTTCGAGGCCAAGGCGGGCGCCACCGTGTCCGCCAGGGTGAAGGTGGTGGACGACTACGCCGTCGTCTTCTCCCGCCCCGCGGCCGGTCAGGTGCGCGTGCAGGTGAAGAAGGTGGTGGCGCGCGAGGCGGGCGTGACGGCCAGCCTGCACGTGGAGGCGAGCCTCACCGACCCGGCCGCCGTCGTCTCCCAGGTGGAGCACGTGCTCGAAGGGCTCCTGTCGGTGCCGCTGTCCGAGTTCGACTCCCTGATGACGAAGCTGGAAGCGCACAAACTGTCGGAGAACGAGACGAAGGTCCTGCGCATCATCCTGGACCGGCTGGGCTTCGGGGAGTTGGAGGCCAACACCACGGCGCTGCGCACGCAGTGGGAGAAGCTCCGCACGGACGTGCGCACGCGCGTCCAGGCCCTGGCCGAGTCCAAGTTCGAGGCGGGCTTCCGCTACGAATACCTGCGCCTGCGCGAGCAGACCACGCTCCTGTCCACCGTGTGCACCGACGCCCAGGCCCGCACGCTGCACCCGCTGCTGGTGTCCGGGCGCATGGACAGCGCGATGCAGCGCATGCAGGCCGCGGGCATGGCGCTGGAGCAGTGCCTGCTGAAGGAGGTCAACAAGGAGTCCAAGGCCTGGGGCTTCTCCCTGAAGCTGGGCAAGTGGGCGCTGGGCGGCAGCGACACACGCGAGCTCAACCAGGTGGTGCAGCGCAACAGCCTGGAGAAGGAGTCGCCCCAGCGCGTCTCGTTCCTGGGCGTGCGCAGCTACAAGGGCACGCTGCTCACGCCGTACATGCACTGGACCGCGGACTTCAAGGCGGACATGGCGGAGTTCCGCAAGTCGCCCACCGTGGCGGACTTCGACCTGGGCCTGTACCTGCTCCTGGCCCATGACGCCCGCAAGCTGTCGGACCACGACCTGCGCCAGGCCGTGGACGAAGCCATCGTCTGGGGCGCGCTGGATGACGCCGAGGAGGAGGAGGTCCTCAAGCGCATCCGCGACGCGTCCGGCGGCAAGGAGATTGAGACGCGGGTGGAGCTGAAGCTGGACAACCGGACGCTGCGCGACGTCATCACCCACGCAGCGGACCCGGACGCCCACGCCGCCTTCGCTCGCGCGTTGGCCCGCGCCCTGCCTTGGTACGGCGTGCCGTGCCGCGACCGGCCCGCCGTGCGCGAGTCCGTCTACGCGCCCCTATGGAGGGCGTACCTGGAGCAGAACTGGTCCGCCGCCGACGCCGCGAAGACGGCCGCCGCGCACCTGAAGAACCATCCGCTCGTCGGGCACTTCGCGTACACCGAAGGGCAGCTGGGCAACGGCATGCTGACGCTCGCGGAGGTCATCCAGAAGAACCCCGGCACCGTGTCCAAGTGGCGCGACCTGCGCGCGGGCCTGCTGGACCTGCGCAACAACGAGCAGCGCTCGCCGTCCGTCTTCAAGGGCGCGTTCAAGGCGCTATCCGAGTCGTGGGCGCAGTCCTTCCACCTGAAGACCACGGGCGCGTTCTTCCTGGAGCTGGCGTCGCGCGGCGGCAACGGCCTGGCCACCGTGGAGCGCACCTTCACCGTGACGGTGCCGGGGACGGGCGCGAGCATCGTCTTCTCCAAGTCGCGGGCCTGACGGGCGCACGCGTCCTTTCGTCCGCTTCCGCACGCTCCCCGGGCGTGCGGAGGGGACTCGCGGCCGGACGGAGGGCGCGAAGGTGACGCGGCGCATTGCCGCTCCTCGGGGGCATCACTACATCCAACTCCTCACGCAGCACATGGGATGCAGAGGAGCCCCGCGAGATGATCGTCGGTCGGATGCTGTCCTGGCGGATCATCCTCCGCTACACGGGGCGCCCCGTCGTCGTCCATATCGCCCTCGCGCTGGCCATCTCGCTGGGCTACGAGGCGCTGAACGCCAAGTGGCTGTCGGTGCCGGCGCTGCCGGTAACGCTGCTGGCCGCGGCGCTGGGTGTGCTGCTCGGCTTCCGCAACAACTCCGCCTACGAGCGCTGGTGGGAGGCGCGCACCATCTGGGGCGGGCTGGTGAACGCGTCGCGGACGCTCGCCCGGCAGGTGCTGACCTTCCTGCCCGCGCCCCGCGCCCAGCGCAGCGACGGCACCCCGGAGACGCCCTCCGCCGCATCCCGCCTGGTCCAGGTGGCCGTACAGCCGGAGGGGCCCGCGCTGGCGCCCGCCTGGTCCAAGGTGGGTGACGGCGCGGTGCGCGACCAGTTCGGTCAGGCGCGCGACCTGCGCGGCCCGAGCGCGCCCCGCGCGAACCTGGCCACGTTCCTCCACCCGGGCGTGGAGACACCCCGGGGCATCACCAGCATGTTCGAGGGCATCACCGAGGACGCGCGCGAGCTCGTCTACGCGCAGATAGGTTTCGTGAACGCGCTGCGCTGCCACCTGCGGCGGCAGGACCCCTTCCCGGAAATCACCCCGTTCTTCCGCCCGTCCGTGCTGGAGGCGCTGCGCGTGGAGCAGAACGTGCCCGCCGCCATCCTCTTGTGGATGGGCACGCGCATGCGCCGCATCTACAGCGACATCGAGCACCCGGAGAAGGTCTACATGCGCGTGTCGATGGATGAGACGCTCACGGAGCTCACCAACTACCTGGGCGCGTGCGAGCGCATCAAGAACACGCCCCTGCCCCGCCAGTACGACATCCTCCCGCACGCCATGGTGCGCGCCTACCTCGCCATGCTGCCCCTGGGCGTCGTCGCGGACCTGGGCGTGCTCACGCCACTGGTCACGGCCATCATCGCGTTCCTCTTCATCGCCCTGGACGCGGTGGGCCGCGACGTGGAGAACCCCTTCGAGGACGCCGTCAGCGACACGCCCATGACGGCGCTGTGCCGCACCATCGAGATCAACCTGCGGCAGATGCTGGGTGAATCCGAGCTGCCTCCGCCGCTCCAGCCGAAGGACGGCCTGCTGTACTGAGTGAGGCCTCTACTCGGCCGCCGTCACTTCCACGGTGCCCAGCCCGTCCACGGTCAGGCGCACGTGGTCGCCAGGCTTCATCAGGTAGGCGGCGGTGGCCGCGCCGGACAGCACCAGGCTTCCGGCGGGCAGCACCTGGCCGCGCTCCGCGAGCAGCGCGCACAGCTGGATGAGGGACACCACCGGGTCGCCGGAGATGGCGTCCGAGCGCGCCTCGCCCTCCACCTTGCCGTTCACCTCCATGCGCATCTGGAGCTTCGTCAGGTCCAGCTCGCGCGGGGCGCGCTCCAGGGTGCCCGGCACGAACAGCGACGACGACGCGTTGTCCGCCACCACGTCCGGCAGGCTGAAGTACTTGAAGCCCACGAAGCGCGAGTCCAGGACCTCCATGGCCGCGAAGACGGCGTCGCACGCGTCCAGCACCTCATCGCGCGTCACGGCGCCCTTGAGCTCCTTCGAGGTGCGGAAGGCGATCTCCGGCTCGATGCGCGGGTGGATGCCCGCGCCCACGCTCACCACGCCGCCGGGCTGCACGCGCATCCGGTCCGTGAGCACGCCGAAGATGGGCGAGCCCAGGTTCATCTGCTGGCGCTTCGCCTCCGACGTGAAGCCCATCTTCAGGCCCACCACCCGCTCGCCCTGGGCCTCGCGCAGCCGGATGCCCTCCGCCTGCACCGCGTAGCCGTCCGGCACGGTCAGGGTCGGGTGCGCATGCGACAGGGGCGGCACCTCTCGCCGCTCGCGCCGCGCCGCGTCCAGGATTCCAGCCAGGGCTGCTACATCCACTGTCGAGGTCATGCGCGAATCTTTTCCATGCCCGGCCCGCAATTCCACAAAGGTTTCACCTGTGGAGCGGGTCCCGGAGACGCTGGGAGCCAGACGGCCGCGCAAGCGAGCGCCATCCGACGCGGACTGTTCGGAATCCTGGAGGCGGCGGACGGCCGCGACATACATTGCCGCGTCTCCCTGAGGAGGGCGCGCCTTGGAGAAGGTCCTCAACTACATCGGTGGTGAGCTGGTGCCCGCGGCGGGCGGCCAGTGGCTGGACAAGCCGGAGCCCGCGACGGGCCAGCTCTACGCGCACGTGCCGGATTCACGCGAGGTGGACGTGCAGTCCGCCGTGGAGGCCGCGGGCCGGGCCTTCCCCGCGTGGGCCGCCCTGCCGGCGATGGAGCGCTCGCGGTACCTGCGCCGCATCGCGGGGCTCATCCACGAGCGCCTGGACGCCTTCGCGCGGGCGGAGTCCATCGACACGGGCAAGCCGCTGGCGGTGGCCCGCACGGTGGACATCCCGCGCAGCGTGCTCAACTTCGAGTTCTTCGCGGACGCGGCGACGCAGTTCTCCAGTGAAGCGCACCCCATGGACGGCGTGGCGCTCAACTACACGCTGCGCTCGCCGCTGGGCGTGGTGGGCTGCATCTCGCCGTGGAACCTGCCGCTGTACCTGCTCACGTGGAAGATCGCCCCCGCGCTGGCGGCCGGCAACTGCGTGGTGGCCAAGCCGTCGGAGGTGACGCCGATGACGGCCTTCCTCCTGTCGCAGGTGTGCCGCGACGCGGGGCTTCCGCCGGGCGTGCTCAACCTGGTGCACGGCCTGGGGCCTCACGTCGGTGGGCCGCTCACGCGCCACCCGGAGGTGAGCGCCATCTCCTTCACCGGCAGCACGCGCACGGGCGCGGAGATCGCCCGCGTGGCCGCGCCCGTGTTCAAGAAGCTGTCCCTGGAGATGGGCGGGAAGAACCCCAACGTCATCTTCGCGGACTGCGACTTCGACGAGGCGCTGGCCACCACGCTGCGCTCGTCGTTCGCCAACCAGGGGCAGATCTGCCTGTGCGGCCCGCGCATCTTCGTGCAGCGCTCGCTGTATCCGCGCTTCAAGGAAGCGCTGGTCGCGCGCACGAAGGCCCTCAAGGTGGGCGACCCGCTGGTGGAGGGCACGGACCAGGGCGCGCTGGTGTCGCGTGAGCACTTCGAGAAGGTGATGGGCTACATCGCGCTCGCGAAGCAGGAGGGCGGCAACATCCTCACCGGCGGCCAGCGCGCGAGCGTGCCCGGCCGCTGCGCGAACGGCTGGTTCATCGAGCCCACGCTGGTGGAGGGCCTGGCGCCCACGTGCCGCACGAACCAGGAGGAGATCTTCGGTCCGGTGGCGACGATCATGCCCTTCGACGACGAGGAGGAGGTGCTGTCGTGGGCCAACTCCACGCGCTACGGGCTGGCGGGCAGCGTGTGGACGAAGGACCTGGCGCGCGCGCACCGGTTCGCGTCCCGGCTGCACAGCGGCATCGTCTGGGTGAACACCTGGATGCTGCGCGACCTGCGCACGCCGTTTGGCGGAGTGAAGGAGTCCGGCGTGGGCCGCGAGGGCGGCTGGGACGCGCTGCGCTTCTTCACCGAGCCCAAGAACGTCTGCATCAAGCTTTGAGCGGGGAGAGCGACACGTGAGCGCTGGCGAGCGGATCGATTCGAAGAAGGCCCCGGAGCCGGTGGGGCTCTACCCCCACGCGCGCCGTGTGGGGAACTTGTTGTTCCTCTCCGGCGTGGGCCCGCGCGAGCGCGGCAGCAAGGCCATCCCGGGCGTGGAGCTGGACGCGGCGGGGAACATCGTCTCGTACGACATCGAGACGCAGTGCCACTCCGTGTTCCGCAACGTGCGCTACATCCTGGAGGACGCGGGCTCGTCGTGGGAGCGGCTGGTGGACGTGACGGTGTACCTCACGGACATGAAGCGGGACTTCCCCACGTACAACCGGCTGTGGGCGGAGTACTTCAAGGACAACCCGCCGTGCCGCACCACGCTGGAAATCAACGCGCTGCCTACGCCCATCGCGATTGAACTCAAGTGCATCGCCACCATTGGAGACGAGTGACATGGGCCGACTGACCCCCATCAACTTCAAGAAGTGGATCGACGAGCACCGCCCCCTGCTCAAGCCGCCCGTGGGCAACCAGCAGGTGTGGGCGGACCGGGACTTCATGGTCACGGTGGTGGGCGGGCCCAACTCGCGCACGGACTTCCACATCAACGAAGGCGAGGAGTTCTTCTACCAGCTGGAGGGAGACATCACCCTGCGCGTCATCGACGAGGGACAGGTGCAGGACGTCCCCATCCGCGAGGGGGAAATCTTCCTGCTGCCGCCCAAGGTGCCGCACTCGCCGCAGCGGCCCGCGGGCACCATCGGGCTGGTGCTGGAGCGCCGCCGCCAGCCGCAGGAGTTGGATTCCTTCCTGTGGCTGTGCCCGAAGTGCGGCGAGAAGCTCTATGAGGAATCGCTGCACGTCACCAACCTGGTGACGCAGCTGCCGCCGGTGTTCGAGCACTTCTACGGCAACCCCGAGAACTGCACGTGCAAGAAGTGCGGCACGATGGTGGCGCGGGGTGGTGCGCCCAAGTGAAGGTCGACATCCACACGCACCTCCTCCCCCCGGAGCTGCCCCGCTTCGCCGAGCGCTTCGGCTACGGCGGCTTCATCGCGCTGGACCACCACGCGCCCTGCCGCGCGCGGATGATGCGGGACGACGGGAAGTTCTTCCGCGAGATTGAAAGCAACTGCTGGGACCCGAAGCAGCGCGTCACCGAGTGCGACGCGCACGGCGTCCAGGTGCAGGTGCTGTCCACGGTGCCGGTGCTGTTCAGCTATTGGGCAAAACCGCAGGACGGCCTGGAGGTGGCGCGCTTCCTCAACGACCACCTGGCCGGCGCGGTGGCGACAGCGCCGAAGCGCTTCGTGGGCCTGGGCACGGTGCCGCTCCAATCCACCGACCTGGCGGTCAAGGAATTGGAGCGCTGCGTGCGCACGCTCGGGTTCGCGGGCGTGCAGATTGGCAGCCACGTCAATGACCTGAACCTGTCCGACCCGGCCCTCTTCCCCTTCTTCCAGGCGGCGAGCGACCTGGGCGCGGCCGTCTTCGTGCACCCGTGGGACATGATGGGTGAGGCGAAGATGACGAAGTACTGGCTGCCGTGGCTGGTGGGGATGCCGGCGGAGGTGTCGCTGGCCATCTGCTCGCTCATCTTCGGTGGCGTGATGGAGCGGCTGCCGAAGCTGCGGCTCGCGTTCGCACATGGAGGCGGCGCGTTCCCCGGCACGCTGGGCCGCATCCAGCACGGCTTTGAAGTGCGCCCGGACCTGGTGGCGGTGGACAACCCCGTCGCGCCGCGCGACTACCTGGGCCGGTTCTGGGTGGACTCGCTGGTGCACGACGCGGAGACATTGCGCGGCATCGTGAAGCTGTTCGGCGCGGACAAGGTGGCGCTGGGCAGTGACTACCCCTTCCCGCTGGGCGAGGAGCGGCCCGGCACGCTCATCGAGTCGCTGACGGACCTGGCTCCTTCCGTGCGCGAGCGGCTGCTCTCCCGCAATGCCCTGGAGTGGCTGGGGCGCTCGCACGAGGACTTCGCACCATGACGGCCCCTGTCTACGAGAACACCGATGTGTTCGCCTACGGCCTGGACGCAGCGGATCCGCTGAGGCCCCTGCGCGACGAGTTCCTCTTCCCCCCGGCCCCCTCCGGCGCGCCGGCCATCTACCTGGCGGGCAATTCGCTGGGGCTGCAGCCGCGCAAGGCGCGCAAGTACGTGCAGATGGAGATGGAGGACTGGGAGCGGCTGGGCGTGGAGGGCCACGTGCACGGCCGCCACCCGTGGCTGCCCTACCACGAGCAGCTCACCGGGATGGTGGCGCGGGTGGTGGGCGCGCAGCCCATTGAAGTCGTGGTGATGAACACCCTGTCGGTGAACCTGCACCTGATGATGGTGTCGTTCTACCGGCCCACGCGTGAGCGCTTCAAAATCCTGATTGAAGGCGGCGCCTTCCCGTCGGACCAGTACGCGGTGGCGTCGCAGGCGCGCTTCCACGGCTACGACCCGAAAGAGGCCATCGTCCGGCTGATGCCCCGCGAGGGCGAGGACACGCTGCGCTCCGAGGACATCCTGGAGGCCATCGAGCGGCACGGGAAGGAGCTCGCGCTGGTGATGCTGGGCAGCGTGAACTACCTCACCGGGCAGGCGTTCGACCTGCGCGAGATTACGCGCGTGGCGCACGCGCAGGGCTGCAAGGTGGGCTTCGACCTGGCGCACGGGGCGGGCAACCTGAAGCTGTCGCTGCACGACGACGGGCCGGACTTCGCGGTGTGGTGTTCGTACAAGTACCTCAACGGCGGACCGGGCAGCCTGGGCGGCGTGTTCGTGCACGAGCGGCACGCGCATTCGCCCCAGCTGCCGCGCTTCGAGGGCTGGTGGGGGCACAACAAGGCCACGCGCTTCGAGATGGGCCCCACCTTCGACCCGCTGCCGGGCGCGGAGGGGTGGCAGCTGTCCAACCCGCCCATCTTCCAGTTGGCGGCGCTGCGTTCGTCGCTGGAGCTGTTCGACAGGGCGACGATGGCGGCTTTGCGCACCAAGAGCGACCAGCTGACGGGCTACATGGAGTTCCTGCTGGACCGGCTGCCCGCGGGCTACGTCTCCATCACCACGCCGCGGGATTTGAAGCAGCGCGGGGCGCAGCTGTCCCTGCGCTTCAAGGGCGAGCCGAAGCGGCTGCTCCAGCGGCTGTCCGCGGCCGGCATCATCTGCGACTTCCGCGAGCCGGACATCATCCGCGCCGCGCCCGCGCCCCTCTACAACACGTACCTGGACGTCTTCCGCTTCGTGAAGGCGCTGGAGGCCCATGCCCTCGAATGAGTCGAAGCTGACGGTGGTGGGAGCGGGTCTGGTGGGGTCGCTGCTCTCGCTGTACCTGGCCCGCCGGGGCCACACGGTAGAGGTGCTGGAGCGCCGGGCGGACATGCGCCGCGAGACGCTGGACGCGGGGCGCTCCATCAATCTGGCCATCTCCACGCGCGGCCTGCATGCCTTGCGGCAGGTGGGCCTGGAGGAGGAGGCGCTGAAGCACGCCATCCCCATGCGCGGGCGGGTCATCCACCCGGTGAAGGGCGAGCTTGCCTACCAGCCGTATGGGAAGGACGACTCGCAGCACATCAATTCCCTGTCACGCGGCTGGCTGAACAAGTTCCTGATGACACAGGCGGAGGCCACGGGCCGCGTGTCCATCCGGTTCCGTCAGCGGGTGACGCAGGCGGACCCAGCCGCAGGGGCGCTCACGGTGCTGGATGAAGCCACGGGCGCGACGCGGGAGGTGCGCGACGCGGTGGTGTTCGGCACGGACGGCTCGGGTTCGGCGGTGCGGCAGGCGCTGCAATCCCAGACGGGTTCCCAGGCGGACTCGCGGACGCTGGGGCATGGCTACAAGGAGCTGACGATTCCGCCGGGCGAGGGCGGGCGCTTCCAGATGGAGAAACACGCGCTGCACATCTGGCCGCGCGGCACGTACATGCTCATCGCGCTGCCGAATGAAGACGGCAGCTTCACGTGCACGCTGTTCCTGCCGTGGGAGGGGCCGGTGAGCTTCGCGTCGCTCCAGACGCCCGCCGCGCTGGAGGCGTTCTTCCAGGAACAGTTCCCGGACGCGAAGGCGATGATTCCGGGGCTGGTGGAGGAGTTCTTCTCCCGGCCCACCGGGCAGATGGTGACGGTGAAGTGCGCGCCGTGGCACGCGGGAGGAAGCACGCTGCTGTTGGGCGACGCGGCGCACGCGATGGTCCCCTTCTACGGACAGGGGATGAACTGCGGCTTCGAGGACTGCGTGGTGCTGGACGCGCTGCTGGCGCGGCAGCCGGACTGGGCGGCGGCGTTCGACGAGTTCGAGCGGCTGCGCAAGACGAACGCGGACGCCATCGCGGACATGGCGGTGGAGAACTTCATCGAGATGCGCGACAGCACGGCGGATCCGCGCTTCCTGTTGGAGAAGGGCGTGGAGAAGGTGCTGCTCAACGCGTTCCCGGGCGAGTTCGTCAGCCGCTACTCGCTGGTGAGCTTCAGCCGCGTGCCCTATCGGCTGGCGTACGGCGTGGGCTCCATCGCGGGCGGCATCGTGTCGGAGCTGGCGAAGGACTTGAAGCGGCCGGACGACGTGGACCTGGACCTGGCGGCGAAGCTGATTCGCGGCCGGCTGACCCCTTTCATGGAGGAGCACGCGGATGGATTTCGGCTTGAAGGGTAGGCGGGCGCTGGTGACGGGCGCGTCATCGGGGCTGGGGCGCGCCATCGCGGACACGCTGGTGAAGGAGCGCGCGACGGTGGCGGTGTCCTCGCGAGGCGGGGAGAAGCTCCAGAAGGCGGCGAAGGAGCTGGGCGCCGCGCTGGCGGTGCCATGTGATTTGACGCAGCCAGGAGCCGCGCGCGGGCTGGTGCGCGAGGTGACCGAGAAGCTGGGCGGCCTGGACGTGCTGGTGGTGAACGCGGGAGGCCCGCCGTCCGGAGGCTTCGAGGCCATCACGGTGGAGCAATGGCAGACAGGGTTCCAGAGCCTGTGGCTGGCCACGGTGGATGCGATTCAGGAAGCGCTGCCGGGCATGAAGGCACAGGGTTGGGGCCGCATCGTGCTGGTGACGTCCACGGCGGCGCGTGAGGCGCTGAGCAACCTCACGGTGTCCAACGGCCTGCGCGCGGGATTGCTGGGGCTGGTGAAGAGCCTGAGCAATGAAGTGGCGCCGTATGGCATCACGGTGAACGCGGCGCTGCCGGGCTACCACGCGACGGACCGGATGAAGGACCTGGGACTGTCCGACGAGAAGGTGGCGCCGAACATCCCCGCACGGCGGCTGGGGAGGCCGGAGGAGTTCGCGGCGCTGGTGACGTTCCTGGCGTCGGAGCCGGCCGCGTATATCAGCGGCCAATCCATCGCCTGCGACGGTGGAGCGCTGAAGGGCTTCTAGGGTCCCATGTGCACAATCAGGTAGAGCAGGCACGTGCCGGCACCCACGGACACGCCCACGGCCCACACCGCGGCCGATGAGATGGCTCGCAGCAGTCCGTAGGCGCCCAGCAGCGCCGCGGACACGAGCCATCCGCCGAGGAAGCTGGACACGAACACGAGCGGCGTGAGCGAGTACGACACCTCGCAGCTCGAACCCAAGCACTCGCCGAACGGCAGTGGCAGTGCGAGCTTGTCGAGGACGAAGGCCGTCGCGCCGAGCCCCGAGAGCAGCGCCCCCGCCAACGACAGCCACCGCCAGGCCCTGCCGGAGAGCGCGAAGGCGCCCTCATTCCGCCAGCGTGGCGCCCGGCGCAAGGTGACGATGACGAGGGCCAGCAGGCCCAAGCCCAATCCCAACGTCACCGGGAGCACGGCGACGCCGCGGAATGCCGTCGCCAGCATCCACAGACCGAAGAGAAGGGAGCCGAGGCACAGGGCCGCGAAGAGCGCGAGGCGTGAGATCATCAGGGCTTTTATATGCCGATTCAGCCGCGTCGCACAGCGGACAGCCCGCCCCCTGAGACGATGGAGCCTTGAGAGGATTCCGAAGTGACGTCGGCGGCCTTCCGGGGGGAAGGCCATGGATGCGACAAGATGGGCGGCATGTCTGGGACTGACGTGGCTGCTCACGGGCTGCGCGACGGGCAGTGGAACAGACAGAGCCAGGGCCCGGAGGCTGGAGAGAAGCCTGTGTCCATGTTCCGCTACGGCGTGACACGGGAGAAATCTTCCGATGCTCCTTGGGAATTGGAATGCCCCTCCAGGTCGAAGGCTCGGAGCCGATCCCGGTGGAACTGGCCCAGCGCATCGCGGCGAACTGCGCCAATCTGGCGGCCCAGACCGTGTTCAGTTCAACCACCCCGGTAACAGCCCTCGGTCTTGCATGTGAGGAGTTCAGGAGCACCCTCATGATTGCGCTCGACGCGGCCGTTGTCGGCTCACGGGTCAGGCAACAGTGCCATTCGGCGACGCTCACATTCAAATCCAAGCCCAGGAAGCCATGACGCCTTCCGCCGAAGACCTGCTCGCGGTTGCACGTCTCTACTGGGGTGCCGACCAGGCCTATCGCTTCCGTCAGGAGCCCAGTCACGAAGACCTTCGTTACGAGGCACTCTGGGCTGAGAAAAATGCGGAGAGGCCCCGCTGGGAGTCCTTTGTGAAGGCGCTTCGAGAAGCGCTTCCCAGTTGCGATGCCTGGGACTACGCGCCGGGCCTGGCGAACCCCAGCTTCGGCGTGCTGGTCTACCCGCATCAGGAGCAGGACATGATGCGTCCACAGACGCGCTGGACCGTCGCCGGGTACCTCAGCATCCTGGCCCCCCTCTACACCGTGCATTGTGTTCGCCGGGTCTTCCTGGGGAAGCACCTCATGGAATCGAAGGTCTTCCTCGGCCCCGCCCCGCTGGAACTGCAAGGCATCGCGGACACGGTCGCCCGACACATCGAGGCCGAATACGGCGCGACGGCACTCCCCCTCGAAATCGCGCAGACGCCCGTCCCCCTCTACGTCAACTTCATGAAGCCGCCGGAGACCACGCTCTTCCACGCGCTCTTCACCTCCGAGCCCGGGAACATCCTCTGAGCCCCCTCCCCCTGGCCTGACGCAACGGGCCAGCCGTTTTCCACTCTGGCGGCAAAGTCTTTTTGATTTGGGCTGGTGGATTTCTCACGTTTTGCGACAGAGTTCGCCGCCTTCGCCGGGAGGGGCGCAGACGTGTCCAGACGAATCCGTTTCATCCGTGGGCTGTGGCTCATGGTCGTGTTGTGGGGAGCCGGGGCTTGGGCCCAGGGCAACTCGGTCATCACCGGGACGGTGGTTGGCGCCGAGGACCGCCGGCCGCTGGCCGACGTGCTCGTCACCGCCACATCTCCCCAGTTGCAGGGCGAGCGAACCGTCCTCACCGACAAGAGCGGCCTGTATCGCATCCCGCAGCTGCCTCCTGGCACCTATGTCGTGCGCTTCGAGGCTCAGGGCTTCACGCCCTATGCCCGCGACGGCATCCTGCTGCGCATCGACCGCACCATCCGCTTCAACTCGGAGCTGGTACCGGACTCGATGAGCGTCAGCTACGACATCGTCGGCTCACCGCCGACCCTGGACGTGGGCTCCAGCGCCGCGGGCGTCACCGTGGACCAGGAGTTCATCCGCAACATCGCCGTCATCCGCCCCGGCACCAAGGGCTCCGCGTCCCGCTCCTTCGAGGGCCTGGCCGAGCTCGCCCCCGGCGCCACCGAGGACCGCTACGGCGTGAGCATCAGCGGCAGCTCTTCTCCTGAGAGCCAGTACGTCGTGGACGGCCTGTCCGTGAACGACCCCGGCGTGGGCACGCTGGGCACGCCCCTGTCCGTGGAGTTCGTGAAGGAGGTCAACATCATCACCGGCGGCTACATGCCGGAGTACGGCCGCTCCACCGGCGGTGTGCTCAACGTCGTCACCAAGTCCGGCTCCAATGAGTTCCACGGCTCCGTGTTCGCCAACTACGCCCCCGGCCTGCTCCAGCGGTCCGGCAAGGAGATCCTCCGCGAGGGCAGCGTCATCTCCGCGCAGGGCAGCGCCCACAACCTGGGCGACTTCGGCTTCGACCTGGGCGGCCCCCTCCTCAAGGACAAGCTCTGGTTCTACGTGGGCGTCGCGCCGTCCTTCAATCGCATCGAGGTGAACCGCCAGCTCAACAGCTACGAGCTGTGCACGGAGGCGGACCTCGGCAGCAACGGCTGCAAGAAGGTGGGCGACCGCCGCAAGGACCTCTCCACCGGCTTCTCCCAGGTGACGCCCATCGACGGCAGCCGCACCAGCCGCTTCGCCGACGAGCGCAGCGTGCAGTACCTGGGCAAGCTCACCTACAACTTCAACCCGGACCACAGCCTGTCCGTGTCCGTGTTCGGCACGCCGCGCTCGTCCGGCGGCAGCAACAAGTACTCCTTCAGCGACGACGGCGAGCCGGAGGTGTGCACCAGCCTGTCCTGCACCAGCTTCGTGCAGGGCGCGTATGAATCCATCGCCACCCGGCGCAGCAACAGCGCCATGGACATCGTCGCGAAGCAGGCGTCGTCCTTCTTCGACAAGAAGCTGCTCGTGGACGCGACGCTCGGCTGGCACCACCAGGCGGACTCCATCCTCCCGTCGGACGGCTCGGACCTGGGCTCCGGGGAGGGCCTGTCCGCGAAGCCCCGCATCGCGTGGACCCGCAACCGGAACCCCGGCTACCACACCATCAACGAGTTCGAGTCGCTCCCGGCCCTGAACCCCGATGCCTGCGGCACCACGCCCGAGGAGCAGCGGCTGCGCTGCCCCGTGACGGGCTATTCCACGGGCGGCCCCGGCACCATCAGCGTCCAGCGGCTGGACCGCGTGCAGGGCAAGGTGATGGGCACGTACCTGCTGGAGGCCCTGGGCCACCACATCCTCAAGGCCGGCGCGGACATCGAGCGGATGAGCTTCTACAACAACCGCGCGCGCACCGGCTTCACGCACTGGCAGGAGTGCACCGGCGGCGACTGCTTCTTCACCCTCAGCCAGTACGGCTACCTGGCGGGCCCGGACCTGCCGGTGTTCCTGCCCAACAAGGAAGGCACCTCCACGTCCACCACCGTGGGCGGCTTCCTCCAGGACAGCTGGTCCGTCATGGACAAGGTCACCGTCAACGTGGGCCTGCGCTACGACGTGCAGACCATCTACGGCCTGGATGGCGAGGTGGGCCTGCACCTGCCCAACCAGTGGTCCCCGCGCCTGGGCGTCATCTACGACCCGACGCAGAGTGGCCGCGCCAAGCTCTTCGCCAACTACGCGCGCTTCTTCGAGAACGTCCCCCTGGACATGGCGGACCTGTCCTTCCCGCAGCAGCAGCTGCTCTCCGCCACCTACGACTCGCCCCCGTGCAATCCCTCCCGTGAAGGGTCGCTGCTGGGGGACTGCACCCAGAACGCCAACCGCCAGCCCATTGGCAACCGCGAGAGCCCCAACCAGCTGTGGGACGCGCAGGGCGGCGACCGCGTGCCGGCGGACCCCCAGATTCGCGCCCAGTCCGCGGACGAGTTCGTGGTGGGCGGTGAGTACGAGCTCTTCACCGCGAGCCGCCTGGGCGCCACGTACACCCGGCGCTACCTCAACGACGTCATCGAGGACATGAGCCGCGACGACGGCAGCACCTTCTTCCTGGGCAACCCGGGCAAGGGCTACTCCACGGACTTCCCGCTGGCGAGGCGCGAGTACGACGCGGTGAACCTCTACTTCCAGCGCGCCTTCACCAACGGGTGGCTGGCCCAGGCCAGCTACACCTGGTCCACCCTGCGCGGGAACTACTCCGGCCTGTTCCGCGCGGACACCGGCCAGCTGTCCCCCAACCTCACGCGCGACTTCGACCTGGTGTCGCTCACCGTCAACCGCGAGGGACAGCTGCCCGGGGACCGCACGCATTCCTTCAAGGTGTTCGCCGCGAAGGAGCTGGTGCTGGGGCCTCGCACCAGCATCAACGTGGGCGGCAACTACCGGGCGCGCTCCGGCACGCCGCTCAACTACCTGGGCCTGCACCCGCGCCGCAGCGGTTCGGAGACGTTCATCCTGCCGCGCGGCAGCGCGGGCCGGCTGCCCTGGGTGCACGGCGTGGACGGGCACGTGGGCCTCAACCAGCGGCTGGTGAAGGACTACGTCCTCACGGTGTCCCTGGACGTGTTCAACCTCTTCAACTTCCAGCAGTACACGGACGTGGACCAGACCTTCGCCACCACGCGCGTGTACGCCATCGAGCAGGGCGGCAAGCCGGACGACCTCACCGCCTGCCTCACCCAGAACAACCCCAACTGCAAGGTCATCTCCACCGCCACGGGGCTGCCCATCAGCGTTCAGGACATCAACCCCAACTTCAAGCGGCCCACCGCCTACCAGGCCCCGCGCTCCATCCGCCTGGGCGCGAAGCTCAGCTTCTAGGCCCAAGCCCATGAGGACTCCCGCGATGAAGCTTCGTTGGATGGCAGTGAGTGCAGGGCTCGCGGCGGCGACCGTCGCCGTGGGTGCGTGCGGCAGTGAACCGGAGCCCGAGTGCGTCGTGGCTCGCGCCGTGTCGGACGGCTCCACCGGCTCGTTCGCCGCGTCGTATCAGCTCAAGCCCGGGCAGAACCCGGACACCGCCTGCGCGCAGCTCAAGCCCGAGCCGCTGGGGCTGCAGAAGTTCTTCAGCCAGGACCCGGCCGCGCCCGACACCGTGGGCGTGCGCAGCGCGCGGCTGGGCAAGTTGATGGAGGACTTCGCGTCCCGGCTGACGGAGGACTCGAAGGCTTCCGCCACCGCGGTGGGCGCCTTCGCTTCCGCGACGCCGGGGGCGGACCACTTCTGCTCGGTGCCGGAGCTCACCCAGACGCGGCTGGAGGTGCCCGCGTCCGCGGCGCCTGACGGCGGCCTGCTGCCCGAGCAGGACTTCGTCTACGCGTGGAGCAACCTGCGCATCTACAACACGCCGGAGATTCCGGGCACGCAGTTCACCGCGGACCTCGGGTACTCGGAGAACGGCTGCAGCGCCGAGTACACCGTGAAGGGCATCTGGCCGGTGGTGAAGTGCCAGAACAGCAAGACGAAGCTGCCGGACGACACGCTGTGCGACCCGTACGCGGACTACGACGCGGGACGGCTGCGCGGCTCCGGCATCAACCCGCTGTTCCCCGTGAAGTGCGACCCGGACGCGTTCATCTGCGTGCTCACGGGTGAGGTGCCGTCGGCGCCGTGAAGCCGTGGCTTCCGGGACGCAGCGCCTGCGGCAGGTCCCGGAAGTCCCTTACCAGCCAGTCCGGCCGCTCGCGCATCAGGACCTCGCGCGGGAACGACGTGGCGACGGCGACACACGCCGCGCCCGCGGCCCGCGCGGCCCTCAGCCCCGCCACCGCGTCCTCGAATACCACGCAGGCGTGCGGCGGGACGCCCAGCGCGGCGGAGGCCTTGAGGTACACCTCTGGATCCGGCTTGCCCCGCGTCACGTCCGTGGACGTCACCCGCACGGGGAACAGGTGCTCCAGCCCCACGCGCTCCAGGGCCCGCTCCGCGTTCTCCGCCAGGGCGCTCGTGCCCAGGGCCCAGGGCACGCCCGCCTGCTTCAGGGACATCAGGTAGGCGCCCACGCCGGGCACGGGGGACACCGGCTCGTGGTCGAGCAGCCGGTGGAAGGCCCGCTCCCGGTCGTCCGTGAGCACGGCCACCTGCTCGTCATCCAATTCCGCGCCGAACCACGCGCGCAGCGTCTCCCCGGCCCGCAGGCCGTTGGTGGCGAGCAGCTGCTCGCGCGTGGGCACGTAGCCCCGCTCGCGAGCGAACTCATCCCAGACGCGGTAGTGCAGTTCGGTCGTGTCGATGACCACGCCGTCCAGGTCGAAGAGGACGGCGCCGAAGACAGTGATGTTCGAGGTCGATGGAGTCATGAAGGTCGCGCTCCCTCTCGAAGATCCACACGGCACGCGTCACAAACCTATTCATCGGATGGGACGCGGGCGTGGCTTCCGCCCCTACCGCCCGTGCCCACCTTGCGAGCAGCCGTGGGGACGGTTCCCGGCCGTCATCAGGGGGCGTGCGCAGAGGAACGACGCCTGCCAGGCCCCGGGGCAGCCAGCCCGTTGTAGGCTGCCTGGGAGGTCCATGCCGCCCAAGAACCCCACGAATTTCTCCACGACCGCCGTCCGCACGCAGGGCACGCCGTCACAGGCCGCCCAGGTGATGCCGGCGTTGACGCTCATTGGCCATGCCCAGCCCCAGCGCATCGGGGAGCGGCTGCTGCTGGACGGGTTGCTGTCCGGAGAGCGCGCGGTGGCGCTGTCCCGCAACGCGCCGGACTTCAGCCGTCCGGGCGCGGTGCTGGCGCTGCCCCTGGGGGACCCCTTCCTCAGCCGGACGCCGGTGCGCTTCGAGGCGGGGACGCACGGGAGCGTGCGGCTGCGGGTGCCGGAGGGCGGGACGCCGGTGTGGGTGGGCAGCGAGCCGGTGCGCGGCGGGCGGGAGTTCCCCGCGGAGGCGCTGGTGGCGGGCGTACCGCTGGTGCTCGCCGGGCGCGTGGCGCTGCTGCTGCACCAGGCCACCGTGCGCGGCGCGGGTGCCCAGACGGAGCTGGCGGGGCTGGGCATGGTGGGCGACAGCGAGGGCATCGTCCGCGTGCGCGAGGACGTGCTGCGCGTGGCCGACCTCCTGGTCCCCGTTCTGGTGCGGGGCGAGACGGGCACGGGCAAGGAGCTGGTGGCGCGCGCGCTCCATGCGCGGAGCCCACGCCACGCGGGGCCCTTCGTCAGCGTCAACCTGGGCGGCCTGGCGAAGGACCTCATCGCCGCGGAGCTGTTCGGCGCGGTGCGGGGTGCGTTCACCGGCGCCGCGCGCGACCGGGAGGGCTTCTTCCGCGCCGCCCATGGCGGCACGCTCTTCCTGGATGAAGTGGCGGAGGCGCCTCCGGAGGTCCAGGCGGCGCTCCTGCGCGTGCTGGAGACCCAGGAGGTCTATCCCGTGGGCGCGCAGACGCCGGTGCGCGTGGACGTGCGGCTCGTCACCGCCACGGACGCGGACCTGGAGTCGCGCATCCACGACGGCCACTTCAAGGCCCCGCTGCTGCACCGGCTGGCGGGCTTCGAAATCACCGTGCCCCCGCTGCGCGAGCGCCGCGAGGACATCGCGCCGCTGTTCCTCCACTTCGCGCGCCAGGAGCTGGAGTCCACGGGCGAGGCGGGGCGGCTGAGCTCCTCGGACGCGCGCGCGGAGCCGTGGCTGCCCGCGTCGCTCGCCGCGCGGCTGGTGCGCTCCGCGTGGCCCGGCAACGTGCGCCAGCTCCGCAACGTCGCGCGGCAGCTCGTGATTGGGAGCCGGGGCCTGCCGGGGCTGCGCGTGGATGCGCGGCTGGAGCAGTCGCTGGACGCCGACGCGCTGCCCATCCCCGGACACCCCCTGAGCGAGCACGCGCCCTCCCCTGCCTCGGAGGACACGCCCGCGCCTTCGCAGACGCGCGCCCCCGCGCGGCGCAAGCCGTCGGAGGTGAGCGAGCAGGAGGTGCTGGAGGCCCTGCGCGCCTGTGCATGGGACTTGAAGGCCACGGCGGACTGGCTGGGCATCCCGCGCTCCTCCGTGTACGTGCTCATCGACAAGAGTTCGCTCCTGCGGACCGCGCGAGACCTGAGCCCGGAGGAGATCACCCGCTGCTTCCACGAGTGCGAGGGCGACCTGGACCGCATGGTGCAGAAGCTGGAGGTCTCCCGCCGCGCGCTCCATCGCCGTGTGCGTGAGCTGGGATTGGACGCGAGCTGAGCTGGTATGGCGTCTGCAATGGCGGTGGGCACCATGCCCACCAACACCATCACCATCGACGTCTCCACGACCCCTGTTACCTACAACCCCAGCCCCGATGTGAAGCACGGCGACACGGTGGTCTTCACGTTGGGCAATGCGCTCAGCGCCACCGCCACCATCACGTTCCCCAACGGCACCTGCCTCACCACGTCTGGCCCGTACACGCTCGGGGGCCCCACGATGGCGACCGCGCCCCTGACCGTCGCCCTGACGGCGGCGCGCGGGGTCTATACCTTCGACGTGGACTTCAACAGCGGGCAGGAGTCCCTGGCCCGCAAGGGCCACGAGTGGGACCGGAAGAACGGCGGCATCGACGTGAACAACGACCCGCCGAAGGAGCTGCTCCGGTAGGTGCCGGACACGTCAGCTCCCGGCCCCGGACGTGTCATTGACGCGTCCGGGAATGCGCGGCCGTGAAACATCCGGGCGCATCTTCAAGACATGCATGTTGGTACAGGGGCTGCAATGCTATGCGGACCTATGGCCACCATCACAGTCGACCTCTCCACGGTTCCCATCAGCTACAACCCCGGCCCGGAAGTGAAACACGGCGACACGGTTGTCTTCTCGATGGGCAGCTACCCTGCCTCCTACACCGCCACCATCACGTTCCCCCACGGGAACTGCCTCACCGTCTCCACCACGACCCCGTACCCGTACGAGCTCGGAGGGCTCCACGCGCTGGCGACCTCCCCGCTGACCGTCTCCATGACGGCGCCGAAGCGGGTCTACGAGTTCGACGCGACCATCGACGATGGGTCGAGCCCCCCGAGCGCGGACAAGGTCGGTCCGCCGCTCGATCTGGACCGGAAGAACGGCGGCATCGACGTGAACAACGACCCGCCAGAGACCGTCTGACCGACGGACACGTCAGCCCCGGACCGTGCCATTGACGCGTCCGGGGCCCTGTCCCGTGTCGCGGCCGTGAACCCTCCCAGGGTCCGCCGGTAGCGTCCTCAGGGCGTAGGGACGTCGGCCACGCTCTCCGGGCTCGGGACACGCGCTCCGGTGCGGAGGGCCAGCAGCCCGTCCCGCACCTCGCGCGCATGGGTCCACCGGGGACGGGCCGTCACCACCGCGTCGGCCAGCGCCAGTCCCCGCGTCAGCCCGGCCGCCGCGTCCTGCCCTTCACGGATGCGCCACCGCGCCCACGCGCCGTGGAGCTCCGCCGCCGCGAGCCGGTACTCCAGCCTGGGGTCGAGCTTCATCGCCTCCTCGAAGGCCTGCGCCGCGCGCGTGAACTCGCCCTCCGCCGCGCCGTGGCCCTGCACCATCCAACGCGCCCGGACGCCGGAGGCCTCCGCCAGATAGCGCCAGGCATTGCCCAGGCGCGGGTTCTGCTCGCGCGCCCGGCTCAGCGCCGTCTCCGCCTTCGTCAGGTCCGCCGCCGGGTCTCGCGCCTGTGACAGTGTCCACGTCGCGTGGCGCACCCAGGCCTTGCCCAGATTCGCCAGCAGGTCCGCGTCGTCCGGCAGCCGCTTCAGCGCCTCCGTGTAGTCCTCCACCGCGGCGCGCAGCGCGACGCTCGGGTCCTCGCCCTTCGTGAGCTGGAGCTCCGCGCGGAAGACCTCCCACTCGCCCAGGTTGTTGAAGGCGAAGCCTTGCGTGGGCGCCAGGGTGCGGGCCTTCTCGAACGACGCCTTCGCTTCGTCGAGCAGCGCCTTCGTGTCGCCGCCCTCCTCTGCTCGCAGCTCCGCCTGCCAGAACACCGCGGAGCCCAGCGCGTTATGGAGCGCGGGAGGCTTCGCGTTGAGCGCCAGCCCCTGCCGGTACAGCGTCAGGGCGCGCTCCAGGTCCACGCTGACGTCCTCGCCCTTCAGGTAGCGGGCGCGCGCGAGCTGCTCCGCCACCTCCGCGCCGTTGAAGCACGCGACGAAGTTGTCCGGGTTGAGGGACAGGGCCCGCGTGAGCGCGCTGTTCGCGCGGCGCAGGTCGCCCGTCGCATCCGGCGCACCCTGGGCGCCCGCCCGCTTGCGGTACGCGACGCCCAGGTTGATCCACGACAACGGCTGCTGCTCGCTCAGCTGGAGCGCCGCCTGGTACTCGGCGATGGCCTTGTCCAACAGCGGCAGCGGATCTCCGCCGCGCGCGGCCTCCGCGTCCGCCTGTCCCTGCCAGGTCAGGCCCAGGTTGTCGTGGAACGCGAAGTCGCGGTCCTCCGGGCGCAGCTGTTCGAAGGAGGCAATCGCGAGCTTCAGCTGTCCGCGCGGGTCCTCCCCGTGCTGCTGCTGGTAGCGCGCCCACTGGCGATGCGTGAGGGCCCGCTCCAGCGGGATGCGGTCACTCGGCGTGGCCACGGCCTCCGCGGTGCGCAGCGCGGCCAGGGACTTCTCCAGCAGCGGAGCCACGCCTTCGCCGCCCTGGTTCGCGCGATGCTGCGCGAGCCGGCGGTGGAAGCGCGACACCAGCACCAGCGAGCGGGCATGGTCCGGCGCAGCGGCGAGCGCGTGCGACAGCGCCTCCAGGCCTCGCTCGTAGTGCGGTAGCACGTTGCCCTCGCCGTACAGCTCCATCACCAGCGCGGCCAGCTCCAGCCGCCCCAGCACCGAGTGCACCACGGGCTGACTCTCCGCCGTGGCGACGGCGGAGGCGTACGCCTCGCGGCTCAGCGCCAGGTCCGCCTGCGAACCCGCGCGGTCCCCGCCATTCCAGCGCCGCGTGGCCCGCGCGAGCAGGATGTCGCCACGCAAGAGCGGCGCCTCGTAGAACCACGGCGACTCCGTGCCCGGCGCGTCCAGCAGCGCCAGCGCGTCCTCCGGCCGGTCCTCGTAGAAGGCGAACAGGGCCTTCACGAACGACGGCGGCGCGGGGACATCCGGCCCTTCCGCCTGGCGCAGGTACACGAGCGCCGGGTCGCGGTAGCGCCCGTTCAGCTCCTTGAGCCGGGCCTCGCGCTGCGCGGGGGCGCGGCGCTCCACGTCCAGCAACAGCTGCTCGCGGTACAGGTGGCCCAGCGTCTGCGCCAGCGCCCACGCCACGCGCGGTTCGCGGTAGCCGTGCGCCCACGCGGACTCCAGCTTCGCGCGCGCGCCGTCCAGGTCGTCCAGCACGAACAGGGCGCGGCCCAGCGCGTACTCGCCAGGGCCCACCGCCTGCTCGCCCGCGCGGGAAATCTCCTGCTCCAGCGCGGCCATGCTCGCGCGCAATGCCTCACGGTCCTTGCGCGTGTCGTGCAGGCGCGACAGGGCGGAGTAACGCGCCGAGGACTCGATGCGCTCCACGCGTTCGGTGAAGGCGCGGGCCAGCCGCTCGCGTTCGGCCACCTCACCGCGCGCGAGCTGCGCCTGCGTGAGCGCGCCGGCCACCACCGCCACCACCGTGCCGCCCAGCGCCAGCGCCGCGCGGTGCTTGCGGACCTTCTTGCCCAGCCAGTAGCGCGCGCCATGACGGGCCCGCACCGGCTCGCCAGCCAGGAAGCGCTCCAGGTCTTCCGTGAAGGAGCGCACGGAGTCGTAGCGGAGCGGCCGCTCCTTCTCCAGGCACTTGAGGACGACGGCCTCCAGGTCCTCCGGGATGTCCGGCTCCAGCGCGCGCGGACGCGGCGGCGGCTCCGCCTGGAGCTTCGCGAGCACCTCCTTCTCCGTGCCGCCGGTGAAGGGAGGCTGCCCGGTGAGCAGCGCATATAATGTCGCGCCCAGCGCGTAGACGTCCGCGCGGCGGTCCAGGCGGTGGCCCTCACCGCGGGCCTGCTCGGGCGGCATGTAGTGCGGCGTGCCCAGCACCGCGTTCGGGGTGGTGCTGTCCTCGCGCCAGTCCCGCGCCAGGCCGAAGTCCATCACGAACGGGTTGAAGCCTCCGTCCTCCGTGCGCTCCACCAGGATGTTGCCGGGCTTCAGGTCGCGGTGGACCAGCCCCACGCGGTGCGCGGCGTGCACGCCCTCCGCGGCCTGACACAGCACCCAGACGCGCTGCTCCAGCGTGAGCGAGTTGGAGAGCTGCCCCAGCGACGGGCCCTCCACGTAGCGCATGGCGATGAAGGCGTGCCCGCGCACCTCGCCCACTTCGTAGACCTCGCACACGCGCTCGTGGCGCACGCGGGCCTGGGCGCGGGCCTCCGACAGGAAGCGGCGGGCCAGCTCCGGGTCCCCGTCTCGCACGAACTTGAGGGCCACGTTGCGGCGCAGCAGCGGGTCATAGGCCAGGAACACCTGCCCCATGCCGCCCTGCCCCAGGAAGCGCACGGGCTCGTAGCGGTCCCAGCCGGGCACCGGAAAGGAGGGCACACCCTCCACGGCCAGCGAGGACGGGACCGCCGTGCCCAGCGTGGCGGCCTCCTGGATGGGGACTTCACCCCGGTCCGTGCAGCCGCGAGCCAGGTCCTGCCGCAAGAGGTCCAGGGTGTCCTCCGTCAGCCGGCCCCGTTCCTTCAACAGCTCCAGGGGCCCGCGGTGCAGGCGGAGGGCCTCCTCGCGCAGGGCGGCCGCCTCGTCGGAGGACAGCAGCCCCTCGTCCAGCGCGAGAAGGACCTCCTCCTCGTAAGACTCTTGATGACCTGCCCCGGGCACGGACGAAGCATACGGGGAAGGCCGGGGGACGCGGGAGCGCCGCCGGAAGGGCGCCAAGAAGGGGAGCGAGGGGGCGCTCCCGGGAAGGGGGAAGGCCGGCCCCTCCGGCGGGCTCCGCGAGGCTCAAGCGGCGCGGCGCTGACGACGGCGCAGCCCCGGCACTCCCATCAGGCCCAGCAGGGCCAGCCAGGAGGCATCCGGCGCGGTGCTGCACCCGCCGCCCGCGAAGGCGCGCGTGCTCACCACCGTCCAGGTGTACTCCGCCGGGGTCTCATCCGTGTTGCCGCTGCCGTCCACCGCGCGGACGCGCAGGACGTGGTCCCCGCTGCCGACGGTGTAGCTGTCCTGGCACGGGCCCCAGGCTCCGCCGTCGAGGCTGCACTCAAACGTGGAGCCCTCTTCCGTGGAGGCGTACTCGAAGTCCGCCGTGCGGCTGGAGGTGGTCGGCTCCGGGCCCTTCACGATGGAGGTGTCCGGGGCCTGGTTGTCCAGGACCACGCTGTCCACGACGAAGGGGACCGCGGTGGACGAGGGGCTGGTGACGCCCGCGGGAGACTTGGCCGTGGCCGTCACGGTGTGCGGGCCGTCCGTCAGCGGCGTGGTGGGCACGCAGCTCCACTTGCCGGCCGCGTCCACGGTGGCGGTGCAGAGGACGGTGGTGCCTTCGCGCACCGTCACCGTCGCGCCGGGCTCGCCGGTGCCGGTGATGGCGGGCGTGCCGGTGGTCACCGTGGTGTTCGCCTCCGGGCCGGTGATGACCGGCGCCGGGACCTCGGTGTCCACGATGAAGGGGACGGCGGTGGATGGGAAGCTGGGGCTGCTCGTAGGCGTCTCGGCCGTGGCCGTCACGGTGTGCGGGCCGTCCACCAGGGGCGTCGTGGGCGTGCAGGTCCAGTTGCGGCTCGCGTCGACGGTGGCCGTGCAGACCACGGTGGTGCCTTCACGCACCGTCACCGTCGCGCCGGGCTCACCGGTGCCGGAGATGGGAGGCGTGCCGGTGGTCACCGTGGAGTTCGCCGCGGGGCCGGTGATGACCGGGGCCGGCGTCACGGGCCCGGGCTCCTCCGCCACGCACTTCTGGGAGACCGGGTCGCAGTACGCCTCGCAGACGTTGGACGCGGTGCACGTCTGGCCCACCTCCAGCAGGCAGCGCGGCGAGCAGGTGTCGCCGCCCACCAGGTTGCCGTCGTCGCACACCTCGGTGCCCGCGCGGACGCCGTCGCCGCACGTGGTGCCGCAGACGCTGGGCGAGCCGTTGCAGCTGTAGCCCGGCTCCTCGGCGCAGGTGGCGTTGCAGCCGTCGCCGCTGGCGGCGTTGCCGTCGTCGCACTGCTCACCGGCCTCCAGCGTGCCGTTGCCGCAGGTGTTGAGGCACGCGGTGCCAGGGACGGGGCAGCTGTAGCCCGGCTCCACGGCGCAGGTCGCGTTGCAGCCGTCGCCCGCCGTGGTATTGCCGTCGTCGCACGCCTCGGCGCCCGCGCGGATGCCGTCGCCGCAGAGGGTGGTGCAGGCGCTGGGCTGACCCGAGCAGCTGTAGCCCGTCTCCACGCGGCAGCCACTGGAGCAGCCGTCGCCGGACGCCTCGTCCGCGTCGTCGCAGGTCTCGTTCGGATCCAGGGCGCCGTTGCCGCACGACTGGACGCACACGGAGGGGCCGTTGGACGGCGTGGAGCAGGCATAGCCGCCCTCCACCCGGCACTCGGTGGCGCAGCCGTCACCGGAGGTCAGGTTGCCGTCGTCGCACTGCTCGCCCGGGTCCATGTTGCCGTTGCCGCACGTCTTCGCGCAGGGCTGGCCCGGCGTGGCGCACGCGTAGCCCAGCTCCAGGGTGCAGGCGTTGGAGCAGCCGTCGTTCAGGTTCGTGTTGCCGTCGTCGCACAGCTCACCGGCGTTGAGCACGCCGTTGCCGCACAGCGGAGCGCAGACGGACGGGGCGCCGTTGCAGGAGTAGCCCGTCTCGATGCGGCACGCCGCCGAGCAGCCGTCGGAGCTGAACACGTTGCTGTCATCGCACTGCTCTCCCGCGTTGATGACGCCGTTGCCGCAGGAAGCCACGCAGGCCTGGCCCGGCGCGGGGCAGGCGTAACCGTCCTCCACGCGGCAGCTGGCGTTGCAGCCGTCGTTAGACGTGAGGTTGCCGTCGTCGCACTGCTCGCCGGGGTTCAGGTTTCCGTTGCCGCACGTCTTGGCGCAGGTGCTGGGCGCACCGGCGCAGCCATAGCCGGGCTCGATGCCGCAGGTGGCGCTGCAGCCGTCGCCGTTGCCGGTGTTGCCGTCGTCGCACTCCTCGCGCGGGGAGACGGCGCCGTCACCGCAGCGGTCGTCGTAGGCGTCCACGAAGAGGTAGCGGAAGGCATTCGGCGCGTTGCCGTCGTTCTCGTTGCACAGCTCGATGCGGTTGAGGCCCGGGTGCCAGGCCGCGCTGGTGCCGAACTCGCGGAAGATGTTCTTCTGCCAGGGCTGGCCGGGCGGGTTGTTCACGGTGACGGGCGTGATGGCCACGCCGTTCACCTTCGCGCCGTCGAACTCGTTGTCATTGAAGGTGGCCAGGCGCAGGCGGAACTGCGCGATGTTGGTCGTCGAGGGGATGAGGAAGTCCTGGTACACGCACGTCTGCGCGCCCTGGTCCGCCATGAAGCGCGCGGTCTGCATCTCCAGCGGCCAGTCGTTCGCGTCGCGGATGCCGGTGGCCGCGCCGGTGGTGGTGCCGGCGTAGAACCAGTGCGGATCCACCGCGCCCGTGGGCAGGCGGCGGTTCTGCGCGTCCACGCCGGTGTTGAACACCGCCACGCCCGCCTTCACGCAGCGGCTGGGGCTGCCCGCGCAGGCGAAGCCGGGCTCCACCTCGCACTGGCGGCTGCACCCGTCGCCCTCGAAGCGGTTGCCGTCGTCGCAGACCTCCTGCGCGTAGGACGGGTACTGCCGGTTGTCGAACGTGCCGTTGCCACACAGCGACAAATCACACGTGGCCGAACAGCCGTTGCTGCCGCTGGTGGTGTCGCCGTCGTCGCACAGCTCGCCGGGGTTCACCACGTTGTTGCCGCACAGGCTGGCCAGCGAACACGCGCTGCCGGGCACGTGGCACAGGTAGCCCGCCTCCACGGTGCCGGTGGACGAACAGCCGTCCCCGCTCACCGTGTTGCCGTCGTCACACTGCTCGCCGGGCTGGAGCCGGCCGTCCCCCACGAGCGCGGAAGACTGGCTCGTGAGCACGGGCTCGGAAGTGGAGGAGCGCGCTTCGCAGCCGGCGAGGAGGAACAGCGAACACAGGGCCAGCATGTGCAGGCCCGTGCGCAGGGCCATGCGGGGTGAATCTCCCCGGAGGGAATGCATCAGGGTCTTGAGCATGAACGGTCTGCCTTACTTCCGAAGGGTGTCAGGGGAAGAGGAGGAGGCGGGCGCCGTCTGCACGCCCTCGGCCTCTCCGACGATCTTGAATTCGACGCGGCGGTTCTTCGCGCGGCCGTCCGCCTTCGCGTTGTCCGCGATGGGCTGCGTGGGCCCGAAGCCCTGCGCCACCAACCGCTCGCGCTGCACGCCCTTGCTCACGAGGTAGTCCACCACCGCCTCGGCGCGCCGCTGGGACAGCTCCAGGTTGTAGGAGGCCTTGCCGGTGTTGTCGGTGTGGCCCTCCACGCGCACCTTCTCGATGTCCGGATGGGACACGAGGATGGCCGCGACCTTGTCGAGCACCGCGTTGCTGCGCTTCTGGATGACGGCCTGGTTGTTCTCGAAGAAGACCGCTTCCATGATGCGGATGCTGCCGGAGTCGATGCGCGCGACGGGCGCCTCCTTGCAGCCGCCGTTGGCCTCGGTGCCGGGCTCGTCGGGGCAGTTGTCCAGGCGGTCCACGATGCCGTCACCGTCGCGGTCGGGCTCCACGTCCGGGCAGCCGTCCTGGTCCTTGTAGCGGTTGAACGTCTCCGGCTCCTTGGGGCACTGGTCCTTGGAATCCACGATGCCGTCCCCGTCGGAGTCAGGGTCGTCCGGGCAGCCGTCCTCGTCCTCGAAGCCGTTCTTGTTCTCCGCCTGCGTGGGGCACTTGTCCGCCAGGTTGGGGATGCCGTCCTGGTCGTCGTCCTTGTCCGGGCAGCCCTGGAGCTGCGCCAGGCCGGCCGTCGTCGGGCACTGGTCATCGCGGTTCTTCACGCCGTCGCCGTCCGCATCCAGGTCGGGACACTCGGCGGCCACGTGGGGCTGGCCCGCGATACAGACGGGGCCCTTGGGCGCGGGCGGCGTGCCGAAGGACACACCGGCGAGCACGCGGAAGCGCGGCGTGCCGGGCGTCTGGCCAAAGCCCGGGCCGCCCATGACGTACACCTCGGTGCCGTCCGCGGTGGGGACGCGCAGGCCCAGGAGCGCTTCCAGCGAGCTGGGCGAGTCCTGCGTGGGAATGGTGCCGCGCACGATGACCTCTTCGCGCAGGCCCCAGAGGCTGGCGGACAGGTTGACGCCGCCGTTGAGCTCCACGCCCATCTCATCGAGGTAGGGCTGCGTCTGCGGCGTCAGCGCGTACGTCTTCGTGCGCACGAGCGCGCCGACGTCCGCGCCCACGCGGAAGGTGCCGCCCAGCTGCTTGCCGGCGCCCAGGCGCGGGGAGAAGGTGAAGCCCTCGTCGCGGGTGAGGGCGGCCTTGCTGCCCAGGGGCAGGGCCGCGCCCAGGTGCAGCCCCAGGTCCATCGGTCCGCCCCGGTTTTCGGAGAGGAAGCCCACGCGGGCCTGGACCCACGGCGTGCCGAGCGCGCTGGTGGTGGGGCGGGACACGCCATTCGACGCGGTCTCCGGACCCCACTGGGCGACGATGGGCACCTGGGCGCCCAGTTCCAGCCAGTTCGTGAGGGAGTACGCCGCGCTCACGTAAGCCGTCACGCGGTGGGAGATGATGTCGGCCTGACGCTCGTCGTCCTCCACAAGGACGAGAGGCCGGTTCTCGTATTGCGCCGTCAACCCGATGCGGTACTGGCCCGAGGGGAGCAGGTCACCGGTGGACAGCACGAGGCTGTCACGCATGGCGGGGTTGAGCTGCAGGCGCTCCAGTTCGATGCCCGGGATGCTGCTCTGGGCCTGGGCGCTGAAGGCGCAAAGGACGGCCAGTCCTCCGAGCCCCAAGTGATGCCTTCGTGCGAACAAGCGTTCCTCCACATGCACACACGGGCGTGAGAGAGGCCCGCGTCCCTTCGCCAGGCGAGGGGTACGCAGGCGATTGCACGCCAGGGGCCAGGAGGTGTCGGGAAGGCAACGTCCAGCAATCGCGCGGGGATGCGGCGGGGGCCGGCCTCCCCGGGGTGGGCATGACGCGTCAGCGGGGGACGCGGACCGACCGCTGACGCGTCATGGGGAGACGCGGGGCCTACAGGTGGAAGTGGCCGGCGGCCTCCGGCTGGTAGGGCACGGCGACGATGCGCAGGCGGCGGGTGCGCCCCTGGGGGAGGGGCCACTCCACGGTCTGGCCCACGGACAGGCCCAGGAGGGCGCTGCCCACGGGGGCGAGGATGGAGATGCGGCCGGCGTCGCTGTTGGCGTCCTTGGGATAGACGAGCGTGACTTCGCGCGTCTCGCCGGCCTCTCCGTCTTCATAGACGACGGTGCTGTTCATGGTGACGACGTCGCGGGGAATGGAGTCGGAGGACGTGACGACGGCGCGGGCGAGCTCGGACTCCAGCTGCTCCACGAGCTCGGCGTTGCGGGCGTTGCCGTACTGTTCGACGACGCGCTCCAGGCGCTGGAGGTCGGTGTCGGTGACGATGAGGGGGTGGTCGTGGGTCATGGCGATTGCCTCCGGTGGGAAGGGGATGGGGACGGCACGCACACCTGGAAAGGTGGGGGTGCGTGGCGCGAAGGTTCAGTGGGGGTGGAGCGGACGCCGTCCGTCGTGAGCTACGCGAGACGGGCGGCGTGGGTGACAAGCCAGGCGGTGGCTCGGCCGTGCGCGGGCAGCGTCCGGCGCACGGAAATCCGGCGCGGAGCACGCTGCAGGCAGGCTGTGAGCGAAACCGTCATCTGACGAGGAACCCGGGGGTTGCGGCTGCGGTGAAGTGCTGAATGTAGCCGTGTGCGCCCTGATTGCAACCAAGCCTCGGAAACAAGCGGCCTGGCGGACAGTCGCCGTGACGCACGGAGGCGCGGGAATCAGCGGAGCGGGGACACGTCCTTGAATTGCACGCCCGTGGCGCCGATGGATTCGAGCGCCAGCTTGATGTCCTCGGAGACGATGAGCGCGATGAGCCAGCCCCAGGTGCGGAAGACCTTCGCGTCCCCGGTCCTGGTCGGGTCGATGCGCAGCCGATGAACCGCTTGATAGGTGCCGACCCGCTCGGGCCGTCCATCCTCCGGCGTCCAGTAGCGCACCTCGCCCGAGGCGGTGTCGTCGATGCACTTCACGACGCGCACGACGTTGACGAGGAAGTACGTGTCCGGGGAGTCGTCCATCGTAACGGGGAACAGCTCCACGTCCCCCGGAGCCAGTCGGGACAGCACTTCCGCGACCCGTTGGGAGACGACAGGGACAGCGCCCGCATCCGCGAGCGAGAAGTCGAGCGCCCTTCCCCGCGAGTAGGACGGAACGCGCAGCGCACTCTCCACCCGCGCGGGAGTACCCTGCATGAACAGCCACGAGCCGTGGTCCTGCCCCTGGGCGTCCACGGGCGTTCCAAGCTCCCATCGGCCGGGCAGTGTCACGTCGTCGGTGAGCTTGAAGTACCGGGGCGTCACGCAGGCATCCTGCCTCATCCACCACTCCGGGTGACCAGCTTGTTGAGCCAGGTGTTCTCCGTCGCGAGCTCCTTCGCGAGGATCCGCAGCGCCTGTGTCAGGTCGACCCGGCACTGCTGAATTGTCCGGCATGTGCTGGTCGCGAGCCTCAACCGCTCAAAGACCTCCGCGTGGTACTCCTGCGGATGCGGCCCCTTGTGCCCCGGAACGTGGACCTGGTTCTCCGGATCGTTCAGGGACATGCCTGCCTTGTCGAAGAGTTGTTGATAACGCGGCGTCCACGGGCCTCCGTTCGCGGTGGACGTGCTGAACTTGTCGGAAGCGATGTGGTGCTTGGGTCCTGGCACCTCCACGGGCCCGCCAGCCGCCACCGCGCCCGGTGCCAGGGTAAGCAGGATGTCACCCGTCGCGGACACGGCGACGGACTCCACCTGCGCGACCGCGCCCAGCCGGAAGCCGCCCTCCGCCACGCCCACGAGTGACGCCTGTGCCGAACCGGGCAGCGTGGGCACCTTCGCGGCCAGCGTCTCCGCGGTGCTACCCAGCGCCGCCGTGGCCAGCATGACGAAGGCCCGCGCGGCGTTCTGGCCCATCACCTCGCCGTACTGCTCTCCCGCGTCCCGGAGCTCGTCGAAGGTCGTGGCCTCCGCCACCGCATCCGCGAGTCGCACCCATCCGTGGATGAGGCTCCACACCGTGTCGACGCCCAGGTAGGCGATGAGCACCGCCGTCATCGTCGCCGCGACGCCCTTCGACACGGGCTCAGGCAACAGCCACAGGCCCAGATACAAGGCGCCGGTCGTGACGATCATGGAGAGCACGGCCTCGCGATCCGTCATCCCGCGCAGCGCGTCCTCCGTCTCGTCCCACACCGAGTCCAACGCGATGGAGAAGGCCAGCGTGCGCTTGCCGTCCTCATCCAGCGTGGGCCCTCGCTCCAACAGGTGGAGACAATCCCCAGTGAGCGCCTTGCGCTTGCACCATCGGCCATACGCCGCCGCCAGCTCCGCCTCCGGAGCATCACTGAGCCGGAGGTGTCCGCGCACAGGCTCCTGCACGGAGACGAGCCCCAGGCGCCCACGCACGTGGGCATAGGGCCGTGACGGAAGCGAGGCAGCCAGCAGCCGGCGGGCCGCCTCCATGGAGTGCGAGGAGACAGCTGCGGTGCGTGCGAGACCCGCGACCGTGGCAGCGAAGGCGTCTTCGTCCAACACCACGGACCGGAGGTCCCGCTGTGGCGTGTGGACACGGGTGGGTCCCCGGCCCGTACTGAGGCGCACGCTTCGGGACGCCGCGCACCCGGTCCCCATGAGCAGCATCCACGCGATGACGGCCATGTGCGTCATCCGGACAGTGACACTGGATCCGAGCGACCGGTGCGGTTTACCCGGGACGTGGGGCTGTGGCATGGGTGAAGAGAGTCTACCCGCCATGAAACGCCGCCCCGAGTTCGACAGCCTGCGCGGAGTGCTGCTCGTCCTGATGACGCTGACGCACCTGCCCACCCGGCTGAGTGTCATCGGCAATCAGCCGTTCGGCTTCGTGTCCGCCGCCGAGGGCTTCGTGTTCCTCTCCGCGTTCCTCGTGGGTGTGGTGCACGCGAAGAAGCTGGGGACTTCAAGCCCCGTGGCGATGTTCAAGAGCCTCTGGAGCCGTGCCCTCAAGGTGTACGGCTACCACGTCGCCCTGCTCTTCTTCGCGTTCACCATCATCGCCGCGCTGGGCGTCGCCGCGCGCAGGCCCGCCATCCACAACCTGCTCGGGTTCTTCCACCAGGACCCGTTCACCGCCCTGTGGAGCAGCCTGTTCCTCCTCTACTGTCCCCCGTTGCTCGACATCCTTCCGCTCTATGTCGTGCTGCTGCTGCTCACGCCCGCCGTGCTGCTCGGTGCGCGCAAGGAGGGCTGGTCCCGGGTGCTGGGGCTGAGCGCCCTCATCTGGGTCTGGGCGCAGGTGGGCCTCAAGCGCGCCCTGTATGACCTGCTCGTCGCCATCCCCGTGCTGCCGTGGCCGCCGTTGAGCATCGACCTGTCGGGCGCATTCGACCTGTTCGCGTGGCAGTTCCTCTGGGTGCTCGGGGTGTGGATGGGCGTGGCCCGCGCCACCGCGCCGGAGCAGCGCGAGCCCGTGTCCCGCCGGCTCCTCACGGGCGCCATCGTCGTCAGCCTGGGGTTCTTCGTCGTGCGCCACCTCGACGTGGACCTGGGCGCCGCGGGGGTGCTGTTCGACAAGTGGTCGCTCGCGCCGCTGCGGCTCGTGAACTTCCTGGCCGTGGCCCTGCTGGCGAGTTGGCTCGCGCCCCGCCTGTTCCAATGGCTGCGTCCCAAGGTGCTGGAGGCGTTGGGACAGGCGTCGCTGCCCGTGTTCGCCGTGCACGTGGTGCTGTGCCTGCTCAGCCTGTCGCTGCTGGACGAGAACGAGGACCCGCTGGACTACTGGGATGAAGCCGCGGTCCTCGTGGCCACGTTCTGCAGCATGTACTTCGTGGCGCTGCGCCAGCGCATCGCGGGCCGGAGCATGGGCCCGCCGTCGACGTCCTGAGTCAGCCGCGCACGGCGGACAGCGCGGCGTCGGTCTCCGCCACCAGGGCGCGCACCAGATCCGCCGCGGGGCCCTCTCGCGACAGGCCAATGCCCTGCCCCGCCCACAGGGCCATGAAGCGCGTGTCGTTCTGCTTCGACGACGCGGCCCTCAGCGTGCGCGTGGCTCCGTGCTGCTGCGGAAATGGCAGGATGGCTCCGGCCTCCTCCAGCGTGGTCGTCAGTTCATTCGGAATCGCGCGGGCCGGGCGTCCGGAGAAGGCGCGGGTGATGCGTGACGATTCATCCCGGGCCTCGCGCAACAGCGCCTTGTGGGCCGCCGCCGCGCTGGACTCCTGGCACCGCAGGAACGCCGTGCCCAGCTGCACGGCCGCCGCGCCCAGCATCCGGGCCGCCGAGATACCGCGTCCGTCCATGATGCCGCCGCTGGCGATGACCGGCACCCGCACGGCGTCCACCATCTGCGGCACGAGCGCCATCGTGCCCACCATGCCCGCCTCGAACGAACCGCCGAAGGAGCCCCGGTGGCCTCCCGCCTCCGAGCCCTGCGCGACAATCGCATCCACGCCTGCGGCCTCCAGTGCCTGGGCCTCGCGCACGTTCGTCGCCGTGCCCACGACGAGGATGCCGCGCGACCGGAACGCCTCCAGCACCGGCGCGGGCGGAATGCCGAAGGTGAAGCTGAACACCGTCGGCGCCGCTTCGAGCACGGCCTCCACCTGCTTCGCGAAGTCCGGCATCGCGGTCGCCGGAATCACGGGAGGAGGCAGCCCCAGCGCGGCATGGAAGCGCTCGATGATGGCGAGCGTGGGCCCCGGGTCCGAGGGAGCCACCGCGGGCTGTGGCGCGAAGAGATTGATGGCGTAGGGCCGTGAGGTGAGTGAGCGCACCGCGCGGGCCTGCTGGACGATGTCCTCCGGCTGCACGTACGCGGCCCCCAGCGAGCCCAGACCGCCGGCTTCCGACACCGCCGCGACCAACTCCGGCGGCGTCAGGCCCCCTGCCATCGGCGCCTGGATGATCGAATGCTCCACCCCGAGCCGCTCCGAGAACCTGCGCCACGCCTGCGGATCCATCATGGCTACACCTCCCCGTGATTCACGTCGGACAGCATTAACGGCCCGGCTTCACATGGGAGCGCCGCGCGCTCCGGAGGCATCAGTCCTACTTTCACGCTCCATGCCAGGAACGAGGCGCCATGTCCCCCCGCGTCAGTCCGATAGGGTTCCGGCATGACGGCCACCTCCCGGCCGGGCCGGTCCCAAACCTGTCGGACAGTCGGACAGCCTTCCGTCGTCCGGACCTGTCCGACTGTCGGACAGCCTTCCGCCATGTGCCGTCCGGTCTGACTGTCGGACAGGTTTTCGTCGCGCGGTCCCGACGGGTCCGACTGTCCGACAGGTTCCCATTGCCCGAACCGGTCCGACTGTCCGACAGGTTCCCATTGCCCGAACCGGTCCGACTGTCCGACAGGTTTCCGTTGCCCGAACCGGTCCGACTGTCCGAGAGGTCTCCGTTGCCCGAACCGGTCCGACTGTCCGAGAGGTCTCCGTTGCCCGAACCTGTCCGACTGTCCGACAGGTCTCCGTTGCCCGAACCTGTCCGACTGTCGGACAGGTTTTCGCGGTCCGCCTCCGGCGGGGAGCCTGACGGGATTCTCACCTTCTCATTCGCAGTCGTAGTTCGGCGCGGGCGCTCCGGGCTCCAGCACCACGGGCACCGGGCCTCCCGCCCGGGCCAGGGCCTCTCCACAGTCCAGCGCCGCGTCCTTCGCCAGGTGCCGGTACAGGACACACGACGCACGCTCCACGAAGAACGCCTGCTTCGGCCAGTCCGGTCCTCTCGAGGCCAGGATGGCCACCGCGTACCGGCCACCGTCCGGCAGCGTCACCAGCCCCACCTCGTTGAGCACGTTGTAGCGCGCGTCATCCCCGCAGCAGCCCGGCGGCAGCCACCCGCCCTTGTGCTGGAGCGACGCGCGGGCGCTCGCGGGCAGGCGCGTTCCCAGCCAACCGCCGCAGCCCTCCCGAGGCGTCAACTCCATCCACTTCAGCAGCCGCGCCGTGGGCTCCGGCTCCATCAGCTCCCGCTGCTCCAACCGCGCCAGGAACGACACCATGTCGTCCGCGCAGAAGTAGTTGTCCCGCCCCATCACCCGCGGCGAGTTCGTCGCCCAGCGCTCCCGGCCGTAGTTCCACTTCGTCAGCGCCGTGTGCTCCAGGCCCAGGCCGCGAAGATAGACATTGATGGCATCCGGGCCGCCCACCAGGTCAATCACCTCGCCGGAGGCTTCGTTGTCCGACGTGCGGAACACCTTCTCCGCGAGCGGTGCCACCGTCGCCAGGTCCCGCTGTCCCAACGCCGCCGCCACCCAGAACACCTTCGCGGAGCTGGCGGAGATGTGCGGCTCCAGGCCGGAGACGCTCGCCGTCTCCCCCGTGCGCAGGTCCATCACCGCGAGCGACAGGTCCGTCCCGGGCGACAGACGCGTGGCCTCGCCCGCCAGTGACTCCACCACCGCCTTCAGGGACTCACGAGGAGCGCCCGCCTCCGGCTTCGTCGCGCAACCACTCATCGCCAGGAGCCCTGCCCAGAGCAACACCGTCCGCATCCGCGACTCCCTTCAGTGAATCAGCTGGTGCACCTGCTCCAGCATCAGCGCCGTCACCAGCCCGCAGTACGTCCCCAGCACGTACCCCAGCACCGCGAGCAGCACGCCCACCGGCGCGAGCGCGGGGTGGAAGGCCGCCGCCACCACGGACGCGGAGGCCGTGCCGCCCACGTTCGCCTGCGACCCCACCGCCGCGAAGAACACCGGCGCCTTCAGCCAACGGCGCGTGCCCATCGTCACCGCCGCGTGGATGCACATCCACAGCGCCCCCACCGCCACCAGCGCGGGCGCGTCCCACAGCCGCCGGAACTCCGCCTGCGCGCCAATCGTCGCCACCAGCAGGTACAGGAACAGCGAGCCCATCCGGCTCGCCCCCGCGCCCTCCAGCCTGCGCACCGGCGTGAACGACAGCACCACGCCCACCGTCGTCACCAGCAGCACCACCCACGTGAAGCCCGTCACCACGTTGCCCAGGTCCGGCAGCAGCTTCGCCAGCGCAGTGCACACCACCGTCACGCCGAACGCCACCGCCAGCATGGACAGCAAATCAGACAGGCTCGCGGGCCGGGCGGAGGCCGCTTGAATGCGCGCGGACTCTTCGCGCACGTGGTCCAGCGCGGTCCGATCCGCGCCGATGCTCGCGTCCATCGCCTTCTCACGCCCGGCGAAGGACAGCAGCACCGCCGTCCACACGTTGGACACGCCCACGTCCACCACCACCAGCATGCTCAACGTGCTGTCCAGCGCGCCCACGCTCTGGCCAATCGCCACGAAGTTCGCGCTGCCACCAATCCACGACCCGCTGAGCGCCGCCAATCCCTTCCACGCCTGGTCCCCCAGCTCCGCCGGCACCAACCACCCCAGCGCCAGATACGCGAGCGGCCCGCCCACCATGATGCCCACCGAGCCCGCCAGGAACACGCCCACCGCGTTGCGCCCCAGCCTCGCGATGGCCGGCAGGTCCACCGACAGCACCAGCAGCACCAGGCTCGCGGGCAGCAGGTACACGCGCGTGAAGCGGTACAACTCCGACTGCGTGGGGATGACGCCCGTGTTCGAAAGCAGCGTCGGCACGAAGTACGCGAACACCAGCAGCGGCACGACGTTGAAGAACCGCGCCACCGCCGGGTAGCGCTGCAACGCATACAACCCCGCCAGCACCGCGAGCAGCACGGCGAGCACCGCCATCGGATCCTGGATGAGCGGTGGCGTCACCGGGGCTCCACACCCAGGCCCGCGCCCGCGCCCAGCTGGATGCGGCCCTGCACCACCGGATGCGCGCGGTACGGGTCCTCCGCGAGCAGCAGGTTGCCGTCCAGGTCCACCCAGTCCACCAGCGGCGCCAGGTGCGCACCCGCCGCGATGCCCAGCCCTGTCTCCACCATGCAGCCCAACATCACCTTCAGGCCGCACGCTCGCGCCGTCTCGATGATGCGCAACGCCTCACGGATGCCACCGCTCTTCTGGAGCTTCACGTTGATGCCATGGAAGCCCTCCGCCAGCTTCGGCACGTCCGACGCCTTCGTCAGCGACTCGTCCGCCACCAGCGACAGCGGCGAGCGCGCGCGCAGCCACTTCGCGCCCTCCACGTCCGCCGCGGGCAGCGGCTGCTCCACCAACTCCACGCCCTGCGTGGACAACCACTGGATGTGCGCCAGCGCCTCGTCCGGCTTCCACGCCTCGTTCGCGTCCACGCGGATGGTCTGCCCCGTGAGCGCGCGCACCGTGCCGAACACCTCCTGCACGCGGTCCGCGCCCAGCTTCACCTTCAGCACCGGGAAGTCCGCCGCCTCGCGCACCTTCACGGCCAGCGTCTCCGGCACGTCGATGCCAATGGACATGGACGTCACCGGCTGCCGCGCGGGGTCCACGCCCAGCATCCGGTACAGCGGCACGCCCATCACCTTGCCCGCCCAGTCATGCAGCGCCAGGTCCACCGCCGCCTTCGCCGCGGGGTTGTCCGGCAGCGCCGCGTCCACGGCCTCGGACACGTCGCGGAAGTGGCGCAGGTCGCGGCCCTCCAGCACAGGGGACAACTTGTGGAGCGCCGCCTCCACCGTCTCCCACGACTCGCCGTAGCGCACGTTCGGCGCGGCCTCGCCGTAGCCCACGTGTCCTTCCGAGCGCACCTCCACGAACACGTTGCGCTTCACCGTGCTCGTGCCCCGGGCAATGGTCCAGGCGTGACGCAGCGGCAGCTCCACGGTGCGAAAGCTCAACGGCGAGGCCATGGCGGAATCCCTCCAGGGCCCTTCCCTTAACACGGCACTCCTCGCAAACACCGCTTCCGTTGCCTTCCCGGGCCGGAAGGCGCGAGCCTCTACTCCATGCGTCTTCTGCCCCTCGTCATCGCCTTGTTCGCGCTGGGTCCAAGCCACGCCGCGTCATCCCGTCCCGCGCCGAAGGATGAACTGCGGACGCTGCTCGCAGAGCTCGTCGCCGCGGACACCTCCAACCCGCCCGGCAACGAGACGGCCGCGGCCCAGGTGGCGGCGAAGTGGCTGCGCGAGGCCGGCATCGAAGCGGAGCTCATCGAGCCCTCGCCCGGTCGCGGCAACCTGCTGGTGCGCTTGAAGGGCAGCGGCAAGGGCCGGCCGGTGCTCGTGCTCGCGCACCTGGACACGGTGCCCGCCGTGAAGACCGAGTGGGCCACCGACCCGTGGACGCTCACGGAGAAGGACGGCCTGCTCTACGGACGCGGTGTGCAGGACAACAAGGGCATGGCGGCGGCGAGCATCCTCGCGCTGCGCCGGCTGAAGCAGGAGGGCGGCACACGCTCGCGCGACATCCTTCTGTATCTGGGCGCGGATGAAGAGGTGGGCTCCGGACAGGGGCTGGACTGGATGATGGAGCACCGCTCGGAGCTCAAGGAGGCGGAGTTCGCGCTCAACGAGGGCGGCCTCACGGAGCTGTCACCGGACCGCAAGGAGGTGCGCTTCGTGGCGCTCCAGGCCGCGGAGCGCGTGTCCCGCAACGTGACGCTCAAGGCCACCGGCCCCGGCGGTCACTCCTCCGCGCCGCCCGTGGACGCGGGGCCCCTGGTGCGGGTGGCCGCGGCGGTGGCGCGAGTGGGCGCCCTCACCTTCCCCGCGCACCTGACACCCGCCGCCAGGCTCCACGTGCAGGGCCGAGCACAGGCGACTCCCGGCGAGCTGGGTGAAGCGCTGCGCCGCATCGCCGCCTCGCCGGACGCGCCGCCCGAGGACGCGGTGGCCACCGTGGCACGGCTGGAGCCCGCGCTGGGCGCCGTGCTGCGCACCACGTGCGTGCCCACGGTGTTCAAGGCGGGCACGAAGTCCAACGTCATCCCCGCCACCGCCGAGGCCACCGTGAACTGCCGCCTGCTGCCGGACGCGGACCCGAAGGCCGTGCGCGAGCGCATCGTCGCCGCGGTGAACGACCAGGACATCCAGGTGGAGATGGACGTGTCGCCGCCGGACTCGCCCATGTCCCCCGTGGGGGACAACGCCATGTTCCGCGCGGTGAAGGCCGCAGCCGCGAAGGTGTGGCCGAAGGCGCCGGTGATTCCGCGCATGTCCACCGGCACCACCGAGTCCGCCACGCTGCGCCGCGCGGGGATTCATGCCTACGGCATCGACCTCTTCGCGCTGACGCCTGACGACGCGCGCACCGCGCACGCCCCCAACGAGCGCGTCCCGGTGGCGTCACTCCAGCCCGGCGCGGAGTTCGTCTACCTCACGCTGAAGCACCTGACGCGCTGACACACCTGCGCCACCTCCTCACGGGCCCTGGCATCACCTCCGGCGCTTGCTCAGGAGGCGTGCGTGAACCCCAGCAGGACCGTGGCGAATCTCCGGCTGGCGTTGTGTCTGGGGTTGATCATCGGCGCCACGGGCTGCGCGGACACGTCTTTCCTCCCGGCTCGTAAGGCCCACGGAATCCACCCGTACCGCCGTGGGCAACAGCCACTCGCTGGCCATCACGGCGGAGACCCGCGGGCGCCCAGGCTACTTGCGCGTGAGTTCTTCGATTCGGCGGATGACCGCCGCGCGCGTCTGGCTTGAGACCGTGCGGTGCTCGAGCAGGTCCGACATCCACAACCCGTCGATCGCCAGACGGCAGAGCGTGAGCTCCGGCGACTCTTGCTCCTGGGGGCTGAGTTGCTCCTCCCGCGCCTCGTCCCAGATGGAGCTCCAGAGTTCCCGGACCTCCGGGTCGAAGAGCATGAGCCCGATGAGCGAGCGCATGACGCGGGCCTCGTCGTCATCGGAGGGAGCGGCGACCGTCACCCGGAGATACGCGCGGGTTCCCCTGCCGTTGGCGTCCGGATCCTTCGCCATCTCGGCGGCGACGGCCCCGGCGAAGCGCTGGGTCACGTCGTCGAACAGCGCATCGAGCAGGATGGGCTTGCTCTGGAAGTGCTCCAGGAGGTCCCCCTTCGGGACCCCTGCCCGCCCGGCGATGGCATCGAGCGTCACGGCCTGAAGCCCCTGAGCCAGGATGAGGTCCGCGGCCGCCCGAAGAAGCTTCTCGCGGGTCACGTCAGGCTCCTTGTTCCGCCACTGGGTCATCACCATCACCTCTCGCAACAGGAACGCCGCCGCCCGTCTTTCCAAGTTAATCACGAGTAACGTCGGGGAGGCGCGGAGTCTCATCCGACCTTCCCGTGTCAGGGTGATGCGATGGGACCCGGGAGGTATTGCTGGAGCCAGACCTTCTCCAGGCCCCAGGTGAACAGCATCCAATGGGAGGAGTGGCCGCTGAAGCCCTCCGCCTGGATGGGACGGGTGACGGTGATGATGCGCGTGCCGGGAGCGCAGGTGCGCAGGTGGGTGACGAGCCGGGCCTTCGTCTCCGGACTGAACGCCACCCAGTTGCAGAAGATGTGGGTCGCGTCTCCCAGGGGTTCGCGGGTCATGTCACCCACGGTGAAGGTGATGCCCGCCGGCTGAAGCCACGGCGCCACGCGCGCCACGTGGTCCGAAATCAACTCCACGCCATGCGCCCCGGCCCCCCACCAGCGCGCGGCGAGCAGCACGCGTCCGCGCCCCGCGCCCAGGTCCACCACCCGGCTGCCGCGCCCCACGCCCGCCCTCTTGAGGAACCACAGCGCCGTCACCAGCGGCGTCTCGCCGTACATCAGCTCGCGGAACGACTGGCCCGTGGTCTGGAGCGCCCGCGTCATCTCGAAGGTGCGCCGCCAGCGGTAGGGCGTCCACAGGATGCGCTGCCACCACAGTCCCATATACGGCTTCAGGAGCCGGGGGCGTAGGAGCAGCAGCAGCAGGTCGGTGACGCGCAGCACGACCGCGATGACGATGCCCTGCATCTGGAGCGCCAGCCGCTCGAAGAACGGCAGGTCGAACTCGCCCAGCGTATCGTCGCGGCGCGGTGGGGGCTCGGGAGGAGGAGCGGGATCCGTCATGCGGTGCGGAGGCTGTCCGGATTCCGGACGCCACGCAATGGCTCCGCGTTTGACCGGAACGCGCCTGCCTCCCGTGTGGACTTCGTGAGCTGGGCGCCAGGCACGTCGCGCTCACCCTGCCCGTTCGCTTCTACGCCAACCCACTGGTGGACTCGGTCAACCTGGACACGCTCGACTTCAGCGGCGCCGCCGGCAAGCCCTTCCCCGTGCCGGCCGCGCCCACGAGCATCGACCTCACCTCGAAGCTGGCGAGCTGAAGCGTCACAAGAGCTTCTTCGCCGCCTTGGCCAGCGCCCTGTCCCCGGCCACGGCGGGAAGCTCCATGAGGCGCGCGGCCACGACCTTGCCCACCGCGGGGTTCACGGCCGCGACCTTGAGGTACGCCTCCGCGCGCTTGAGCAGGTCCACGTGCATGCTGGACCTGACCACGCGGGCGAGCAGCTCCTTCGCCAGGATGGACGGGTCGAAGGCGTCGAAGAGGCCGCGCAGCGCCTGCCGTTCCAACTGCTCCGGACGCTCTTCCGCCAGGTTCAGCGCGGGCCGCAGCAGGGCCAGCCCCAGCGTGCGCATGGCCTCCGCGACGACACTGGGCTTCCACCCGTCCGCGAACGCCAGCAGCAGGGCCTCCGCGCCGCGCACGTCGCCCAGCATGCCCAGCGCGTACACGGCGTGCTTCGCCTCCACGTCGTCATGGCCGCGGCCCTGCACCATGTCGACGAACCGGCCGAGCACGTCCGCGTCCCCCATCCGGGCCAGCGCCTCCGCCGCCTCGCGCCGTACCTCGCGCGCCGGGTCCGTGTTCAGCACCTGGCGCAGCACGGGCATCGCCACGGTGCCCAGGTCCGCCAGCATGGCCACGGCCGCCCCGCGCGCGTCCTTCGTCGTCTCCGACAGCGCCGCCTGAATCAGCGGCACCGCCTTGTCCTTGCGGCGCCGCGCCAGCTCCACCACGGCCTTCTCTCCCGTCTCCCGGGCCTGCACGTCCTCCAGCGTCTCCCGAGCGAACAGGCGCAGGCCCATGTCGTGCCCCGCGCGCGTCAACGCGTCCAGCTCGCGCCGCGCCTGCACTCCGCCCATCGCGCCCAGCACGCGGATGGCGGTGCGGCGCACCATGCGGCTGTGGCGCTCGTTCAGTGCGCCCCGCACGACCCCCAGCGCCTCCTCTCCGCGCGCCGCCACCGTGCGCGCCACGAAGGCGCTCGCCGAGCCATCACTCCACGCCGGGTAGAGCTCCCGCATCAGCGCGTCCGGCCCCAGGCCCGCGTAGTAGCGCGCCGCGTGCGCCGCCGCCTCGTAGCGCGTCAGCTCCCCGAGCGCCCGGCGAACCATCGCCGTTCCCGGGCTCAGCACCTCTTCCGGGCGGTGCACGTGGATGCTCGGGTGCGTGGGCACGGACTCCAATCCGGCCATGTCCACCTGCACCGCGCCCGCCAGCCGCACCAGCGCGATGCCCAGCACCTGGTACACCTTGATGAAGTCATCCAGCCGCTCCGCCGGGTCCGCCCGCTGCGCCAGCGCTTCCAACAGCGCGCCCGGCTTCTCCAGCCCCAGCTCCTTCAGCCGGGACACCAGCGGCTCCACCGTGCGAGGGCTCACCGCCGACAGGCCGCTGGCGAACGCGTCCGCCAGTTCGTCGCGAACCTCCGCCAGCGCGATGGCCGCCCGCGACGCACCCGCCGCCCGCGCCGCGTCCGCCCACCCGCTGCGGGGCAGCGCGCTCGGCGTCGCGGGGGCCCGGACCCGGCCGCGCCGCCGGGGCGACACGGGCACGTCCGAGGCGCGCGCCAGCGGGCGCAGGTCCAACCCTTCCGGCGTCCGCACCACGATGGCCGAGGGGAACAATGTCGGCAGCGCCGCCTCCAGGCCCACGTCGCCCAGCACCGCCAGGAGCTTCGCGTCCTCCAGCGCGCTCGCCAGCGGCTCCTCCAGCGACGGGTCCGCGGGCAGGAAGAGTCCGCGTCCCGTGCCATCCACGAACTGCGAGCGGGCCCCGCTGGCGAGCAGCGTCTCCACCCGCACGGACACCGGCAGCAGGTCCGGCGCGAACACGTCCTTGCGGTGCTCCTGGAAGGCCGTCATCACCGCGCCCACGTCCGGCAGCGCCACCTCCACCAGCCGCTCCAGCGCCGCCCCGTCCACCGACGGCGCGTCCTTCCACGACTCCAGGTCCAGCCGGTGCGGCGCGAAGCCCGGGTACTGCCCGCCATGCGCGCCTTGAAGCACCGCGCCCGCGTGGCTGTTCTTCGGCGCCACCGTCTTGAGGTTCGCGGGGAGGATCTGCTTCTCGCTGTAGTGCGTGCCCGACCCCAGGTCCACGAAGCGGCTCTCGCGGACCATGAACCGGTCCGGCGTCACCTTGGAGGAGAACGCGTACTCCACCAGCTTGAGCCCCTCGACGGGCGCGCGGTCCTTCTTCGTCCACGTCTTGCCGATGAGCTCCTCGACGTGGCGGGGCTCCAGCGCGTCACCGCCCAGGTGCTTCTCCACCTTGCGCGCGGTGAGCAGCATGTCCGCCACCAGGTCCGCGTACACCGGCGCCTCGAAGGTGCCCGTGCGAGCCGCCGCCGCGTCCAGCAGGCCCGCCAGCTCCACCGCCCGCGCGGACAGCCGCCGCAGGCCGTTGGCCCGGAGCGCCTCACCCAGCGCGCGCACCTGCTCCGGCCGCTCCGCGCCCAGCGACGCCACGCCGGACAGGCCCAACTCGCGCACCAGCGTGGACACCTGCGCCACGCCCGCCTTCATCAGGTCGCCGGCTTCCGCCTTGCCCTTCTTCACGCTCTTCTTCGCGCCGCCGGAGCCCGCGGGCGCGGCCGGGGCCGCCTCCGCCGTCACGAAGGCCTGCGGGGCCCGGGCCCACGCCACCAGCAGCGCCGCCGCGTGCTTGCAGAAGGGGCGAGAGCGCGCCGCCATGCACGAGCACCGCCCCTTCACGTCCGAGCGCGCCTCGCCGAACACCAGCGACACCTTGTAGGGCGTCGCCCCGGAGCCCGCCGCGTCCGCGAAGAGCCGGTTCTCGAAGCGCGACAGATTGCTGAGCTGCTTGCCGTCAAACAGCTCCGCGCCCTTGGCCAGCTCCGCCTTGTCGCTGATGATCTCCGTCATTCCGCCCATCCCGATGACGGGCCGTACCTCAGCCATGACGCTCCCCCTTCTTGTCGACGGACGCGAGCAGCGGCGCCAGGTCCTGGTTGCGCATCACCCGCTCCACCACGTCCACCAGCTTGCGGGGCGTGCACCCGAAGCACGGAATCCCCAGCGCGGTGAGCTGCTCCGCCATCGCGTGGTCATACGAAGGCCGCCCGCTGTCAGACAGCGCCAGCAGGCACAGCACCTTGGAGCGTGAGTCCACCAACTGCCTCAAGCGGGCCACCAGCTCCTCTGCGTTTCCGCCCTCGTACAGGTCGGTGATGAGGATGAAGAGCGTCTTCTCCGGCCGGCGCACGTAGTGCTCCTGCGCGTACGCCACCGCCCGGTTGATGTCCGTGCCGCCACCCAGCTGCGCGGAGAAGAGCACCTCCACCGGGTCCGCCAGCACGGGCGTCATGTCGACGATCTCCGTGTCGAACAGCACCAGGCTGGTTCTCAGCACGTCCAGCGACGCGAAGATGGCCGCCATCACGGAGCTGTACACCACGCTCTCCGCCATGGAGCCGGACTGGTCCACCACCAGCGTCACGTCCCACTCGTGGTGACGGCGCTGGTTGGGCCAGAAGTAGAAGCGCTCCGGGATGAGGCGCTTCCGCTCCGCGTCCCAGCCCTTCAGGTTGGAGCGGATGGTGCGGCGCCAGTCGATGTTGCGCGCGATGGGGATGGGGCTCGTCCTGTCGCGCCTGAGCGCCCCCAGCACCGCCGTGCGCAGCGGCGACTCCAGCTTCTTGCGCAGGTCCTCCACCACTTCCCGAATGATGGCGCGCGCGGTGTCCTTGGCCTGCTCCGGGATGAGCCCCCGGGCGCTCACCAGCGTCGTCACCAGCTCCAGGTTCTTGTCCAGGAAGGGCAGCGTCTCCGGCTCGAAGAGCAGCTGGGTGAGCCCCTTCTTCTCGATGGCGTCCTTCTGCACCAGCGCGATGACGTCGTCCTGGAAGAAGTCGCGCAGCGCGCCCAGCCACTTGGGCAGGTACGGCTTGGAACCGCCGCGCCCCGCGGAGCGCTCGCCGTAGACGAAGGAGAGCGCGTCATCCAGGCCCTCCAGGTCGTCGCCCTTCAGGTCCACCGTGTCCGCGCTGGCGCCCAGCTCGCCCAGGGAAGGGCAAGAGCCTGTCTTCTCCGCCTCCGGGCCCAGCGCCAGCCGCCAGCGCAACAGCGCGTCGCGGTCCTTCGGGTCCAGGTCCTTGGGGTCCACGCTCATAGCAGGTCATCCAGGTCATCGAGCGCCTTGCCCAGGTCCGCGCTCAGGTCCTTCAGCGTCGCCTTGTCCTTCTCCTCCAGCACCGCCTTCACCGCGCGGCCCTTGTCCTTCAGCTGGCGCACGCCCATCACGTTCTCCATCAGGTAGCGGCGCTCCGTGGCCCCCAGCGCGCCCAGCGCCCGGCGCAGCACCGGCAATGTCTGCCGGAAGCGCTCCGGCTCCACGCTGGTGAGGAAGTCATCCAGCGCCTTCACCACGTCGCGGCTCTTCACCAGCACCAGCGCGTTCACCTGCAGGAAGCCCTCCAGGTACGCCGCCGCGTCCGAGGGCTCCACCGCCGCCGACAGCCGCCGTCCCACCTCCAGCGCCACCTCCGCCTCCGGCAGCTCGCGCGCCAGGTACAACAGGCCCGTGGCCAGCCCCGACGTCGCCGGGTGCACCGCGTGGCTCTCCATCAACCCGCGCGCCTCCGCGAGCCAGCCCTCCTTGTCCGCGCGCGGCTGGGACAGCGCCACCTCGTGCAGCGTGCGCAGCGCCTCCAGCACCGGGGGCACTCCTTCTGGAGCGCAGGCGCTGGCCTCGCGCACGCGCAGGAGCGCCCGGCCAAAGGTCTTCTCCCCCAGGGCCGCCACCGCCTCGTCCCCCACGGCCGAGTGCGCGCGCGAGGTGCCATAGGCCATCAACCCCGACAGCGCCCGAGCAGCGCTCGCCAGCGACGGCAGGTCCGCGTCCGTGGCCGCGTGCGCGTCACAGGCCTTGAGCGCCTGCGCCACCGTCTGGGAGCAGCCGGTGATAACGGACTCCAGGAGCACGTCCGCCGCCTCCGCCGTCGTCTTCGCCTGCGTCAGCCGCTCCTGGAGCACGCGCGTCGTCACGCCCTCCAGCGAGTCGCCCAACACAATCTTCTCCACCAGCGCCACGTCCGTGGACGGCGTCCACTGCGCCTGCCAGGCCTCGCGCACGCGGGTGAGCGCCGCGTAGCCGCCGGCCTCCGCTTCCGCGCCCTGCTTGCGCGACGACCCCGTCCCGGACAGCGACGCGTACGGAATGCCCGCCACTCGCAGCCGGTGAAGGAACACGGAGGAGCCCACCTCCACCGGGTTGTTGAGCCGCAGCGTGAACGTCTCCGGGCTGTCCGTGCGCGGCAGCCGCCGCTCGCCCACCTCGCGCCAGAACTCCGCCTGGAGCGAGTTCTGCCCGATGCGGCTCGCCACCTGCCCCACTTCGTGACCGATGACGCTCTTCCACAGGAAGCTGTCCACGTGCGTCGCGTCTCCGCGGCACAGCGTGGCCACGGTGGCCTCGCGCAGCTCGTCCAGGCCCGGGGCGCTCTTCTCGCGCAGGTCCGACAGCGTCACCGCCAGCCGGTACGCCTCCAGCACGTCCGACAGCGACGCGGAGAAGCCGCGCATCCGCAGGTGAGAGGCGAAGTCCAGCAGCACCTCCAGCGTGGCCCGCCGGAAGTCACAGTTCGCCTCGTGGGCCTTCTGGTAGAAGTGCGGCGCCCGGTTGCCCGCGCCGTACCCCAGCTGCTCCGCCAGGCGCGGGAAGCTGTACGGAATCACCGTCACCGCGCACGGCCCGGCCTCGGGCAGCTTCGCCTCCTCCTTCGGGTCCACGTCCCCCGCGAGGAACGCCGCGGTGTGCGCCGCGCCCGCCACCACCGCCACCTTCTCCGGCGCCACGCCACCCGCCACCACCTCCAGCACCTTGCGCGCCATGAAGGCGTCGCGCTGACGGTGGTAGCCCGGCCGAGGCCCCGCGTTGACCACGTCCGCCCAGGCGGTGAGCACCGGCCGGAACTGCTCCGGGCTCCAGTCCGGCGCCTCGAAGGACGCCTCCCAGAACTCCTCGAAGGAGCGGAAGCCCTGCGAGCGCGCGAACGCCTCCGTGAGCGGCACCGCCTCATCGGGAACGGGTGCGACCTCTTCCGTGGCCTCCGTCTCCACGCCTGGCCCGGGCACATGGCGGTCCACCGCGAGGCTGACGCCCACCGGGATGTCGATGAACTCCGCCCGCGCGCCGTTCGCCCGGGCCCATTTCAGCGCCTGGTACTCCGGCGAGTAAGCCGCGAAGGGCCACAGCGACGAGGACGGGGTGCCGTCCGTGCGGTAGCCCAGGATGGCCACGGGCGGCCGGGTCTGCGCGTCGCACAGCACGTCCACCAGCGCCGTCGCGTCGCAGGGCCCCTCCACCAGGACGACGGCGGGCTTCACGCGCTCCAGCCACTTCAGGAGCACGGCGGTCGTGCGCGGCGAGTGGTGACGGACCGGGAAGTGCTGCACCCGGGAGAGCAGTGCCAGGTCCATCAGCCCCTCAAGAGCTTCTTGCTCGCGGTGTACAGCTCCTTCCACGGGCCCGTGCGCCCCTTGGCCACCGTCTCCATGTACTCGCGCAGCGCCTTCACGTCGTCCTCCTGCTCCTTCACCACCGCGCCCACCAGCGACGCCGCCAGCTCCTGCGACGTCACCGTCCCGGAGCCGAACTGCTGCGCGAGGATGGAGCTGTTGAACAGCACGCTGATGGCCTCCGCCGTGGACAGCACCGCCCCGGGCGTGCGCACCTTCGTCTTGCCGTCCTTCGTCACGCCCTTGCGCAGCTCGTGGAAGAGCGTCAGCAGCACGCGCGACAGCTCCTCCGGCGGCGGCACGCCCACCTGGTAGTCCGTGCGCAGCTCCGCCTCGCGCTTGGTGACGATTTGAATCTCCTGCTCCAGGTCCTCCACCACCGGCACGGTGACGAAGTTGAAGCGGCGCTTGAGCGCGGCGCTCATCTCGTTGACGCCGCGGTCGCGCGTATTCGCGGTGGCGATGAGGTTGAAGCCACGCTGCGCGCTCGTCACCTCTCCCAGCTCCGGCACCGACACCTGCTTCTCCGACAGGATGGAGATGAGCGAGTCCTGAATCTCCGGCGACGTGCGCGTCACCTCTTCAAAGCGGGCGAACTTGCCCGTGCGCATGGCGCGCAGGATGGGCGAAGGCACCAGCGCTTCCGGCGTGGGCCCCTGCGCGAGCAGCAGCGCGTAGTTCCACGAGTACTTGATGTGGTCCTCGCTGGTCCCCGCCGTGCCCTGGACGACGAGCGCGGACGTGCCGCTGACGGCCGCGGAGAGGTGCTCGGACAGCCAGCTCTTCGCGGTGCCCGGCTCGCCCACGAGCATCAGCGCGCGGTCCGACGCGAGCGTGGCGATGCACACCTGGATGAGCCCCTTGTCGCCCACGTACTTGGGCGTGATGGTCACGCCCCCCACGGGCTTGGGGCTGCCCAGGATGTACGTCTCCACGGCGCGAGGCGACAGCGCCCAACCCGGTGGGCGGGGCTTGTCGTCATGCGCGGCGAGTGCGTCCAGCTCGTTCTTGTACTTCGCTTCGGCAGGCAGGCGGATGTCCGGCATGAGCTGCACGCTATCCACTCGGTCTGACATCCGGCAAACGCTTCGGCTGCCTCATGGGTCGCGCCGAAAGCGGTGGGACTCCCCACCCGGTGGGGACCGTGCCGCTACCCGGACGCCTGCCCCACGACGCACGCGCGCGACGGCGTGGATGGAACGGTCCGCACGGTGAAACCCTGTGCATCCAGGTTCCGCGCGGCCACCGTGGCGAAGCGCTTCGCGTGAGCGGCGACGGGCGCTTCGTGGAAGAGGTAGAGCGCGCCACCGGGACACAGGTGTTCCCGCAGCCGCGAAAGCTCCACGTGCACGTCGTCCTCCGAGAACAGGCTGACGTTGATGGCGAAGGCGACATCGAACAGCTCGAGTCCCAGTTCCACGTCCGCGAGCGTCCCGGTGCGAGCCAGGACACGTCCCGCGCGGATGGCGTCCGCGTTCCGCCGCGATGCCTGGGTGATCATCTTCTCCGAGCGGTCGATGCCCAGGACGCACCCGTCGCGCAGCCGCGCGGCCACGAGCCCCAGCGCGATGCCGTGACCACACCCCACCTCCAGCACCCGCGCGTCCGGGGCGACGGACAGCACCTCCATCGCCCAGCGGAACCGGGGCGCGACCGGATCCGTGCTCATGCGCGCAGCGTGGCGTCCGCGTCCCGCCCCCTCAACTTTTCGAGCCCTGCTCGGCTCTTCGAGTCCTCTGGAGCCCCAGCCCTCCAGCGAGGAAGCGTTGGCATCCGCATTGCTCAGGGCCCCTGGACACACTTCCTTCCCAGGAGCTTCCCTTGAACATCCATCGACTCGGTCGTCTCTTCTCGCTCACCCTGCCCCTGGTGCTGGCGGGCTGTGGCGGACCGGAGGGCAGCGTGGACCTGACGGGCTACTCGGAGATCGCTTGCACGGACCAGAACATCTCCGTCAGCGGCCTGACGCTGACCCCAGAGCCGGACTTCGTGCAACTGCGCTCCTTCGACCCCGACCCCCTTGGAGACCAGACGCGCTCCCCCTCTGTCAGCATGAGTTCCTCTGGCCAGCCCTGCGCGACGGCCACCGACGTCCCCGCGTGCACGGCCGCGCTGGAGGACGCGGCAGTCACCACCGGCTTCCACTACAACTGCACGCGCGAATGCCGCCAGCACTTCCTGGTGACGACCCGGGGTGACGAGGTGAAGACGTATTCGTCGCAGGCAGAGCTCCAGCAGCTGCTGGGCACCATCGACACGGAACAGGAGGCGGTGCTCCAGGCCTTCGCATCCAGCTACTCCTTCGTCTGCGGGGCCAAGGAGCTAGGAGCGGTGAAGAAGAACGCGGATGGGAGCTTCAATGTCATCGGGACGAATGGCTACGCTTGCGGACCGGGCACGAATCTGACGCAGTACGTGCTGAAGGTGACCGCGGCCGGTACGGTCCAGAAGCTGGAGACGCGCGTCCTGGCGGAGGGAGACTCGGTCTGCCCCGACGGCAGGTAGGGTTCCAGGTCGCCCTGCGAGCGCGGCGTCCAGGTCCTGTCCCCCTCAACTTTCCGAGTCCATCTCGGCCTTTCGGGGCAACGCGGAAGAGTGACTCCGCTGAGAAGACGCCCTGGCATCCGCATTGCTCAGGGATCCGGACACACTTCCTTCCCAGGAGCCTCCCTTGAACATCCATCGACTGCGCCGTCTCTTCTCGCGAGCCCTGCACGCCTCGCTCGCCACGCCCCTGGTGCTGGCGGGCTGTGACGGTTCGGAGGGCAGCGTGGACCTGACGGGCTACTCGGAGGTCGCGTGCTCGGTTCAAGGCCTGTCCGTCAGTGACCTGACGCTGACGCCGGAGCCGGACTTCGTGCAGCTGCGCTACATCAACTCCAACGGAGGCCAGCCGCCCGTCTCCTATGTCAACGTGAGCTCCTCCGGCGAGCCCTGCGCGACGGCCACCGACGTCCCCGCGTGCACGGCCGCGCTGGAGAACGCGAACGTCACCGCCGGCTTCCACCACGTCTGCGTGGATTTCTGCAGCGAGGCCTTCCTGGTGACGACCCGGGGTGACGAGGTGAAGACGCACTCGACGCTGGCGGAGCTCCAGCAGGTGCTGGGCACTGTCGACACGGAGCAGGAGGCGGTGCTCAAGACCTTCGCGTCCGGCTACTCCCTCATCTGCGGCAAGAAGGAGCAGGGCGCGGTGAAGAAGAACGCGGATGGCAGCTTCAACGTCATCGGGACGAAGGGCTACGCCTGCGGGCCGGGCACGGAGCTGACGCAGCACGTGGTGCGGGTCTCCGCTTCCGGCGAGCTCCAGGAGCAGGAGAAGCGCGTCCTGGAGAAGGGAGACCCCAACTGCAACATCGGCCGGCGGCCGGTGGGGCTCCAGGTCGCGGAGGCCTGCGAGAGCCCGGAGGCGCTGGGCCGCTACTTCGCGAACGCGGCGCACCTGGAGGCGGCGTCCGTGCATGCGTTCCTGCGGCTGCGGGATGAGCTGGCGCTACACGGCGCGGACGTGGGCCTCCAGGACGCGGCGCGCAGGAGCGCCATGGAGGAGGTCCAACACACCCAGGTGACGGATCGGCTCGCCCGCCGCTTCGGTGGCACGCCCCAGCGTCCGGTGGTGGAGGAGTTGCCTCCGCGCTCGCTGATGGACGTGGCCCTGGAGAACGCCGTGGAGGGCTGCGTGCGCGAGACGTACGGCGCGCTGCTCGCCCACCACCAGGCGCTGCATGCGCGCGACCTGGAGGTGCGCGACGCCATGGTCCGCATCGCGGAGGACGAGACGCGGCACGCGGCGCTGTCGTGGGACATCGACCAGTGGGCCCGGCCGCGTCTGTCCGCCGAGGAGCGTGAAGCGCTGCGCGAGGCCCAGAAGCGCGCGGTGGCGGCCTTGCGCGAGGACGTCGCGGTGCCGCTCGACGCGAGCATCATCACGATGGCGGGCATGCCCACACCGGAGGCGGCGCTGGCGCTGTTGGACACGCTGGAGCAGGACCTCTGGGCGTGAGCCGCCTCGTCTCACCAGCCCTGGTGGGAATGACGCTGCTGCGTGAGGGCGACGAGACCTGCGACTTCAATCCGCACCTCGTGCAGCCGCTCCGGCAGTGATTGCCCGTCACGCGGGCTCGAGCTCGCGTGACCGGGTCGCCCCCTTCCGCACGGTGCGGCCCTTCTTCGCGGCGACGGAGCGGCGGGGCCAAGCGGGAGCCACTGCGCTTCCCACAGGCTCCAGCCGGAACACATGGCCCATCGCATGGGCCATCCGGAAGAGCGTCAAACCGGTGGCGTTCGCCTTTCCCGACTCAATCTTGCTGATCTCACTCTGGGGCACACCTGCCCGCGCGGAGAGCTGTGCCTGCGTCAGGCCCTGCGCCTTCCGCAGCATGGCCAGCTCCCGGGCGATGCGGAAACGGTCGCGCTGGGCCTGAAGCTCCGCTTGAGCGGCAGGTCCCTCGGCCGCAGCATCCTTCTCCACGAAAGCAGTCAGGTCTTTGAGGGTGCGCATGGAATCGCCAGGCTGGAAACAATCCCAAAACCCATATACCGCGATTCCAGCTTCCCGAACTCCAGCTTCGTATTGCCAGCACAAGACGGCACAAGCACGCCAGCGAAACGCCGTCACTCGTTGCTCACACAATGAGGGGGCATGTCGCACACGGCAGCCACATGGCCCTGCTGGCCAGGTCCCGAGCGGGAATTACATGGAAATGGGATTGACGCTGACAGCCCTTTGTCATTGTTGACTCATTGACGATGGCTAGCCGCTGGCTCATCGTGCTTCGTCTGTGACGGGGGGTTGGCTTGCGAAGAACTTTCACCCATCGCAACTTGATCAGCGTCGGCCTGGCAGCGCTCGTCCTTCTGTCCGCGCAGGCCGAAGCCCAATCTCCTGCCTGCGACCTGCCTCGTATCCTCATTTATGCGGATGCCTCGCTATCAATGACGGCCAGCATGAGAGCGGAGCAGAACACCCCACACACCAAGGGTTCCGCTGGCTTCCTCTCGCGATGGGATGCACTCAAGGCTGCGATAGAGAGCCTTGCAAGGAATGCAGGCCAGAGTCAGGCCAAAATGGAGTTCAGACTCTTCAAGTCCAAAGGCAATACCTGCGAACTTGAACCGGAACTCCTCTCTCTCACAGAAGCACAAGCCTTCGCCCAGGAGAAGAACACCCGGAAGCCTGAAGGGAGTTTCACCCCACTGACGGCGGCGATCCTTGAGGGCATCAAATTACAGGGGGAGGCGAAGGCCCGCGATGACAAGAAGCTCCTTGTGTTCGTGACCGATGGAGTACCCGACTGCCCAGGGGGGAAAAAGAAGGCTCTTGGTCAGACCAAGGAAGCGCTTCGCAAAGCAGCCCTTGCAGGCGTGCAAGTGGTCATCATCGGAGCTGGCGCGCCCGAGGATCTTGAGAGGTTGACGAGCGATGTCTGCACCACTCTTGGGACGGCGGATGAACTCTCCCTGGACCGACAGACCGCCTGCTCCTACATCAAAGCGCCCAGTGCGGCGCAACTCATTGACGCCCTTCTGGCCGCTGCCTGCCTGGCTATTCGAAACTCCTGCAATGAACGCGCCCCCTTTCAGGGGTCTCTCGACCCCATCGCAGACGTGGCAGCCGTAGGTAGTTCCTCGGGTTGGCACTGTTCCGGCGTGCTCGTCTCCTCCCAACATGTCCTGACGGCACGCCACTGCCTTCCGGCCACGCGCGTCCTTTTCGGCCTGGATGTCGTCAGTCCCGACGAAATCCTGAAGGTCAAGCAAAGCATCCCACATCCAGACCCACAGCAGGATGCAGCCTTACTGGTGCTGAGCGAGCCGACAAAGCGACCCATCCGGCAGCGCAGATCGCTCAAAGAAGACCAGCCCCCGCTTGGGGTCGTACGACATGCGGGCTTCGGCGCACAGGACCCCGAGGGAAGAGAGGGCTTCGGTCGCAAGCACTATCGGGACGTCTGGGCGCATGGCTGGAACTGCGATGCCACAGAAAGCCAACGGCTCGGCTGCCATCCCGAATTCGAGTTCGTGCTCCCAGCAGGAGCAGGCCGGGACACTTGTGTTGGAGACAGCGGCGGCCCGGTTTTCGAGCGGATTGATATTGCACCCATGTGCGCCACCAGCTTCGTCCAGGTCTCACCCCCAACCTATCGTCTGCTTGGCATCACCTCGCGTCCCGTAGCAAATGCACGACAGCGCTGCGGTGATGGCGGCGTGTATGGCCGCCTCGACCAGATTGCTGGCTGGCTCGATTCCCTACTCCCACAGTCACAGGAAAAACCGTGAGTTCCTTCGACCTTCCGCAGTGGCTCAGGCTGGCCCTCATTATCTGGTTCTGCCATGCAACGACCATGAGCGCTCGGGCCCAAAGCACCGACTTTGGCACACCCTCCCAGGCTCCCGCAGGGAGCGGGATGGCACCCGGCAATTCCAGAGTCTGCGAGGATCGCTACGGCACGAAATACAACCTGGGCCCCAATGCCTTGTGCGTCCTCCTGGATCAGGACTCTCTCATCATCCTCCCCAGCGAGGCACCGCCCAGCCGAACGCGGCTCAGCTTCGACTCGGCAGCAGGGGAGCACATCGAAGTAGAGTGGAACCCCACAGACGGCCTCGTCTTGAGCCGTACCGTAGTCCTGAAGAAAGGTCCGTGGCAGGTGTCCTTCCACTCCACGCCACTGCCCCACCCGACAGACCCGAAAATTGACTTTGCTTGGAGGTTTTCGCCTGCGAGCAGCTTCAAGTATTTGAGGTCTTCAATCGCGCCCAACGCGACCAACCTCTCCTATGGGTACGCTGTTGCCTTCCTCCCTTTAGAACAGCGGCTCGACAGCACCGCCGACGGAGGCGTGAAGACACAGGAGCATGAAGTCTTCATTGACTTCCGGCGGGCCTCCAAGCCACGAATTGAAGACGCTGTCGCGACACTTGGTGAATCTGGCGGAATCGCCTATGCGTCAGGCTTCGGTTTGCGCTCGAAAGATCTCGCATCCACCGTCGTCGATGATGCGCTTGAGATGCTAGCAGAGATCGCCATTGAGCGCGCGGAGTCCAAGGCACTTGATGTCGTCAAGCAGCGACTGCTCACACAACTGTGTGTTCCCTCGCAACCGCTCAACTCAATGGCTTGCAGTGCCGCGGACGGCCCAGACTGCAAAACCTTCATCTTGCTTTCCAAGAGTTGCGAAGCAATTCGCGGACTACGCCTCCGCGAGCTTGCAAGCGCGGGGCCCGGACTCGAACGTGCCGCCGTCGAAGACTTCGCTATCTTCGGCTCTCAAGCGCTGACCCAGCGGCTCTTCGTCGTGAGAAGCCTCTCATCAGACCCGGAGCCGCCATCGGTTTCGGATGTTCGAGCAGACTTGAAGTTTCTCCAGCAGCAGATGCAACCGGTCCTTGCCCAGAGCGCCCGAGCGATTATTACTGCCGCCAGGACCCAGAGCAACCCCAGTCCAGCCGAGATCCAGGGCGTGCTGAATGCACTTGCTCGCATGGTGCAGCAACAGACGCTTCCAACTTCGGAGCACTTCAAGAACGAAGACATCAAGCTGGTTCGATATGGCCTATCAGTCGCCATCGCGACCCTGTCGATCTGTCAGCAGTCTGGGCGGTGCAATGGCCGTTTCATCCGAGAGGTTCTGGAATCGCCGCAGGACCACTTCAATCTCGCGGGTTCACCCGAGCCGCTTGGCTCACAATTCAACAACCTTGCGACAGAAATCCGGGACACCACCTTGCCTCTCAAGTCGAGCAGGGTGAAGTACTTGAAGCTTCTTCCCAAGCTGGAGGCATTCGTCACCCAAGGACTTGAGGTGCTCACCCCACCCAAAGACACTCCCTCGAGAGATATTGCAAGGAATACCCTACTCCTCGTCCTCGACGCGGCTGACGTGCTGTCATCAGTGGAGAGTAATGATGAGGCGAAAGCGCAGTGGACCCAGGTCCATGCTCGAATCCAGACGGGACGCGACTTCGTGAAGGGTGTTTTTGGGAGGGAACTCCAACCCCTCCTCCTCTCCTCCCTCCAGTTCCTCCGGACTTTTTCTCCCTCCTCTTCGGCACCTCAGGACCAAGAGAGAAATCTTGAGCGAGGAACCCGAGTACTCGGCGCACTGCTGTCCTATGCCGCGACCTATGAGAGCCCGTCGACCAATGGGGAAGAGCGGGCCCAACTCCAGGCTCGGCGGAAGGAAACCCTCAAAGCACTGACCGACATTGCCACGGACCGCAAGGATCGCACTGGCGAAAGCATTGTCTCCCTCGGCATCAACGCCGGCTTCATTACCATCGGCGGACGCAAGATTGCGGACGAATCAGGTTTGAAACTCCAGTGGGCACAACTCGGCCTTCCGCTAGGCATTGCCTATCAGCGCTTCTGTGAAGATTCCTTTTTAGATGGTCTGCACGCTCAACTCTCCATCCTCGATCTTGGGCAGTACGCCGCGTTCGACAACGATGGAAATGCAACGGCCCCTCGCTGGCAGACCGCGCTCGTCGCGGGGCTACAAGCCGGGGCCATCATAGGGAGTCCTGAGAACCCCTTCGTCATCGGACTGGATCTCCGATACTCTCCCGCGCTCTTCCCGGCCGCCAATGAGCAGAACAATGGGGCAATGAGCTTCGGGCTCTTCGTGGGTTACTACGTGCCACTACTCGACTTGAACTGAGTTCCCAGTCGGCGTGCTCAGCGAAATGCTCAGCCAGGTCTGATGTGAGGAGAGCCATTATAGGAGTGGCCACTCCGGTCATATGCCCAGCCCATGGAGAGTCCGAGCAACGGAGGCCTCCCCTATCCTGGACCGACATCTGTCCGCCCGGTCGGACTTTCCAGGAATCCGACTTGAGCCCCCGCGCGGGCGTTTGCGAAACTCAGTCCCGTGAACGCCCGCGCTCGCGTCCTCTCCGCCGTCCTGCTGGCCACCTGCATCTGGGCCTGCGCCTCCTCGCCGCCGTCGGCCCCTCCGGACACGTCGCCGGAAGCAGGCTCGCCCGCGCGCCTGTGGCAGAAGACGTCCGTGTCAGGCGACCTCGCGCGCTTCTCCCGCGACGGCACGCGTGTCACCGCCGACGGCGCGCTGGAGCTGGACCCCTCCACCGCGAAGGACGGCGCCGACCCGTTCCCCGCGGGCGGCTGGCTCGACGGCGGCAGCTTCTACAACGGCGGCACCTTCCGCGTCGGCACCGCCACCTCCGAAGTCCAGTCCGTCCCCGGCGGCTTCGACAGCGTGGTGCCGTCCTTCGACGCCCAGACGCCTCCCGGCACCTGGGTGAAGCTCTCCGTCTCCGCCCGCATCGAAGGCACCTGGACGAAAGACTACGAGTTGGGCGTCTGGGCCTTCGACACCACCACCGTCGCGCGCCACAGCGTGGACGGCCAGGGCGACGCCGACGGCAACGTCCTCACCGACACCCTCAACCTCAAGCGCCGAGCGGACGCCCTGCGCGTCACCGTCCACCTCTTCTCCGAACGCCCTGACATCAGTCCCCACGTCCGGGCGCTCGCAGCCGCCGTCACCGACACGCGCCTCAAGCCCCAGGACGCCACGTCGGACCGCACCGGCTGGGGCGTCGTGCTCGACGTGCCGGGCTACTCGCAGATGATCTACCCCGACGGCGGCGAGGTCTGGTGCTCCCCCACGTCCACCACCATGCTGCTCGGCTACTGGAGCCGGAAGCTGGGCCGCGCGGACCTGGAACACCCCGTGCCCACCGCCGCCGCCCATACCTATGACTGGGTCTACAAGGGCACCGGCAACTGGGCCTTCAACACCGCCTACGCCTCCAGCATGTCCAATGGCGCGCTGCACGGACTCGTCGTCCGCTTCGACTCGTTCGCCCCCGTGGAGCGCCTCGTCGCCGCCGGCATCCCCGTCAGCATCAGCATCGCCTATGAACCCGGCGAGCTCCCCGGCGGCGCCTCCCGCCGCACCGACGGCCACCTCATCGTCGTGAAGGGATTCACCGACAAAGGCGACGTCGTCGTCAACGACCCTGCTTTCGGCTCCAACGAAACCACCCACGCCACCTACCCCCGCGCCGAGCTGTGGCGCGCCTGGCAGCACTCCCGGGGGGCCGCTTACGTGCTGTGGCCCGCCGGCACCGCCCTGCCCGAGCAGGGGCTCGTTCCCCTCCCGTAGCTCGCGTCCGAATGCGGACACGCGGCCAACGCAGCGCGGCGCGCAGTGTCCACTGGCCGGGGCGTCAGGCACCCCGTCCCTTGACGTTCGAGCGTCCGTGCGCGCCCCAACAAAACCTTTAGCCTTCAGTCCGCCGAAATTAGGCTTGATTTCGCATCGCGGAATGTAAATACCTGCGCCCGTGCTTTTGATGTCTCCGCCGGTATTCCGGAACCGGGGACACGCCTGGAGGCAGGACCATGGAGCAGAAGCCGCTGCGGGACTTCCTGGAGATTCCCTACGACGAGTTGGAGGAGCTCAACCTCAAGGTGAAGCGCCAGCGCATCAAGCGCGAGTCGCCGGACAAGGTTCGCGAGGAGCGGATCAAGTACCTGACGGACGAGAAGCGCATCAAGGCCGTCACCGTGTGCTTCACCGACCTGGAAGGCCGGCTGCACATGCTGGACTACGACAAGAAGTTCCTCCTCAAGAGCGCGGACAACCTCACCTTCGACGGCTCCTCCATCCGCGGCTTCTCCGCGCAGGCGGAGAGCGACCTGCGCCTGAACGTGGACTGGAGCGCGTTCTACTGGCTGCCGTCCGACATCTTCGGCCCCGGCAAGGTGCTGGCGTTCTGCGAAGTGCTGGAGCGTGACGGCACGCCGTACCACTCGGACATGCGCGGGCAGCTCAAGCGCGCCACCGAGCAGCTGTTCCAGAAGGACGGCACCGTGTTCCACGCGGCGCCGGAAATCGAAGGCTTCCTCTTCAAGAACCGTGACGCCGAGCGCCACTACCACGAAGAGGGCAAGTTCGAGTTCATCTCCATCGGCGGCTACTACCACGCGCTGCCGGGCGACGGGCTGCGCGCCTTCATCGACAAGGCCGCGGAAGCGCAGCGCGCCATGGGTTTCGAGAACGAGAAGGACCACCCGGAGGTGGCGCCCTCCCAGTTCGAGATGAACTTCTCCTACAGCGAGGCGCTGGTCGCCGCCGACCAGATCCAGCTCTACAAGCTGCTCTGCCGCCAGGTGGCCGCGCAGCAGGGGCTGACGGCCAGCTTCCTGCCCAAGCCCGTCACGGGCGTGAACGGCAACGGCATGCACATCAACATGTCGCTGTCGAAGAACAACAAGAACCTGTTCTACGACAAGGGCGGTCAGGACGGCCTGTCGGCCATGGGCTGGGAGTTCATCGACCGGATCCTGAACAACGCGAACGACATCTGCCTGGTGCTCAACTCCAGCGTGAACTCGTACCGCCGGTTGGATCCGCACTACGAGGCGCCCAACCAGATCAAGGCCTCCGCGAACAACCGCGGCGCCATGGTGCGCATCCCGTTCGGCAACGAGCGCAGCGCGCGCGTCGAGTGCCGTTCCGTGGCGCCGGACGCGAACCCGTACATGGTGCTCTTCACGCTGCTGAAGACCGGCCTGGAGGGCCCGCAGCCGCAGGAGGACGCGGAGACCAAGCGCAGCCGCACGCGCTTCCTGCCGGACAACATCTACGACGCGGTGCGCTTCTTCAAGGGCAGCCAGTTCATCGCGCAGACGCTGGGTGAGCAGGTGCAGGGCAAGTACGCGGAGCTGAAGGTGTCCTCCGCGGACCGCTGCCCCAAGCAGCTGGGCACCCGCGTGAAGGACGCGGAGATCCAGTTCCACCATGAGGTGACGAACCAGTACCTCTGGAACCTCTTCTAGAGTTCGCGGTAGCGCGCCTGGAGGAACAGGTAGGCGGCGTAGGCCACCAGGCCCGCCGCCACCACTCCCAGGAGCACGTCGCCCGCGGGTTGGCGGGCGACGACGGCCAGGGCCTCTCCCAGGCCCTTGGCCTCACCCGGGTTCGCGTCCACGCCCGCGAGCACCAGGAAGCCGCCGATGACGGCGAACACGACGCCACGCGCGGCGATGCCGAACTGGCACACCCGCTCCACGCGGTGCTGATGCGCCGCCGCCAGGCCCGTGAGCGTGAGCTTCTCCCGGAACTTCGCCTTCCATGCCGTGTGGAACTGCTTCAGCGCGAAGCCGACGATGCCCAGCCCCACCAGCACCACCAGGACGCGGCCGAAGGGCTGCTCCATCAGCGTCGCCGTCCAGCCCTGGGTGCCCTTGCCCTTCCCCTGTGACGCGCCCACCACGGTCTTCACTGCGAACAGCGCCAGCGAGCCGTAGATGACGCCGCTCACGAAGTACATGGCGCGCGTGGCGATGCCCTTCGCGTCCGAGCCCTTGTCCTCCGTGTCCGCGAACGCCTGCGCGAAGCGCCAGATGACGTAGCCGACGAGGCCCACGGCCAGCAGCGACAGGAGCACGATGCCGAAGGGTCCGTGCGCCACGGTGGCGACGGCGCCGTGACTGTCCGTGGCGCGTCCGCCCTCGCCCGCCGCGAGCTTCAGCGCGAGCACCCCGATGATGGCGTAGACGCAGCCCTTGGCCGCGTAGCCCATGCGGCCCAGCTTCTTCGCCCACGGGTGGTTCGCGGCTTCCTTCGCGCCACGCGACAGCCGGTCCATGCCCGGCCCGCGCATCACGTCCATCGTCGCCATGCGGTGTGCTCCTCCCTGCCTTCAGGACCGAAGAACAGGGTGCGCATCCGGAGGCGCGGACGGGCGCAAGGCGCTCCCCCCGGTTCCCCATCCGAGCGGGGAACAGGGGGCCCGGCTGGCTGGCCGCTCAGCGCAGGTTCTTCACGGCCTGGACCACGCGGGGCCACTCCTTGGAGCGCGGGTCGATGAGCTCGAAGTGGCCCGCGCCCTTCAGGGGCACCAGGTGCACGGGGTCCTTCTGCTGGACGCCCCGGGCGTGGAAGCCCTCGCTGACCTTCAGGGGGACGGTGTCGTCCTCCGTGCCGTGGAGGAGGACCTGCGGCAGCTTCAGGGGCTGGAGCGCGGCGGGGGACGCCACGGCGTAGCGCTCCGGGACCTGCTCCGGGGTACCGCCCATGAAGGTCTTCACGATGCCGTTGCCCAGGTCCAGCGCCGCGCCCTGCGCGAGGTCCAGCACACCGGCCAGGGACACCACGCCCTTCAGCTTCAGCGGGGCGTCGCGGTACAGCGGGTGCTTCGGTGTGAGGCGGTGCCGCGCGGCCAGCCACATGGCCAGGTGTCCGCCCGCGGAGTGGCCCATGGCCACCACGTTGGAGAGGTCCAGCCCCAGCGACGGAGCCGCGCTCATCAGGTGGTCCGCCGCGGAGGCCACGTCCTCCAGGGTGCCGGGGAAGCCGCCGCCGTCCTGGCCCACGCGCCGGTACTCCAGGCTCCACGTCGCGAAGCCGCGCTTCGTCAGGTCCGCGCACAGGTGGCCCGCGTGCTCCAGGCCGTACTCGGCGCGCCAGAAGCCGCCGTGGACGAAGAGGACCACGGGGTGTGGGCCCTTGCCCTTGGGCTTGCGCAGCTCGGTGAACTGCTGCGGGGCTTCGCCATAGGCGATGCGCGCGTCCGGCGGCGGCTGCGGCGTTTCCAGGACCCACATGGAGCTCATGCCGCGCATCTTGGGAACGGGCGGCCGGACACCGCAAGTCGCGCCGCGCCGCCGTGCGTGGAGGATGGGGGCTCCGGTACGCTTCCGCGCAATGGGAGCGTGCTGGCGTGCTTGAGGCGAACGAAGCGGAGCTGCGCATGGCCCTGGCCGAGGGCCTGCTCTCCCGCGAGGACGTGGACCCCCTGCGCGAGGAGGCGGCGCGGCGCGGCGTCTCTCCACTCCAGCTCCTCGTGGAGCGCGGGCGGCTCACCGAGGATTCGCTCGTGTCGCTGCGCCGGAGCCTGGAGGCGGAAGCCGGGACACCGCCCGTGCCCGATGGCGCGCCCAAGCCGGGCACCGCTGACGACACGTTGCCTCCAGGGGCCGCCCCCGCCGCCGTCACGGACGGTCCCGCGTTCCCGGTGCCGCACTGGACGCTCTACCGGCCCGTGAGGTTCCTGGGCCAGGGAGGCATGGGTCGCGTCTTCCTGGCCCGGGACCTGCGGCTGCACCGCGACGTGGCGCTGAAGTTCGTTCGCGACGAGGACCCGGAGCTGTCCCGCCGCTTCATCTCCGAGGCCCGCGCCCAGGCCCGCGTGGACCACGAACACGTCTGCCGCGTGTACGAGGTCGGTGAAGTCCAGGGCCGCGCGTACATCGCCATGCAGTACATCGCGGGGGCGCCGCTGCACACGCTCGCCGGCACGCTGTCCGTGGAGCAGAAGGCGCTCGTGCTTCGCGACGCCACGCTGGGCGTGCACGCGGCCCACCTGGCCGGGCTCGTACACCGCGACCTCAAGCCGTCCAACATCCTGGTGGAGCGCGGCGAGGATGGAGCCCTGCGCCCCTACGTCATGGACTTCGGCCTGGCGCGAGACTGGTCCAGCGACGATGCCGTCACCGCCACCGGCACCGTTCTGGGCACGCCCCAGTACATGGCCCCTGAACAGGCCCGGGGCGAGGTCACCCGGCTGGACCGGCGCGCGGACGTCTACAGTCTGGGCGCCACGCTGTACCACCTGCTCACCGGCCAACCGCCTGTCACGGGTGCCAATGGATTGGAGGTGCTCGGACGCATCGCCACCCAGGAGCCGCGCCGTCCGCGTGAGCTGGACGCGGGGATTCCGGCGGACCTGGAGGCCATCGTCCTCAAGTGCCTGGAGAAGGACCGCTCGCGGCGCTATGGCTCCGCGCGGGCGCTGGCGGACGACCTCACGCGGTTCCTCGAAGGGGAACGGGTCCTCGCGCGCACCGGCCCCGCGTATCGCGTGCGCAAGTGGGTGGCCCGTCACCGGATCGCCGTCGTCGTCGCGAGCATCACCGGGCTCGCCGTTGCGGGCGCCGTGGGCCAGGGGGTGATGGCCCGGCGGGAGGTGTCTCGCCGCGAGGCCCTGACCCGGCGCTTCACTGAAGGCGTCGAACGCATCGAGGCCCAGGCCCGCTACTCCGGACAGGCGCCCCTGCACGACACGCGGCCGGACCGCGAAGCGATGCGCGCCCGCATGCGCGACATCGAAGTCTCCATGCGAGACGCTGGTCCCGTCGCGGAAGGCCCGGGCCATTACGCATTGGGGCGCGGGTTCCTCGCGCTGGGAGACGAGGAGGCCGCGCTCACGCACCTGGAGGCCGCCTGGGCGAAGGGCTTCCGCGAGTCCCGCGTGGCGTATGCGCTCGCGCTGGTGCTGGGCCACCGCTACCAGCGCGAACGGTTGGAAGCGGACCGCATCCCGGACGCGGCCAGCCGCGAGGCGAAGCAGCGCGAAGCCTGGGCGCACTCGCGAGACCCGGCGCTGGCCTTCCTGGAGCAGGGCCGAGGCGCGGAGGTGCCCGCCCCCGAATACGCGGAGGCCCTCCGCGCCTTCCATCAGGAGCGCTTCGAGGACGCGCTGAAGTCACTGGACGCGCTGGGCACGCGGCTGCCGTGGTTCCACGAAGCATCGCTGCTCCGGGGCGACGTGCTGCTCGCTCGCGCCGTGCGCCACTCCCTGGCGAGTGAACGCGACGCGGCCCGGGACGACCTGGAGGCCGGACGGCGGGCCTACGACGCGGCGGCGGACATTGGCCGCAGTGTGTCCGCCGTGCACCGCGCGAGGGCGGAGCTGGAGCAGGAGGCCCTCATCCTGGAACTGTCCGGCAAGGGCGATGTGATGCCCGCGTACACGCGCGGCATGGAGGCCGTTTCACGCGCGCGCACGGCGGCACCCGATGAAGCGGACACGTGGGTGCTGGAGGCCCGGCTCCACCGGCGTCTGGCCCAGGCGAGCCTCAGCAGTGGAGGCGACGTGGAGCCGCTCCTCACGCGCACGCTCGACGCGGCGAAGGAGGCGCTGAGGCTTGCGCCCGAGAAGGTGGAGGCGCGCCACGCGCTGGCCATGGGCTGGTGGCAGTGGGCCCGCTACCGTCAGGACCGGAACGAGGATCCGCGCGAACACCTGCGGGCCGCCGTCGCCGCCTTCGAATCCATTCCCGAGTCCTCGCGCGACTACGACTTCCACCTGGACCTGGGGCTCGTCTTCAAGGTGTGGGCGGATTCGGAGGACGGGCGCGGCGGGGACTCGCTGCCCTTCCGGCAGCAGGCCATCGCGTCCTACCGGCGGGCGTTGGCGTTGGACGCGAAGCGGCCGGATGCGTGGATCAACCTGGGCACGGCCTATGTGAACCGCGCCAACCATCCGCGTGCACCGTCGCAGGACGCGGACCTGGAAGAAGCCCGGACCGCGCTGGAGCGCGCGAGCCAGCTCGACCCGGGGCACGTCGTCGCGTGGTTCTACCTGGCGGAGGTGCATCGCGCGCTCGCCTTGCGCCTGCGAGACCACGGCGGCGACGCGGGGCCAGGGCTTGCCCGCGCGCTGGAGGCCTACCGCCAGGGCGTCACCATCAACGCAAAGCTGCCGCCGCTCCAGAACGGCGTGGGCACCATCCTGCTCGACCAGGCCCGCGAGGCGTGGGACCGGGGGGATTCGCCAGAGCCCCTGCTGGACCAGGCGGAGCAGGCCTTCCTCCAGGCCATCGCCATCGCGCCCAAGGTGGGCTTCGCGCACAACAACCTGGGCGAGGTGCGAATGTGGCGCGCGACCTGGCGCCTGCCGCGCGACCAGGATCCCACCGCGAGCGCGAAGGAGGCACAGGCCGAGCTCCAGCAGGCCACCACGTTGCTGCCCGGACTCGCGGAGCCGTGGGCCAACCTGGGCCAGGTGCACCACACCGTGGCCGCGTACGCGCTGAAGCATGAGAAGGATCCACGGCCGGCGCTCGTCCAGGCCACGGAGGCGCTGGAGCGCGCGCTGAAGCTCAACCCATCCCTCGCGCAGGCGTGGCGCTGGCGTGGCGAAGTACGGGCGCTCCAGGCTCGCGCGGAGGCCCGACGGGGGCAGAAGCCAGACGCGTCCTTCCAGGCCGCCGCGAGCGACTTCCAGAAGGCGCTGGAGCTGGATCCCGAGAACCTGGACCCGCGACTGGCCTACAGCGCGTTCCTCCGCGAATGGGGCGCGACGGCCTCGGGTCCGGACGCACGCGCACACCTCCAGCAGGGGCTATCCCTCATCGAAGCCGTGCACACCGCGCGCCCCCGGTGGAAGGACGCGAGCAGCTTGCGCGATGACCTGCGTCGCGCACTCGCGAAGCTGCCGCCGGAATGACGGCACCGGCTGCGTGCACCAAGGAGGCATTGCTCGGGCCACCGTGCGTGACGACCTGGCGCGGCGCTGGAGAGTGCGCGGCATCTTCGCCGTTCAGGCGTTGTCGTCCTGATGCAACGTACATAGCGTCGGCGCATGCCGCTCGCGCTCTACGCTGGAATCGCCGTCTCGAACTACGCCACGGCTTGCGACTGGTACTCGCGACTGTTCGGCGGACCGCCCACGCTCGTCGCCACGCCCACGAAGGCGGTGTGGGATCTCGCGGAGTACCGGTCCATCTTCATCGATGAACGCCCCGAGCACGCGGGCCACGCGAACCTATCGATCTTCGTGGACGACCTGGACGGCCTCGTGGCCCAGCTCGCCGAGCGGGGGATCCACGCGGAGAAGCAGGAGACGTACAAAGACGGCGTCCGACGGGCCACCTACCGGGACTTCGACGGGAACGAGATCGGCTTCGGCAGCGCCCCCCAGCTCTGAGCACTGCCGGCAACGCCCAGGCGGTCACCTCCCGCGCTGCGAGGTACCTTCAAACGGCCCCGAACTCCTTCGGGCGGGAGCACTTCCATGAGCGCAGCCGGGCCCCCCTTTGGACCGCAGGTCTTCACCCCAGCGGACGCCGCGTTCGAGCAGCGCGTTCGAGACAGCTTCGCGCGCCAGCGCGTGATGGAAACGATTGGCGCGTCGCTGACGTCCGTGTCACCGGGAGAGGTCGTCATCGAGCTGCCGTTCCGGGAGGACCTCACGCAGCAGCACGGCTATCTGCACGCGGCCATCGTCACGGCCATCGTCGACAGCGCATGCGGCTACGCGGCGTACTCGCTGATGCCCGTGGACGCCGCCGTCCTGACGGTGGAGTACAAGGTGAACTTCCTCGCGCCCGCCGCGGGCCGGAAGTTCATCGCGCAGGGCCGGGTGACGAAGCCCGGCCGGACGCTCACGGTCACCACAGGTGACGTGTTCGCGGAGACCGATGCGGGCCTCAAGCCCATCGCAACCATGCTCGCGACGATGATGGCCGTGAGCCATCGGGAGACCTCGGGCTGAGCTGGGTCATCCGAGGCAGCACCGCCGCGTTGAACGCCGGAGTGGGCTCACGCCCCAAGCGCCCAGCCGTCCCCGCTATCCACCTCCTGCCGGCGCGACCCTCCAAACCTGTCCGACTGTCGGACAGGTTTCCGTGGGCCGTACGCAGCGGAGCCCCTGCGGACAATGACCGCCTGAACCTGTCCGACTGTCGGACAGGTTTCCGTGGGCTGTACGCAGCGGGGCCCCCTGGCGGGCATGACCGCCCAAACCTGTCCGACTGTCGGACAAGTTTCCGTGGGCCGGATGGAACGGAGGCTCCTCCCTGCCATGCCCTCTCAAAGCTGTCGGACTGTCCGACAGGTCTCCTCAGCTTGAATGGAGCGGCGCACCTGCGGACACGGCCGCCCAAACTTGTCCGGCTGTCCGACAGGTTTCCGAGGCCCGGATGGAGCAGCAGCTCTCGGTCCGGGTTCTCCTGAACCTGTCCGACTGTCCGACAGGTTTCCGCGGCCCGGATGGAGCGGCCTGCCCCCCCCGGCGCGTTTGTCCAACCTGTTCGACTGTCGGACAGGTTTCCGCAGCTCGGCTGGAGCGGCGTGCCCTGCGGACATGACCGCCCAAACTTGTCCGACTGTCGGACAGGTTTCTGCGGCTCGGTAGACGAGGGAGCTCCCGGCACGGTCCTCCCAATCGCGGTCCGACTGTCGGACAGGTTTCCGTGGTCCGGGCGAAACAGGCGCCCTTGCGGACCCGGCTGTTCAAACCTGTCCGACTGTCGGACAGGTTTCTGCGGCTCGGTAGACGAGGGAGCTCCCGGCACGGTCCTCCCAATCGCGGTCCGACTGTCCGACAGGTTTCCGCGGTTCGGGTGAAACGGGCGCCCTTGCGGACCCGGCTGTTCAAACCTGTCCGACTGTCGGACAGGTTCGTGCGGTGCGCCGCGGACGGGGAGGCCCTGCTGGGTTCTCACCTTCTCATCCGTGCGGACGAGCAGACCTCACGTCCGATGGCCTGGCGCGGCGCGCGCCCTCCTCTCGCCAATCGGACGGCAGGATGCCGCCGGTCCAGCGGCTCCGGGCGGCCTCGTGTCAGACCTGGCGCGTAGATCCGAGGCGCCAGCGCTTCTCCATCGCGCTCATAGGATCGTGCCAGCGTCCGGTGCGAAGTAATGGTCGTCGTCGAGGTCCGCCAGGAGCCCGGGCCCTTCAGGCCGCCAGCCGAGCTGTTCGCGCGTGCGGGCGCTCGACGCAGGCGCATCGAGCGCGAAGAGCGCCCCCAGGAAGCCGAGGAAGTCGCCGGCCTCTGCTGGCATCTTCGAAGCGACCGGCACCCCTACCCGACGACCGATGACGGTCGCGATGTCCCGGGTGGGCACGCCCTCGTCGGCGACGGCGTGGAGCCTTGAACCAGCAGGGGCCCGCTCCAGCGCGAGCCGGAAGAGCCGGGCCGCGTCGGACCGGTGCACAGCGGGCCAGCGATTCGCCCCCTCCCCCACGTAGGCAGCCACGCCCGTCCGCCGCGCGGAGGCGATGAGGTGCGGCACGAAGCCGTGGTCACCCTTTCCATGAACCGACGGAGGAAGCCGCACGATGGACGTGCGCACGCCTTTCTCGGCCAGCGCGAGCATCATCGCCTCCGACGCGCCGCGCCCCGATGGAGCCGCCGCGTCGGTCTCCACGGCGACGCGTCCCGGCGCCAGGAACAACAGCCCCGCCGCGATGACGAGAGGCCGCTGGGAGCCCTCCAGCGCCTTGCCCATGGCTTCAATCGCGCGCGCGTCGGCACGCACCGAGTCCTCGAAGCGGGAGAAGTCGTGGATGAACGCCAGGTGGATGACCCCGTCCGCCTTCGCCGCCCCGGCGCGCAGGCTGTCCGGATCGTCCAGCGAACCGCGATGCACCTCCGCCCCCGCCGCCTCCAGCGCCCGGGCCGAAGCATCCGAGCGGGCAAGCCCCACCACCTGATGCCCCGCCCCCAGCAATTCAGGAACGACCGCCGAGCCGATGAAACCAGACGCACCCGTCACGAATACGCGCATGGAAAGCTCCTTGATGTCAGCTACTGACATCACTCCTAACAAGTGATGTCAGTGACTGCAATCAGGTTATGCTGGTGCCCATGGGCCGCTGGGAACCCAACGCACGAGACCGGCTCGCACAGGCCGCGATGACGCTGTTCCAGGAGCACGGGTACGACCGGACGACGGTGGAGGAGATCGCCGCGCGCGCGGGGCTCACGGAGCGGACGTTCTTCCGCTACTTCACCGACAAGAAGGAGGTCCTGTTCGGGGGCTCGGACGCGCTCCACGAGCGCATCGTCACCACCATCGCGGAGGCGCCCCAAGGGACCGCGCCGCTCGACGCGGTCTCCGCGGCCCTCGAGTCCCTTGCCCCCTTCTTCAAGGACCGCCGCGACCATGCCCGGGCGCGACAGGCGCTCCTCGCCGCGCACGCGGAGCTGCGGGAGCGCGAGCTGATCAAGCTGGCCTCCCTGGCCTCGGCCGCCGCGGACGCGCTTCGAAAGCGCGGCGTCACCGAACCCACCGCGAGCCTGGCCGCGGAGGCAGGCATCGCGGTGTTCAAGGTCGCATTCGAGCGCTGGCTCGAGGACCCGAAGGCGCAGGACCTCTCACGGCACATCCAGCTTGGGCTCGAAGAGCTCAGGGCCGTTACCGCGAGCACCGGCACCACCGCGACTCCGGCCCCGCCGCCACGGCAGCCCGCCCGGCCGGCCAGGGCCCGCAAGCCCTGACGAGGCCCACTCCGGGGGACCGCGCGCCTCAGTCCTCGCTGCGTCCGGTGACTTCCAGCGTGCCGTTGATGGTCACCCGGATGCCCTGCGGTTTCGTGCACTTGGAGCAGTCGCTCGTCGGGCAGGACCACAACGACGTGGTCGTTCCCGGCTCATCCCCGGCGCGCAGCGTCCAGGATGCGACCTGACACGCGGGCACCGGCAGGGGGTTCTCTGTGCAGTCCTTGAGGAGCCCACTGTTGGACACGCCGATGCACCGGTCCTGCTGCACCTGGGACACGAAGCTCACCGTCTGCCCGGCCTGAACCTGCACCTTCGTGCTGCTGAAGTGCACCTTGCCGTCCGAACTGGCGGTGATGAACACCGGGATGCTCCCCTCGGGAGGCGTCGGGTTCACCGCGCAGGGCTGCACCGGCCCGCTGTCGGACGACGCCGCTTCGGAGGAGGTGGAACGGGCGCCACCGCTGGCACAGGCCAGCAGCAGTCCGGTGAGGCACAGCGGGAAGAGGACGCGGCTTCGCATGGGAAACCCTCCAGGGGGATGGGGACGACGCGACGGCTTAGCATCCAGCGTGCCATGCGGCGTGGCCCTCCGCTCAGGTGGCCTTCGCCGCAAGCCCCAGCTCCTTCAACCGCCGCCCCAGCGCGCGCTTCGACACCTCCAGCGTGCGCACCATCGCGTCCAGGTCGCCGCCGCAGGCCTCGAAGCAGCGGGTGATTTCGTCCGCGCCCAGGTCCCCTGCGGTGCGCAGGTTCGGGCTGCGCTCGATGAGGTCGTAGACGGACGGACGGGGAATGCCCAACGCGTCCGCCGTGGCCTTCAGGTCCCACGCGCTCGCCCGCAGCGCGGCCAGCAGCTCCGCCTCCGTCACCTGCGAGGGCTTGCGCCGGGGCAGCGCCTCCGGAGCCCCCGCACCCCGCGCCGGAGCCACGGGAGCGCCAGCCAAGGCCTGTGTTCCTTGCGGCATCAGCGCGGTCGCCGCTCCCGCCGCCCACGCCGGAGCCACTGCGGCGCCAATCCCCACGTGGGCTCCTTGCGGCATCAGCGCGGTCGCCGCTCCCGCCGCCGTGCCCAACGCTTCCTCCAGTTGGGGATCCAGCTGCAAGCGTGTCTGTCCCCGGCTCCCGATAACGAGCTGCCGCGTGAGGTTTCGCAGCTGCCGGATGTTCCCCGGCCACGCCGCCCGCACCAGCCGCGACGCCAGCGGCGCGGGCAGCCACGGCTCCGCGTGCGGGTCCTCCGAGTCCAGCCGCGCTGCCTCACCCAGCGCCGCCAGCTCCTCGCGCGCGAAGTGGAAGAACAACCGGCCCACGTCCTCGCGCCGTTCACGCAGCGCGGGCACGCGCAGGTCGTAGCCCGCCAGCCGGTGCAAGAGCGGCGCCTTGAAGCGCCCGTCGCGGATCTGCTCCTCCAGGTGCGCGTCCGTCGCGGCGATGAGCCGCACGTCCACCTTCACCGGCTGGCTGGCGCCCACGGGATACAGCTCTCCCGTCTCCAGCACGCGCAGGAGCATCACCTGCACTTCCGGCGGCGCCTCGCCCACCTCGTCCAGGAACAGCGTGCCCCCGTGCGCGGCGCGGAAGAAGCCCTCGCGGTCCTGCGTGGCCCCGGAGTACGCGCCCTTCTTCGAACCGAACAGCTCCGCCGCCGCCAGGTCCTTGGGGATGGCCCCCAGGTTGACGCTGACGAAGCGCCCCTCCCTGCGCGGTGACAGCCGGTGGATGGCCTGCGCCACCAGCTCCTTGCCCGTGCCCGTCTCGCCCCGGATGAGCACCGACACGTCCAGGTCCGCCACCCGCTCGATGTGCTTGCGCAGCCGTCGCAGGCCCGCGCTCTCGCCCACCATGCCCGGCGTGTCCGCCGGGCCCTCGCCGTCCAGCTCCACCGTGTGCAAGAGCAGCACCACGCGGCCCGACAGCTCCAGCGCCACCCCGTCCATCAACTCCGCCGGCCCGAAGTCCCTCGCGCCCAGGAGCGGCACGCCCGCCGCGACCACGTGCGTGCCATCCTCCGGCACCGCCAGGCGCACGCCCCCGGCCGCGAGGGCGGAGAGCTCCAGCGGCTTGCGGCTCACGAACGGATCCGCCAGCGGCAGCCCCAGCGAACTGCCCGGCTTCGCGAAGTCCGGCGCGTTGCGCGACAGGGCCAGGGTCCGCCCCGCCACCACCGCGTCCAACAGCCGCCGCTCCCCCACGCGCCGGGGCACCGGATGGGACACCACCGTCAGCGCGGGCACGGCGCGGGGAGTCCCCCGTGAACCTCCGCGCTCCTGCATCGCGGCGGCCGTGGAGACATCTGCGAGGGCGTCATGCGGCATGGCCCCGACCCTAGCGCACCCTCCCCGCCCCCTTTCGACGCGTCGAGCCGCGCCGGCCGACCCGTCGGCGCTTCTGCCGCACTGCGTTTTCGGACACTCCGCGCGGACTTCTTGAGACCTGGGAACCTACCGGGTTGAGGCGGCCCCGCTCACACGGGTAGCGTGGGAGGACATGCCGATGACCCCCGAACGCCTTGTCTTCCAGCAGAGCTTCGAAGGGCTGATTCGCGCCCTGGGTGACCACCTGGACGAGCCGTGCGCGCAGCAGTTGCGCGCGGCCGGCATCGACCCTCGCGGAAAGCTGTCGGTGGCCTATCCGCTGGAGGTGTGGGTGGAGTCGCTGAAGCTGGCGTCGTCCGTGCTCGCGCCCGAGGCCACGCTGGACGACGGCGCGGAGGTGGTGGGCCGGCGCTTCCTGGAGGGCTACGGCGCCACGCTCATCGGCAGCGCGCTCCTGGCGGGCGTGCGGCTTCTGGGGCCGCACCGGATGCTGGAGCGGATGACGCGCAACCTGCGCACCGGCACCAACTACCTGGAGGCGCGGCTGGAGCAGACAGGGCCCACGCGCTACGTGCTCACCTGCCGCCCGGTGGTGATCGCCGGCTTCTACCGGGGCCTCTTCTCCGCCGGCCTGGAGATGAGCGGCGCGCACGGCGCCTCCGTGGTGCTGATGCGCGCCGCGGGCGACGCGGCGGTGTACGACCTGTCCTGGCTGCCGGAGAAGGGCGTCAGCAAGCCCCCCGAAACAAAGCCCCTGCCGCCCCGAGGCCCCCAGCCGAGGAGCTGAGCGGGCCCTATATTCGGCCCATGCTCCACATCCCGAAAACCGCCGTGGTGGTGCTCGCGCTGGCCCTCGCATCCGGGGCCCTGGCCGCGAGCGGCAGTCCGCAGTTGCAGACCTACTTCCAGGGCTCGGTGGACAGCCCGGCCTATCAGCAGCAGGCCTTCCAGCGCGTGGCGAAGGCCTGGAAGCAGCCGGGCCCCAAGGGCACACCGGCCCTGGGCAAGAAGACCATCGTCCAGGCCGTGCTCGACAAGGACGGCAAGCTGGTCTCCACCGCCATCCTCACGGAGTCCGGCGCCAAGGCGTGGGACGCCGCCGCGCTCGCCGCGGTGAAGAAGGCAGCGCCCTTCCCGCCCCTGCCCAAGAACACCACCACGCCCACGGTGGAGGCCCACTTCCACTTCGCGTGGGTCAGCTCACCTTGATGACAATCTTCCCGAAGTGCGCGCCCTGCTTCATGTGCTCGAAGGCGGCGCGCGCTTCCGCGAAGGGGAACACGCGGTCCACCACCGGGTGGATGTCATTGAGCGTGAACGCGCGCGCCATCGCCTCGAAGGACTGACGGTGGCCCACGAACACGCCCTGCACGCGCAGGTTCTGCATCAGGATGGGGACCAGCGACACGGAGCCCGCCCCACCGGACAGCACGCCGATGACGGACACGGTGCCGCCCACGCGCAGCGCCTTGAGTGACTTCTCGAAGGTCCCCGAGCCGCCCACCTCCACCACGTGGTCCACGCCCACGCCGCCGGTGAGCGTGCGCGCCGCCTTCTCCCAGTCCGGCGTGGAGACGTAGTTGATGCCCTCCTGCGCGCCCAGCTTCAGGGCCCGCTCCAGCTTGTCGTCGCGGCTGGACGTGACGATGACGTGCGCGCCGAACAGCCGGGCAATCTGCAGCGCGAAGATGGACACACCGCCCGTGCCCTGGACCAGCACCGTGTCTCCCGCCTTGAGCCCGCCCTGCGTGACGAGCGCGCTCCACGCCGTCACCGCCGCGCACGGCAGCGTGGCGGCCTCCTCGTCAGAGAGGTACGCGGGCGTGAGCACCACGCCGTCCTCGTGCAGGAGCATCGTGTCCGCGAGCGCGCCATCCAGCGGTCCACCCAGCGTGGTGGCGGTGATGGCCTTCGTCGGTTCACCGGACTGCCAGCCCTGCGCGAACAGCGTCATCACCCGGTCGCCGGGCTTCACTCGAGTGACGCCCGGCCCCACCGCGTCCACCACGCCCGCGCCGTCCGAGTTGGGCACCAGCGGCAGCTTCTGGCGCGGGTTGTAGCGGCCCTCCACCATCATCAGGTCGCGCGAGTTGAGGCTCGTGGCCTTCACCCGCACACGCACCTGGAAGGGCCCTGGCACGGGGTCCGGCCGCTCCGCGCGCACCAGGTTGTCCAGACCGAAGGCACCGCGAATCTCGTAGACGTTCATTGCCCGGAACCTTAGAGCCAGGGCCTCCCACCGAACAGGGTCCCACCATGTCACTGCTCCAGAAGTTGATGGAACACGCCTCGCTCCACGAGCCCTGCGGGACGGCCGGGAAGCGGGCCCACCTCAAGGCCGGACTTCCGGCCTCCGCCGCGACGAAGCAGGTGGACGGAGACCTGACGCTCTCCGAAGGCACGGACCTCGTCTTCGAAGAGGGCCGCGTCCACGTGAAGGGGCACCTCCTCCTGGAGGACCAGTCCCGCCTGCTGGTCGCTGGGGACGTGGTGGTGGAGGGCAACATCATCCATGAAGGGTTCGACTACGCCCTGCTCTTCGCGGGCGGCTCCATCCAGGCGGACAACCTCCTCTTCCATGGAGAGCTGGTCGCGCTGGGAGGCCTCACCCTGCGCGGCGCGGCCTGGACCTATTACAACGATTACTCCACCTACGCGGACACACTGACGGCTCGCGCGGTGGTGGCCGACGACCGCGCGGACGCCGTGGACCAGGTCCACGCGGACACGCACCTGGAAGGGCACGCCCGGGTCATCGAGGGAGCGCTGGAGCAGTTGCTACACCCCGACGCGTGGGCCAGGTACCAGGGGGGCTCCTACGCCGCGCTGGCCAGACACCTGCGCCAGGGTCAGCCGTTGCTGCGCGACTCAGCTCCACGGCGCAAGTAATTGCCGGGAAGCACCTGGGACGTCCTTCTTCTGGAAATACAGGACCGGCATGTTCGTTCTGTCTTTCGCCCAAGGAGGGCTTTACCCATGTCACGTTTCTTCGGTCGTCCCGCGGTGCTGGCGTGTGCGCTGGCACTGGGGCTCCAGGCATACGGCGGCAGCGAACTCCCCCCGGAGTCCATCGCCCCGAGCGCGCCAGAGGTCCAGGCGCAATCCCGGACACAGGACGCGGCGCCGGACATCCTGGCGCAATTGCAGGCGATTCCCGGCCTCACGGTGCTGCTGGAGCGGCCGCCGACCTCCACTGGCGCGCGCATCTTCGTGCTGGCCTATGACCAGCCGGCGGACCACCTGCACCCGAATGGCACGCGCTTCCAGCAGCGGATGACGCTGGTCTTCCGGAACGCGGCGGCGCCCATGGTGCTGGCCAGCACGGGCTACGGCATCAGCACGAACCCCGGCCAGACGGAGCCCGCCTTCCTCTTGCAGGGCAACCAGCTGCAGGTGGAGCACCGCTTCTTCGGGCCCTCCATTCCGCAGCCCGCGAACTGGAAGCTGCTCAGCATCGAGCAGGCCGCGGCGGACCACCACCGCATCGTCCAGGCCTTCAAGCCGCTCTTCCCGGGCAAGTGGATCAGCACCGGCGGCAGCAAGGGCGGCATGACGTCGCTCTACCACCGGGCGTTCTTCCCGCGCGACGTGGACGCCACCGTGGCCTACGTGGCGCCCAACAGCTACGGCACGCAGGACCCGCGCTACGTGAAGTTCTTGAGCAAGCTGGGCACGCCCGCGTGCCGCGAGAGCATCCGCGGCTTCCAGCGTGAAGTGCTGGAGCGGCGCGCGGAGACGGAGCCGCTCTTCCAGGCGACGGGCGCGGCGTACTACGGCAGCACCTACGACTTCCTGGGCGTGGACAAGGCGCTGGAGTTCAGCGCCCTCGAGTTCGCCTTCGCCTTCTGGCAGTACGGCGACGCGTCGCTGTGTGACGAGATTCCCCCGCCGGGAGGCTCCGCGCAGGGGCTGGTGGACTTCCTGGATTATGTGGTTGGCCTCTCGTACATGAGCGACGGAGACCTGGACTACTACGCGCCCTACGACTTCCAGGCCGCCACGCAGCTGGGCAGCTACGCGTCCGACGAGGCCCACCTGAGCGGCGTCCTGCACCATCCCCGGGGCTACGACCCGCGGGCGCTCGTGCCCTTCGACATGAGGCCGTACCCCTTCAACCCCTTCGTGATGCCCATCGTGGAGGGCTGGGTGAAGGTGTTCGGCGAGCGCATCCTGCTCGTCTACGGAGAGAACGACCCCTGGTCCACGGGAGCGTTCAGCGTGAGCGCGCGCAATGACTCGTACCGGTTCTTCCAGCCGGGCGGCAACCACGGCTCCCGCATCACGGGCCTGCCGGAAGCGGAGCAGGCCGTGGCGCTGGAGCGGCTGCGGACCTGGGCGGGGCTGCCCGCGGAGAGCACCGGGTCCATGAGCCTGCGGGCCCGGAGCGAACAGTCCGCGGACCTGCCCGTCACCACGGGCGTGGTGGACCGCCGCCGCGGTCCGCCGCGCGACTGACCTTCAGGGCCGTTCAGCCGTCACCTCGCGGGCCACGTCCAGGAAGGCGCGGAACGCGGGGGACACCTGGGCGCGGCTGGGGAAGTAGAGGAACAACCCTTCCATCCACGCCGCGTAGGGTTCCAGGACGAGCTTCAGGGTGCCGCGCTTCAAGCGCGGCACGATGGTGGGCTCAAAGGCATACATGAGCGCCAGGCCCGCCTCCGCCATCGCCACCAGCACCTCCTCGTTGGTGGCGAGCACGGGGCCGCGCACGGGGATGCGCCACGTCTTCTTGCCGCGCTCCAGCTCCCACGCGTACTTCGCGCCAGTGGTCGGCAGGAAGATGTTCACGCAGTCGTGCTCCAGCAGGTCCTCCGGGCGCTGGGGCGTCCCCTTGCGCTTGAGGTACGCGGGAGAGCCCACCACCACGTAGCGGAAGCGCTTGGACAGACGCACCTGCACCATGTCCCGCTCGACGGCCTCGAACGGGCGGATGCCCGCGTCCAGTCCCTCCGCGACGATGTCCACGAAGCGGTCCTCGATGCGCAACTCCACCTCCACCTGGGGATGGCGCTGGGCGAAGCGCAGCAGGATGGGCGTCACCACCGTGGACAGGGAGATGGTGGGCACGGACAGGCGCACGCGGCCGGTGATTTCTCCCGCGCTGGCGGTGGCCGCCTCCAGCGCCTCCAACGCCTGCGCCACGGAAGGACCGGCGCGCTCCAGGAGCCGCTGCCCCGCGTCCGTCAGCGCCACGCTGCGCGTCGTGCGGGTGAGCAGCGGCACTCCCAGCTTCGCCTCCAGCTGACGCACCTGCTGGCTCAGCGCGGACGGGGAGATGCCCAGCTCGATGGCCGCCGCCGCGAAGCTGCGCCGGCGTCCCACGGCGAGGAAGGCGTTCAGGGCATTGAGGGAGGTGGTGGCCATTCGGAAGTTTTCCAACATGCATCGTGCGGATTCCATCCGTTTCGCGAACAGCCTCCCAGGGACATGTTTCCGGGCGTCGGAAGCGACACATTCCTTCAGGAGCACTGCCCATGATTTCCGCTCGCGGTTACGCGGCCCCGGATGCCTCTTCCCTACTTGCCCCCTTCCCGTTCGAGCGCCGCGAGCCCGGCCCGCGCGACGTGCAACTGGACGTCCTCTACTGCGGCGTCTGTCACTCGGACCTGCACATGGCCCGGAACGACTGGGGCTTCTCCCAGTACCCGCTGGTGCCGGGACACGAAATCGTGGGCCGCGTGGTCCGCGTGGGCAGCGAGGTGACGAAGTTCCGCCCGGGTGACCTGGCGGGCGTGGGCACGATGGTGGACTCATGCCGCGCCTGCGCGGACTGCCGGGACGGGTACGAGCAGTACTGCAAGGTCCAGGGCGTCCTGACCTACGGCAGCCGGGAGCGGGACGGGAAGGGCATCACGCAGGGCGGGTATTCGGATCGCCTCGTGGTGGACGAGCACTTCGCGCTGAAGGTGCCCGCGAACCTGGACCCCGCGGCGGTGGCGCCGCTGCTCTGCGCGGGCATCACCACGTACTCACCGCTGCGGCACTGGAAGGTGGGGCCGGGACAGAAGGTGGGCGTGGTGGGGCTGGGCGGGCTGGGGCACCTGGGCGTGAAGTTCGCGCTGGCGATGGGCGCGCACGTCACCGTCTTCAGCCACACGGACCGCAAGAAGCAGGACGCGCTGCGGCTGGGCGCCCACGAGGTGGTCGTGTCGTCGAGGCCGGAGGAGATGGCGGCGAAGGCGAACAGCCTCGACTTCATCCTCGACACCGTCTCTGCGGTCCACGACGTCAACGCCTACCTGGAGCTGCTGCGGCGCGATGGGCACCTGGTGCTGGTGGGCTTCCCGGCCCGGCCGCTGGAGGTGGCCCCCGTCTCGCTCCTCTCCCGGCGCGCGAGCTTCTCCGGCTCCGGCACCGGAGGCCTGCCGGAGACGCAGGCCATGCTCGACTTCTGCGGCGAGCACGGCATCGTCTCCGACATCGAATTGATTCCCATCCAGGGCATCAACGAAGCGTTCACGCGGCTGGAGAAGGGCGACGTGAAGTACCGCTTCGTCATCGACCTCAAGAGCCTGAAGTAGCGCGAGCACGGGCGGTGCGCGAAGCTCCAGGCATGGCCGAAGTGATCCACTTCTACAGCGTGACCGACGACTACGGGTGGTGCTCGAACTTCGCGCCCTACCCCATCAAGCTCCGGGGCAAGACCTGGCCCACGACGGAGCACTTCTTCCAGGCGCAGAAGTTCGAGAACGCCTCGGACCAGGAGGAGCTCCGCAAGGCCAACTCCCCGATGCTGGCGGCGCGCATGGGCCGGGACCGCAAGCGCAAGCTCCGCCGCGACTGGGAATCCGTGAAGGTGGCGGTGATGCGGGAGGCCCTCCAGGCGAAGTTCTCCCAGCATGAGGACCTCGCCCGCCTGCTCCAGGCCACCGGCGACGCGAAGCTGGTGGAGCACACGGAGAACGACGACTACTGGGGCGACGGAGGAGACGGCAGCGGCAGCAACATGCTGGGCCGCCTCCTCATGGAGCTGCGCGAGTCCGCTAGGAAGGCTTAGCGCGCATGGCGAGCATCGGGCGGTACGCCGCCCGGTAGGACCAGGCCAGGAAGAGCTCCGCCGCCAGGAGCACCACCGCCATGCCCAGGCCCGACGGCGCGAGGAAGGCGTGCGTCAGGAAGATGTTCACGATGACCGGGGCGATGAGCGCCAGCGCCAGCGGGACGAAGCGGTTGGCCAGCAGCAGCAGGCCCACCACCGTCTCCGTGCCCTTCACCAGCGCGAACAGGAAGCCCGTCGCCTTCATCGCGACGCCAAAGGCCACCGCCGGATCCGCCGGGTCCAGGTCCTTGGGCGCGGGAATGAACTCCAGGAACCCGTTCAGACCGAAGACGAAGAACACCAGCCCCATGAACACGCGGGCCGCCGTCGGCAGGAAGCGGGCGAACGACTTCTTCTTCGGGGAGGCGTCCACCCCGGGGGTGGAGGAGGAAAGGGTGGCGTCCATGACGTGCTCCGTTCAGGTGGAAATCGCGGGCCTTCTACTCCACGTCGAATCAGGGCCCCACGAATCGACACGCCCCGTGCTTTTCAGCGGTTCGGCAGTCCGCCTACATGGCCGTACGTCCGAGCGCGCAGCCGCAGCACCTGGTACGTGGCGCCGCAGAGGAACAGGCCCAGCAGCGTCGCCAGGGCGGCCTGTACCACCGGGGACTGCGGGCTGTCGGCCAGGGGCTTGTCCGCGGGCAGCCGGGTCAGCGTCTCGTTGATGCCCGGCACCAGCAGCACCATGAAGCTGGCCGAGTACGTGAGGGTCCGCACGTATTCCGTGGCGCGGCCGAACACGCCCAGGCCCGGCGCCGCCGCGCCCACCGCCATGAGCAGCAGCGCCACGAGCCCCAGCGCGTGGCCCGGGTTGAAGCCGCCCGTGCTGGACAGGCCGAACGACGTCACCACCGACGTCACCATGCTGGCGACGTACGCCTTGCCGACACGCGTCCCCGGGTCGATGCGCCCGTCGCGCACGAAGGCCCAGACGCCGAAGACGATGGGAGGCACGCTCACGAGCGTGTGGATGATGCCCAGGATGGACAGGGGGTTCGCCATGACAGGACTCCAGATGAGAGGGATTGAGCTTCAGGCCAGCAGGTATTCGCGGATCATCACGCGGGCGCGGTGCAGGCGGCTCTTCACCGCCGCTGGGTCCAGCGACAGGCGCTCGGCCATCTCGCGGATGGAGAGCGCTTCGAAGTCGCGCAGCACGACGACCTCCAGGTACTGCGGCGGCAGCGACTCCAGCGCGGACGCCATGTCCAGCCGCAGCGAGTCCGGCGTGTGCGCGGACATCCACTGGTCCACGAGCGCCTCCTCGTAGGGGTCGTTCTTCAGCACCGTGCGGGCCAGGCGGCGGCACTCGCGCTGGACAATCTTGAACATCCACCCGGAGAACGACGCCAGCTTGCGCACGGCGGTCAGGTGGCGGGACATCACCAGCATGGCCTCCTGGACCGCGTCGTCCACGTCGCTGATGAGGCAGCGCTTCTGCGCGTAGCGCCGGAGGTTCGGCTGCTGGAGTTGGAGCAGGTGCACCATCGCGTCTCGGTCACCGGCGTGGGCCGCGAGCAACAACGCGTCGGGAGTCGAAGTCACGCCCATGGAACCTGCCTCGTGCGACGGGGAAAATCCCCATTCGCAAGATAAGAGGCGGCCACGGGCCGGATGGATTCGCGGCCCTGCTGATTTTTCTCCGGCCCTGCCCAACCGCTGGAAATGCCAGGAGTTTCAGCGCCAGAGGTTGGTGCGCGCCAGCTCCAGCACCTCGTTGGTGCGGCCGTTGAGCAGGGCCTTGATGCCGAACAGGGTGAAGCCCGCGGCCATGGACGCGGTGATGCGCGGTGGCATCACCAGCTCCGCCTTGCTGACCACGGCGTCCACCAACACGGGCCCAGGCGTCGCGAGCGCCAGCTGGACGGCTTCATCCACCTGCGCCGGGTCCTCCACGCGCAGGCCCTTGATGCCCACGGCCTCCGCCAGCGCGGCGAAGTTCGGGTTCTGGAGCGCGGTGCCCACGTCGAGCATGCCGCCCACCTGCTGCTCCATGGCCACGAAGCCCAGGGAGCTGTTGTTGAACACCACGACCTTGATGGGCAGCCCCAGCTGCACCAGGCCGATGAAGTCCCCCATCAGCATCGTGAAGCCGCCGTCACCGGAGAAGGCGATGACCTGCCGGTCCGGGAAGGCCTTCTGCGCGCCAATGGCCTGCGCGAGGGCGCTCGCCATGGAGCCGTGGTTGAAGGAGCCCACCAGCCGCCGGCCACCCTTCATGGTCGCGTAGCGCGCGGCCCACACCGTGGGCAGGCCCACGTCACAGGTGAAGATGGCGTCGTCCGCCGCCTGGAGGTCGAACGCGCGGGCCACCTGCGGGGGGTAGATGGGCTTCTTGCCCGCCGTGCCCTGCCCCAGCGCGTCCAGTTCCTCGCGCGTCTTGCGATAGTGCGCGAGCGCGCGCTCCAGGTGCTTCGTATCGCGCTTCGCTTCGATGCGGGGAAGGAGCGCCTGGACGGTGGCGGACACGCTGCCCACCACGCCCAGGTCCACCCGCGTGCGCTTGCCGATGTTCTCCGCGCGCACGTCCACCTGGATGATCCGCGTATCGGCGCTGTCCGGGTAGAACTGCCGGTAGGGGAAGTCCGTGCCCAGCATCAGCAGCACGTCGCAGTCGATCATCGCCCAGTACCCGGACGCGTAGCCGATGAGCCCCGTGAGCCCCACGAAGTGCGGGTTGTCCTTCTCCACGAACTCCTTGCCCCGGAGCGCGGAGACGACGGGCGCCTGAAGGCGCTTCGCCAGCTCCACCACCTGCGCGCCCGCGCCCTCGCAGCCCGCGCCGCACAGCAGCGTCACGCGTCCGCCGCGGTTGAGCAGCGCGGCCATCTGCTCCACCTGCGCGGAAGAGGGCATCAGCTGGGACGGCGATGCGCGCAGTGACTCCGGCGTGGGGGCGCGCGCGTCCTCCGCCTTCAGCATGGCGATGTCGCCGGGGAGCACCACCACGGCCACGCCGCCCTTGCCCACCGCGCTGCGGACGGCGATCTCCGCGGTGCGCTGCATCTGGTTGGGCCCGGAGACCAGCTCGCAGTAGTGGCTGCACTCCTTGAAGAGTGACTCCGGATGGGTCTCCTGGAAGTAGCCGGTGCCCAGCTCCACGGAGGGAATCTGCGCGGCGATGGCCAGCACCGGCGCCCGGCTGCGGTGGCAGTCATACAGGCCGTTGATGAGGTGCAGGTTGCCGGGGCCGCAGCTCCCCGCGCACACGGCGAGCTGCCCGGTGAGGTGCGCCTCCGCGCCCGCGGCGAAGGCGGCGGCCTCCTCGTTGCGCATGGGCACCCATTCGATGTCGCCCCGCCGGCGCAGCGACTCCGTGAGGGCATTCAGGCTGTCGCCCACCACGCCATAGATGCGCTTCACCCCCGCGAGCGCGAGGACCTCCACGAACTGGTCCGCCACCGTCTTCTTCATGGTCCACCCTCGCCTGGGCCGGTTCACCCCGGGCGAAGATGTGCACCGTCCCGCAGGCCCGCGACCGGCCGTGCAGGCAAGGGCTCCACACAAGGCTGGCTGCCCGGTGCGGGAGGGACAGCGGGACGTCGCCATTCGCCGCGTCCCGCGCACCGTTCGCCGCGCCATTCGGGTCACTGGCGGCATGGCCCCTGGAGGCAGGTGCCAGCCACGGCATCGTGGGGCCATGCGAAGCCCCCTGCTGTTGTCCGCTGTCGCGGCGCTGCTGCTCACCCTGCCCGCCTCCGCCGCCGAGGACCCCGGCCGCGCCCACGTCCGCGCCGCCGCCGAGGCCATGGGCGGCGAGGCCAGGCTCCGCGCGCTCACGGGCCTGCGCCTTCGAGGCGTGGGCCACTGGAACCTGCTGGAGCAGTCCGAGCGCCCCACGCCGCCATTCCTCGTGATGTACGAGCAGTTCGAAGAGGTGCGCGACCTGCACCGGGGCCGCCTGCGCCAGAGGTCCGAGAGCCGCGGGATGGTGATGGATGAGTGGAAGGGCGTGACGATGCTGCTCGCCGACGGTGTGGCGGCGGCGGACTTCCAGGGGAAGTGGAGGCCGCTGGGCGCCGCGCAGCTCCAGGACATGCAGGAGCGGCTGGCCTTCGCGCCCGAGCACGTGCTGCTCGCGGCCCTGGACGCCAGGGACCTGCGAGCCCAGGCGGACACGGTGCTGCAGGAGGTGCCCCACCACGTCGTCGCCTTCCACCTGGACCGCGCGAGCGTGCGCCTGTTCCTCAACGCCCGCACGGGCCTGCCCACCGCCGTGGAGACAGTGGATGCGCATCCGGAGGACCCTTTCTGGAGCGTCTGGGGGGACGTGCGCACGGTGCTGTCCTTCCAGGCGTGGACGCTGGAGCCGGGCGGCCTGCGCTACCCGCGTCATTGGGAGTGGGCGCGCAATGGCCAGCCACACCACTCCGTCACGGTGACAGCGGTGACGGTGGATCCACCGCTCGCGGACGCGGACTTCGCCGTGCCGGACGACGTGAAGCAGGGCTTCGAGGCCCGCCGCGCGAGGAAGCTGGACGAAGCCCCCGTGGTCCGTCCGGACGCGCCGCCCGTGGAGGTGGCTCCCGGGGTGGTGCAGCTACCGGGCGCATGGAACGTGGCCCTGGTGGCGCAGGACGACGGCGTCGTGGTGGTAGAGGGCCCGCTCGCGTCCGGCTATTCGGCGCGAGTGCTGGACGAGGCAGCGAAGCGCTTCCCGGGCTTGAAGGTGAAGGCCGTGGTGTCCACCAGCGACGCCTGGCCGCACATCGGCGGGTTGCGCGAGTACGTGGCCCGGGGCATCCCGGTGCACGTGCTGGACCTCAACCGCGCGCTGGTGGAGCGACTGGTGGCGTCGCCGCGCACGCTCGTGCCGGATGCGCTCGCCAGGAAGCCGCGCGCCGCGAAGCTCCAGGTCGTGGACGGACGGCGCGTGCTGGGCACCGGGAAGAACCGTCTGGAGCTCGTCCCGGTGCGCACGGAGACAGGGGAGCGGATGCTGTTCGCGTGGCTGCCGGAACACCGGCTGCTCTACACGTCCGACCTGGTGCAGCCCCAGCCGGACGGCACGTTCTTCAACGTGCAGCAGGTGGACGAAACCGTGGAGGTGGCCGCGCGCGAGAAGCTCCCTGTGTCCCAGGTGTTCGGCATGCACCTGAAGCCCACGGATTGGAGCGCGCTCACCACCGCCGTGGACAAGTCCCGCAAGCCCTGAGGCCCAGCCAGGCCCTCAAACAAGAAACCTGTCGCCACGGATGAGAAGGTGAGAACCCATCCAGGGCCGCCCCGTCGGCGGCGCAGCTCAGAAACCTGTCCGACTGTCGGACAGGTTCGCCGCCAGCGCCCCCCCGTCATGGCCGAGGGCCACCGTCCCCGGTCAAAAGAAGCCTGTCGGACAGTCGGACAGCTTGGGCCGACCGCGGGAAACCTGTCGGACTGTCGGACTGTCGGACAGCTTGGGACGCAGGGCATGAACCTGTCCGACTGTCCGACAGCTTGGGCCGACCGCGGGAAACCTGCCCGACTGTCGGACAGCTTGGGCCGACCGCAGGAAGCCTGTCGGACTGTCGGACAGCTTGGGCCGACCGCGGGAAGCCTGTCGGACTGTCGGACTGTCGGACAGCTTGGGCCGACCGCGGGAAGCCTGTCGGACTGTCGGACAGGTTGGGACGCAGGGCATGAACCTGTCCGACTGTCGGACAGGTTTTGGAAGACCGCGCCCGGCAGGGGACTGCTCGACCCGGACGGCTGGAACCTGTCCGACTGTCCGACAGGTTTTGGATGACCGCGCCGGGCGGGCGGCGGGCAGCATGGGTTGTTTCGGGGCCTAGCGGGCCCGGCCCAGCCGCCGTTCCAGGTGCTCGCGGCGGCTGCGGCTCACGCGCAGGCGCGTGCCGCTTCGCAGCACCACCACCTGCTCCGTGGGCGAAGGACGGTGCACTTCTTGAATGCACGCCACGTTGACGATGGCGGAGCGGTGGATGCGCACGAAGCGCTCCGGGTCCAACCGCGCCTCCAGCGCCGCCAGGCTCTCGCGCAGCACGTGGGCCTTGCCGTCGGCGTGCAGCGTGACGCAGTAGTCGTCCGCCTCCACCCACTCGATGTCCGCGACAGGGACGAGCACGGAGCGCAGCCCCACGCGCACCAGCAGCCGGTCCGCGGGAGGCTCGGCGGGCCTGGGTGCCGGGCCCGCGTCCGCCAGCAGGTCCGCGAGCCGACGCCCCAGCTCCGCGGCCTCGCCAGCGCGCAACCTCTGACGGGCCCGGGCCAGCGACTCGCCGAAGCGTGCGTCGTCGAAGGGCTTCACCAGATAGTCCACCGCGTGCACGTCGAAGGCCCTCACCGCGAAGGTGTCGAACGCGGTGATGAAGATGACGGCGGGCATCTGCTCCACGCCCACCTCGCGCAGCACGCCGAAACCGTCCAGCTCCGGCATCTGTACGTCCAGCAACACCAACTGGGGCCGCTGGGCGCGGATGGCATCCACCGCTTCGCGGCCGTCTCGGCACTCGCCGCACACCATCGCGTCCGGATGGCGCGCCAGGGCCTGCCGCAATCCCTTCCGGGCCAGCGGCTCGTCGTCCACCAGCAGCACGCGCAGCTCAGCCATGCACCACCCCGGTGGTTTCTTGCCCGCGCGTCAAGCGCTGCTCTGGCCCCCTCCAGGGCAACGGCGCATCGCCCATCCGCAGCATCCACGGCCCAGCCATACGCCACCCGACGACGCACAGCCTTCGCGCCAGGCTCTGCTCCGGGCCGTGCCAAGACATCGGCGCATTGCACGCCTGCGCCATTTTCGGCTCAGCCATGAGCCACTCCAGCGACGCCCGGCGCGGAGCGCCAGGGCAGCAGGACCGTGGCCACGGTGCCCTGCCCTTCCGCGTTGGCGACACCCAGCCGTCCCGCTTCGCCGTAGAGCTGCGCCAGGCGCGCACGCGTGTTCGACAGGCCGATGCCCCTTGCCGCTTCCAGGTCGAAATCCCGGGGCAGCCCCGGACCGTCGTCGAGCACGGTCAGCTCCAGCGCGTCTCCGCACCGCCGCGCACCGATGCGCAGCACTCCTGAGGCAGAGCGCACGCCGATGCCGTGGCGGAGCGCGTTCTCCGCGAGCGGCTGGAGCACCAGGTGAGGCACTCGGGCCTCCAGCGCTTCCGGCTCCACCACCCACTCCACTCGCAGCCGGTCCGCGAAGCGCAGCTGCTGGAGCTCCAGGTAGCGCGACAGCACGGCCACCTCGTCGCGCAGGGACACCTCCTGGGTGGCTCCCTGCTGGAGCAACTGCCGGAGCAGGTCGCTCAGCAGCACCAGCATGCGCGCGGCCTCCTCCGTCTCCTTTTCGCGCACCAGCACCACGATGGCGTTGAGCGTGTTGAAGAGAAAGTGCGGCTGCAATTGCGTCTGGAGCGCGAGCAGCCGGGACTCGGCCAGTTGCACGGCGAGCGCCGCGGCCTGCCGCTCGCTGTCCCTCGCCCGCTGGGAGGCCCGGGTGGCGGAGGCCACCGCCAGCACCGTCGCGTAGGCCATGCCCATCATCGGCAACCAGCCCCACCATGCACGCAGCCAGCGCGCGGCCCAGGTGGCATCCCGCCCGGGCATGAACTGCGCCGTCGTCAGCGCATACACGGCGGCGAACAGGGCGCCCATGCCCAGACACGCCGCCAGGTGCACAAGAACAGGGCGCGGCCTCGGAGGGCTCAGGGGCTCACGCGCGGCGAGCCGGGTGAGCCACGGCGTGAGGGGCAGCCACACGTACCAGGCGGGCATCTGCGCCGCGAACACCCGCCACAGCGCGGGCGCCCCGGCCATGTCCCGGCTGAACGTGTACGTCTCCAGCGCGGAGAAGAGCGCGGGCACGGACCACGCGGCGGCCCGCTTCGCCCAGGCACGCCACGCGCTTCCGGAAGTGTCTTCCACGATGCCCACGAGTCTACCGGCGGGCAGCGCGGACTTCACCGCCTCCGCGAGGCCTCAGGGGAAGCCGCTGAGCACGATCTTGCCCAGCGTGCGGCCCGTCTCCACCGCCGCGTGCGCGCGACGAAGGTTCGCGGCGGTGAGCGGCCCGAAGTCCTGGGTCATGGTGGTCCGCAGCGTACCGCCCTCCACCAGGTCCGCCACCGTGTCGAGCAGCCGCTGCTGGGAGAGCGGATCCGCGTCGTAGAGCGCGCGCGTGAACATCAGCTCCCAGTGGAGCGCCAGGCTCTTGCGCTTCATCGCGTTCACGTCGAGCGGCGTCTGCGGATCGTCGATGATGCCCAGGTGCCCGAAGGGCGCCATCAGCTCCACCAGCTGCGCGAAGTGCTGCTCCGTCGCGGTGAGCGCCATCACGTAGCGCACGCCGCCCGGCACCAGCGCCTTCACCTGCTCGGCCAGGGGCTGGCGGTGGTCCACCACGTGGTGCGCGCCCAGGGACTTGCACCACTCCACCGTCTCCGGCCGCGACGCCGTGGCGATGACCGTGAGGTCCGTCAGCTTGCTGGCGATCTGGATGGCCATGGAGCCCACGCCCCCCGCGCCGCCCACCACGAGCAACTCATCCTTCCGGGTGCCCGTCTTGTGCCTTGGCACGCCCAGGCGCTCGAACAGCAGCTCCCACGCGGTGATGGAGGTGAGCGGCATCGCGGCCGCCTGGGCGAAGGTCAGCCCCCTCGGCTTGCGGCCGACGATGCGCGCGTCCACCACGTGCAGCTCGGAATTCGTCCCCGGCGTCGCGATGGAGCCCGCGTAGAACACTTCATCGCCGGGGCGGAAGTGCTTCACGTCCTTCCCCACCGCCTCCACCACGCCGGCCGCATCCCAGCCGAGCACGCGCGGCGAGGGCTCCACCTTGTCCTTGGGCGCGCGCACCTTCACGTCCACGGGGTTCACGGACACGGCGCGCACGCGCACCAGCAGGTCTCCAGGACCGGGCGTGGGGTCCGGCAGCTCCACGTCGACGAAGGCTTCGGGATGGTCACTGGGGAGGTACTTCGTGAGGGCGACGGCTCGCATTGGGGGCTCCTTTGCGTGCAACATCGTCCCGAAGGTTGGAACGGACAAGTACGCAGGATTTCCGCCCATACGCACGAAAAGGGAACCATGGCCCGGCACAAGACCTATGACTGCTCCGCCGGTTGTCCGGTGTCCGCGACGCTGGATGTGATTGGCGGCAAGTGGAAGGGGCTCATCCTCTACCACCTGCTCGAAGGCACGCTGCGCTTCGGCGAGCTGCGCAAGCGCATCCCGGACGTCACCCAGCGGATGCTCACGCAGCACCTGCGCGAGCTGGAGGAGAGCGGGCTCGTGCACCGGCAGGTGTACGCGGAGGTGCCTCCGCGCGTCGAATACAGCCTCACGCCGCAGGGCCAGACGCTGCGAGGCGTGATTGCCGCGCTCAAGTCCTGGGGAGAGACCTACCTGGGCCGAAAGGCTCCGAAGCAGGCCCCGGAGCCCGCTGCCTCGAAGCGCCGGCTCGCCGTCGCGGGGCGCTGAAGCCTCCCGCCGCCATCACTCCCGTACGAGGAGCGTGAACTTCTCACCGCTTGGAGCGGGGGCTTCCTCCCAACGGATGGCGTCTCCCCGGCACTCGTACGACGTCCAGCACTCGAAGCGCACGCCGCCCTCGCCGCACGCCACGTTGGTCACGGCGTCGGCCTGGAGCCGCGCGGCCTCGCCTTTCAGTATCTCCTGCAGGGCCGCGGGCGAGTAGTTGGTCCGGTGGATGCCACTGGTGCAGGTGGCCGCCTCGACCTCGCCCAGGAACGTGAACCTCCGCTTGGGCAATTCCTCCGCCTTGACGATGGTGATGTTCGCCGCGCGCCGGCGCAACTCCGGATCCCGCAGCGAGTTCGACGTCACGCAGCCCTGCCCCAGCACCAGGACCGCGCCCCATAGCATTCCACGCAGGTGAATGGACATATCCCCTCCGGGACGACGCTCTAGCGCAATCCCCCGGGGAAGGACAAACGTCCTATCCCGCCGCGCGCACCAGGCGCAGCACCAGCACGAAGTGCAGCCCCGCGCCCACCAACGTCATGGCGTGGAACACCTCGTGGTAGCCGAAGACGCCGGGCAGGGGGTTGGGCCGCTTGAAGGCATACGCGAGCGCGCCCAGCGTGTACGCCAGCCCCCCGGCGATGATGAGCGCGATGGCGGAAGGCCCCACCGCGCGGAAGACGTCGCCGAAGTACGGCATCATCGTCCACCCCACGCCGATGGCCAGCGCCGCCGTCACCCACTTGGGCGCGCCCACCCAGAACAGCGACTGGAGGATGCCCAGCAGCGCCCCCGCGTAGAGCCACGCCATCAGCGGGTTGCCCACTTCCGGAGGCAGCCCCAGCAGGATGACCGGCGTGTACGTCCCCGCGATGAGCAGGAAGATGGCCGCGTGGTCCGCCCGGCGCATCCACGCGCGGGCCTTCGGTGACCAGTTCACCCGGTGGTACGTCGCGCTGATGGTGAACAGCCCCACCAGACTCAGCGCGTACAGCGCGGACGCCACCGCCGTGCGCTGCGTGGGCGCCATCGCCACCAGCACCACCCCCGCCCCCACCGCGAACGCCGCCGCCCACTGGTGCAGCACGCCCCGCAGCTTCGGCTTCTCCATGCCCGGCACCGCCGCGCTCACGCGCGCCCCATGGCGGACTCGACACCCTTCGAAACGAAGCATTTCATGACGGTGGCGACTCCACGCTTTCCCTACGGGATGGTAGGTTTCGGTCGGGTAAGTTACCGACGGGTAGGTTAGAGGTCAACTTGAAGAAGAAACAGCGGCTCACGGGTGCGGAACGCCGGATCCAGTTGATGGAGATCGGCCGGTCGGTCTTCGCCTCGAAGGGCTACGAGGCGACCTCGATTGAAGAGGTCGCCCAGCAAGCGGGCGTGTCCAAGCCCATCGTCTACGAGCACTTCGGCGCGAAGGAGGGGCTGTACGCGGCCATCGTGGACCGGGAGCTGGAGAACCTGGTGGCGCGCGTGTCCGCGAGCATCGCCCAGGGCACGCCCCGGCAGCGCTTCGAGGACGCGGTGCTGGCGTTCATGGCCTACGTGAAGGAGGAGCCGGCGGGCTTCGCGGTGCTGACGCGAGACTCGCCCACGGCGGCGGCGCGGCGCGGGCTGACGCGCGTCATCGACGACCTGGCCCAGCGCGTGAGCGACGTCTTCCGCAGCGAGTTCGAGCACGCCGGCTACCCGCCCAAGGTGGCACCCATCTATGCCAACGCGCTGGTGGGCATGGTGACGCAGGTGGGCCACTGGTGGGCGGCGGAGGGCAAGGCCTTCTCCACGGAGAACGTGGCCCGCCATGTCGCGGCGCTCGGGTGGATGGGTTTGAGACACCTGCCCAAGGACCCGGCGGCACCCGGCGCGAAGCGCGATGTGAAGCTGCGCAAGGGCTGAAGCTCCCGCAGTGGCCACTTCGTGGGATCCCGGGTCTCCTGAATTGCCCAGGAATTTTATTTTCTGGGTGAAAGCACACCCCCTGGAAAGCGCCCCTCGCGCGAACCGGAGTCCCCCATGCGCATCCGTCACTACGCCTCGCTCGCGTCCTTCCTGCTGCTGGGAAGCGCCTGTGGTCCCACCGACACCGCGGAAGACACCTCCCAGACGGAGGCGCAGCAGGGCAGCGCGCTGGCCGCGAAGCCCGTGCGCGGCGACGGCCTCCGCCAGCTCCAGGCGCAGCGCCCCGGCTTCCTCAAGGGAGCGGGCGAGCTGACCTCGCGGCGCTTCCACGTGGACGGGCGCGGCCAGGCGCATGAGCGCCTCACGCAGACGTTCCAGGGCGTGCCTGTCTTTGGCGCGGCGGCCATCGTCCACCTGGACGCGAACGGCGCGGTCGCGGGCGTGACGGACAAGCTCGTGCGCGACCTCAAGGTGGACACCACGCCCCGGCTGCGGGCCCAGGAGGCCATCCAGCGCGCCGTGTCCGGGCTGGAGGCCGCGGGCAGTGTGCTCACGGGTGCGCCCCGCGCGGACCTGCAGATCCTCGCCGACAGCAAGGACACCCGCCTGACGTGGCGCGTGCAGCTGGAGACGGTGGACGTGGACGGCCTGCCCTCCATGCCCAACGTCTTCATCGACGCGCGCACCGGTGACTCCGTCTGGGGTTTCGACAACCTGCAGACGAGCCGCAACCGGAAGACCTATACGGCGAAGAACCGCACCACGCTGCCCGGCACGCTGGTGCGCAGCGAGGGCCAGGGCGCCTCTGGCGACGCGGTGCTGGACCAGGCCCATGACAACGCGGGCTTCACGTACGACTTCTACGCCAACGTGTTCGGCCGGGACAGCTACGACGGGCTGGGCACCGCGCTCACCTCCAGCGTCCACTACAGCAAGAACTACGTGAACGCGTTCTGGAACGGGACGCAGATGGTCTACGGCGACGGTGACGGCTCGCAGTCCAGCGCGCTCACGGTGCTGGACGTCGTGGGCCACGAGCTGACCCACGCCGTCACGGACACGTCCTCGGAGCTCATCTACGCCAACGAGTCCGGCGCGCTGAACGAGGCCATGTCCGACGTCTTCGGCGCCGCCATCGAGGCGTACCGGGACGGCGCCGTCAGCGCCAACACCTGGAAGATTGGCGAAGAGTGCTGGACGCCGGCCACCGCGGGCGACGCCTTGCGCTACATGAACGACCCGGCCATCGCGGGGGACTACGACTACTACCCCACGCGCTACACCGGCACGTCGGACAGCGGCGGCGTGCACTGGAACTCCGGCATCGCGAACCTGGCGTTCCACCTGATGGTCAGCGGCGGCACGCACCCGCGCGGCAAGACGAGCAACGTGGTGCCCGCGCTCGACGCCAACGCCTACGCCAGCATCATGAAGGGCGCGGCCATCTTCTACCGCGCGAACACCGTCTACCTGACGCCGGGCAGCACCTTCGCCGACGCGCGCGGCGCCACCGCGCAGGCTGCCGCGGACCTGTACGGCGCCAGCGCCGTCACGTCCGTCAACGAGGCCTGGAGCGCCGTGGGTGTGGCCGCGCCGCCGGTCTGGACGACCGTCACCACGCTCACCAACGTGTCCGGCGCCCGCAACAGCAACACGAACTTGAGCTACGTGAAGCCGTCCGGCGCCACCGCCATGCGCTTCCAGCTCGCGGGCGGCACGGGTGATGCGGACCTCTACGTGAAGTTCGGCAGCGCGCCCACGACCACCAGCTACGACTGCCGCTCCGCGGGCGCCAGCAGCGACGAGACCTGCACCATCAACGGCGCACAGTCGGGCACGTACTACGTGCTCATCCGCGGCTACAGCGCCTACTCCGGCGCCACCTTCACGGTGAGCTCCGGGCAGTAGTTGTATGCCGGCGCGGCCTCCACGGCCCTGGGGGCCGCGCCGGGCTTTTCTTCCGATTCAAGCCTTCGGGGGCCGAGCCTTGAGCGCCGCCTGGATGCCTTCCAGCGCGCCCGGGTCCTCGATGGTGGTGAGGTCTCCCGGCTCGCGGTCCTCCGCCACGGCCTGGATGCTGCGGCGGAGCAGCTTGCCTGAGCGCGTCTTGGGCAGGTTCGCCACCACGTACACCGCCGAGGGGCGGGCCACGGCGCCCAGCGTCCGGCCCACCGTGTCCATCACCTCGCGCGAGAGGGCGTCCCGGTCCTCCTCGCGTTGCAGGCGCGCGGGGTCCCTGGGCACGGCGAAGGCCATCACCACCTGGCCTTTCAACTCGTCCTTCACGCCCACCACCGCCACCTCCGCGATGGCCGGGTGGCCGCTGATGGCCTCTTCAATCTCACGCGTGCCCAGGCGGTGGCCCGCCACGTTGATGACGTCGTCCGTGCGGCCCAGGATGAAGTAGTCCCCGTCCGCGTCGCGCGTGGCCCAGTCGAAGGTGTTGTAGAGGGGCGTGTCGAAGCTCGCGAAGTACGTGGAGACGAAGCGCGCGTCGTCGCCCCACACCGTGGACAGACAGCCCGGCGGCAGCGGCGGCTGAATCACCAGCACGCCCTTCTGGTCCGCCGCCGTCACCTCTTCGCCGCTCAGCCCGTCCACCAGCTTCACGCGGTAGCCGTAGATGGCCGCGCCCGGTGAACCCAGCTTGCGCTTGCGCGGCTCCACCCCGGGAACGGGCCCGAGGATGGGCCAGCCCGTCTCCGTCTGCCAGTAGTTGTCCAGCACCTGCGTGGACGGCAGCGCGTCCGAAATCCATGCGTGCGTGGGCGCATCCAGCGGCTCGCCCGCGAGGAACAGGTAGCGCAGGCTGGACGTGTCGTGGCGCTTCAAGAACGCCGCGTCCTGCTTCTTCAGGATGCGGATGGCGGTGGGCGACGTGAACATCACGCTCACCCGGTACTGCTCGATGAGCCGCCACCAGACAGCCGCATCCGGCCGGATGGGCAGGCCTTCGTAGAGCACCGTCGTCATGCCGTTCAGCAGCGGGCCATAGACGATGTACGAGTGCCCCACCACCCAGCCGATGTCGGACGCGGTGAACATCACCTCGCCGGGCTGGCCCGTGTAGATGTGGCGCATGGACGCGGCCAGCGCCACCGCGTAGCCGCCCGTGTCGCGCTGCACGCCCTTGGGCTTCCCGGTGGTGCCTGACGTGTAGAGGATGTAGCTGGGCTCGGAGGACTCCATCCACTCCACCGGCACCTGGGCGCCTGCGTGCTCGCGGCCCAGCGTGGCGAAGTCCACGTCGCGCCCCGGCGTGACGGGGCTGTTGGGAACGAGCCCCCGGTCCAGCACCAGCACGCGCGCGGGCGGGTGCTTCGCGAGCGTGAGGGCCTCATCCACCAGCGGCTTGTAGGGCACGACGCGGCCCGCGCGCATGCCCGCGTCCGCCGTCACCAGCAGGACGGGCTTCGCGTCGTCGATGCGCATGGCCAGGCTGTGCGCCGCGAAGCCGCCGAACACCACCGAGTGGATGGCCCCCAGCCGCGCGCAGGCGAGCAGCACGAAGACGGCCTCCGGAACCATGGGCATGTAGACGATGACGCGGTCCCCGCGCTTCACGCCCTGCGAGCGCAGCATGGCCGCCGTCCGGTTCACCTCCGCGTGGAGCTGCGCGTAGGTGTACTGGCGGCGCTGGTCCGTCTCGGTGGACTCGAAGACGAGCGCCAGCTGGTCCGCGCGGGTAGCCAGGTGCCGGTCCACGGCGTTGTGGCACAGGTTGGTGCGCCCGCCGACGAACCAGCGCGCGAAGGGCGGCCGGGAGGCATCCAGCACCGCGTCGAAGGGCCGCTCCCAGTCGATGAGGCGGGCCTGCTCCGCCCAGAACGCCTCCGGCGCTTCGATGGAGCGGCGGTAGAAGTCCAGATAGCTGCCCATGCGGACGCTCCTGCGAAGGGGATGTGCGCGGACGATACCGGAAAGCCGCGCGGGAATAATCGCGGGCCCCGGCGTAACCCCTTCAGCCGTTGACTGAAGGAGTCCACACCATGAAGCGTTTCACGCAGGCGTTGGGAACGTCCGTCGCGCTGGCCCTGTTGGCCGTCCCCGTGGCCTATGCCGGGTCGAAGACGCAGTTCTTCGTGACCATCAACACGACCGCCCGCACGGCGTACGGCGCGATGGGCACGGCGCGCAACAGCGCGGACACCGTCCAGAACATCTATTGCCGCACCTTCGCGGACGCGACCTCCGGTGAGTCGGTGCGGTGCTTCGCCAACAGCGCGGCGAGCGTCTACGTGTCCTGCTACTCGTCCTCGCCGGCGCTCGTGCGCAGCGTCCAGTCCGCCAACGACTCGGCCTACATCTATTTCTCCTGGGACGCGGCCGGCGTCTGTCAGACCATCGACGTGCTCAAGGGTTCGCACCTGGAGCCGAAGGCGCCGTAGTCCCGCTGCTTGCGTCACGCCCCCGGAGCCTTCGATGAAGACCTTCCTCCAGACACTGTTGTCACAGGTCCCGGGCATCGCGCTCGGCATCACCGGGGGCGTGGCGCTGACCTTCGCCACCCTGGAGTCGCGGGTGGAGCGGCTGCTGGACGCGAAGCTGGATGCACAGCTCGCCCGGCTTCTTCCCCTCGTGCAGTCCCGCCCCGCGCCCGCGTCCGTCGTGATGCAGACGCAGGACTCCCGCGAGGAGCTGCGGCTCATCCGCGAACAGCTCGCCGTGCTCGCGACCCGGCAGCCCCTGGAGGCCCCTGCGCCCACGGAGCCCACGGAGCCCGGGGAAGAGGCACGCCCCACCCCCACGCCCGAACAGGTGGAGGCGTCCCGTCAGAGCCAACAGGTCCTGGCGGACGCCATCACGCGAGGCCGCTGGACGGAAGCGGATCAACAGCGCTTCCACCAGGCCCTCCGCGCGGGAACCCGCGACGAGCGCGAGGCCCTGGAGCAGCACCTGTCCCTGGCCATCAACAGCGGGCAGCTCCGGCCCGTTCTGGGCGACGAGCGGTAGCGCTCACCAGGCCCAGCTGGGTTTGTAGCGTGCGCCGTCACCGTTGGGCCTCCGCGGGAACGGCTCGGATACACTCGCGCTCTCGGGAAGGTCTTTTGTGCCCCGTCCAGGAGCCACCGCATGCACGCCGCCCCTTCCGACTCCGCGGTCCTTCCGCCCCCGCTTCCCGCGGGGCTGCCATGGGTGGGACAGGGGCTGGAGTACCGGAGGGATCCGCTGGGCTTCTTCCTGCGCTACGCGGACCGGGGCGCGGTGGTGCGGACGCGCTTCGTGGGGACGGACGTCTACCTGCTCAACACGTCGGAGGCCATCGAGCACGTGTTGGTGAAGAACTTCCGCAACTACCCGAAGGACGCCTTCCAGAAGCGCGCCCTGGAGGCGGTGGTGGGCCAAGGCCTGTTCACCAGCCACGGCGACTTCTGGATGCGGCGGCGGCGGATGATGCAGCCGGCCTTCCACAAGAACCTGCTGACCGCGCACGGGAGCGTGGCGGTGAAGGCCGCGAACACCTGGATGGCGTCACGGCGGGAGGGAGCGTCCTTCGACGCGTACCCGGAGATGATGGCGCTGACGTTGGACGTGGTGGCGGAGACGCTCTTCGGCGCGAACCTCTCCGCGCAGGCGCGCGAGCTGGGACGGGCCATGGAGGCGGTGATGCTGCACGCCCAGCACCTCTTCGACACGCCCATCTCGCTGCCCGCCTGGGTGCCCACGCCGGGGCAGCGGCGGTTCAGGGCGGGCCTGAGCGCCCTGCACGCCGTGGTGGACGACGTGGTGGAGCGACGAAGGAGGCAGGGCGGCCCCGGAGAGGACCTGCTGGGCCTGATGCTGGAGGCGCAGGCCGAGGACGGCGAGCACCTGACGGACGCGCAGCTGCGCGACGAATGTCTGACCTTGATGATCGCCGGGCATGAGACGACCGCCGCCGCGCTGGCGCTCAGTCTGTATTTGCTGGCGCGCCATCCCGACACGCAAGCAGCGCTGCGGCGGGAGCTGGCCACGGTGCTGGGAGGCCGCGAGCCCACGGTGGCGGACCTGCCGTCGCTGCCGTATTGCGAGCAGGTGGTGAAGGAGTCGCTGCGTCTGTATCCGCCCGCGTGGGGCATGAGCCGGGTGGCGGAGCAGGACGACCGGATGGACGGCGTCCTCGTGCCCGCCGGGACGGTGGTGGCGTGGTCCCAGTGGGCGCTGCATCGGGACGCGAGCCATTTCCCGGAGCCGGAGGCCTTCCGTCCCGAGCGCTGGGCGGACGGACTGGAGCGGCGCATTCCGCGCTTTGCTTACTGCCCCTTTGGAGGAGGACCCAGGCTCTGCATCGGCGCGGGCTCCGCGCTGATGGTCATCCGCCTGGTGCTGGCCACGGTGCTCCAGCGCTTCCACTTCGAAGCCGAGCCAGGGCCCGCGCCGGAGGTCCTCCCCGCCATCACCCTGCGCCCGAAGCACGGCATCCCGCTCACGGCGAGGAGGGTGTCTCGCCAGGAGTGACCCACGCTCCGGGCCCTCGCGGCGCGGGAATCCGCTGGACGCCACGCCCGGTGTTTCCCAGGCTTGCGCCCATGACGCTTGCACTGACGGCACCGGAGCGCAGTCACCACCTGGAGCGTGAGCACGGACGGCGGGTGGGGTGGACGGAGTGGGGTTCGCCCGACGGCATGCCGGTCCTCTTCTGCTCCGGCGCGGCGACGAGCAGCTCGCTGGGCTTCGGCGCGGAGGCGGTGCGCGAGCTGGGAGTGCGGCTGCTCTGCGTGGACCGGGCGGGGCTGGGCCTCTCCCAGCCGGATCCGCTCAAGGACTTCTCGCGCTGGACGGCGGACGTCGCGGCGGTGCTGGACGCCACGGGCCTGTCGCGGCCCGCCGTGGTGGGCTTCTCCCAGGGCGCTCCGTTCGCGGTGGCCCTGGCGGGAGCCGGGCGGGTGTCCGCATTGGCGCTCGTGGCGGGCCAGGACGAGCTCGCCCACCCCGCGACCCGGGCCCTGCTCCCTGCGCAGGTCGCGGGCATGGTCGCCGCCATCGAGTCGGACCGAGAGGGCTTCGAGGCCAGCTTCGCGGCGCGCGCGGACGCGGATGGCATGTGGGCGCTCGTCGACGGCATGAGCGGACCGGAGGACCGCGCCCTCTACCGAAAGCCCGCCTTCGCGTCCGCGTATCGCCAGGCGTTGCGAGAGGGCTTCGCGCAAGGCGCCGGCGGCTACGCGCGCGACCTCACCCTGGCCATGGGCCGGTGGCCCGTCCCGCCCGAAGCCATCACCGTGCCCGTGCGGCTCTGGTACGGCGGGCGCGACACCAGCCCGGTGCACTCGCCGGATGGAGGCGCGCTGCTCGCCACGCGCTTTCCCCGCGCGGTCCGCCACTTCCTGCCGGACGAGGGCGGCTCGCTGCTGTGGACGCGCGCCCGGGACATCCTCCGGGACCTGCTGGCCGCCGAGGCCTGAAGCGCACCCACGGGTGAACACTCCATCCGCCCATGCTCCCGGGGGCAGGGGACTTTCCGGCCCCGGACGCTTCCCGTTTCCAGGGGTCGGCCCCACCTTTGGGGTGAGGAGTCACACACCCCATGGATGCGGACGGTACATCCGAGCTGGGAGCCGCGAAGGTTCCCCTCGTATCCAACCAGAAACAGCAGCGCACGCGGCGCCCCCCTCGGAAACTGAAGCCCTCACGGCTCCAGGCCGTGGACTTCCGCGCCGTGGAGGAGCGCATGGACGCCGGCCGCGCCCTGCGCAAGCGCTGTCCCCGGAGCAGCCACGCCGCGTGGAAGCCCTTCCGGGGACGTGATCCGCTCGCGCAGCTCAAGGAGTCCGACGCCACACGGCTGCCGTGGCTGGTGCCCGTGCGCCATGAGCGCATGTCGGAGTCTCCGTTCGCCTTCCTGCGCGGCACGCCCTTCGTCATGGCGCGCGACCTGGCCCACACGCCGCACAGCGGCCTGCGCAGTCAAATCTGCGGCGACGCGCACCTGGCCAACTTCGGCCTCTTCGGCACGCCCGAGCGCAACCTCATCTTCGACCTCAACGACTTCGACGAGACGCTGCCCGGCCCCTTCGAATGGGACGTGAAGCGCCTGGCCGCGAGCTTCGTGGTGGCCGCGAAGCAGAACGGCCTGGGCGCTCGCTGCGGCAAGAAGGCCGCGCGCAAGGCCGTGGAGTCCTACCGGCTCACGATGCGCGAGTTGACGACCCGGAGCCTGCTGGAGGTCTGGTCTCTCCACGTGGACGCGAAGGAGCTGAAGAACTCCGACTCCGACGACACCGCGAAGCTCGCCGCGCAGGCGGTGGAGAAGGCGAAGCGGCACACCAGCGCGCACGCGGTGGAGAAGCTCACCGTGGAGCGCAACGGTCAGCGGCACCTGGCCTACCAGCCGCCTCTGTTGTTCCCGCTCAGCGCGGTGAAGATGGACGTGACGCCCGCGGAGCTGGAGCGGCGCATCAAGCGGCTCACGGTGGGCTACCTGGAGTCGCTGGACGGCGCGGTGAGGGATTTGTGTCTGCGCTACCGGCGCAAGGAGTGGGGCTTCAAGGTCGTGGGCGTGGGCAGCGTGGGGCTGCAGGCCTACGTCGTGCTGTGTGAAGGCAACGGCGGGGAGGATCCGCTGGTGTTGCAGCTCAAGGAGGCCAAGGCCTCCGTGCTGGAGCCCTACCTGGGCCCCAGCGAGTTCCACAGCGCGGGCGAGCGCGTGGTGGTGGGCCAGCGGCGCATGCAGGCCTTCTCCGACCTGTTCCTCGGCTGGACGGAGGTGGAGGGCATGGGCGCGTTCTACGTGCGCCAGCTGCGCGACATGAAGGGTGCGCTGGACGCGGAGAAGATGGACGCGCCGGTGTTCCAGGACTACGCGGACGCCTGTGGAGCCACCCTGGCCCGCGCCCATGCGCGCACCGGCGACGCCGCGCTCATCGCTGGATACCTGGGCAGCAATGACCACTTCGACGAGGCCGTCACCGAGTTCGCCTGCGCCTATTCAGACCAGGTGGACTCGGACTACGGGCACTTCATCGACGCGCAGGCGAAGGCCCTGGAGGCGCTGACGCACTGAGGTCAGAATGCCGCGCTTCCTGATCTTGGGGAGCGCCATGAGGCTGGCCGGAGCCGTCACGTTGTTGCTGCTGCTCGCGACGGGGTGTGCGACCCGCCGCGTCGTCCATATCGATACCGGGAGAGGACCACGGGTTGCCCACGAGCCGGTGGAGGTTGCCCCGGTCCAGGTGAGCGAGGACGCATTCACGTCCGCCCTCACCCAACTCATCCTGGACATGCGCATGGACGTTGCGTTCCGTGAGATGGAAGCGACGGATGCGCGAGAGCGGGTGCTGTCAGAGACCGGGGTAACGGATCGCCGTCGCGGTCGGCAGAACGGATCGCATCCGCTGATCCCTCAGCACGGGCCGCTGGCGGCCAGTTGCCCTGCGCCCGCCTCCGAAAAAGGATTAGTGGATGACCGACGAAAACTTCTACGACATCGGGATCGCGGACGTTCCTCAGTGGGCTCTGGAGTTGCCTGCCCTGGCATCTGGCGGTGAGCTGGATGATCCCTGGATGTTCGGTGACGGAAGACACCTGCCAGACCCCGGACCTCTCACGAGCAGACCTTTCCATGAGGGGCCGCGGCGCTCCTTCTCGGTGGCGAACTCAGGGAGGACCCCCATCGCGGACGAACAGGTCGCGAATGTTTTTCGCAAGCTGGCGCCCGACGACGTCCAGGCCTTCCCCATCAAGGTCGAAGGGGAAAGCAGAAACCTCTACATCATCAACGCAACCAAACGTTTCAGGTGTGTTGATGAAAAGAGCTCCAAGGAAGTGCACATCTATCCTTCAGATGGAGTCGCGCCGGAGAGGGCCGGAACGTACCGTGCGATTCACGACCTGCGGATCAACCCTGCCAGGGCAGAAGGCGCCCGGGTCTTCCGCATCCAAGGATATCTCTCCGCGCTCATCGTAGCGGCGGAGATCAAGCGTGCGCTGGAGGAGGTCGGGAACCTGGGGGTGTTCTTCACTCGCGTGACGGGGCCGCGAAGCGCCCCCTGAGTGAGGAGCGCTCCACGGGCCAGCTGGCCTGGCTGTCCCGTGCCGCACGGCCACGGGCGGCGGTGTGTCACGCCGCGGGCACCACCGTCGAGCGCCGCCCTGCCTGGCGGTGCCTTCAAGCAGTTCCCGCCAGTGAGCGGCTACCCGCCGCGCAGCGGCTGTAAGTCTTTGTCAGTCCCACCCGGCCAGTCCTTCACTCCCGTCCCGGGTGGCTGAATCCTGTCAGTCCCGAGTCGGGAGGGGACATGACGATTCAGTTCGGGTTCATCGACCAGGGTGATGGCGCCAACCTGCGGACGCTCCCCGCGGAGATGAAGGGCTCCACCTGCCTGACCCCAGCACCCCTGCCTCCGGGCACGCGGGTGAGCGTCATCCGGGACCATGCCCAGGCGCCTGGCTGGTCCTACGTGTCCACCGTGGCGGGGGGATACCTGCTGCAAGGCTATGTGCAGACCTTACGCATCACGACGCAGCTGCCGGAGCCCGCGGCGACGCTCTATCAGGTCCGCCCAGGGGACCGCCTGGAGCCCATCGCCGCGCGCCTCTACCGGCAGGCCATCCAGCCGGGGCGGGACCTGCGCTTCTACGAGAATGTCATTCATCACGTGAACGTGAAGGGTGGCCGCAAGGGTGTCGTCCAGCGCCTCGACGGTGACGTCCGGCTGGTCGCGGGCGAGCGCATCTGGCTGGTGAGCATCGCCTTCGCCAACCAGCTCCAGGGACTCGTGTCGAGCGGCTCCATCACCCACGAGGCGATGGCCCAGGCGCGCCGGGCTGCACGGCACCTGGAGGACGTCATCACCTCCGTGCGGCAGGCGGATCAGTACTTCGGAGAGGTCACCGGCCAGTACGGCCAGGCCATCCTGGACAACTGGCTGGAAATCTCCGCGATGGTGGTGGGCTTCATCGCCGCGGAGGCGCTGTCCACCTTCCTGGCGGCGACGCCCACCGGCGTGGGACAGCTCGCGGCGGCGCTCATCCAGTTGGGACTGGCGGCGTTCGGAGCCTACGGCCTTGTTGAAGCGGGAGGGGAGGCCCTGAAGCACGCGCAGCTGTGGCTCACCCAGGCCTGGGAGGCCAACGGCTCCCCGGAGAAGCTCAAGGAGGCCAGCAAGTCCTTCCTCCGGATGCTGGTGAGCATCGCGATGGCCGCGCTGGCGTTGATGGGCGTGAAGACCAACGCGGGACGTGGGTTCAAGCTGATGACGTCCGTGAAAATCACCCCACCCCAAATCTACATGATGGCGGCGGCGAGTCCCGGCGGTGCCTACGCGGGCGTCCCCGTGTTCCAACCGGGCTCCATCACCGCTGCCCCCAGCATTCCGCTTCCCTTCAATCCCTGGGGCTCCGGCACACCGTTGCTGTCAAAGGCCGTTGAGGAGGGCGGGACGTCCAGGCCGGACTCCGAGCCCACGCTGACCGAGCGCACGCTCAGCGACGCCGAGCTGGAGAGGCTGCTGGAGAAGCTCCCCAACTGGGACAAGCTCAAGGACTTCGTCGGACGCCGCATCCCGCAGGAGGGGACGCCGGAGTTCAACGCCTTCAAGCGGGAGCTCCAGGCCGCCGGCTACCGCCTGGAGAAGTTGACCTCGGACTCCCAGCCCTTCCGGCTGCGCCGTCCGGACGGGAGGGCCTTGGGCGACGAGTATGGGGCGCTCACGGTGACCCAGGACGGGCTGGTGGTGCTCAAGGTCGGCAAGGGCACGCCCCGCCTCAGCGTCTTCACCCGCTACCGGAAGAACTACCTGGACTGGGTGGAGAAGACCCAGGGCCCGGCGGCACGGGCGGCGGCGGAGGTCCGGATCTCCGCGGGCCATCCCATGCACCACCTCATCCCCGACGGGGTCGCCCAGAAACACCCGCTGACCCGCATGGCCATGGAGCGGAGCAAGGGCTATACGATTGACCGGGGCTCGAACATCCTCGACATGCACTCCGGGCTCAACGTGGAGGGCCAGCTCATCCACTCGGGCAGCCACCCGCGCTACAGCAAGCTCGTGGAGACCCGGCTTGAACTCGCATTGGATAAACTGGGCGCGAAGGGCCCCCCATCCAGTTGGACGCCCAAGGTCATTGAGGAGGCCATCCTCAATGTCGAGAACGAGCTGCGCCATGCCATCCAATCTGGGAGCCTGAAGGAGCCGGTCATCAAGGTGATTCAGGAGCAACGCGGCGGTAAGGTGCTCACGGGGAAGAAGCTGGCCTTGCTGGAGTTGTCCTCCCACGGAAAGTCACACACCACATGATGTATGCATTGACGGCTGACACCGCCCACATCGAGGAAGAAGATGTCCATGACGCCGAGATCATCGAGTTCGACGGCTTCGAGTGCGTGTCGTTCCGCGATCCCGGCATTGACTATCAGCGCCAGCAGGGCGCGCCCGAGGTCATCGAGTTCGTCGGCAACCTGGAGAACGCCGCCTGGCTCGACCACCTGTTCACCGCGCCCCGGGGGTGGTTGCTGATCTCCCGGCGCATGGTGCGCGTGCTCGAGTCAGTAGGCCCGTTCCGCCACCGCCTCATCCCCACGGTCATCTACTCGGAACGCATCAAGCACCTCGTGAGCAAAGGGTACCCCCGGAGGCGGACCTGGCATTCGGTGACGGACCCTGCGCTGAAGAACGAGGACTTCGTCATCCTCCAACTGCTGGACCGGACCGACTGCCTCGACCGGGAGCGCACCCTCGTGAAGGGCGTGCCCTTCCACCAGTGCGGCGAAGAACTCCTGGGCCAGGAGGACGCAGAGCCGCTCGTGCTCCGCCCTCCGCCGGGAGGCTTCCCGCCCGTATTCTCCGTCCCCGAGCTGCTCTACTACTGCTACACCGAAGAGGCACGGCAGGCGTGTGAGCAGGCGGGATTGAAAGGGCTGTGGTGGCGTCCCCAGCCTTGAGCCCGGGAACGGCCCTGGACAAGGCGTCCAGGTCTTTCGCATACAAGATAGCCCTTCGCGCTCGCTGTATCAGCGGAGCTCAAGCGCGCGATTGAGAGAGCCGGGCACCTGGGAGTCGCTTTCGAGCGCGTGACGGGTCCGCAACGCACACCCTGAGTGAGGAGCGCTCCACGGGCCAGCGGGCCTGAAGTGCCTCTCTTGAGGATGGCCGTCCCTGATCGGCCGCTGCTACCATGACCGGGATTGCCCCGGAGCGGCCTCCGCATGCTGCAACCCGCTCCCCCTTCGCTCCGGGTGCCTGGAAAGAATGCCGTCATGAGTGAGCCGAACCTCTCTTCCTTCATCTGGTCGGTCGCGGACCTGCTGCGCGGTGACTACAAGCAGTCCGAATACGGGAAGGTCATCCTCCCGTTCACGGTGCTGCGGCGCCTCGACTGCGTGCTCGAACCCACGAAGGCCGCCGTCCTCGCGGAGAAGGTGGTCCGCGAGAAGGCGAAGCTCAACCCCGAGCCCTTCCTGCTCAAGAAGTCCGGCCAGCACTTCTTCAACACGTCGCCACTCGACCTGAAGAAGCTCATGGGCGACCAGCACAACATTGGCGAAAACCTGCGCGCCTACGTGCAGGGCTTCTCCCCCTCCGTGCGGGACATCTTCGAGCGCTTCGAGTTCCACGCGCAGATCGACAGGCTGTCGAAGGCCGGGCTGCTGTACCTGGTGACGGAGAAGTTCGCGAACATCGACCTGCACCCGCGCGTCGTGAACAACGCGCAGATGGGTTCGGTGTTCGAGGAACTGATCCGCAAGTTCGCTGAACTGTCGAACGAGACCGCCGGAGAGCACTTCACACCTCGCGAAGTCATCCGGCTCATGGTCAACCTCCTCTTCATCGAGGACGACGACGCGCTCGTGAAGCCCGGCATCGTGCGCCACCTGTACGACCCGACAGCGGGCACTGGCGGCATGTTGAGCGTGGCCGGCGAGCACCTGGCCGAGATGAATCCAAATGCCCGCCTCGTCATGTATGGACAGGAGCTGAACCCCGAGTCCTACGCCATCTGCAAGGCGGACATGCTCATCAAGGGGCAGGACGTCGCCAACATCGTCTTCGGCAACACGCTCTCCGCGGATGGGCATCCCGGCAAGCACTTCGACTACATGCTGTCGAATCCGCCGTTCGGCGTGGAGTGGAAGAAGATCGAGAAGGAGGTCCGCAAGGAGGCCGAGCAGCAGGGGTTCAACGGCCGCTTCGGCCCGGGTCTGCCGCGCGTGAGCGATGGCTCGCTGCTGTTCCTCCTGCACCTGGTGTCGAAGATGCGGCCGGAGAAGGACGGTGGAAGCCGCTTCGGCATCGTCCTCAACGGCTCGCCGCTCTTCACGGGTGGGGCGGGTTCGGGTGAGAGCGAGATCCGCCGCTACATGCTGGAGAACGATCTGGTGGAGGCCATCATCGGCCTGCCCACGGACATGTTCTACAACACAGGCATCAGCACCTATGTGTGGATCGTGAGCAACCGGAAGCCTGCCCAGCGCAAGGGCAAGGTCCAGCTCATCGACGCGAGCAACTTCTTCCAGAAGATGCGCAAGAGCCTTGGCAGCAAGCGCAAGGAACTGAGTCCCGAGCACATCAAGGACATCACGCGCATCTTCGGCGCCTTCAAGAAGGTGACGCGGGAAGGCGTACCCATCAGCCGCATCTTCAAGAACGAAGACTTCGGCTACCGCACCATCACGGTCGAGCGTCCCGAGCGTGACCACAAGGGCCATCCGGTCCTGGGCACGAAAGGGAAGGGCAAGGGCAAGCCCATGGCGGACGCGAACCTGCGCGACACGGAGAACGTCCCGCTCTCCGAGGATGTGGAGACGTACTTCCAGCGTGAGGTGGTGCCCCATGCGCCGGATGCCTGGATTGACCACGAGAAGACGAAGGTGGGTTACGAGATTCCCTTCAACCGGCACTTCTATGTCTTCAAGCCGCCGCGTCCGCTCGCGGAGATTGATGCTGAACTGAAGGGCGTTACCGACCGCATCCTCACGATGATCGGAGGGCTGTCGAAATGACCTTTCCTCGCTACCCCGAGTACAAGGACAGCGGTGTCCCCTGGTTGGGTGAAGTTCCCGCCCATTGGGAAGTCTGTTCGTTGAAGCGGATTGTTAGGATGCAGAGCGGCGATTCAATAACCAGTGAAGTCATTGACGAGACCGGCGAATTTCCCGTGTATGGCGGAAATGGTCTTCGAGGCTATGGATCGCGGTTCACGCATGACGGGAATTTTGTCCTCATTGGGCGACAAGGCGCCTTGTGTGGGAATATCAATTACGCTGTGGGGAAATTCTGGGCATCCGAGCATGCGATCGTCGTTTCGCCAATCAAGCCCGTTATAACCAAGTGGCTAGGCGAGTTACTTCGCGCAATGAATCTGAATCAATATTCAATCTCGGCAGCCCAGCCAGGCCTATCGGTGGATTCTATTGCGCGTCTCACGACTTGTGTTCCATCCACGCAGGAACAGGCTGCGATTGCGAATTTTCTTGAGCGCGAGGCATCCAAGATCGATGAGTTGGTGGCCGAACAGCAACGATTGCTCGAACTGCTAAATGAAAAACGTGAAGCCGTCATCTCCCACGCCGTCACCAAGGGGCTGAACCCTGACGCGTCCATGAAGCCCTCGGGCGTCGAATGGTTGGGTGAGGTGCCTGCGCACTGGGAAGTTATGCAAAGTCGAAGGCTCTTCAAAGTGCGAAATGAACCTGCCCACGAATCAGACAGGCAACTAACAGCCTCCCAGAAACACGGAATACTGCTTCAGTCCGAATTCGTTGAATCCGAAGGTCGAAGAGTTGTTGAGGTCATAAAAGGAGCAGACAGCCTTAAGCATGTCGAGCCAAATGACTTTGTAATCAGCATGAGGAGCTTCCAGGGAGGCATTGAATGGAGCAGGCTTCGCGGCTCAATAAGCTGGCACTACGTAATGCTTACCCCCATCAAGAGCGTGCATGGGCCATTCTTCGCATACTTACTCAAAAGCCCTGGATACATTCAGGCACTCCGGTCAACAGCCGACCTAATTAGAGACGGCCAGGAACTAAGGTATTCGCATTTCATACAGGTTGACCTACCGCTTATTCCAATCAACGAACAGGCAAGAATAGCTAGCTTTCTTGATCATGAGACAGCGAAGATTGATGCCCTCATGGCCGAAGCTCAGCGCGCCATCGACCTTCTCCAAGAACGCCGCACCGCCCTAATCTCCGCCGCTGTCACCGGCCAGATCGACGTTCGCGCCATCGCCGGAAAGGCCGCAGCGTGAGCCTCCACAAGGAAATCAGTTTCGAGTCCGAGATCTGCACCCACCTCGCGTCTCACGGTTGGCTCCATGCGGACAAAGACGCAACCCACTACGACCGTCAACGCGCGCTCTTCCCCGCCGACGTCCTCGCCTGGGTGCAGGCCACCCAGCCCAAAGCCTGGGAGACGCTGACGAAGAACCACGGCAGCAATGCCGGGGAAACACTGCTCAATCGCCTGCGTGACCAGCTCAACCAACGTGGCACACTCGACGTCCTGCGCCACGGCATCGAATTGCTGGGCCTCAAGCAGCCGCTCAAGCTGGCCGAGTTCAAGCCCGCGCTCGCCATCAACCCCGACATCCTCGCGCGCTACGAAGCCAACAGGCTGCGCGTGGTGCGGCAGGTGCACTACTCCGTTCACAACGAGAACAGCATCGACCTGGTGCTCTTCCTCAACGGCCTTCCGGTCGCGACGGCCGAGCTGAAGACCAACTTCACCCAGAGCGTCACGGACGCCATCGACCAATACCGCTTCGACCGCCTGCCGCACCCCAAGGGGCAGGCCGCCGAACCGCTGCTCTCCTTCCCGAGCGGCGCGCTGGTGCACTTCGCCGTGAGCAACAGCGAAGTCCACATGGTGACGCGGCTCGATGGACCGGCGACCGGGTTCCTGCCCTTCAACCAGGGCGACGACGGCGGCGCGGGCAACCCTGTGAACCCGTCCGGCGGACACCGCACCGCATACCTGTGGGAGCAGGTCTGGGCGCGCGAGAGCTGGCTCGAAATCCTGGGCCGCTACCTCATTGGCCAGCGTGATGCCAGGAAGCAGCTCAGCCGGATTCTCTTCCCGCGCTACCACCAACTGGACGTCACCCGGAAGCTCCAGGCCGCCGTGCTCGCGGACGGGCCCGGCACGAAGTACCTCGTCCAGCACTCGGCCGGTTCGGGGAAGACGAACTCCATCGCCTGGACGGCGCACTTCCTGGCCGAGCTGCACGACGCCCAGCACCAGAAGGTCTTCGACACGGTGCTGGTCGTCTCCGACCGCAACGTCATCGACTCCCAGCTTCAGGAGGCCATCTTCGACTTCGAGCGCACGACCGGCGTGGTGGCGACCATCACCAACAAGGACGGAAGCAAGAGCGGCAAGCTCGCCGAGGCGCTCTCCGGCAAGAAGAAGATCGTCGTCTGCACCGTCCAGACGTTCCCCTTCGCCATCGAGGAAGTGCGGCGGCTGGCCGCGACGCAGGGCAAACGCTTCGCGGTCATCGCCGACGAGGCCCACAGCTCACAGACCGGAGAGACGGCCTCCAAGCTCAAGGCCGTCCTCTCCCCCGCGGAGCTGGCGGAGCTCAACGACGGCGGAGAGGTGAGCAGCGAGGACCTCCTCACCGCGCAGATGTCCTCACGCGCCAATGACGCAGGCATCACGTTCGTCGCGTTCACAGCCACGCCGAAGAGCAAGACCCTGGAGATCTTCGGCACCCGGCCGGACCCGTCGCGCAAGCCCGCGCCCGACAACGTCCCGGTCCCCTTCCACGTCTACTCCATGCGGCAGGCCATCGAGGAGAAGTTCATCCTCGACGTGCTGAAGAACTACACGCCCTACAGCCTTGCCTTCAGGCTCGCCCACGAAGGCAAGGCGGTGGACGAGAAGGAGGTGGAGAAGAGCGCCGCGCTGAAGCGGATCATGGGCTGGGTGAGGCTCCACCCCTACAACATCGCGGAGAAGGTGCGGATCGTGGTGGAGCACTACCGCGCGCACGTGGCTCCGCTGCTCGACGGCAAGGCCAAGGCGATGGTCGTCGTCGCCAGCCGGCTCGAAGCCGTGCGCTGGCAGCTCGCCATCGAGAAGTACATCCAGGAGCATGGCTACAAGCTGGGAACGCTGGTGGCGTTCTCCGGAGAGGTCGTGGACCCGGAGTCGGGCCCGGAGCCGTTCACGGAGAACAGCCGGACGCTGAATCCCCACCTGAAGGGACGCGACATCCGGGAGGCGTTCAAGGGCGGCGAGTACCAGGTACTGCTCGTCGCCAACAAGTTCCAGACCGGCTTCGACCAGCCGCTGCTCTGCGGCATGTACGTGGACAAGCGGCTGGCGGGAATCCAGGCGGTCCAGACACTCTCCCGGCTGAACCGGGCACATCCCGGCAAGGACACGACGTACATCGTCGATTTCATCAACGACGCGGCCGACATCCTCGAAGCCTTCAAGACGTACTACACGACGGCGGAGCTGGCGGCCACGACCGACCCGAACGTGGTGTTCAACCTGCGCGCGAAGCTCGACGCCGCTGGCTACTACGATGACTTCGAGGTCGAGCGTGTGGTGGGGGCGGAGCTGAACCCCGGCTCGAAGCAGAGCGATCTCATCAAGGCTGTCGAGCCGGTGCTGGACCGTCTGATGAAGCGCTTCAAGGCCGCGCAGGAGGCCTTCAGGGCAGCGGATGAAAGCGCCAACGCGAAGGCCCGCAAGGACGCCAGGGCCGAGCTGGATGCGCTCGTCCTCTTCAAGTCGGACATGGGCGCGTTCTTGCGGCTCTACACCTTCCTCTCGCAGATCTTCGACTACGGCAGCACCGCCATCGAGAAGCGGGCCATCTTCTACCGGCGCCTGTTACCGCTCCTGGAGTTCGGGCGCGAGCGCGAGGACATCGATCTTTCGAAGGTCAAGCTCACGCACTACACCCTGAAGGAGAAGGCCAAGGCCCCGATGCTGCTCGCCGTGGGAGAGAAGCCGACGCTCTTTCCGGCGACGGAGGCAGGCGCGGGCAGCGTGCAGGAGAAGGAGCGCGCGCGGCTCAACGAGATCATCGAGCGGGTGAACACGCTGTTCGAAGGCGAGCTGTCGGATCAGGACAAGCTCGTCTACGTGAACAACGTCTTGCTGGGAAAGCTGCTGGAGTCTCCCACACTGGCCCAACAGGCCGCGAACAACTCCAAGGAACAGTTCGCGAACTCGCCTGACCTCCAAGAGGAGATCATGAGCGCCATCATCGCCGCGCTCGACGCGCATGCGCTGATGAGCAAGCAGGCGTTGGACTCCAAGACAGTCCGGGACGGCATCAAGGACATCCTGCTCAACCATTCGATGCTGTGGGAAGCCCTGCGCTCCAAAGGAGCAAGCCACAGGTGACGGCCGTCGGTGGTGAGCCCGCTTCCTTCTGCGATTGGATCTCCTGATGCGGCTTCCATGGCTGGTGCTGTCTCTGCTCTGGGCGCTGGTCGGGTGTAGCAGTGCGACGAAGGCCGTCCGGCTCGACACGGGGCGCGGTGCGCCTGTCGTCCACGTGCCTCGTGCGGATGGAACGGCCCGGCCGGTCCCGCTTGATTCGGGGACTCTGAAGGAGGCCGTGGCGCGGCTGGCCCCGGGGCTCCGGTTGTCACCCAGGGCCCAGGATGCGGCCCGGCGCCTCTTCGAGGTGGAGCCCCGGAGCGGTTCGTACCTGATGGATGTGCAGCGCCGCCGCATCACGCCGCTCGGGCCGGGTGAGCACCTGTCCTCCGAGCAGACGCAGCCAGACGTGGAGCTGACCCGCGCCTATTTGCGCTGGTGCGGGCGGACCGGACGGGCCGGTGACTGTCTGGGACTGCTGAAGGAGAGCCCGGTCATCACGGGGGACGCGCGCTTCGCCCTGGCGCTCGCGTTGGCGAAGGGGGCGGTGCTGGACGAACTGTGGGACGCCGTGAAGGACATGGCGAATCCCGAAGCACTGATACAGGCCGCTTTGTGGACAGCGGTCACGTATGCGCTGCTCTGGACCGTGCCTGAGCCCGCGACGAAGGGCGTGGCGGCGGTGCTCTCGGCAGGGCTCATCGCCTACGTGGGCATCGACACGTTCTGGGCACTCATCCAGGGCTTCCGGCACCTGATGGCCGAGTCGGACGCAGCGCTGACATTCGACGAACTGCGCGGGGCGGGAGAGCGATTCGGCAAGGTGATGGGCCGGCAGGCGGCGCGGGCGTTCGTGATGCTGGCGACCGCGGCCATTGGAAGCACGGGGGCGACGCTGGGGGTGAAGCTTCCGGGCCTGCCAGGGGCGGCCCAGGCCGCGGTCCGGTCCGAGGCTGAAGCAGGCGTGGTCTACGCGGCCGTGGGGCAGGTCGAGACGGTTGCCATCGCCGCTGACGGCTTCACGGTCGGCCTCGCGCCGGGCGCCGTGGCCATGTCATCGAATGGAACGCACGGCGGTGGGAGCGCTTCCACTGGATACAAGGCCTGGCAGACACACCGGGGCATGACGAAGGCACGAGGGAGCGCGGGCACGAACAGGGAGTGGCACCACGTCGTCGAGCAGACCGAGGGGAACGTTCGCCGGTTCGGGCCTGACGCGATACACAATACCGAGAATGTCATCGCCCTGGACAAGACGCTCCACGACCTGGTCAGCGCGTTCTATTCAAGGAAGCGTGCCTTCATTACCGGCTCTCCGGATATGACGATTCGAGAGTGGCTGAGTACGCAATCGTATGCGGCTCAGCGGGAGTTTGGCTTGCTCGCAATTGAGAACATCAAGGCTGGGATGTGGCGATGACCCTGGAAGCCCTTGTCAAGCAGTTTGCCGACAACGTTGCCGCGCAGACTGATGCCATTTTCAAGCCTGGGGCCGACCCTGACGATCGCCATGGTGACCTCTACATCCAAGCGTTCAAAGAGCTTCGTGCACTTGGAGATTCCGGTCGTGAGGCGCTTGCGAGCCTCTTCACGCATCCGAGGGCCGATGTCAGGGTCGCGGCTGCTTCATTTTTGCTTCGCTATCGAACCGCCGAAGCCAAAGCTATTTTGGATGAGGTGGCTCAGCGAAAGGGGTTCTTTGCTTTCGAGGCGGGGCAGGCACTGAAGCGCTGGGAGGAGGGCACTTGGGCACTGGACCCAGAATAGCGAGCGGTCCGTTCGTAAATGGCTTCGCGGACCGACTTGTGGGATTCAAAGAGCCCTCAAGCGATGAGCCCCCTTGCGCGGATTGGGAACGACAAGACAGGAATCGGGCATGAGCTCGGATACACTTGTTGAACACTTTGCCGAGCATGTCGCGGCACAGACGGACGCAATCTTCCAGGTGGGTGCGGACCCCGAGGACAAGCATGGCGACCGATACATCGCGGCTTTGGATGAACTCCGTGCCCGAGGTAACGAAGGAAGAGAGGCGCTTTGCATCCTCCTGAAACACCCCAGGATGGACGTGAGGGCCACGGCTGCTGCCTTCCTGCTCCGTTACCGCACCGCCGAAGCCAGAGCGGTGTTGGAGGAGGCTGCAAAAGGAGAGGGGCTCGTTGCCTTTGGCGCCCAACAGACGCTGCAAGGGTGGGAAGAAGGCGTCTGGGACCTGGATCCGGAATAGCGGCGGGCCCCGCTTGAGCATGAAGACCCAGGACTTCAAGGCATTAGGAACAGAGGGGTTGATTGCGCGTTTTCGCGAGGTTTCAGCCAGGCACGGGCGCTTGCTGAACGCGCGCGACACTCGGGCTGCGAACAAGGACTACCGTCTCGCGGCAGCCGTCAGGAAAGAGCTGCGTACCCGTGGGCCCGATGCGGAGAAGCGCCTGCTGGTATTGCTGACCGATCCGGAGCCAGGGACGCGGTATTGGGCCGCGACGGCCGCCCTGGGCTTCGCGCCCAGCGACGCAGAACGTGCGCTTGCCATGTTGGCGGAGCCGCCGCCGACTCTGCTGAGTGTGAGTGCGGCGATGCCCCTGCGCGCGTGGAAGAACGGAACCCTTCCCCTGGAAGAGTAGAACCGTTCCAGTGGGTATGTCGGATGCGTGGAGGCCCCTGGGCGCTCAGCCTGCCATCCGCGTCCAATCGTCTTCGTGAGCGAAGAGCCTCACGCCCAGGCGTTCACAGACGTCCGCGTGCGCCTGGGCGGCGGGGCCTCCCACCCAGAGGGGCAGCCCCTTGGGCAGCGCGGCCTGGATGCGCGTCAGCACATCCTCGAACACCGTGGCGCCCCGGTTCGTCACCGCCGACAGGCCCACCACGTCTGGCTTTGCCCACGCCACCGTCTCGCCCAGTCCTTCCGCCGGCACGCGCTGCCCCAACAGCGTCACGCGCACCCCCGTGTGGCGCAGCCGCAGCGCCGCGCCCAACAGGCCAATCTCGTGCTCCTCCTCCGGGAAGCACGCCAGCACCGCGTGCTTGCGCCCTCCCCGGGGTGCACCGTGCAGCAGGCTCACCAGCCGCTCGCGCACCACCTGCGTCACCAGGTGCTCCTGCGCCACCGTGAGGGTCCCCGCATGCCAGCGGTCGCCCACCTCGCGCTGCACCGGCACCAGCACGTCCTCGAAGGCCTTCAACGGCGGCAGCGCTGTCAGCACCTCGTCCAGGATGCGCACGACGCGGGGTTGGTCATACGCCTCGGCCGCGGCCAGCACCGCCGCGCGCCATGTCTCCGGCTGCGAGCCGGAGCCGGTCCGCGCCTGGGGACTCTCGGCGGACGGAGGAGTCACCACGTCCAGCTCCGCGCGCAGTTGGGGCACCAGCTTCGCCGCCTCGCTGATGGCCACCCCCTCGTCCGTCAGCGCCTTGAGCCGCTTGAGCAGGGCCACGTCGCGGTCGGTGTAGACGCGGTAGCCCGCGGGCGTGCGCTCCGGCTCGAGCACCCCGTAGCGGCGCTCCCAGGCCCGGATGAGCTCCACCCGGACCCCCGACAGCTCCGCGGCGATGTGGATGCGATAGGTGCGCTCAGCCATGGTGTGCGTGCTTTACGGTCGGTTTTGCGCGTTTCGCGCCTGCTGCCAGACGGCGATGAGCTCCTCCGCGGACTCCGCATACTGCGCGCCCAGGGTGAACAACGTCTTCAGGTGCTCCCGCGCCCCAGGCCCGCCTACCACCACCGGCGCCGGCGCGCACGCATGCATCGCTCCGGACAACACCGCGACGAAGTCGTCCGAATCCCGGCGGCGGATGAACGACAGCGCCACCAGGTCCGGGCGCACCAGCAAACACGCCCCCTCCAACGCCTCCGAGGGCGTGTCCGCGCCCAGCAGCGTCACCCGCCAGCCCCGCGCCTTCAGGTGCACTCCCAGCGCCAGCAGCCCACCCTCGTGGTGGTCCCTCGCCGGACACGCCAGGAGCGCCCGGGGCCCCTCCCCCACGCGCTCCATTCCCGCCAGCAGCATGCGCAGCCGCTGCCGCACCAGCGCGGACGCCAGGTGCTCGCGGGCCACGTCCAGGCGGGAGGCCATCTCGCGCAGAAAAGGAATGAGGACCGTGTCGCAATACGTGGTCGCGCCCAGCCCCACCTGGGCCGCGGACAGCGCCGCGTCCGCGGCCTCCGCGTCCAGCACCATCACCGCCGCCCAGAAGCGCTCCAGGTGCCGCGCTTCCGGCGGGACAGTTGTCCGGGGCTCGTCGCGCACCTGGGCGATGGCCTCGCTCACCGAGAGGCCCTCCTCCATCAGCTTCGCCACCCGGCGGACAGCCTCCACCTCGTCACGTGAATAGACGCGGTAGTTGTTCTCGCTGCGCTCCGGGCGCGGGAAGCCATGGCGGCGCTCCCAGGCGCGCAGCGTGGCCTCGCGGATGCCGGTGAGCCGGGCGATGGTGCGGATGCGCAGACTCATGGGCCCAGGCCTCGCGCGCGGTCCCAGCGCTCCGCCACGCCTCGCGCCCCCGACACCTTTTGCGTGAAGCCCTCCAGGCTCGTGGCCTCGGACACCCGCCGCACCACCGCTTCCAACCCACTCTGGAAGCGCTCCAGCGGACCGGCCTCGTGGACCTCGCCCACCTCCAGCAACACGTCCGGCCGCTCGTGCTCGAAGAAGGCGTAGCGGATGGCGATGGGCACGCACTCCGCCTTCGCCGCGCGGGCGAGCAACTCCACGCCGCGCTCCAGCTTCAGCGGGTGGACGCCGAAGGGCCGGTGCTCGCCTTCCGGAAAGACACACACGGCCGCGCGTGGCTTGCGCAGCAATTCCTTCGCGTACCGCAGCGAGGAAAGGGACGACATCGCGTCCTGCTTGCGGATGCTGAAGGCGCCCATCTTCGTGTGGAAGGGATAGCGGCGCAGGTTCTCCTCGTCCATGAGGCAGTACCCGTCCCAGTTCGCCGCCTGGCAGAGCTGGTGCAACACGAAGCCGTCCCACCAGTTGGAGTGGTTCAGGTAGACGAGCCGGCCCACGCCATCGGCGGGCAGCTCGCCGCGCACCCACAGGCCCCGGAACGTCGAGCGGACCTTCCACCCGATGTACCGGTCCACCGCCCACCCGAAGGGCCCACCCTTGGCCGCGCGAATCAAGACGCCCGAGCCTCCCTGAGCCGCAGGAGCGCCGTGAACAGCGCGAGCCCCAGCGACACCAGCACGCTCGTGATGAGGAAGAAGAGGATCTCCTCCAGCGGCACTGCGCCAATGTACACGCCCACGTGCCGTCCCTCTCCGAAGTTCCAGATGCCGGTGGAGATGGCCAGGTGGTCCGCGATGGACAGGTACACGCCCACGACCAGGGCCGGGGGCAGCACCGCGCGCAGCACCTCGCCCGAGCGGGACTTGTAGTGGTTCACGAGCACCGCCAGCTGGATGGCGATGACGGGCAGCGTCCACCCCAGCAGGTGGATGAGGTACGCCCAGCGTGTCTCCATCATGGCGATACCTCGGAGGGCTCCAGGGCCCGCTCCGTGCGGACGGGCTTCTGCTCTTGAGACACGGGCTGAGGCTTCTTCGCCAGCACACGCTCCAACCGGTCGCGCGCCCACAGGCCCACGAGCAGCGTCTGGAGGCCGAAGAAGAGGTACTCCTCCAGCGGCAGGTAGCCCAGCTTCACGCCCCAGATGCGCTCCGGGTCGAAGCCCCACAGGCCCCACTTCACGGCCATGTTGTCCCACGGCGACGTGGCCGCGTAGACGATGATGAGCAGCAAGCCCAGGGGCGCGAGCCCCCGCCACGACAGCGTGCGGCGGTAGCGCACGAGCAGGAACAGGATGGGCAGGACGACGAAGAGCCCCAGGAAGCGCGCGTAGGTCATCCCGGGCCCCCACTCCACTGCGACGCCACCCGCACCATGCGTCCCCCAGCTTCCAGCGCGTAGGTATGGCCGCGCCAGGTCACCCTCCCCTGCCGCGTCAGCGAGGCCGCGAAGGCCGCGAGCAGCAGCAACTCACCCTGCACCCAGTCCGTCAGCGCGTGGCCCCGGTCCGCTTCCGAGGGCACGCGGCTCAACACGGCGAGGCGCAGCGACAGCAGCGTGCGCACGGCGACGAGCGCCGCCACCGCGAGCCATACGGTGACCTCATGGAGCCACGCGGCGAGCAGCAGCAGCGGCACGGTGGGCGTGAAGAGCAGCGGCACGGTGGGATACAGACCCGGCCGGTGGCTCGCGAGCACCTGCATCCACCGCGTGAAGCGCTCCAAAGGCACACGCCAGGATGCCCCGTTGGCGACAGGCACCCACGCGGGCGCGGGGCTCAGCGCCACGTCCAGTCCCTGCGCGTGAAGCCGCTTCGCCAGCTCCAGGTCCTCGCCAATGTGGTCCGACAGTCCGGCCAGCTCTTCCGCCGCGCGCGGTGACAGCCCGAGCGCCTTGCCGCACACGGCCTGCGCGCCCGCGCTCATCGCGTGCAGCGCGCGGAAGCTGTGATGCGTGTAGCGAAGCAGCCCCGCCATCGCGCGGCCCGCCGCGTCCACCGCGCCCACGGGCGTGGGAGCGGCGGTGCTCAAGGCGGCGCCGGCTACAAGGGGAGAGGCAAGGCCCTCCACCAGCGCGCCCGTCACCGCCACGTCCGCGTCCACCGCGAGCACCACCCGTCCGCGAACGTCCAGCGTCTCCAGCGCGTAGAGCAGGTGGCCCACCTTGCGGTTGGGGCACACGGGGTCGCTCGGAAGCCAGCGCACGCCCTCGGCCAGGCGCGGCCGGTACGGCGACAGCACCACCTGCTCCAGCGGCCCCGCGTAGTCGATGGGGTGCGCCAGGTTCTCCAGCTCCAACGGCGTGGGCGCATCCACGGGGCGCAGGAGCAGCACGGAGGGCAGCGCCCCCCCAGCCGTCACGGGTGCACGGCGATACAGCCGCGCCAGCGCCACCGCGCTGAAGCCACCGGCCATCACCGTCCACCCGAGCGTGAAGAAGCCGAGCGCGTTCATGGCGTCCGCCCCTTGCGCTCACGCAACGGAGCCGCACGCGCATGCCGTTCCACGCCCTCGGGCATGGACTCCGCCCACATGGCTGGGAAATGAGAATCCTGCGCGGTCCCCCCGCCGGCGGCGCGCCGCACGAACCTGTCCGACTGTCGGACAGGTTTGGAAACCCCTGGCCCGGCCCCGGCACCTGCCAGGGTCGGGAGGCTTCCGCCCTGTGCGAACAGCGGAAACCTGTCCGACTGTCGGACAGGTTTGGTGACCCCTGGCCCCGCCCCGTTGCGTGCCGTGGTCAGGCGGTTGCTGCGCCATGCGGGCAGCGGGAACCGGTCCGACTGTCGGACAGGTTTGGTGAAGTGCGGGGATGGCCGGGGGCCTGGAGGCATCCAGCTGAGTCCTGCCTGCATGAGCGCGGTCATGCGGCCCTCCCCATGCGCGTGCGGAAGTGCGCCATCCAGCGGATGAACGGGGAATGGAAGCGGCGGAAGTCCGCCACCTCTCCCATCGTGTCCAGCGTGTCCCGCCTCGACTCCAGCCGCGCGTAGAAGGGCGAGGACTCCAGCAGGTGCGGTACGCCCACCACCTCGTCGCCCGTGTGCAGCTTCGAGGGGACGCGCAGCCCCCAGCCCGTCAGGTTCGTGGGACGCGCCTCGGGGTTCGGGCCGCGCTCGCACACCACGCCATTCGACCCCGCCACCATGCGCACCGGCGCCACGCCGTCCGGCAGGTGGTAGTCCACCACCGTGTGGTTCGCGTGGTGCGTGCGCGCCCAGTGCCAGCCGGACAGCCGCGAGCCCAGCAACTCCTGGCCGTGGTTCGTGTCGTGGTAGCCCATCCCCTCGGCCGTCACGCCCAGCGTGGACACCTCCAGCCGCGCCTCCGACCGGGGCGCCAATGCCTGCCAGTAGTGCGGCAGACCCGGCATGAGCTGCACCTCCGTGCCCCGCCCCGTCAGCGGCCGCAACGTCAGGCTGGCGCGCACCGGACGGCCCCACGGCGCCGTCCCGTCATCCACCTCCATGCGCACCGTGCCATCCACCGCGTGCGTCAACGTGGAGCGGCCGATGCGCAGCCGCCCCGGCCCCTGCAACTCCACGCGCGGGTACTCGCTCAGCACCCACAACTTGCGCACACCCTGGTGGTAGAGCGCGAAGTTCACCGCGCTGTACGCCAGCGGATGGCCGCCACGTCGCGCCGCGACGGAGTAACGCGGTGAGAACAACGACCCCAGCATGAAGATGCACACCGCGCTGTACGGCCCGGCGGTCACGTCGGCGTAGAACCAGCGGTACGCCCCCGCCATGTCCGGCAGCGCGGGCAGCGCGCACGACTCCGCCGCGTCGGACAGGCGGTTCTGGGCGAGGACGGACTTCATGCGACCTCCCGCAGGTGCGCGGACGCCATCTGGGCCGCGAACCTGCCCGACAGCATCACCAGCGGCACCCCGCCGCCCGGATGCGTACCGCCGCCCGCGAAGAACAACCCCGGCGTGCCACCCCGGATGCGCGGCCTGCGGAACGGACCGAAGCGGCCATGCGGCAGGAAGCCATAGATGGAACCCCCCGGAGCCCCGCGCGCCGCCAGGTCCACCGGCGAGCGCTGCCCCACCACGCGCACGCGCCCCTTCAACGCCGGGTAGTGCCGGACGAGCTTCTCGAACATCTGCTCGCGCACGCGCTCCGCGCTGGATTCCCAATCGCGCCGCGCCTGCTCCGCCCTGCCCTCCTCCAGCGGCATGGCCGGCGCGTTCACCATCACGAACAACCCCGTGCGGCCCGGTGGCGCCATGCTCGAATCCGTGGCGGACGGGTTGCAGACATACACCGTCGGGTCCGTGGCGAGCTGTCCCGCGAAGAGCTCATCGAACTCCTTCCGGTAGTCCCCGCCAAACATCACCGCGTGGTGCGGCACCGCCGTGCGCCCCTCCACCTCCAGGAGCAGCACGAAGCCGGACAGAGACAGCGGCTCCGACTCCCGGCGCAGCGACGCCAGCGGATCCGCGTTCACCACCACGCTGTCGAACACCTCCGCGACCGGCTCCACTCGGTAGCCTTCGGTGATGCGCTCGAAGCGCGCGCGTGTGTCCAGGTGCACCGTCACGCCCAGCCGCCGCACCGCCTGCCCCAGCGCCTCCACCAGCGCGCCAATGCCGCCGCGCACGTGGTGCACGCCATACGCATGTTCGATGTGCGGGATGAGCGCGAACGCCGCGCTGGACGCGTACGGCGACCCGCCCGCGTAGGTGGCGAAGCGGCCCACGTACTGCCGCAGGTGGTCCGTCTGGAAGTGCTTCGCCGCCAGCGCGTGCAGCGTGTCCAGCTTCATCCCCGCCAGCATCGCGCCGATGCCCCGGCGGGCCACGCGCGCCATGAAGCCGGCCATGCCCTCGAAGGGGGCCTCCAGGTAGGGCTCTCCCGCCGCGCGCCAGATGGCCGCGGCCTCCGCGTAGAAGGAGTGCACGCCCTTGCGCTCCACGGGCCGCAGCTCCGCGGCGCTGTCCGCCATGCGCTCCAGGTCCTTGTACGCCGTGAAGCCGCACCCGTCCGTGAAGTGGTAGGTGCACTGCGGCTCCAGCTCCGTGAACGGCGGCAGCAGGTCCAGCGCGTCCAACTGTTCGAACGTGCCGCGCACCAGCGCCGGCAACGTGAGCAGCGTGGGGCCCGTGTCCAGCGTGAGCCCCTCCACCGCCACCGCCTGCGCCTTGCCGCCCAGGGACGGGCCGCCCTCGAACAGCGTCACCGCGTGGCCCTCCTTCGCCAGGAGTCCCGCGGCCGTCAGCCCGCCAATGCCGCCTCCAATCACCGCCACGCGCGAGGCCTTCATCGCGAGCCTCCCGTGCCCGTGGGCAACAGCGGCACCGGCGCGGACGGCAGGTCCAGGGACGCTTCCGGCAGCGCGGCCCGGGGCCGCAGGAACACTTTCGCCGTCAGCTCCAGCTTGCGCCCCGTCGTCGTGTGGGCCCGGCCGCTGAACACGTCGTAATCCCGCGCTTCGATGTCCCGCAGGATGTCGCCGTAGATGGCGCCCATCAGCCGCACCATGCGCTGGCTGCCAAAGCCCGTGAGGTAGCGCACGCCCGCCGCCGCCCGCGCGTAGTACGCCCGCGCGCGCTGGATTTGAAAGCGCATGAAGTCGCGCCACTTCGCGTCCACCCGCCCCGCCCGCAGGTCGTCCTCGGTGATGCCAAAGGCACGCAGCTCCTCCGAGGGCAGGTACACCCGGCCGCGCTCCAGGTCCTCGCGCACGTCGCGCAGGATGTTGGTGAGCTGCATCGCGCGGCCCAGGTCCGCCGCCGGCTCCACCGCGCGCGAGTCCTCGCAGCCCAGCACCGGCGTCAGCATCAACCCGACCACGCCCGCGACGCGGTAGCAGTACAGGTCCAACTCCTCCCACGTGTCGTAGCGCACCTTCGTCAGGTCCATCTCCATGCCGGAGATGAGGTCCTGGAAGGGCTGCTCCGGAATCCGGTAGTGGTGGATGGTGTGGCGCAGCGCCGCGAACTCGCTCGGGTCCCACGGCGACGGCGCCTCCGCGGAGGGCTGGCGCGCGGAAGGCGGGCCCAGCTCCTTCGAGGCCAGCTCCGGCAGCGGCAGATAGACCTCCGCCACGCGCTCGCGTGCACGAGCCAGCCGCGTCGCCAGGTCCATGGGCGCTTCGCCCGGCAGCGCGCTCTCGCCCGCGTCCACCAGGTCGTCCAGCCGCCGGCAGAAGGCATACAGCGCGAAGGCCGCCTTCCGCCGCTGTCCGAAGAGGAGATACGACGCGAAGAAGAAGCTCTTGGCGTGGTGGCGCGTGACGACCCGTGCGCGCCGGTAGCCCTGAGCGATGAGCGGTTCAGAAGTGGTGACGCTCATGCCGCCACCTCCACCGCAGGAACGCCCGCGCGAGGCGACAGCGCCACGCCCTGCTTGCGCGCCCACGCCGTCAGCCGCTCCGTGACGAGCCGCGCGGAGATGAGCACCGTGGGCAGGCCCGTGCCCGGCTGCGTGGAGGCGCCCACGAAGAAGAGGTTCTTCACACGAGGATCCACGTTGGCCGGACGGAAGGGACCAATCTGGAAGAAGTTCTGCGCCAGCCCGAACGCGCTGCCGCGCGCCAGGTTGTACGTGCCCGCCCAGTCATCCGGGGTGAAGACACGCTCCACTTCGATGTCCGCCTCCAGGTCCGGGTAGCCCAGCTCCGCCATGCGCTGGAACACCTTCGCGCGCACCTTCGGGCCCTCCACCTTCCAGTCCATCCCCGGGTGCTGATGCGGCACGGGCACCAGCACGTAGAGCGAGTCCTTCCCCTCCGGCGCCAGCGACGGGTCCGTGCGCGTGGGCACGTTGACGTAGAAGCTGGGGTCCTCCGGCACACGGAAGCGCTGGAAGATGTCTTCGAACGAGCCCGCGTAGTCCCGGCCGAACATCACGTTGTGATGCAGCAGGCCCGGCACCTTCTTCTTCATGCCCAGGTAGAGCATGTAGCCGCTGGAGGTGAAGCGCAGCTTCTCCCCCCGCTTGAACGGCGCGTCCTTCGGATCCAGCAGCTTCTCGTACGCGTACGGCAGGTCCGCGTTGCAAAGCACGGCGTCCGCGGACACCACTTCGCCGCCCGCGAGCCGCACGCCCGTGGTGCGCCCGCCTTCGGTGAGGATGCGCTCCACCGACTGGCCGTAGTGCAGCGTCACGCCCTCCTCGCGCGCCAGACGCTCCAGCGCGAGCGGAATGGCATAGAGGCCGCCCTTCGGGAACCAGATGCCCACGCCCAGCTCCGTGAAGGGCAACAGGCCATACACCGCGGGCGACTCGAAGGGAGACACGCCCAGGTACATGGTCTGGAACGTCATCGCCGCGCGCAGCCGGTCGTCCTGGAAGTAACGGCTGACGTCCGCGTACATGCGGCGGTGCGCGCGTGCCTTGAAAATCTTGGCCAGCACCCCGGGGGAGAAGTAGTCGCTCACGCCATTGAAGTTGCGGCCCACGAAGTGGTCCAGGCTGATGCGGTACTGCTCACGGCCCTGCGCCATGAAGGCCAGGTAGCGCTGGAAGCTGCCCGGCTCCACGCGCTCCAGCTCGCGGCCCATGGTGCACAGCTCGGACGTGAAGGTGACGTCCGAACCGTCGCGGAAGTGCACCCGGTAGTTCGGGTCGCACCGCACCAGCGTGAGGTAGTCCTCGATGCGGCGGCCCAGCGCGCGGAAGGTCTCCTCGAACACCTCCGGCATCAGCACGATGGTGGGGCCCACGTCCCAGGTGAACCCATCCACCTGGAGCTGGTTGCACCGGCCTCCCGGGCCGTGCGTCTTCTCGAAGACCTGGACGTCGAAGCCCTGCCGCGCGAGCCTCGCCGCCGCGGCCAGCCCGCCCACCCCCGCGCCCACCACCACCACCCGCTTGCCCTGTGCGCTCATGACGGTGTCCTCAGGAAGCGCGACGCGACAGCCGGGTGATGAGGGAGTCCAGCAGGTCCCTCAGGCCATGGGGGTTGGGCAGCCCCTGCAGGCTCCGCCGCGCCGCACGCGACGCCCGCTCCACCGCGCGCTCACACGCCGCACGGCCGCCGAAGTGCTCCACCAGCTCCCGCGCACGGGCGAGCGCCGCGTCGTCCTTGCACTCCACCGGCAGCGCCCACAGTTGCTCCAATTCCTCGCGGCCCTCGGGCGTGGCGCGCACGTACGCGGCCACCACCGGGAAGGTGCGCTTGGCCTGCACGAAGTCGCCGTCGGACGCCTTGCCCGCCACTGCCGCGTCGCCGAACAGGCCGATAAGGTCGTCGCGCAGCTGGTACGCCAGGCCCACCGAGCGCCCCACCCGCTCCAGGCCCTCCAGGAGCCCCGCGTCCGCGCCGCCCAGCATCGCGCCGCACACCAGCGGGGCGCAGAAGCCGTAGCGCGCCGTCTTGAGGTGCGCCACGCGCAGCGTCTGGAAGAGCGACATCTCCGCCAGCGGCACGCGCGCCAGGTCCAGGTCCAGGTACTGCCCCGCCGCCGTGTGCCGGCACACGCCCAGGTAGTAGCGCGCCACGCTCGAAGCTCCCGGCAGCCCCGACTCCAGCATCGCCTCCAGCGAGCGCGCGAAGAGGTGGTCGCCCATCACCACCGCCAGGTCCTCGCCCGGACGGCCCGGGGCCAGCATCCGGTGCAGCACCGGCCCGCCCCGCCGCAGCTCCGCCTGATCCGCCACGTCGTCGTGGATGAGCAGGAACGTGTGCAAGAGCTCCAACCCCGCGGCGAAGCGCCACAGCCCCAGAGGCACCGCGGTGCTCCCGCGCGCCAGCCCGTGCCCCGCCAGCACCAGCGCCGGCCTCAGCCGCTTCGCCGGCCGCAGCGCATAGGCCCTCGCCTGCGCCGCCGCGTGTGTCCAACGTGCGTCCAGGGCCTGCTCATCCGGCAGCTCGAACAGCTGCGCGAGCGCGGCCTCCACCTGCGCCTGCACGAGCTGCAACCAGGCTTGTTCAGGGTGTGCTGCTCCGGCGGAGGTCTGCTGCACGTTGGGAAGCAGGGTGGCCATACAGCGGATCTCCGAAGTCGGGAGCACGGCAGCAGCCTTCTCACCTAGAGGTAGCGTTTGCGTCCAGAGATTGTCAAGGCTATGTCTAAGATTTGCAAAAACCTTGTACACGGAGACTCCCGATGAAGGCGTGGATCGCAGGCGCGTTGACGGTGACCCTGGCAGCGGGAAGCGCGGGTGGCGCCGCCCCGGCTCCGGAGCCCGTGGACGCGACGTTAAGCACCAGCAGCGGAGAGCGAGTTCAGCTGGCGCGCTGGCGTGGGAAACCCGTCATCCTCTTCTACGAGGACAAGGACTCCACGACACTCAACGCCCCTCTGAAGGCGGAGCTGTTCACCCGGGGACGCGAGCGTGGCCTCCTGAAGAGCGCGTTCGTGGTCGCGGTGGCCAATCTGGAGAAATACGACTTCTTTCCCGCGCGGGGGATCGCCCTGTCGTACGTGCGTGACGAGGAGAAGAAGGCCGGCGTGCCCATCCTGGTGGACCTGAAGGGCACCCTGGGCCAGCCGCCCTTGAAGCTGCCCACCAAGACGTCCACGGTGATGCTGCTGGACGCGGAGGGCGCGCCGGTCTACCGCCACTCCGGGCGCATGAAGCCGGAGGAGCAGGCCCGCTTCTTCACCGCCCTGGGAGAGCTGGTGGGCCAGGACCTGACCGCGGACCGAGAAAAGGAGGCCCACCCTTGAGGGTGACCTGCACGGGCGCCACCGGCTTCCTCGGTCCAGGCCTTGTCCAAGGTTTGTTGGAGGCCGGCCACACGGTGCACGTGCTCAGCCGGAGCGTGGAACACGCGCTCGGCCGGCTGCCCGCCGGGGTCACGGGCTCCTACTTCGACGGGAGCACGCCGATGTCGCCGGACGCGCTCGCGGGCGCGGAAGGCGTGGTGCACCTGGCCGGGGAGCCGGTGGACCAACGTTGGACGCACGAGGCGAAGCACCGCATCCACCTCAGCCGCGTGGAGGGCACCCGCGTGCTGGTGGAGGCCATGAAGCAGGCGGGCAGCGTGCGCCACTTCGTCTGCGCGTCGGCGGTGGGCTTCTACGGCGGCGCCCGGGCGGGGCAGACGCTGACGGAGGAGGACGCGCCCGGCGACGACTTCCTCGCGCACGTGTGCCAGGGCTGGGAGGCGGAGGCCGTGCGCGCGGAGGAGGCGGGCATCCGCACGGTGCGCCTGCGCATCGGCGTGGTGCTGCACCCGGCGGGCGGCGTGCTGCACCGGATGCTGCCGGTGTTCCGCATGGGCGCGGGCGCGAAGGTGGGCAACGGCCAGCAGTACGTCAGCTGGGTCCACAGAGAAGACCTCTTCCAGCTGATGCGCTTCGCGCTGGAGCACCCCACGCTGTCCGGCCCGGTGAACGCCACGTCACCGGAGCCCGTCACCAACGCGACCTTCGCGCACACGCTGGGCGCGGTGCTGGAGCGGCCCGCGGCGCTGTCGGTGCCGGGCATCGTCCTCAAGGCGCGCTTCGGAGAGATGGCGCGCGTGGCGCTGGAGGGCCAGCGGGTGATGCCCCGGCGCGCGCTGGAGGCGGGCTTCCAGTTCCGCCACCCGGACCTGACCGGAGCGCTGCGCGACCTGCTGTCCCCCTAATACATTTCGAGCCACGCATGGACGACACCCGGACGCTGGAAGCCCGCGCGCGCGAAGAGGGCACGCCGCTCATCGACGGAGACACCGCCACCTTCGTGTGGAAGGGCCCTCGACAGGTCTTCCTCCAGGGAGACTTCCAGGACTGGCGAGGCACGCCCCTGCCGCTGGAGCGCGTGGGCAAGGGGCTGTGGGCGCGCTCGCTGGCGCTGCCCGAGGACGCCTACGTCGAATACGCGCTCCAGGACACGAAGGGCCGCCGCGTGCGCGACGCCTTCAACCCGCGCCGCTCCGACAACGGCTTCGGTGACTTCAACCACTGCTTCTGGATGCCGAAGGGCGAAGCGACACCGCTGGGCAAGCGCCTCAAGACCGTGCCGAAGGGCCGCGTGACGCGCCACCAGGTGGCAACGCACGAGTGGGCCGTGGGCAGCAAGCGCGCGGTGGCCCTCTACGCGCCGCCCGTGAAAGGCCCCGTGCCGCTCATGGTGGTGTTGGACGGCGACGACTACCTCCAGCGCGTCCAGCTGCCCGTGGTGGTGGACAACCTGATCGCCGCGGACCGCATGCGCCCGGTGGCCATGGCCTTCGTGTCCAACGGCGGCCCGGCCCGCACCACCGAGTACGCGTGCAGCGAAGCCACCGTGGCCTTCCTGCACCAGCGCGTGCTCCCCCTGGCCCGCGAGCACCTGTCCCTGGTGGATGAGCAGCGCACGCCGGGCGCGCACGCGGTGCTGGGCTCGTCACTGGGCGGCCTGATGGCGCTCTACGCGGCCCAGCGCCTGCCGCACGTCTTTGGCCACGTCCTGTCCCAGTCCGGCGCCTTCTCCATCGAAGGCACCGACATGGTCGTCTTCGACCTGGCCCGGCGCACCGGCCAGCCGCCCCTCCATGTCTGGATGGACTGCGGCCGCTTCGAGGGCCTCCAGGACGGCAACCAGCGCCTCCTGCCCCTCCTCCAGGCGGCCGGGCACCGCGCCACGTACCGGACCTACAGCGGGGGCCATAATTACCCCGCGTGGCAGACCAGCCTCCCGGCCGGCCTCGAAGAAATCTTCTCGCCCCCCGGGTGACGCATCGCGGCGGAACGCCGGATTTCCGTTCTGGATGAAAGCCCCCTGGAATCAAGGGGTTGGCCGGGACGGAAGGCGGCCAAGGCCGGATGATCCAGGATTGGGAGGGGGCTCTGACGCGGCATGCGGGCGGCCGGACGGAGCCTGTGGACCGGGGGGCTACGCAACCCTGGGGAAGGACAGCCCGATAACAGATGTAGGTGCGCAACCCGGCGTGAGTATCGCGACGGGCCTTCCCCCGCGCCTGGAGTCCCCCCATGTCTCGCGTCGATGGTGGCAATCGCCCGTCCATTCCCCCGAAGCGCTCGGAGTTCGAGCGGTCCGAGCGGAGCGACGCCACGCGTGACAGCAAGCCGGGAGCCCAGGGCCGGACGCCCGCCAACGCCAACGTGCGCTCCTTCCAGGGCCGCAGCGACTTCGAACCCGCGCGCCCCGCCCCCGGGCGCCCCACGCCTGCGCAGTCGCAGGCCGTGAAGGCCCCGGTCTCTCCGGCGGACGCGGAGTCCATCGCCCAGGCGGACATGGAGCTGGGGCTCCTGGCGGAGTTCCCGGACGCGGACGCGCAGAGCGGCATCGCCTCCGCCATGCTGCACGCGCACGCGGACGCGCCCGTGTCGCAGAACCGCATCGTGGAGCGGCTGAAGCAGGACGGCCGCCTGGAGTCGCTCTTCGGCGAGGTCTTCCGCGAGGACAACCCGTACGTGGAGCAGCCGCACAAGAACGCCATCGTGAAGGCGCTCGACACGGCGCTCTCCCGCGGCACGGTGACCGGCGACGACCTGCGCGCCTTCTCCCGTGGCACCTACGCCCAGGAGTGGCAGCAGATCGGCGCCGCGCTGGGCACCCGCCAGAAGTAGCCGGCCGCCGGACGCGGGGCCCCCAGGCTCGGAGCCCCTTGCCGCTTCACGCTTCTTCACGCGCATGCCGGTTGCGCCGTGGCGCATGCGCGCGAGGATGGGCCTCCCATGGTGGAAAGCCCGTTGCGCATCATCCTGTTCATCCTCCTCGTCAGCGTCGCGTCGGTCCAAGTCCACGTCTACCTGTACCGGCGCCTCTTTCGCGACACGTCCACGAACCGGGCCTGGCGCACCGCCGGCAAGGTGCTGCTGACGGCGCTATGCGTGCCGCTGCTGCTGTCCTGGGTGGTGACACGCATCATCCCCTCCGCGTTCATCGTCGCCGTGTTCGCGTGGACGTGGATGGGCGTCGCCGTCTACCTGCTGCTCTCCCTGGCGCTGCTGGGCGCGGTGCGCTGGCTCGTGGCGCGCACGCGCGGCCACCGGGGCGTCGCCGCGCCGCTCGCCACGCCCGCGCCGGACCCCGCCGCGCCGCCGTCCCTGGCGGACCTGGCCGTCACCGTGCCGCCCCCGCCTCCCGCCGTGCCCCCGGTGCCCCCCGTGGACGAAGCGCGCCGGTTGTTCCTCGCGAGGGCCACCGCGGGCGGCGCGGCGCTCGCGGCGGGCGGCCTCACCGGCTACGGCATGTGGAGCGCCTTCCATCCGCCCGTGGTCAACGAGGTCACGGTGCGGCTGCCCGGCCTGCCCAAGGCGCTGGATGGTTTCACCATCGTCCACATGAGCGACATCCACGTGGGTCCCATCATCCAGCGGCGCTTCATGGACGAGCTGGTGCGGCGGGCCAACGCGCTCAAGCCGGACCTGGTCGCCATCACCGGCGACCTGGTGGACGGCACGGTGGCGGACCTGCGCCACTCCGTCGCCGCGCTCCAGAACCTCCAGGCGCGCGCGGGCACGCACTTCATCACCGGCAACCACGAGTACTACTGGAACGCCAGCACCTGGGCGGACGCGCTCACCGGCCTGGGCGTCACCGTGTTGCGCAACCGTCACGTGACCATTGGCGACGCGGGCGGCGCGTTCGACATGGTGGGCGTGGACGACTGGTCCATGCGTAACGGCCCCAAGGGTTACAACCTGGACGCCGCCCTCCAGGGCCGGAATCCCGACCGCGCCGCGGTGCTGCTCGCACACCAACCATCCAATTGGGATGTGGCCGCGAAGGCGGGCATGGGCTTGCAACTGTCCGGACACACCCACGGCGGGCAGTTCTTCCCGTTCACCGTCGCCGTCTCCGCCATCTGGAAGCACGACGCCGGCCTCTTCCAGGACGGCGACAACCACCTCTACGTCAGCCGGGGCACCGGTTTCTGGGGCCCGCCCCTGCGCGTCGCCTCGCCGTCTGAAATCGTTAAGGTGACGCTCCTGGCGTGAGGTGTAGATTTACCCGGAAATGAGCAAGGAACCAGCGAAGCGCGAAATCAAACAGGAACGGGCCGCGCGAACGCGGGTCGAAATCCTGGAGGCCGCCATCACGTTGTTCGCTCGGCGGGGCTACCTGTCGACGACGATGTCGGACCTGGCGAAGGCCATCCGGATGACGCCGGGCGCGCTCTACTGGCACTTCCCTACCAAGGAAGACCTGCTCCTGGCGGCCATCGATGAACTGCACCAGCGCTACCTGATGGAGTTCGCGCCGCTGCTCGCCGAGCGCCGCATCCTGACCGGCCGGGAGCAGCTGGTGTTCGTGGTGTCACGCACGTCGCAGTTCCTGCGCTACCACCGCGAATACGGCATCTTCTTCGGGATGCTGTCCGCCGAGTCCGCGGAGTCCAACGACCGCGTGGCGGAGGCGCTGCGCGAGAAGATCTCCCTCTACGTGGCGGTGCTGGCGGGGATGATCCGCTACGGCCAGAAGCGGCAGGAGTTCCGCCAGGAGGTGGACCCGCTGCACATGGCCCACACGATGATGGGCGGCTACCTGGGCATCCTGCTGCACCACAACCTGTTCCGCGCCGCCGTGAACTACGACCCGCTGATGGCGTCGTTGGATCAAATCCTCTCCGGCGGCCTCCACGTGCGCGGCCCCATGGCCTGATGCGCTGACCCCACCGGGCCGGGCGGCCCGGAAGAACAGACGCCCGGTCCCCCATGCGAGGGACCGGGCGTTTTTCATTTCAGGGAGGCTTTCATCCCCGCTCCCCTCGGGTGAAGGGAGCGGGGCGGGATGCCGGGACTACGGCGTCTCGGTGGGGCTCGACGAGTTCTGCGGATCGCGCGCCGTGCGCGGCACGAAGTCCGCCGCGTTGTCGTCCGTGTCCTGGCCGTTGCCAGCGAGCTCGTCCGCGCCGCCCGCGCCCATGGTCGCGGCGGTGGACGACGCCCGGGCCTTGCGCTCGATGCTGCCGCCCCGGCCTCCGGGAGCGGGGGCCGCGGCGCCTTCCACGACCGTGCGGCCGTTGCCGAAGCCCACGGTGTCCACCACGCCCGTGAGAGACGTGGGGTCCACCGTCACATCCGCCGTGCCCAGGCGGACGTTGCCCGTGGAACCGGAGATGTCCGTGTTGCCCCACGTGTGGTCCGCGGGGACCGTCGACGTGGAGTAGCCGCCGGCGGCGACCAGGTAGTAGCCGTGGGCCTTGATGGTCGCGGAGGGGAGCGTGGCCAGCACCGTGAAGTTCGTCGTGGTGCTGGTGGTGCTCGCCGTGCGGTAGAGCAGCTTCCAGCCGGTGATGTTCACGTCGGCGTTCGTCGGGTTGTACAGCTCGATGTAGTCATCCGCGTTCACGGTGACGCCCTGGCCGGCGATCTCGCTGATGACGACGTGGCCCTGGGGCGGGGCCACCGTCACGGCCGCCTGCTTCGTCACGCCCTGGTAGGACGCGGTGAGCTGGCCGTCGCCCGTGGCCTCGGTGGCGGTGAAGACGACCGTGGCGGCCGTCTGACCCTCCGGCACCGTCACCGTCGAGGCCGCCAGCGAGCCCAGCTCCGCGGGCGTGAACGCCACGTCCACGACCGCGCCGCCCGCGGGAGCCTTGCGGTCCAGCGTGACGGTGAACGTCTGCGTCGTGCCCACCGTCACCGTCACCGTCTCCGGCGTGACGCTGGCGAGCTTCGCGGGAGGAGGCAGCACGGTCAGCGCCGCCGACCGCGTGATGCCGTTGAGCGAGGCGGACACCGCGCCCGTCCCCTCCCCTTCCGCGGCGGCGGTGAACGTCACCGTCGCCGTCGTCTGGCCCGCGCCCACCGTCACCGACGTGGCGGACAGCGCGCCGAAGGGCGTGGCCGGCGAGGCCAGCGCCAGCAGCACCTGCACGGGCTCCGTCGGAGCGTACTCCAGCGTCACCGTGAACACCTGGGCCGCGCCCGCGTTCACCGTGGCGGTGGACGGGGTGAGCGAAGAGAGCCGCGGCACGTCCGTGATGACGTTCACCGTGGCGCTCAGCGTGCCCAGCGTCACCGTGCCGGAGCCGGTGCTGGCGTCGTCCACGGTCAGGTCGAAGGTGGCCGTCAGCGCGTCCGTCGTCACGACCGGGGCCGAGAGGGTGCCGAAGCCCACGGGCGTCACCTCCAGGTCCAGCGTGGTGCCCGCCGGCACCGGCCGGTCGAACGTCACGGTGAAGCGCGCGGTGCCGCCCGGCGCCACGCCCACCGTCGCCGGGGTGAGGTCCGTGATGCTGGCCGCCTCGGTTTCACCCAGCACGCGCAGCGCGGTCGTCTGGGAGGACGTGCCCAGCGTCGCGGTGAGGGTCACCGAGGCCGCCTCCGCCTTCGCCTCGAGCGCCACCGTGGCGCTCGTCTGGCCCGCGGGGATGACCACCTGCCCGCCCGCCGCGGACAGGGCCGCCGCGTCGCTGGAGGAAATGGTCACGGTGACGTCCACCGGGTAGGCGTTCGCCATCGTCACGGTGAGGGGCTGCGGAATGGCCCGGGTGCCACCCACGCGCGCGAAACCGCCGGACGTGAAGCCCGTCAGCGCCGGCAGGGGCGGCAGCGGGATGACCATGTCCGCCGCGCTCCGGGGCAGCAGCTTGTGGTCGCCGAAGGTGAACGTGAGCACGCCGCGCAGCGTGGTGTACTCCGTGCCCAGCACCTGCGGGGCATAGGCGAAGGACTGGTCATCCACCATCAGGCCCGAGGACGCCGGGTTGCCGGCCTTGTTCTCGTCCACGATGAACTCGCGCTTGTCGTTCTCCAGGCGGGTGTTGAAGACGTTGCGGACCTCCACCAGCGCGCCCTCCAGCGCATTCGCCTTCGGGCCGTTGGTGCGGATGTCCTCCGTGCGCACCACCGCCGGGGCCGGCAGCGGGTTGGCCGCGCTGTGCTTCGTCACCTTGCCGTCAATCACCTCCAGCAGGCCGAAGTACTCCTTCAGCGTGCCCTCCACGCGGATGTTGTCGCCCACCGCGACGTCGGACTTGGGGCTGTAGATGAAGAGGCCGGAGTCCTCCACGCCCTTGCCAGCCGGGTAGTTCGCCACCTGCACCCAGTAGCCGCGGTCCGCCTTCACATCCACCGCGGTCACCACCACGTCGTCCACCGCCATCTTCATGTTCACCAGCGACTGGTTGCCGAAGCGGGGCGTCGCCTTCACGTCGTAGACGCTGGTGGCGCACACGCCGCCGGCGAGGACGGTCCCCGAGCAGAAGTCGCACGCATCACCCAAGCCGTCGCCGTCCGTGTCCTTCTGGTCCGGGTTGGCCACGAGCGGGCAGTTGTCGGTGGCGCTGGAGACGCCGTCGTAGTCGAAGTCGGACGGGTCCGCGACCGAGCACGTGGCCGCGTCATTCGGGCAGCCGTCGCACAGGTCGCCCTTGCCGTCGCCGTCCGTGTCCTTCTGGTCCGCGTTGGCCACGAACGGGCAGTTGTCCTTCCAGGTGGGCACGCCGTCGTGGTCGTCGTCCTCGCCGCGGAAGGCCTGGCACGCGGTGGTGCCCGCCTCCAGGGGGCACGGGTCGCACGCGTCACCCACGCCGTCGCCGTCCGTGTCCATCTGCCGCCCGTTGTCCATGGGGCGCACGGGGTTGAAGATGGTGGGGCAGTTGTCGACGGCGTCCTCGATGCCGTCCGCGTCCGCGTCCGCCGCGCTCGCCACGCCCGTGTAGACGGTGGAGCCGTTGACGGCGGCCACCGGGAAGGTGGTGTTCACCGCGCTGCGCGAGGGCTCGCAGGTGGGCTCGTTCTCCGGGGTGCCGCACGCGAACAGCGGGTACAGGCCCTGGGTGTCCGTGGAGCCCTGGAACTCCGCCAGCGTCTTGCCAATCTCCGACTTCACGCACGCGGCCTTCGGGGTGCCGCACACGTCCAGCGCGTCGCAGGCGTCCGTGCCCTTGAGGCCGTCCACCAGCGCCTGGTCGCCGTAGAGCGGCTTGCCGCCGCGCACCGTCAGCACCACGTCCGCCGGCTGCGCGGTGATGACCGCGCGGAACGGCGAGGCCGCGTTCGCGCCCACGCGGAAGATGGCCAGGTCCGCCACCTTGCCCGGGGCGATGCGGCCCACGCGCTCGTAGATGTCCACCGCGTCCGCGGCGTTGGCCGTCACCATGCGCCACAGGTCCTCGTCCGTGAAGGTCTTGGCGTAGCGCGTGGTGTTGAGGTGGTCCGCGCACGCCAGCTCGCGCAGGAGGTTCATGGAGCCGGAGCGGATCCAGTCCGTGCCCAGGGAGATGGACACGCCCAGCCGCTTGTAGGCCGTCACCATCGCCGTGTCGCCGTACAGCGAGATGTTGGAGCGCGGCGACCAGACGAGGCCGGTGCCGTGCGCCGCCATCTCCGAGATCTCCCGGGCGGTCAGGCCCACGCCGTGGATGATGGACGAGCGCGGGAACAGCACGTTGCCGCCGCCCGTGGACAAGCAGCGGAACTCGTTCTGAGCCGTGGCCGCGATGCCCTCCGCGATGTGTGGCAGGTACGCCGACGTGCGACTGGTGATGGTCGCCGAGGACGGGAACGAGGAGTAGGAGCAGCCGTCCGACAGGGTGCTGCCGCCGGTGTCACCCAGCGGGAAGGTGTCCGAGTCCGCGTACGGCATCCCCAGGCCCTCCTGGTTCGCGATGCCCGCGGAGCCGCCCGTGTCCATGTTGCGCAGGAATCCCGCCTGCCCGCCCGCGCCCGCGATGGCGGTGGTGCCCGCCATCACCTGGCGCAGCTCCGACCAGCGGATCGCGTCCGCCTTGGAGTTGGCCTTGTTTGCCAGCTCGGTGTGATTGTTCTTGCCCGTGCGCCAGTCGTGGCGGTGCTCGTAGCGCTCCACGCTGGTGCTCGCCAGCGGCGCGTTCGGGTAGGTGATGTGGTCATGCGGGTTGATGAGGCCCGGGGAGATGACGCCCGTGGGGCACGTCACCACCGTGGCCTCCGCGGCGCCCGCCGCCTTCGAGCAGTCGCACTCGGAGCAGGTGATGACGCCCTGGGCGTCCACCAGCACCTGGCCGCCCACCAGCGTCTGCCCGTCCTTGAGCACGATGCCCGTGAAGAGCTTGCCCGCCGTGCCCTCCTTCGTCACCGCACAGGTGGCGCCGTTCGCGAGCGGCGCGGGAGGCGTGGCCCAACACTGGACCGTCTGGGCGGTCGTGACGGTACAGTCCGCCTCGCACCCGTCGCCTCCCATGGTGTTGCCGTCGTCACACGCCTCCGTGGGTGCCTTGACGCCGTCACCACACTTCGCACCCGGGAGGGTGCAGTTCGCTTCGCACCCGTCGCCACCCCGGGTGTTGCCGTCATCGCACTGCTCCGCGCCTTCCTTCTTTCCGTCACCGCAGACCGCATTGACCTCTGGATCTGAACTGCAGGCACTGCCCAACAGAAGGACCGCGCCCAGGGCGGCCAGCAATAGACGGGGGGAGCTGCGCATGAAGCCTCCTGCCCGAAGGCAGTGCTTGAAGAAGGACCAGGTGCGACGAGGAAAACCCCCCGTGCCTCGCATGCGGCGTGGGGTGGGGGTGCAACATTTCAGCGATACCTGACCCCTGAAGTCCACTTCGTGGGGCTCCAAGGGCATTCCGTGTGGCGGAAGGTATGGTAGGAGCACACCCAACGTGTGGGGGAGCAGGCGGATGACGCGTCCTGCCACGTTCTAGAGTGGGGGGGACATGATTACCCGGAATCCATCCAGCACCGTGTCGCGCTTCCTGGACTCGCACCTGCGGCGGGACGCGCAGGCCCGGGAGCTGTCCGTGGCGCGCTTCATGAGCATCCTGTCCGCCATCTGCGTGGTGGTGGCCTCGGCGCTGGGGCCCGCGATGGGCTGGGACCTGACGCTCGCGCTGATGGGGCTGTCCGCGGTGCTGTCGGGCTACTACGGCTGCATGTGGTGGGTGTTGCGCTCCGGCGCGTTCCACCCGGCCATCCCGTGGCTGAACGTCTTCATTGAAGTGAGCATCCCGGCGGTGGTGCTGGCGTTCGACCTGCACTTCAAGGGCCCGGTGTACGCGCTCACCGCGCCCACGCTGGTCATCTGGGGCACGCTGGTGACACTGGCGGGCCTGCGCAGCAACCCGCGCCTGGGGCTGGCCGCGGGCGCGCTGGTGGCGGCGGAGTACCTGGCGCTCTACTTCGGCTTCGTGCGGCCGCTGTTGCCGGAGGAGCCGCTCGTCACGCTGGGGCCGCTGTTCATCTGCGTGCGCGCGTTCTTCTTCGTGGCCACGGGCGCGCTGACGGCGACGCTGGCGCGGCACTTCCTGGAGCGCACGCGCAGCGCGCTCGCGGCGCTGCGCGAGCAGGAGGTCATGGGCAAGTACGTGCTGCACGAACGCGTGGGCGCGGGCGGCATGGCGGAGGTGTACCGGGCCACGTACTCGCCGGAGGGCGGCTTCGAGAAGCAGGTGGCCCTGAAGCGCATCCTGCCGTCGTACGCGGACGACGCGGCGTTCGTGACCATGTTCCGGCGCGAGGCGGAGCTGTGCTCGTCGCTCTACCACCCCAACATCGTCCAGGTGTTCGACCTGGGCCGCCACGGCGGCACCTACTTCCTGGCCATGGAGTACGTGGACGGGCTGCCCCTGAGCGCGCTGCTCAAGCCGCGGAACCGCCGGCCGCTGCCCCTGTCCGCCGCGACGTTCCTGGCCGCGGAGCTGGCGTCCGCGCTGGACTACCTGCACCGGCGCACCAGCACGGACGGCGTGCCCTTGCGGCTGGTCCACCGCGACCTGAACCCGCCCAACGTCCTGGTGTCGCGCATTGGCGAGGTGAAGCTGTCGGACTTCGGCATCGCGCGGGACGCGGTGCGCGCGAACCTCACGGTGGCGGGCAGCGTGCGCGGCAAGCTGGGCTACATGGCGCCGGAGCAGGCCATGGGCAAGGACATCGACGGGAGAGCGGACCTCTTCGCCCTGGGGCTCACGCTGCACGAGGCCCTCACCGGCCGGCGCGCGCTGAGCGGCCACTCGGAGGAGGTGCTCCTGCGCGCGGCGGTGGACCAGGAGGTCGTCCCGCCCTCGCAGCTCAACCCCGCGGTGCCGCTGGCGCTGGACCTCATCGTCATGCAGCTGCTCCAGAAGGACCCGGAGAAGCGCACGCCCAACGGCGCGGCGCTGCGGCAGCAGCTGCTGGCGCTGGACGGCCCCGCGGCCCCCTTCCCTCACGGCCAGGGGGAGCTGGGGCGGGTGGCGCGCGAGGCGAAGGCGCTGGCGGAGCAGCTGACGCAGGAGACCGTGGAGACGGCGGCCGTGGGGAAGCCGCCGCTCGCGCGCCTGGCCTGACCCAGGGGCGTGGCTGCGCGGGGCACGGGAGCGCGTTAGAACGCGGCGCGTTTCCTGTCGCCTGGAGCCCGCCGCCTTGGACATCGCCGTCATCACCTACGCCGGACTGCCGCAGCTGAACCCGCTGGACGCGCCGCTGGTGCCCGCGCTGCGGGCGCTGGGCCTGGATGCGCAGCCGGTCATCTGGGACGACCCCACCGTGGATTGGAGCCGCGTCCGCGCGGCGGTGGTGCGCAACGCCTGGGACAGCCACCTGCGCCGCGAGGAGTTCGTCGCCTGGGCGGACCGCGTGGGCAGCGTCACGCGGCTGTTCAACCCCGCGGACGTGCTCCGGTGGAACACGCACAAGGGCTACCTGAAGACGCTGGAGGCGCGCGGCCTGCCGCTGACGCCCACCGTCTGGGTGCCACCCGGCGGAACGCTGGACGTGGCGGCGACGGCGCGCGAGCGCGGCTGGGACGCGGTGGTGCTCAAGCCCGCGGTGGCGGCGGGCGGGCTCAAGGTCTTCATCGTCCGGCGCGAGCAGTGGGACGACGCGAGCGCGAAGGTGGCGGAGCTGGCGAAGGAGGGCGACGTGATGGTGCAGCCCTACCTGCGCGCCTTCGAGACGGAGGGCGAGCGCTCGTACATCTTCTTCAACGGCGTCTTCAGCCACGCGGTGCGCCGCCCGCCCACGCTGACCACCGCGCCCCGGGGCTTCGCGGAGCCGCACGGCTTCACGCCGGACAACGCGGCGGAGCAGCGGATGGCGCACGAGGTGATGGAGGCATCCGGAGGCGCTCGGCTGTTGTATGCGCGCGTGGACGTGGCCACGGACAACGAAGGGCGCACCCGGCTTCAGGAGGTGGAGGTGACGGAGCCGTGCCTCTTCCTGCCCATGGACGCGGGCGCGGCGGAGCGGATGGCGAAGGCCGTCATTGCCCGGTTGTAGCCTTTCGGGCTGGCGCATTCGCCCACTCGTGGACACCTGGAACGCCGTCAGTGCGACGCGAAAGCGGCGGATGGGGTTATGACTGGGCCATGCGAGCCCTGTTGCTCTCGCTGCTCATCCGGCAGCACATGGCACTCCAGGAGAAGTTCAACGCCAAGTACCCGCACGCGTGGCTGGTGTGGGAGGCGGGAGCGTGGAACGTCCCCGAGGAGCAGAACGTGGCGGCCACGCGGCTGCCCATGATGGACCTGCGCGACTGCCTGCCCGCGGGCGACGCGCTGTGCTTCGAGCTGATGGGGGTGGCGGACCGCGGCCCCCTGAAGCTGGGGCGCGCGTCGCACAACACCTTCGTCGTCAATGACGCCACGGTGTCTCGCGAGCAGTTCGCCCTGCACCCCTCGCCGGACGGCGGCTGGAAGGTGGAGCGGCTGGCGCAGTCGCGGCCGGTGACGGTGAACGGAGAGGCGCTGGAGGCGGAACAACCGCGCCTTTTGCGCACGGGCGACGAGCTGAAGGTGGGCGACGTGCGCCTCACCTTCCACGACGCCCCCTCGTTCCACGCGCGCATCGGCCGCATCGCCGCGCAGGTGCTGGCGCAGGCCGCCACACCGCCCCAGCGCTGAGGCCCGCGCGGGCTGCCTCGCCCGCGCCGCCGATCGTGTCGCGAACGTCCGGGCGGCGCTGCGAAGCCGCCTACCGCCCCACGGTGCCGAGCGTCGTGTCCCGGGGATTCGGCGCCGTGGCGACCCACACCGCGCCGCCCGCGAGCAGCGCCACCGCGCCCGCGCCCGCCCAGACGTACCAGCGGCGCGTCCACGGCTTGGAGGCGCCCGCCTCCGTCTTCACGGACGCGTCCGGCACCTGCATGGCCAGGGCTTCCGAGGCCCCGTTCTTCTCCGGCGCGGCGGACGGATTCGCGGCGAGCTTCGCCTCGTTGGCGCGCGCCTCCGCCAGCGCGGCCTGCTCCCGCGCCTTCTGGAGCTCGCGGTCCCTGGCGAAGCGCTCGCGCTCCCGGCGCTGCTCCTCCTGGACGCGCGCCTTCGCGTCCATCTCCGCGACGAGTTCGCGCACCACGTCCGCGTTGGCCGGCTCCCCCTGCGACAGCGACAGGTAGCGCCGGTAGAAGAAGGACGCGCGCGACGGGTTGTTCAGCTGCCGGTGGCACTGCGCGATGTTGAAGAGGAACGCGGGCAGCGGCTTGATGCGGTACGCCTCGCTGAAGGCCTTGAGCGCCCGGTCGAACTCGCCCAGGTCGTACGCCAGGTTGCCCTCGGAGAACTTCTCCCGCGCCTGGTCGTCCACTGCGGTCGCCGTCGCCTCCTCCGCCACCACCGGGAACGGCGTCCCCAGCGCGAGCGCGAGCGCCAGGCTCAGGGCCTTGGGCTCACTGCGACGCGAACGGATCAATGACCGCATCCCTGCTTCCTCCCTTGCGGCCCGGCGCACGCGCGGGGGCTCGGCGCGGCCCCGCGCTTGCCTTCACCAGCGGCACGGACAGCTCCGCGGCGGCGGCACCCTGCTTCAGCTCCACCGCCCGCTCCAGCGGGACGTAGCCCGCGAGCTCCACGCGCAGCTGCGGCGGCACGGCCTTCCGGCTCAGCGCCTTCGTCAGCGGTGTGACGCCCAGCTCCTCGCCGGTGTCCACGCGCACCACCTTCGCGCCCGGCGGCGACGAGTTCACCGTGAGCGTCACCGCGTCCGCCGCGCCCGCCGCGGGTGTCCCCTGCGCGGCCGCTTCCGTGGCGGACGCCACCACCGCCGGAGCCTGCCCGGCCTGGGAGGCGCGCATCGAGTGCAGCCCCTTCCACGTGGTGATGCCGGACACCAGCGCGAGCGCCGCCAGCCCCACGGACACCTGGAGCCGCCGGGAGCGCAGCAGGCCCGGCACGCGCATGCGCAGGGTGGGCCGCTCCGCCTCCTCCACCACCAACGCATCCGTGCGCGGCTCCGGTGCCGGCGCGGTGGGCATCAGGAGCAGCGCCGTGGTGACCTCCGCCAGCTGCTGGGGCCGTCCCTCCGGCTCCTTCGCCAGGCAGCGCATCACCAACTGCGCCAGCTCCAGCGGCACGCGCTCGCCCGAAGGCAGGTGCGACGGCAGCGGCGGCGGCGGCTGGGTGATGATCTGCACCACCAGCTGCCCGAAGGCCGGCGCCTGGAAGGGCGGGTGGCCGGAGAGCATCTCGTAGAGGATGTTGCCCACCGCGTAGATGTCCGCGCGCGCGTCCACCGGCAGGCCCGCGGCCTGCTCCGGCGCCATGTACGCCGGGGTGCCGATGATGGTCCCGTCCAGCGTGCCGGTGAGGCTCACGCCCGTCTGCGTGGTGATGAGCTTCGCCACGCCGAAGTCCAACACCTTCACGAAGTCCTGCTGCCCGGAGCGCTGCGTGATGAAGAGGTTGTCCGGCTTGATGTCCCGGTGCACCACGCCCACCTGGTGGGCCGCGCCCAGCGCCGCGCACACCTGCACGCCCATGCGCTGCACGCGCTCCAGCGTCAGCCCCTCCTCCTTCAGGAGCGCCGCCAGGCTCTGCCCGCGCAAGAGCTCCATCACGCAGTAGACGTGCCCGTCGGGCGACTCGTCCACGAAGTCGAAGACCTCCACGATGTGCTCGTGGTTGATCTGATTGACGGTGCGCGCCTCCTGGAAGAAGCGCTGCACGAACGAGCTGTCCCGCGCGTGCTCCGGCTTGAGCACCTTGAGCGCCACCTGGCGCCCCAGCCGCACGTGCCGCGCCTGGAACACGCGGCCCATGGACCCTTCGCCCAGCAGCTTCTCCAGCTGGTAGTTGCCCAGCACCGCGCCTTCCTGGGCCTCCTGTCCGGCCGGTGACATCACGACTGGCGCTCCGCCACCGTCGGTCACGGCGTCACCCGATTCGGACAGGACTGTGTGAGCGAGGAGGTCGTCGGTGCCCATGGGGGGATCAGGTTTCCATGCCGAGGCGACCCTGCAACCCAGGGGAGGGCATCTATCGCGCGTGAAGCGGAAAAACTTTCGGCACGTGACGATTCACCCGCCGTGTACCGGATGGACAGGTGGCATGTGCGGCGACTGCGCACCTTGAGTCCACGGACATTGAAATACTTCTCCATACAGCCCACTCCCGTCCAAATCCCCCGGCGCAAGATGGTCGCCGCTTGGATGCGGCGGGTCAACGTGGGCGGAGGTCGTCAGGCACCGGGGGGCACGGGGAGTGTTCCCGTTCGTGTTCCCGTTCCGCGAAGGGGGCGGCGGGCGGGTCGCCTGGCCACCGCGCGGCGGGGGGGCAGCTTGGTGGGGGAAGCTTGCCGGTGGCCGGGGGGGTCCGCATCCCTCAAGAGACAAGGAGGCGTGAAGATGGCGGACAAGAGGCTCTGGATCCTGGTGGCCAACGCGAGTCGCGCCCGGCTCTTCGCCACGGATGCGAAGGCGGAGAAGTGGGACCTCATCGAGCAGTTCCAGCATGACGAGAGCCGCACCAAGCCCGTCGAGCTGTTCAACCAGGCGGACAACCCCAACGCGGGCACGCTGCACGGCCCGGTGCCGGAGAACGACCCGAACGGCCGCAGGGAGCTGGAGCACGAGCGCTTCGCCCGGGAGCTGTCCGGGCGGCTGGACAGGGGCGTGGACTCGCACGCGTTCGACCAGGTGGTCATCGCGGCGCCTCCGGCCTTCCTGGGCATGCTCCGGGGGCTGCTCAGCACGCGCGTGAAGCAGCGGGTGCGGCTGGACCTGGACGCGGACTACTCCAACCTGCCCGCGAGGGACCTGCCTGACCGGGTGCCGGTGCTGTAGGCGGCCAGTCGGCCAGGAGGTTCAGGGCCCGGGTTCTGGTATAGGAATCCGGGTCCTCTTCTTTAGCGCCGGCGTGCCATGCCTTCTTTCAAACTGCCGTCCCTGACGCTGCGTGGGCGGCTGCTGCTGTACATGACCCTGGTGTCGTGCGTGCCGCTGCTGGCGCTGACCGGCATGCAGGACAAGCTGATGCGCCAGCAGACGGAGGCGCAGATCAACACCTCCCTGCGGATGGAGGCGGAAGGGTTCAAGGACCTGCTGGAGTCCACCCTGGCGGAGCGCGAGTCGAGCGCCCACAGCTGGGCGGAGGACCCGGTCCTGCGCCAGGCGCTGCGCACGAAGGACCCCACCGCGAGCGACGCGATGCTGTCGCTGCTCCAGCGGCGCTACCTCACCCTCAACGGCATCGTGCTCTTCAGCGACGACGGCGCGGCGGTCTCCGCCAGCACGCCCGCGCTGCGCGAGTCCTACGCCGGGAGCGCGGAAGCGGTGCGCAAGGCGCCGTGGTTCCAGAAGGCGCAGGCCGGCACCACCACCGCCGAGGGCGTGGAGGCGGAGGACCCCATCTACAGCGTGCACGTGCTGCCGCTGGCGGTGCCGGTGATGGACGAGCGCGGCCAGCGGCTGGGCGTGCTGCTCGCCGCGTTCGACTGGGGCCAGGTGGGAGAGCTGGTGAAGCCCGCGCTCACCCGCGCCCAGCTCCGGGGCCACACCAGCTTCTCGCTGGAGGTCCAGGGCACGGATGGCCGGACGCTGTTCGATACACACAAGGGCGCGTACGACGGCACGGGCCGCGTGTCCGTGGTCGCGGTGAACGGCTCGGAGGTGCGCGACGTGGGGGACGGGTGGAGGTTCATCGCCCAGGTGGACCCCGCGGAAGCCTACGCGCCCCTCAACGGGATGCGCCGGCTGGTGCTGGGGCTGGCCGCCATCTTCGTGGCGGCGGTGGGCCTGGGCTCGTGGGTGCTGGCGCGCGGCATCACCCGTCCGCTGCGCGCGCTTGGTGAGGTGGTCCGCCGCGTGGTGAAGGAGGGCGACCTCACGCAGGAGATGGAGGTGAAGGCGGGGCGGGACGAGGTGGGCGAGCTCACGCAGGCCTTCGCGCAGATGATGAAGAACCTGCGCGAGACGGCCACCAGCCTCCAGGAGGGCACGCACGTCCTCAGCGAGACCGTGGCGGAGCTGAACCTCGCCTCCGAGGTCCAGGAGCGCAACGTGGCCCGCCAGGCCGCCGCGCTCCAGGAGACGCAGGTGACGGCGCAGGAGATCAAGCAGACGTCGCTCCTGGCCGCGGAGAAGGCGGAGACGGTGCTGGGCGTGGCGTCGCGCGCGGAGGAGGTGGGCCGCGCGGGCGAGGTCGCCATCCGCGACAGCCTGGGCGGCTTCCAGGGGCTGCACGAGCAGTCCGGGGAGATGGCCATGCGCATCGTGCAGCTCAACGAGCGCACGCAGCAGATTGGCGGCATCACCCAGACGGTGAAGGACCTGGCGGACCAGTCCAACATGCTCGCGCTCAACGCGGCCATCGAGGCGGTGCGCTCCGGCGAGCACGGCAAGGGCTTCAGCGTGGTGGCGCGCGAAATCCGCAACCTGGCGGACCAGTCCATCCAGGCCACGGAGAAGGTGCGCGACATCCTGGGGGACCTGGGCCACGCCATCATCTCCACGGCGAAGATGACGGAGCAGAGCCACTCCAGCGTCGCGGAAGGGCTGGAGCAGGTGCGCACCAGCGGCGAGCACCTGAAGGAGCTGGCCACCATCGTCCAGGACAACGCCGCGGCGGCGAGGCAGATCGCCGGGGCAGTGAACCAGCAGAACGCGGGCATCGCCCAGATTTTCAGCGCGGTCACGGACCTGTCCTCCATGATGACGGAGACGCAGACCAGCCTGAAGTCCACCACCGGCGCGGCGAAGCGGCTGCAGGAAGTCGCCAGCCAGATGGAAGGCGTCGCGCGCGCCTACCGCATCTGAAACGGGAGCCACCGTGTCCGCCGTCCCCGCCGTGAAGGCCGTGCTGCTGGACCTGGGCAACGTGCTGGTGTTCCACGACAACTCGCTGCTCTTCGCGAGGCTCGCGGCACGGGCGGGGTTGGAGCCGCAAGAGGCCGCGAGGCGGCTCACCGGCGCGGGCTGGACGGCGGCGAACCGGGGCCTGCTGGACGCGGAGGGCATCCGCAAGGACGTCTGCGGCGCGCTGGGTGTGGACCTGCCCATGGAGGAGTTCGCGCCCCTGTGGAGCAGCCACTTCAAGGTGCACGACGCGGTGCTGCCGCGCGTGGAGGGGCTGGCGGGCCGCGTGAAGTTGGTGCTGGTGTCCAACACCAACGCGCTGCACGTGGCCTATTTGAAGCCGCTCTTGCCCGTGCTCCAGCGCTTCGACGCGCTGGTGATGAGCTGCGAGGTGGGGCACGTGAAGCCGGAGCCGGCCATCTACCAGCTCGCGCTCCAGAAGGCGGGCTGCGCGCCGCAAGAGGCCGCCTTCTTCGACGACCTGCCGGAGTTCGTGGACGCGGCCCGCGCGCTGGGAGTGCGCGGGTTTGTCTTCACGGACGCCCCTGCGTTCGACGCGCAGTTGAAGTCGCTGGGGCTGTGAGCCCCGACGCGGATGGATTCCGAATCCATCCGCTCGAATGGATATTGACGTGACGGCCTCTCATGCCGATACATTCCGGGCTGAAATCCATTCGAACGGATGGATTTTGGGAGTCCACGGCACATGGCTCGACCGGAAACCTCCTGGCTCCGCCCCCTCGCGGAAGCCGTCAGGGCGCAACGCACGAAGCTTGGATTGACCCAGCAAGAGGTCAGCGTCCTGGCGGGATGCGGACCTGTCTTCATCTACGACGTGGAGAGCGGGAAGAAGGCCACGCTGCGCCTGGACAAGCTCCTGGACGTCCTCCACGTGCTGGGACTTCGGCTGACACTCGAGCCGGGCCAGCAACGCCTGCGGGTGAGCGAGCCGGCGTCATGATCCGCCCGACCGACATCGAGGTCGCGGAGGTGTGGCGCGGGTCCACCCATGTCGGCTCCATCACCCGAACCGCTCACGGCTCCATCTTCGAGTACGCGGCGGACTTCTTCGAGCAACACGCGGCAAGGCCTGGCGGCATCGCGGTCCACCTGCCCTACTCGAGACGCCGCACCGAGACCCTGGGCGCCAACCTCCACACCTACTTCGCGGGACTCCTTCCTGAAGGACTGCGCCTGCGGGTCCTCCTCCAGAACGTCAAGACGTCGGAAGACGACCTGCTCAGCCTGCTGGTGGCGGCGGGGGCCGATACCGTGGGGGACCTCTCCGTCGTTCCCCAGGGACAGACCTTCCCGCGACCCGTCCCTCGCGGAGCGAAATGGAAGCCCGAGTCCGTTCTCTTCACGGACCTCTTCGCCCAGAGCCTCCCGCGACTGGGGACGGAGAACACCGAGCCGACGATTCCAGGCGTCCAGGAGAAGCTCTCCGCCTCCACCATCTCCTTCCCGGTGTCTTCGTCGGGGCAGCGTGACTACATCCTGAAGCTCAACCCGAGGGACAAGCCCGAGCTCGTGCGCAACGAGCACTTCTTCATGGGCATGGCGAAGCAGTGCGGCTTGCGCGTCGCCACCACGCGGCTCATCCATGACCGCGATGGGAACGACGGGCTGCTCGTCGAGCGCTTTGATCGCAGTTGGGAAAAGGCGGAGAAGCGCCTGCGCCGCATCCACCAGGAGGATGCCTGTCAGTTCCTGGATCGCTATACCAGCGACAAGTACCGGCTCACCTGCGCGGCCATCGCCGAGGGCCTTCGCGAGAACTGCGCCGCGCCCGTTCCCGAGCTTGCGCGCTTCCTCCACCTGCTCGCGTTCAGCTACCTCATCGGGAACGGGGACCTGCACGCCAAGAACGTGAGCATCCTGGCGGAGGGGCCCGGAGGCGGTTTCCGTTTGTCACCCGCCTATGACCTGCTGACCACCCTGCCCTACGGCGATCACCGCATGGCCCTGAAGTTCGAAGGGCGCGACGACAACTTCCGGCGCGCGCACTTCATCGCCTTTGGCGAGCGCTACGGCGTGAATGCGAAGGCCGTCAGCGTCATGCTCGACAAGCTGTGCACCCGCGCGGAGCCCTGGCTGGAGCGCCTGGAGGAGATTGGCTTCGACGCGCGCCGCACGGACTTCCTGCGGCGGACGATGCACAAGCGCCTGCAGGAGCTCCGCGCTCCGTAGCGCTCCTACCGGTAGCGCGCGAGCGGTGGCTCGCCCTGGGCGGCCTCCGTCCACTTGAGCATCGCGGGCAGGCCCAGCACCGCGTCGCGGTACGCGGCGTTCTCCGGACGGAACGGGACGCCGTAGGTGACGAAGCGGGTGACGACGGGCGCGAAGAACGCGTCCGCGATGGAGAAGGCGCCGAAGAGGAAGGGCCCGCCCTTGCCGTAACGCTCGCGGCAGCCCACCCACAGCGCCTGGATGCGCGCGATGTCCGCGTGCACGCCCGGCGCGTCCACGCCCGGCACCGTCTTGCGCGCCAGCAGGTCCATGGGGAGGTTCGTGCGCAGCGCCGTGAAGCCCGAGTGCATCTCCGACGTCACCGAGCGCGCCATCGCGCGCATCGCGCGGTCCGTGGGCCACAGCTTCGCTTCCGGGAAGGCCTCCGCCAGGTACTCGCAGATGGACAGCGAGTCCCACACCACCGTGTCGCCGTGCTTGAGCACCGGCACCCGGCCGCTGGGCGAATGCAGCGCGATGAGTGCCGCCGTCTCCGGCGTGTCCAGCGGCACCAGCACCTCCCGGAACGGCTGGCCGGTGTGGGCCAGGGCCAGGTAGGGGCGCAGCGACCACGAGGAGTAGTTCTTGGAACCAACAACCAGGGTGAGCTCGGACATGGCGCGGCACCATACCGCCGCGCGTCCGGCCGTCAGCTTCAACCGTCCGCGCGCGCGCGCTTACGGCCCAGCAGTGAACGCACGCGCGACATGAGCGCCCGCTCGCCGCGGCCCTCCACCGGCGAGTCGATGCGGAACACCGCCACCGGCAGCCGGATGTTCTTCAATTCGTTGCGGCCCAGCTTCACGGGAGGCGCCTTCAGCCGTCCCTCCAGCTGCGCGGCCACCGTCTCACTGACGTAGACAGTGCCTGGGCGCGCCAGGGACTCGATGCGGGCCGCCAGGTTGACACCCTCGCCGAAGATGTCTCCGTCGCGGTGCACCACCATGCCCAGGTGCGCGCCCGCGCGGACGGACATCCGCCGCTCGGTGGGCACGGCGCGGTTGCGAGCATCCACGGCGGCGCGCCACTCCAGCGCGAAGGCCACCGCGGGCAGGCCCGATTCGAACTCCAGGAGGAAGCCGCCCTCCTCCATCCGCTTCACCTCGCGGCCACCGTGGCGAGCGAGCAGTCCTCGCACCAGTTGGCCGTGCTCTTCATGCAGCGCTTGTTGTAGCGACTCATCCCGCCAGCGTTGACCTGCAGGGGCCTCCATGTCCGTGAACATGATGGCCGACATCGTCCGGGGCTCCGGGGCCTCCACCACCATCGTGCATCCTCCCTCCCCCCGGCATGAGACGACCGAGATGCTACCGCACGTCGGGTGCCAGCTCCCAACCACCCCGAGAAGGCGCCCGGACGGAGACGTTCCGGGGAACGCAACCGTGCGAAGACAGAGGCGGATTCAAGTCCGCATCCCCAAGGTAGCGACTTCCTGACGCGACGCACCAAGCACCCGGCAGGTTCTGGACCGAGGTTGTCCTGCACCCGACGCGTCGCGGTGGGAGACGTCCAGTGCGAGTCAGGTGATGGGCGCGCGCCCCGTCCGCGCCGGTCACGAAAGGCCTGCGCGCGATGATCCACTCAGACGAGAAGGTCCGGCAGATGGCGCGCTCGCTGCTGCCGTCGAAGCACCGGGAGGCCGCGCGCTTCGCGAAGGCGCGCATCCACCGCGCGGCCCGCCAGGAGGCCCGTCAGGAACTGGCGGTGTGGATGAAGGCCGGGGACGTGGAGCACGACCTGCCCTCCTTCGCGCCGTGGGAGCGCAAGGAGATCAGCATGGAAGTGCGGTGGCGGCGCGACGGCGACAAGGTGATGCCGTTCATCCGCTGGGCCACCGCTCGCACGCGCGAGCTGCGCCGGGAGGATCGCCTGAGCCACGTGCGCAGCCTGCTGCCCAGGGGCGTCATCGGCGAGCACGCGCTGGGCCACGTGGAGCACACGACCGCGTTCGAAGACCCCATCGAGAAGGCGTGGCGCAATCGCTACTGGCTGCGCAAGCAGGCACAGCGCAAGGGGGCACTGCTGGATCGAGGTGAGCAGGCGCGACTTCTGCGCGCGCTCATCCAGGAGCCCGACGGTCAGCGCACCTTCAATCGCTTCCTGCGAGAGCGTCACGCCTGGGCATCCGCGCCGCGCAACCAGGGGTCCTGGCCCAGGAAGGGACTTCCGCCGCACCGGCCGCTCATGGGCCTGCATGACGTACTGCCCTTCCTGGACACCCTGACGCGGCATCCCTGGGGCAACGCCGTCCGCACCTGGGGACAGCAGGAACCGCCAGCGCACTGGGTGCGGCTGTTCCTCCAGCACTTCAAGGCGCACCGGGGTCACATCGCTTCCGTGCGCGCAACGCTGGAGGCGGAGGGACTGCTGTCCTCCCGCCCCCTCGGGCAGCCCTACCTCAGCGAGCCGGAGCCGCGGACGCCGCCTGCGCGCCCTTCAGCTCGTTGACCACGCGCGCGGCGCCGTACACGTGCTCCAGCGCGGCCATGATGCCGTCGCCGTGCACCGCGACCGCGCGGTTCGTCTCCGGCACGTAGAGGTAGCGGCCTCCCAGCGACGGCAGGTTGCCGTCGAAGATGAGCCCCACCACCTGCCCGTCCCGGTTCACCACCGGCGAGCCGGAGTTGCCGCCGATGATGTCGTTGGTCGTCGCCATGTCCAGCGGCGTCGCGTCCGGCACCTTCCCCTTCGCCTTCACCCACGGCGCCGGCAGCTTGAAGGGCTCCTTGCCCGTGTCGCGCCCGTAAGCACCACCGAACGTGGTGAGCGCGGGCACGGCCTTACCGTTGTCATCCCAGCCCTTCACCTGCCCGTAGTTGAGCCGCAGCGTGAACGTCGCGTCCGGTGCGCCCGCCGTGCCGTTCACCAGCAGGTACGCCTTCGCCAGCCGCTCGCCGTTGCGCTTGAGCACCGCCTCCACCGTGTCCTCGTAGCGCTTGCGCGACGCGCGCGTCTCCGCGTCCACCTTGCGCGCCAGGACGATCATCGGATCCTTCGACGCATCCACCGCCGCCTTGCCACCCTCCAGTAGCGCCTTGCGCACCTTCACGTCGCCCAGCTTGGAGCCACGCACCAGCGCCTTCGCCAGGTCCGCCGGGGCCTCCTTCTCCAGCACCAGGCGCACGAACGGATCATCCGCGCCCAGCGTCTCGCGCAGCTTGTTGAAGCCGAACGTCAGCGTCAGCGTCTCCAGCTCCGCCGGGATGGGCGCCTCCCGCAGCAGCCGCTGCTTCAGCGCGGGCAGCTGGCCGTCGGTGTACTCGCGCAGGCGCTCCGCGTTGGGCTTGGGCAGCTCATCCGCCGCGCGCACCAGTGCCTGGGCGTAGGAGAACAGGTCGGAGCGGAACGCATCTCCCGCGCCCTTCATGCGGTGGTCGTTCGTCATCCGGCGCCACGCGTCCAGCGCCTGAGCCGTCTCGTCCCACATGCCCTGCGTCAGCGCCTTGGCCTGGGGATTCGCGTCGATGCGCTTGCGCAACTCCGCCTCCTCCTGCCGCTTGCGCGCGAGGACCACGGGGTCCGCCAGCGTCTCCTGCCGGCCCTTCAGCGCCTTCAGTCCGTTCTCCACGCCGCGCAGGCTGGAGCGCGCCACGCGGAAGCGCTCCGGCGACGCGCTGGTGAACTCGCGCAGCGCGCCCCGCATCTCCGACAGCTGGAGCAGCGTCTGGGGCAGCGCCACGTCGCGCTGGAACTCCAGCTCCGCCACCGTGCTCTTGCGCTCCGTGCCGCCCGGGTGGCCGGAGACGAAGACCAGGTCCCCTTCCTTCGCGCCCTCCTTCGCCCACGGCAGATAGTCCGGGCTCTTCGCCGGCGCGTCGTTCTGCCACACGCGCACGAAGGACACGTCGTAGCCGTAGCGCGGGAAGTTGAAGTTGTCCGCGTCCCCGCCGAACGCCGCCATGGAGAACTCCGGCGCGAAGACGAGCCGCACGTCCTGGAAGCGGCGGTACTTGTAGAGCTGGTACTTGCCGCCGTTGTAGAGCGTCACCACGTCGCACCGCACGTCCGCGCCGGTGGTGCACGCGGCCTCCACCGCAGCCATCTCCTTCTTGAGCGCGGTGTTGAAGGCCGCGCCGGACAGGCTCTTCGTCGCCGCGTTCATCCGCTCGGTGACGTCCGTCATCTCCACCAGCTGGTTGGCTTCGACCTTGGGACAGCGCCGCTCCTCCTTCGCCGTCTTCGCCTGGAAGCCCTTCGCCAGGAGGTCGTCCTTCGCGGTCGTCAGCTCCTCGATGCAGCTGCGCACGCAGTGGTGGTTCGTCATCACCAAACCGTCCGGCGACACGAAGCTGGCGGAGCAACCGCCCGCGAGCCGCACGGAGCCCAGGCGCACCTTGTCCAGCCATGCCTGGGTCGGCTCGAAGCCGTAGGCCTTCTTCACCTGGGCGGCGGGAAAGGCGTCGTAGGTCCACATGCCCTCTTCCGCCACGGCGGGGAGGGACGACAGCAGGCCAAGCGCGAGCAGTGTGCGGTACACGGAGAGTCTTCCTTCGTGGGTAGGGGAAACGGGCGGCCGTTTTGTCAATGCAACCGGGCGGGCGTCAACCGCGTGGGACGCCGGGTATTCCAAGCCCATCCCGGGAGCGTGGGGTATGCTGGGCGACCCATGTCCGTGAAGCACCACGTCTACCTCGTCCCCGGATTCTTCGGCTTCACCAACCTGGGCGAGCTCCTCTACTTCGGCCACGCGTACGAGTTCCTGAAGCAGGACCTCGCCCGCCGGGGAGTCGACGCGGAGGTGGTGACGATCGTCTCCCACCCCACTGCCTCCATCCGCCAGCGCACCGCGGATCTGCTCAAGGCCGTGAGCGAGACGGCCTCCGGGGACGACGGCCCCATCCACCTGGTGGGCCACTCCACCGGAGGCCTGGACGCCCGCCTGTTCGTCTCCCCCGGCGCGCAGGTGTCGGACACGCTGGAGCTGGAGCCCTTCGCGCGCCGCGTGCGCAGCGTGGTGACGCTGTCCGCGCCACACGCGGGCACGCCCCTGGCCACGTTCTTCCTGGGCCTCTTCGGCCAGCAGCTCCTGAAGCTCCTGTCGCTGTTCACCATGTACGTGCTGCGCTTCGGCCGGCTGCCCCTGAGCGTGGTGTTCCGCTTCGGGCACCTGATGTCGCGGGCGGATGATCAGCTGGGGTGGAAGGCCACGCTGCTGGATCAGCTCTTCGACCAGCTGCTGGGGGACTTCTCCAGCGAGCGGCGCGACGCGGTGACGAAGTTCCTGTGGGACGTGGGCCGCGACACGTCCCTCATCCCGCAGCTCACGCCAGAGGGCATCGACCTGTTCAACGGCGGCACGCATGACCGGCCCGGCGTGCGCTACGGCTCCGTGGTGACGCAGGCCCGGCCGCCGTCCCTGCGCACGCGGCTGGCGGCGGGCCTGGACCCGTACGCGCAGCTCACGCACACCATCTACGCGTTCGTGTACGGCCAGACGCAGCGGATGCCGCTCACGCAACTGCCCCTGCACACGCCCGCGCAGACGGCGGCGCTGGTGCAGGCCTATGGCGCCATGCCCGGCCCCACCGCGTGTGACGGCATCGTGCCCACGCGCTCGCAGGTGTACGGCCGCGTGCTGACGGCAGTGCGCGCGGACCACCTGGATGCCATTGGCCACTTCGACCAGCCGGCGCACCAGCCCCCGCACGTGGACTGGCTCATCTCCGGCTCCGGCTTCCGCCGCCCCCAGTTCGAGGCGATGTGGAAGACCATTGGCGACTTCCTGTTGGAAGATGAGCCGACGCGGTAGCCGCTTCCCACGTTCCACCCCGGAGCCGCCCCATGAAGACCCTTCGCCTGTGGTCCGCCTGTCTCGCGCTCACCGCCTGCGCCAGCACGCCCCCTGCTTCACGGGCATCGCCGGCCGCGACTGGCGTGAAGCTCTACGCCATCCACTGCGGCCGCGTGGAGCTCGGCGACTCCGGCTTCATGGCGGACGACGGCTCGATGAAGGGCGTGCCCGCCGAGACCGTTGTCCCGTGCTACCTGATCCGCCATCCGAAGGGGGACCTGCTCTGGGACAGCGGCCTCTCCGAGAGCATCGCGGACATGCCGGACGGCATGCGTCCGCAGGGCCAGCCCGTGCACTTCGAGGTGAAGAAGAAGCTCACCGCCTCGCTCGGCGAATTGGGACTGGCACCGGCCGACATCGAGTTCGTGTCGTTCTCCCACCTGCACTTCGACCACGCGGGCAACGCCAACCTGTTCGCGGGCTCGACGTGGCTCGTGGATGCGGAAGAGCGCGACGGCGCCTTCTCCGAGCAGGCCCACCAGCGCGGGGAGGTCCCCCACTACAGCGCCCTGGAGCAGGCGAAGACCGTGCGCATCGAGGGCGACGCCCCCTACGACGTGTTCGGCGACGGCACCGTCTCCATCCACCAGGCCCCGGGACACACGCCCGGCCACACCGTGCTGCTGGTGAAGACGGCGAAGTCCGGCGCCGTCCTGCTGACCGGCGACCTGTGGCCGCTGCGCGAGTCCCGCGAGCGGCAGCTGGTGCCGGTCTACAACGCCAGCCGCGAACAGACGCTGGAGTCCATGAAGCGCGTGGAGGCGCTGGCCCAGGAATCCAACGCCCGGGTCATCCGCGAGCACGTGCCCGAGGACTTCGCCGCGCTGCCCGCGTTCCCCGCCGCGCTGGAGTAGGCCCTACCCGCGCTTGAACACGGCCAGGAAGCGCGATTCGGCGACGCACTGGCCGTCGGTGCCCAGGAGGCGCACGGGAATCCACGCCTCCGCCTTGTCGCCCGTCGCGCGCAGCTCCGATGCGAGCTTCTGAAGCAGCTCCTCCCCCGGCTCACACACCGCGCTCACCGCCGTCTTCGCCTTCGCGTGGAAGGCGACCTCCATGCGGTTGACCAGCATCTTGTATTGGCTCGGCGGGAAGCGGCGGAAGAGCATCACGCCCATCGTCAGCTCCATCACCGTCACCTGGGCGCCCAGGTACACGCTGCCCACGTGGTTCTTCGTCTTGCGGTCCAGCGGCACCGTCGCCTTCACGCGCGCGTCCGTCACCTCGTCCACGCGGTAGCCCATGGCCTTCGCCAGGGGGACGATGTTCTTCACCGCCAACGTCGTCAGCGCGTTCGCCGCGCCCGGCGACACCTGCCGCACCTTCTCCACCAACTCCAACGCGAACATCCGGTCCTCCACCCTTCCCGTCTGACGTCCCGCGCGCATCCTAGCCACCCGCCGCGTCCGGCATAGAGTCCGCGGACCTATGGGCGAAAGCGTGGACGTGGTCGTCATCGGCGCGGGCGTCGCGGGGCTCACCGCGGCCCGGGACATCGCTCGCACCGGCGCCACCGTCGCCGTGCTGGAGGCGCGCGACCGAGTGGGCGGCCGCACCCTCACCCGCGAGCTGGGCGGCGGGCTCGTGGACCTGGGCGGCCAGTGGGTGGGCCCCAGGCAGCGCCACGTGCTCAAGCTCGCGGATGGCCTGGGCCTCCAGCGCTTCCCCCAGCACCACCGGGGCACCAAGGTGCTGGAGGTGCGCGGCGAGCGCCGCACGTACCAGGGCAAGGTCCCGTCCCTGCCCCTACTGTCGCTCTTGGATTTGCAGCGCGTCATCTGGAAGCTGGATGGACTGGCGAAGCGCGTCCCTCGTGAGCAGCCCGCCGCCGCGCCGAAGGCCACCGAGTGGGACGCCCTCACCGTCGAGGACTGGAAGCAGCGCCACGTGCCCACCTGGGGCGCCCGCGCCGCGCTGGACATCGCCACCCGCGCGGTGTTCGCGGCGGAGCCCTCCGAGCTCTCCTTCCTGAGCTTCCTCTCCTACGTGCACTCCAACGGCGGCCTCATGCCGCTGACGGAAATCGAGGGCGGTGCCCAGGCGGAGCGCTTCGTGGACGGCGCGCAATCCCTCTCACGGCGGCTGGCGGAAGCACTGCCCCCGGACCGCGTCGTCCTCTCCGCGCCCGTGAAGGCCGTGCACCAGGACGCTCGCGGCGTCACCGCCACCACGGAGGACGGCCGGACCTTCCGCGCGCGCTACGCGGTGGTGGCCACCCCGCCCGCGCTCGCGGAGCGCATCGACTTCGGCGCGGACCTGCCGCCGGGCCGCCGCCGCGCGCACACGGACATCCCCATGGGCAGCGTCATCAAGGTCGTGGCCACCTACGCCACGCCCTTCTGGCGCGAAGCGGGCCTGTCCGGCGAGGCCGTCAGCGACGCGGGCCCGGTGCGCCTGTGCTTCGACGACTGCGGTCCGCACGGCCACCACCCCGCGCTCGTGGGCTTCTTCCTGGGCGACACCGCCCGCGCGTGGACCGGCCGCCCCATGGAGGACCTCCACCGCGCGGCGCTCGCGGACTTCGCGCGCTTCTTCGGCCCCCAGGCCCTGTCGCCCGTGGCCATCGCCGCGCTGGACTGGAAGCAGGAGGCGTTCAGCACCGGCTGCTACGTGGGCCTGCCCCGCCCCGGCACCCTCACCGCCATTGGTGACGCGCTTCGTGCGCCGTTCGGCCGTGTGCACTGGGCGGGCACCGAGACGGCCATCGAAGGCTGTGGCTACCTGGACGGCGCGGTGGAGTCCGGCGAGCGCGCCGCCACGGAGGTCGCCGCCCGGTTGACCGCCCCCGACGTGGGCTGATCATCGGCGGCGCCCGGCCGCCCGCCCTCCGGGCCAGCCGGGCAGCCAGGCGACACACGCCGCGCCATGGCCAAGGGCCCGCCCCATCCCCACCCTGTGGGAAGCGCCGAGACGTCATGCCGACGGCCTGCCGCGCGCAACCCACCCAGCGAGGGATCAGGACCATGTACACGACCAGCCACGTGAACCTTCCCCAGGATGCGCGCGAAGAGCTCATCGACATGCTCAACACGCTGCTCGCCAACGCCATCGACCTGCACTGGCAGGTGAAGCAGGCCCACTGGAACATCCGGGGCACGCACTTCTACAGCCGCCACCTGCTCTTCGACGAAGTGGCCAAGCACGCGCGCAAGCACGCGGACTCCTACGCCGAGCGTGCGGGCGCGCTGGGCGGCTACGCCCAGGGCACCATCCGCCTGGCCACCAACAACAGCCAGCTGCCCGAATACGACCTGCAGGCCGTGGACGGAGAGGCCCACATCCGCGCGCTGGTCGAGCGCGTGGGCCGCTACGCCGCCAGCCTCCGCGACGGCATCAACAAGTCCGACGAGGCGAACGACCCCGTCACCGCGGACATCCTCACCCAGACCCTGGGCGAGACCGAGGAGGACCTCTGGTTCCTGGAGAGCCACCTCAACGGCGACGCGCGCGCGGGGGTCTCCATGCCCCCCAAGGGCGGCAGCCGCCGGGGCCGTCAGGCCGAGGACATCAGCCAGGCCAGCACCTGACATCTGACGCCACCTGCCTCCGCCTCCCCGGCAGGTTCTCCTGCGCGGGGACGGCGGGGAGCGTATAGAACGCGTCCCCGGATTCCAGGAGGACACGTCCCATGGCGGCAGGGCTTCCCGAAGACCGTCTCGACGGCAAGGTGTGCCTCATCACCGGGGCCACCGGTGGCATCGGCCAGGAGACGGCCAAGGCGCTGGCGCGGCGGGGGGCCACGCTGGTGCTGTCCGGCAGGGATGGGGCCCGCACGGCGGCCACGGCCGCCGCGGTGCGAGAGGCCGCCCCCGGAGCGCAGGTGGAGACGCTGCTCGCGGACCTGTCCTCGCTCCAGTCCGTGCGCGACCTGGCGAAGGCGTTCCGCGACCGCCACCCGCGGCTGGACGTGCTTATCAACAACGCGGGCCTCATCATCGACCGGCGGCAGGTGACGGTGGACGGCTACGAGGCCACGTTCGCCACGAACCACCTGTCCCACTTCCTCCTCACGCACCTGTTGCGCGACCTGCTGGTGGCGAGCGGCCCCGCGCGCATCATCAACGTGTCCTCGGAAGGCCACCGCCTGGCGTACTCGAACTTCCTGGACGACCCGCAGACGGAGAAGCGCCGCTATGACGGCATCCGCGTCTACGGCAACGCCAAGCTCAGCAACATCCTCTTCTCGCGCGGGCTGACGAAGCGGCTGGCCGGTACGCAGGTCACCGCGAACGCGCTGCACCCCGGCGCGGTGCGCACGGGCTTCGGGCACAACAGCGAGGGCTTCTTCAAGCACCTCATCAAGCTGGCCGGGCCCTTCATGCTCTCCGCGGAGAAGGGCGCGAGGACGTCCATCTACCTGGCGTCGTCACCGGAGGTGGCGGGCGTCAGCGGTGAGTACTTCATCAAATGCCGCAAGGCGAAGCCGTCGTCCGCCGCCCGGGACGAAGCGCTCGCGGAGCGGCTCTGGCAGGTGAGCGAGGAGCTCACGGGAGTGAAGGCATGATCGACCTGTACACGTTCAAGACCCCCAACGGCCGAAAGATCTCCATCGCCCTGGAGGAGCTGGGCCTCCCGTACAAGACGCACTCGGTGGACATCTCCAAGGGCGAGCAGTTCAAGCCCGAGTTCCTGGCCATCAACCCCAACAACAAGATTCCGGCCATCGTGGACCACGACGCGCCGGGTGGCCGGCCGTTCGCGCTCTTCGAGTCCGGCGCCATCCTGCTGTACCTGGCGGAGAAGACGGGCTCGCTGCTGCCCGCGGATCCGCGCGGCAAGGCGGAAGTGACGCAGTGGCTGATGTTCCAGATGAGCGGCCTGGGCCCCATCCTCGGACAGCTCAACCACTTCGGGCGCTTCGCCTCCACGAAGCATCCCTACGCCATCGACCGCTTCCAGACCGAAGCGAAGCGCATCCTGGGCGTGGTGGAGCAGCAGCTGTCGTCGCGGGACTACCTGGCCACCACGTATTCCATCGCGGACATCGCCACATACCCGTGGCTGAAGGGCTCGCGGGACTCCTTCCCGGAGCTCTTCAACAACATGCCCAACCTCATCCAGTACCTGCACCGCGTGGGCAGCCGTCCCGCCGTCCAGCGGGGCATGCAGATTCCCTGACGTCTGTTTCCATCCATGGCCTCGCTCGAACAGCTCGTCTTCGACAACAGCTACGCCCGCCTGCCCCCCGGGTTCGCCGCCCGGGTGGCCCCCGCGCCCTTTCCGGACGCGCACGTGGTGAGCGTGAACCCGGCGGCCCTGCGGCTGCTGGGATTGGACGCGGAGGAGGCCGCGCGCCCGGAGTTCGCCCGCGTGTTCGGCGGGGCCACGCCGCTGCCCGGCATGGAGCCCCTGGCCATGGTGTACGCGGGGCACCAGTTCGGTGTGTACGTGCCGCGCCTGGGAGACGGCCGCGCGCTGCTCCTGGGCGAGACGCGCGGCCCGGACGGCGACAGCTGGGACCTGCAGCTGAAGGGCGGCGGGCCCACGCCCTTCTCTCGCGGTGGTGACGGGCGCGCGGTGCTGCGCTCCACCGTGCGCGAGTACCTGGCCGGAGAGGCCCTGCACGCGCTGGGCATCCCCACCACGCGGGCCCTGTGCATCCTGGGCAGCCGCACGCCGGTGTACCGCGAGGAGGTGGAGACCGGCGCCATGCTGGTGCGCCTGGCCCCGTCGCACGTGCGCTTCGGCACCTTCGAGTTCTTCCACCACACCGAGCAGCCCGGCCACGTGGCCACGCTCGCGGACCACGTCATCTCCGCGCACTTCCCGCACCTCGCGGGACAGGAGGGCCGCCACGCGAGCTTCTTCGCGGAGGTGGTGGAGCGCACCGCGCAACTGGTGGCGCGCTGGCAGGCGGTGGGCTTCGCGCACGGCGTGATGAACACCGACAACATGTCCATCCTGGGGCTCACGCTGGACTACGGCCCCTATGGGTTCCTGGACGACTTCGACCCTGGCTTCGTCTGCAACCACTCCGACCACCAGGGCCGCTACGCGTTCGACCAGCAGCCGCGCGTGGCGCTGTGGAACCTGGCCTGTCTGGGAGAGGCGCTGCTCACGCTCATCACCGAGGACGAGGCGCGCGCCACGCTGACCCTCTTCCAGCCCGCGTTCGCGCGGCACTTCCTGACGCGCATGCGAGAGAAGCTGGGCCTGAAGGAGGCCCGCGACGAGGACCGCTCGCTCCTGGAGGACCTGTTCGCGCTGATGGCCGGCTCGCACGTGGACTACACGCGCTTCTTCCGCGCGCTGAACCGGTTCGACTCCAGCGCCGGTGCTCGCAACGACGCGCTTCGCGACCACTTCCTGCCGCCGGAGGGCTTCGACGGGTGGGCCGAGCGCTACCGGGCGCGGCTGGAGGCGGAAGGGAGCGTGGACGCCGAGCGCCACGCGAGCCTGGACCGCGTCAACCCGAAGTACGTGCTGCGCAACTGGGTGGCGCAGCAGGCCATCGCTCGGGCACAGGAAGGAGACTTCGCGGAGGTGGACCGCGTGCTCGCGCTGGTGTCCGCGCCCTTCGACGAACACCCCGGCCAGGAGGCCTACGCGGCCTCGCCGCCCACGTGGGGCCGGCACCTGGTGGTGAGCTGCAGCTCCTGACGCGCGGGCACAACCGCACGTCAGGCAGGCGGGCGGGCGCCCGCGGGCGGCAATCCCGGGCGCGCGGTGCCTAGCTTGGAAGGCATGATCGAACCTGCCGCTCCGCCCCGCATCGTGTTCCGAGCCCTGGGTCCTGGCCTCGTCGGCGCCGCCGCGCTCACGCTGGTGCACGAGAGCGCCCGGCGCGTCCTGAAGCACCCGCCGCGCATGGACGTCCTGGGCATGCGCTCCCTGGAGAAGGGCATCCGCTTCTTCGGCGGCGAGCCCGCGAAGGGGCGCCAGCTGCATCGCCAGACATTGGCGGGGGACCTGCTGTCCAACGGGCTGTTCTTCTCGCTCGTGGCCCTGGGCCGCCCCAAGCGGCCGTACCTGCGCGGCGCCGCGCTGGGCCTGCTCGCCGGCCTGGGCGCGGTGGTGCTGCCCCCGAAGCTGGGATTGGGCCGCAAGCCATCCCAGGCCCGCCCGTCCACGTCGCTGCTCACCGTGGCCTGGTACACGTTGGGAGGACTGGCCGCGGCGCGCGCCACACGGAAGCTGGTGGCGCGCCGTCAGCCGGAGCTGCCCCTGGGCCGCCCCCTGCACTGAGCTTCCGGGGGGCGGTGACTGGAATGCGTTGCACGCGGTGGACTACAAGTCTCCGCGATGCATCACGTCGACATCCCTTCCGGGGAACTGAACGAGTTCGACCTGCCACCCATCTGCATCGTCACGGGTGAGCGGCAGGGCGTGGTCTTCAAGCCGGTGAACTTCACCTGGTATCCGCGCTGGATTGGCTTCCTCGCCCTCCTCAACCTGCTCATCGCCATCATCGTCGCGTCCGCGATGACGAAGCGGGTGACGGGCACCCTTCCCTTCACGGAAGAGGCCTGGAGCCGGTGGAAGCGCGGACAGGTCATCATGGTCGTGTCGGTGGTGGTCGCCATCGCGCTGCTCATCCTGGCATTCTCCCTGCTGGCATCCGACGCGCCCGAATGGCAGGGCCTGGTCGCGCTGCCATCGAGCGTGGCCATCCCCGTGCTCGCCTGGGTCTTCTTCCTGCGCGGCCGGGGCCCCCAGGTGCGGCGCATCGACAAGGACAACCTCTCGCTCGCCATTCCCAACGGTCCCGCCGCGTATGCCATCGCGGGCCACTTCCTGGCCGGACTGAACTCCCCGGCACGGGATGACGGTGAGAGTCTGGACGCGTCCGGCGCTCCGGCTCGCGCCCTCTGCGCGCGGCACGACGACATCGTCGCGAACCAGGTGTGCACGCGTTGCGGCGCGTTCATGTGCCCGCGCTGTGAGAACCGCGTCCGCAGGGAATCGCTGCCGCTGTGTCCGGACTGCTGGGAGCTGCGGGGCCGCACCATCGCCGTGCAGGCGAAGGCCCCCGGCCTCACGCTGGCGAACTCGGGCCTGTTCATGGGCGTCGTCTCGGTGGTGCCCATGTGCTACGCGGTCCACGCCGTGTCGCTGGTGCTCAACACCGTGAGCCTGGTGCGCAACCGGCATGCCGACTCGCCCCGCATCGACCGGAAGAAGGCCATCGCCGGGCTCGCGCTCACCGGTATCGGCCTGCTGCTGACGCTCGGGATGCGGCTGTATTCCGGGAGCTGGTAGGTTCCCGCGATGCATCACGTCTACCTCCTCATCCAGGAGATGAACGCATTCGACCTGCCGCCGGTGTGCATCATCACCGGTGAGCGGCAGGGCGTGGTCTTCAAGCCGGTGAAGTTCTCCTGGTATCCGCCCTGGATCAGCCTCTTCCTTCTCCTCGGCGTCCTCGCCCTGGCCCTGGTGCCCATCCTGCCCATCGCCTCAATCGTCCTGCCCATCGCCTTGATCGTCGCGTCCGTGAGGACGAAGCAGGCCAAGGGAACCCTGCCCTTCACGGAAGAGGCCTGGAGCCGGTGGAGGCGCGCAAGGGTCATCAGGCCCATCGCGTTCGCGGCTGGGGCGGGGCTGCTCATCATGGCGGCGGCCGTGCTGGCGGCTGGCGAGCGCATGCCGTTGGGCCTGGGCGCGCTGGCGCTTGGCGTGGCCCTCCCCGTGCTCGCCTGGGTCTACTCTTCGCAAGGTCCCCAGTTGGTGGGTAGCGACAAGGACGCCCTCGAGTTCGCCTCGTTCCTCTCTTTGCGGGTTCCCCAGCTGCCAGGCAGCAGAGAGGACGCCCTCGTGCTCAGCATCCCCAGCAGCGCCGCCGCGCAGGCCATCATGAGTCACTTCGAAGCAGGGTTGCAGGTTCCGTCATGGGAGGGCGAGGAGCCGCTCGCCGCGGATGGTGCCCCCGCGACTCCCCGCTGCGCGCGCCACGACGGCTTCGTCGCGAACAAGGTCTGCCAGCGTTGCGGCACGTTCATGTGCCCGCATTGCGAGTACCGCGTCCGCCGGGAGTCGCAGTCATTCTGCCCGAGCTGCTGTGAGCTGCGCGCCCGCTCCATCGGACAGGGACCGGTCTACGGCCTCACGGCGCCCGGGATGCTCGTCGCCGGCGTCGTCGTCCTCACGGCCCTGGGCTTCGCGCTGCTCGTCTGGAGGACCCGGCACTGACACCGCGTCAGGGTTGGCGAGTGAAACTCCTGGCACGGGGGCACTTGCCGAAGTCGGAACGGCGACCCCAGCCTGAGGGTCCATGGCCACCGACTTCACCCGCCTGCCCCTGCGCGGCGAACAGGATGCGTTGCACGTCGTCGTCGAGTCGCCCCGCGGTTCGACGGTGAAGCTGAAATACGACTCGAAGCTCCAGGCCTTCACGCTGTCCCGGCCGCTGACGCGAGGCTTCCGGTACCCGTTCGACTGGGGCTTCATCCCCAGCACGAAGGGCCCGGACGGAGACCCGCTGGACGCGCTGGTGTACTGGGACGTGCCCACCTGGCCCGGCGTGGTGCTGCCCTGCCGGCCCCTGGGTGTGCTCCTGGTGGACCAGAAGCCGAAGGGCGCGACGAACGGCGAGCGCGAGCGCAATGACCGCCTGCTGCTCGTCCCCGTGAACGCCACCCGCTCGGACGACCTCAATTCCTACCAGGACCTGTCCAAGCGCGAGCGCGAGGAGCTGGAGCACTTCTTCCTCGCGGTGGTGCACTTCGCGGACAAGGACGCGCGCATCCTCGGTTGGGATGGCCCGGACGCCGCCGAACGCATGGTCCAGCAATACGCCCTGAAGGAGGACTGACCCGCCATGCCCCCTCCCACTCCCATCCGGGGCCTGGGCCCCGACACCGCGCTGGGCGACGCCGCCCGCCGCATCCTCGCCGGCCGGCTCGCCGACGTGCGCCATCCCGAAGCCCAGCTGGACGATGAGCTGGGCGAGGACGGCGTGCACGACATGCGCGTGGCCACCCGCCGCCTGCGCGCCGCGCTCCAGGTGTTCCAGGCCACCGGCAAGCTCACCCGGCTGGAGGCGGACGTGAAGCGCCTCCAGGACGCGCTGGGCGACGTGAGGGACCTGCACGTCCAGGACAAGTGGCTGGACACCGCCGCCAAGGGCAAGAAGGACGCGGGCAAGGCGCTGGCCGGCCTGCGCGAGTCCCACCTCTCCGGACTGAAGGCCCGGGAGAAGAAGCTGCGCGCGGAGCTGGAGCGCTGGACGGACCGCACCGTGCCGCGCCTCCTGAAGAAGGTGGACACGCTGGAGGACACCCGCCGCTTCGCCGGCAAGCGCGTGCGCAGCCACCTGCGCCAGCGCCTGCGCCGCGTGGAGAAGCGCCTGGAGCGCTACGCGGACGCGCCGGACGCCGCCTCCGCGCACGCCCTGCGCAAGGACTTGAAGAAGCTGCGCTACGAATTGGAGATCTTCCAGCCCGCCTTCCGCCGCACCGTGGGCGCGCTGCTGGAGGTCCTGGTGCCGCTCCAGGACGGCCTGGGTGAGCTGCACGACGCGGACGTGCGCCTGGAGCTCTTCGAGCGCGCCGCCGCGGAGGCCCCGCCCGGCCAGCGCAAGGCCGCGCGCAAGCTGTTGCCCCAGGCCCGCGACGAGCGCGCGGAGCGGTCCGCCGAAATCGCCCGCGAGGTGCAGCGCTGGCACGCGGAGGCCATCCCCAAACGGCTGCGCAAGGCGTTGACCTGAAACCCCGGCCACTCCGGTCAGGACAGCCCTGGCTGATACGTTCCTCGTCGCGTCACTGAACGAGGGGGACGTCCTGCATCCGAAATCCATCCGGCTCCTGGCCCATGCGGCCGGGGGCCTCCTGTGTGTCATTTCCTTCTCGCGGCCCGCGAGCGCCGCCGAGCCACCCCGCATCACCACCCTCACCCAGACGCCCCAGCAGTTGGAGGCGGGCGGCGTCTCACGGCTGGGCCTCCAGGCGGAGGACCCCCAGGGCAGCCCGCTCACGTTCTCCTGGAGCGTCACCGCGGGCAGCCTGAGCACCCCGCTGGGCAACGCGACCACGAGCCGCGCGAACTGGACGGCGCCCCTGTGCCTGGCCTCCGGAGGCACGCCGCCCGTGCAGGCCACGGTGACCAACGGTCTGGGCCTGTCCTCGACGGCGGCGTTCGACCTCGGCGTCTTGCAGGACCTGGGGAAGAACCGCCAGCCCGCGTTCAGCGCGCAGGGCTTCGAGCAGTTCGACAGCGTGACGCTCGTGGACGGACGCATCACCGTGCCCGACCCGGCGCGCCCGCCCTCGGAGTCCATCGTGTTCCCGGAGGACCAGCAGCTGAGCGTGATGTTCGTGCAGAAGGACTCCATCGCCAGCCATGCCGTGGGCTACCTCTACGTCGACGACCTCCAGCGCAAGGGCTACGTGGACGCCGTGGGGGAGCTGGTGGATGCCAACGCCAACGGCATCGCGGACCTGCACGAGGACCTCTACAACCTGGCCCCCACCACGGGGGCCCAGGCGCGTCCGTACATCGGGGCGGCCCGGCGCTGCACCCGGCCTTTCAGTTCCAGGGGCTTCCTCTTCAACCAGCCCGAGCTGGCGCTCGACGCGAACTGCGCGAACGCCTTTACCGCGGGGGTGGACCTGCCGGATGCCCGCCCTGGAAATCATTTCCAGGTGAGCACGGACGTCATCGGGCGTGATGCCCCCACGACCCTCTCGACCTCCAATACCGGCTTCTCCGACGGCGGGCTCTTCGCGCGCATCCCCAACCTGCTGGAGCCGGCCGCGCCCGCGAACGGAGACAAGGGGCTGGGGCAGCTCGTGTTCCTGCTGACCGACGACGACTGGGAGCGGACCACCCACCGGAACATGGGCACCGTCCCGGATGCGGACAACTACGGCTCTGACGGCATCCCCGACTACGACGTCTCCGCCTATGACGCGCGGGGCCTGCGGCGGAGCACCAACCCGGATCCGGGCCTCACGCTGGCGGACCGGCGGGTGGACCTGGGGCGCATCCAGGGCGGCCGGGAGCTGGTCTTCTTCCTGGTCGTCAACATCGAGGCGGTCCACGACCCGGAGAACAGCCTGGTCCATCCGTGTCTGCGCAAGGCGGCGAATGGCCAGTGCACCTTGCACCTGAAGTCCCCCATCTCCGTGTTCTTCTCCAAGTCGCGGTGGAACATGGATCAGGACCCCGTGGGTCAGTATCAGGTGACGGCCCGCGCCAATGGCTGTGAGTACAGTGAGGCGTGCTACGCCCCCTCCGGATACCCCGACGGGTGCTACCTGCCGAGCCAGGGCAGGAGGCTGTGTGGCTGGCTCCCCGAGGAGGCCCTGGAGCGCCTGCTGGAGCCCGACTACGGCAACAACCACTTCCCCAACGGGCTCGTCGAAGTCACCACCGAGCCAGGGGCCCCCATGCCGCACGTCCTGTCCCATCCCTCCCTCGTCACGCCGGGCCGGTGGCTCATCGCCTTCGAGGACCTCAACGGCGGCGGTGACCGGGACTACAACGACGTCATCCTCCAGTTGGTGAGCCCGGTCTCCACGGGGGTCGTGCGCTCCCCGTCGCTGGCCGCCCGGCCCTCCAGCCCCGAGGAGACGGGCTGCACCGTGTCCCGGATGCGCCTGCGCAAGGACGACGGCTACTTCCCGGGATGCGACACCGCGCCCATCCAGTACGCGGTGGCCACCGACTGCCGCGTGTGCTGGGGCGGAGCCTGTCTGCCCAACCCCACGCCCACCTGGCACCCGCTCACGCTGCGCTACGGCTACGACGAGGCCGTCATCGACGTCTCCAGCACCCCGGGCACCCAGCCCTGCTGGAAGGCGGTCCTCGCCCCCGCGAACGGCTTCTGCACCAGCAGCATCACCCGCGTGGACGTGGGCTACGAGTACGCACCGCTCAATCCCTGACGCACCCCGGTACAATCATCCCGTCAGGCGATTCTGGTAGACCCTCGGGGCTGTCTTCATCCCGAGGGGGTCTGTCCTTGCACCTGAATCGCTTCCCGCTCCTGGCCCTGGTGGCCGGGAGCGCCGTGTGTGTCATTGCCTCGCCGCGTCCAGCCCACGCGGAGTTCACGCCCAGGGCGGTCTACCTGCCGCCGCAGCTCACCAGCGCCACGCAGTCCACGTCCGCCGTCCACCCGGGCAACCTGTCCGTGCTCCAGCTCCAGGCCACGGACCCGCAGGGCAGTCCGCTCACCTTCTCCTGGAGCGCCACCACGGGCACGTCCGGCACGCCGGTGTCGGACGCCAGCTCCAGCACCCTGGCGTGGGCCGCGCCCCAGTGTCTGGTGAACGGCCCGCCCCAGGTGCTGGGCACCGTGACCAATGGGTACGGGCTGTCCACGCAGGCGCTGTTCGACTTCGACTTCACGCAGTCGCTGGACATCGACCATCAGCCGGACTTCACGCCGTCGGGCTTCGACGAGCTCACGAACGTGGCGCTCCTGTCCGGGGGCGCGCTGCGCTTGAACACCCACGTGGGACAGCTGTCCAGCGAGCGCATCGTGTTCGCCAACGAGCAGCACCTGGCCATCACCTTCGTCCATGAGTCCGCGGGCGCCAGCCATTCGCTCGGCTACGTGTACTACGACGACCTCGTCGCGCGCGGCTACGTGAACACCCAGGGCACGCCGGACGACTCGTCGGATGACACGCTGGTGGATGCCAATGGCAACGGCATCGCGGACCTGCACGAGGACCTCTACAACCTGGCCCCCACCACGGGGCCCCAGGCCCGTCCGTACATCGGAGGGGCCCGCCGCTGTGCGCCCCGGCCCTTCTCCTCGCAGGGCGCCGGCTACACGATGCCCGACCTGGCGCTCAACGCGAACTGCGCCGCCGCCTTCGTCCGGCAGTCCATCCCGGATGCCCGGCCCGGCACGCACCCGCTCCTGCCGGTGGACATCGTCGGCGCCTCTCCCACCGAAGGCACCGTGCCCAACACCAACGCGTGGTCGGACCTGGGCCTCTACCCGCGCATCCCCAACCTGCTGGAGCCCGCCCACGCGATGAACAACCAGCTGGGCCTGGGGCACCTGGTGTTCCTGCTGGCGGACGACGACGCCGACCAGGGGACCTTCAACCAGTTGGGCACCGTCACGGACACCAGCTCCGTGGTGGAAGGCATCCCTGACTACGACGTCTCCCGCTACGACGCGCACGGCATCCAGCGCGCCGTCAATCCGGATCCGGGCATCACCCCGAACGACCGCACCGTGGACCTGGGCATCCTCCCTGCGGGCAAGGAGCTCGTATTCTTCCTGGTGACCCAGTACGAGGCGATCCACGACCTGGACCAGAAGACGGTCTACCCGTGCCTGCGCAAGGCGCCCACCGGCCAGTGCCTGCTGCACCTGCGGTCGCCCATCAACGTGTTCTTCTCCAAGGCGAAGTGGAACCTGGACCAGGACCCCGTGGGCCAGATGCCCGTGGCGCAGCGCAACCTGGGCTGCGCCTATACCGAGGAGTGCAACGCGGACGCGCCCCAGTCCTCCCCCACGGCCTGCTACGTGGCCAATTCCTCGCAGCGGCTGTGCGGGTGGCTGGACCAGGAGACCCTCGCCCGCCTGCGGATGCCTCCCTACGGCAACCTCTTCCTGCCCATGACCGCCGCCGGGGTCTTTGCGCAGGGCCAGGGCAACATGCCGCACCTCCTGCTGAACGCGCCCCTCACGACCACCGGCCAGTGGCTGATGGGCTTCGAGGACCTCCCCGGCGGCGCCGACCGCGACTTCAACGACGTCGTCTTCCTGCTGCGCAACCTGACCGAGGGCCGCGTGCGCTCGCGCGTGCTCAGCCCGGACGACGCGAGCTGCAAGCTTGCCCAGGTGTCCTTCAACAAGTTCGACAACCTGTATGGGGTCTGCACCGGCGCGGCCGCCTACATCACCTATGCGCTGGCCACGGACTGCAACGTGTGCAGCGCGGGCACGTGCGTCCCCAACCCCACGCCCACCTGGCACACCCTGTCGTTGCCTCCGGGCTCGGGCAGGGCCACCGTGGACGTCTCCAGCACGCCGGGCCAGCAGCTCTGCTGGAAGGCCGAGCTGACGCAGGGGACGGACCCCACCTGCCAGCCCACCCTCCACTTCGTGGACGTGGGCTACACCTCCGTGCCCGTCACGCCCTGACGGCTAGCGGTTGTGCGTCGTGGCGGTGTTGTTGTTGTTGCTCGCCTGCTGCGCCGCGGCCGCGGCGCGAATGATGGCACCGCCCGACGCCGCGGCGGCGCCGGTCAGCGCGGCGTTCGTCCCCTCCGCCGGCTTCGGCTCACAGACGCAGCCGGCGGAGTTCATGATGATGACCACCGCGCTCATCCGCATGTCGATCTGCTCGCACAGCTGCCGGCACTCCGTGGCCCGCTCCATGGGCAGCGAGAACGATGTCGCCCTCGCCGTCGAACAGGCCGCGAGCGGAAACACCAGGGACAGCGCCAGGAGCAGGGGCAGACGGGTCGTTTTCATGGGCGAAGCCTGACACATCCGGACAGAACCGCCTTCCTTGTTATTTCTGATAGACCCTGGGAGCCATCTTCATCCCGAGGAGTCTGTCCTTGCACCCGAATCCCTCCCGTCTCCTGGCCCTCGTGGCCGGGAGCGCGTTGTTTGTCATTCCCTCGCCACGTCCGGCCCATGCGGCCGACACCTGCGGCCCCGGGGACCTGTACGAGGACGTGCAGCCCGCGTTCACCGCCGCGGGGTTCGACCAACTCCAGCAGGTGACGCTCACCCCGCAGAAGACGCTGCGGTCGGTGAACCCGTTCTGGACGCCCACGTCGGTGGACTCCATCGTGTTCCCGTCGGACCAGAACGTCACCATCAGCTTCGTGTACGAAAGCGCCGGCGCGAGCCACGCGCTGGGCTACCTGTACGTGAGTGACCTGCGGGCACGCGGCTACGTCAACGCCCAGGGAGACCTGGTGGATGGCAATGGCAACGGCGTCGCGGACCTGCACGAGGACCTCTACAACCTGGCCCCGCCCTCTGGCGCCCAGGCCCGCCCGTACATCGGCGTGAGCCCCCGCTGTAGCCAGACCTTCTCATCCCATGGCTTCACCTACCGCCAGCCGGACCTGGCGCTCAACTCGACCTGCGCTTCGGCCTTCATCCCCAACAGGGACATGACGGATGCCCGTCCCGGCCGCACCTCCTCCGCCTACGACATCACCGTCGACGTCGTCGGGAGCAACCCGCCGGGAGCGGCCGGCACCGGCTATTCGGACAACGGGCTCTTCACGCGCATCCCCAACCTGCTGGAGCCCGCCCACGCGTCCAACAACAACATGGGCATCGGCCACCTGGCCTTCCTCCTGGCCGACGACGACTCCGACAGGGTCACCTACCAGGGGCTGGGCGCCGTCGCTGACGCGACGGACCTGAACGACGGCATCCCCGACTACGACGTCTCCGCCTATGACGGTCATGGCCTTCCGAGGACCTTCAACCCGGATCCCGGCATCACGACCTACGACCGCACGGTGGACCTGGGCGTCATCCAGGGCGGACAGGAGGTGGTCTTCTTCCTCGTCTCCGCCTTCGAGCCGATCCACAACACGGACGCGGGCATGGTCTACCCCTGCCTGCGCAGGGATGCCGACCTCAAGTGCACGCTGCACCTGAGGACGCCCCTCAACGTGTTCTTCTCCAAGGCGAAGTGGAACCTGGATCAGGACTTCATGGCCCAGCCCTCCGCCATGTCCCGGAACATGGGTTGTGATTACGACGAGGCCTGCAACCACGCCAACCCGAACTCGTCCTCGCGCGCCTGCACCCTGGCCGGCACCTCCCAGAAGATGTGCGGGTGGTTGGACGCCTGGACCCGGACCCGCATGGGGACGTTGCCCTACGGCAACACGACCCTGCCCATGGCCGCCACCACCGCCGCCTTGCCGGGCAACCTCGTCATGCCCCACGCCATGCTGGGCAACGTGGGCCCCGCGTCCGACCGGTGGCTCCTGGCCTTCGAGGACCTGCCGGGTGGAGGCGACCGGGACTTCAACGACGTCGTCTTCATGCTGCGCAACTGGGCGCCCACGGCCGGCCGCGTGCGCTCCACCGTGCTGAGCCCCGCGGCCCCCAGCTGCGCCATCCAGCAGGTGTACATCCACAAGGACGACGCCCAGGATCCCAGCTGCTCCTCTCCGGTCGCCATCAACTACTCGGTGGCCACCGACTGCCGCGTGTGCCTCGCCGGCACGTGCGTCACCAATCCCTCACCCACCTGGCATCCGGTGACGTTCGACTGGAACCGGGACGCCGTGCTCGACGTGTCCGGCACTCGCGGCCATCAGCTCTGCTGGAAGGCGGACCTGACCGCCGGGAACGGTCCGTGCCAGGCCACCATCAACAACGTGGACATCGGCTACGAATCCGGGCCTGTCGTGCCCTGACGCCGCCACTTTCCGGACATCCGCCGTCCCGGTCCCCTGGTGTGGGGGCCGGGGCGTGCCCACATCCCTGCTGGATGTGATCCGCCCTGTGCCCGGGTCGGAGGGCAGGCAACCCTCCCTTCGGGGTACCCGGAAGAAGTGTCGGTACCCCACGCTGTAAAAAGTGCCGGGTTCCGCCCTAAGCATTGAAGCCGTTTCGCGCAACGCACTGGAATCATTGAGGTTGCCTGTCGGCTGGCATTGGCCCGTGCGTTGCTAAAGGTCTCCCCGTCGCAGCAAACGGCGGTCACACACACCGCCCTCTTCCCCGAGAGAGACCCCCATGCAAGCTTCCAGCTCCTTCTCTTCCGCTGACTCGCTCTCCACGTACCTCTCGGAGATCAACCAGTACCCGCTGCTGAACCCGCAGGACGAGCAGTCGCTGTCCCGCGCCTTCCGCGCCGGCGACCTGTCCGCGGGTCACCGCCTGGTGACGAGCAACCTGCGCTTCGTGGTGAAGGTGGCGTACGAGTACCGCTCCTACGGCCTGAAGATGTCCGACCTCATCCAGGAGGCGAACATCGGCCTGATGAAGGCGGTGCAGAAGTTCGACCCTGAGAAGGGCATCCGCCTCATCTCCTACGCGGTGTGGTGGATCCGCGCGTACATCCAGAACTACGTGCTCCGCAACTGGAGCCTGGTGAAGCTGGGCACCACGCAGGCGCAGCGCCGGCTGTTCTTCAGCCTGGCCCGCACGCGCCGCGAGCTGGAGAAGCTGGGCGCCGGCGACGGCCACATCGTCAACGCGGACGAAATCGCCAAGAAGCTGAACGTGAAGCCCACGGAAGTGCGTGAGATGGAGCAGCGCATGGGCGGCCGGGACCTGTCCCTGGACGCGCCGGTGGGCGAGGACGGCGACGCCACGCACCTGGACTTCGTGGAGTCCGAGTCCGCCTCGCACGCGGACGAGGTCGCCGACCGGCAGCAGGCGGGCCTCACCCGCAACCTGGTGCAGCGCGCGCTGATGCGCCTGGATCCGCGCGAGCGCTTCATCATCGAGCAGCGCGTGATGAGCGACGCGGAGATGACCCTGAGCGAGCTGGGCGAGCACTTCGGCTTCTCCCGCGAGCGCGCCCGCCAGCTGGAGATCCGCGCCAAGGACAAGCTGAAGGCGGAGCTGGCGAACCTGATGGCCGAGGCCGGCCTGGACCAGGCCGAGCTGGCCGCGTAACGCGCGGGTAGCATCCAGTCTGCGACACGGCACGGCCCCGGACCCTCGCGTTGGGAAGCGCGAAGGCACGGGGCCGTGGCATGTCTGGAGTCGGCGGTTACCGGGGCACACCGGGCGAGGACTCGCCGCTCTCCGCCGGTGCGGGCGCGGCCGGCTGCGCGCGGGACGTGGCGTCGATGCGCAGGGCCTCCGGCTCGCCGCTGCTCGCGTCCGTGGTGTAGGAGGCGCGGACCTGCGCGCCCTCCTGGATGTCCGCGGCGCTCGCGGCCCGGCCATCCACCTTCACCTGCGTGGTGGGGCCCACCTTCAGGCGCAGCTGCGGCTCACCGCGCTGGCTCACCAGCACCTCCTGTGCGCTCGCGCTCAGCACGTCGCCGGTAATCTGCTGCTCCTGCCGCGGGGCCTGGGCGTTGGGGGCCTGGGAGTTCTGGGCGATGGCGGCCTGCTGCGTGGCGGCGTTCTGGTTCGCGGCCTGTTGCTGCTGGGCGCTCGGGTCCGCGATGCGCTGGTTCGCGGCGGCGCTCTCATTGGAGGCCTGCTGCTGCTGGGTGGCGAAGTTCTGCTGCGCCTGGCGCTGGGCGGCCAGGGCGCTGGCCTGGGCCTGCTGGGCCACGGACTGGGCCTGCTGGGTGCGCGCCTGCGCCTGCTGCTGGCTGGACTGGGCCTCCTGGGCCTCCTTCTGGGCCTTGGCCTGGGCCTCCTGGAGCTCCTGCTGCTTGCGCTGCACGTCCTCCTGGGCGCGGGCGGCCTCGCGCTGCTGGCTGGAGGCCTCCTTCTGCGCGTCACGTGCGTCGTCGAAGGCCTTCTCCGATTGGAGCTGGGCCTGCTCCACCTGCTGTCCGGGGGTGTTCTTCTCCGCGGTGTCCTGGCGGGAACGGTCTCCGTCCTGGCAGGCGGTGGTGCCCACCACCAGTGCGACGACTCCGGCACCCAGCCATGCTGCGCGCGATTTCATGGGGTTCTCCTGTCAAAGGGATGACAGGGCAAAGATGGCGGTGGCCCGTGGAGCGCCAAGCCACCCGATGCCGAGCGCCTGCCTGTCCGCACGCCCCACGGCGGGGGCTCACTTTGGGGCTACCGCGTCCGGAAGAATGGCGATAAGGGGCGCCCCCCCATGCGCGCCTGCGGACTCGACTTCGGAACCAGCAACACCGCCCTGGCCCTGCCGGACGGCACCGTGTTGCCGCTGCAGCCCCACACCCCGGAGCCCCGGCTGTTCCGCTCCGTGCTCTTCTTCGCGGAGGAGGAGCGGGAGGTCTTCACGGGCGCGGACGCCATCCAGCGCTACCTGGAGGACAACAACGGCCGCTTCATCCAGTCCGTGAAGTCCTTCCTGCACAGCACGTCCTTCCGGGCGACGCAGGTGAAGGGGCGCACGTTCACCCTCGAGGACCTGGTGGCCATCCTGCTGCGCCGCGTGCGCGAGTCAGCCGGGGCGCACCTGGGCGAGGCACCGGACGCGGTGGTGCTGGGCCGGCCCGCGGTCTTCACGCCGGATCCGGAGGCGGACGCACTGGCGGAGAAGCGGCTGCGCAAGGCGGCGGAGCTGGCGGGCTTCACGCACGTGCAGTTCCTGATTGAGCCCATCGCGGCGGCGCTCGCTTACGAGGCGCGGCTGGAGAAGGACGAGCTGGTGCTGGTGGCGGACTTCGGCGCCGGCACGACGGACCTGACGTTGATGAAGCTGGGGCCGTCGCGGCGAGGGAACCTGGACCGCAGGCCGGACGTGGTGGGGTCCACGGGTGTGCGCATCGGTGGTGACCGGTTCGACGCGGAGATCATGCGGCACAAGCTGCTGCCGCGCTTCGGGGCGGGGTCCACGTACAAGGTGAAGGGCTTCAGCCACAAGCGGCTGCCCATCCCGCAGCACGTGCTGGCGAAGCTGCTCAACTGGCACGAGATGTCCTTCATCCGGGAGAAGTCCACGCAGGAGCTGCTGGAGGTGATGCTCGACACGAGCGACCACCCGGCGGAAATCCAGGCGCTCTACGACCTGGTGATGGACAACCTGGGCTACCGGCTGTTCCGGGCGATTGAAGCGGCGAAGGTGAAGCTGTCGAGCGAGGACGTGGCGACCATCGACTTCGAGGACGCGCGCATCCACCTGCACGAGCCGATGACGCGGGCGGAGTTCGAGACGGCGAGCCGCACGTTGTTGGATGAACTGTCGAAGTGCACGGAAGGGCTGTTGGCGAAGCACCCGGAGGCCAGGGAGATTGACGCGGTCTTCCTGACGGGCGGTTCGTCCCAGATTCCGGCGGTGCGGGAGCTGTACGTGAAGCGCTTCGGAGAGGACCGGGTGCGCACGGCGGACGCGTTCACCTCCGTGGCGGAGGGCCTGGGCCGCGCGTCCGCGTGGCTGACGGGGTGACCCATGGCGGCACAGGCAGCACGGCGACGGTGGCTTCAAGTCGCGGCCGTGCTGTCCCTGTGCTCGGCGTGCGTCGGGCCCACGGACCGGACCTTCGTCACGGGGCGAATCCTGCCCCGGCAAATCCGCTTCGTGACTCTGAGGGAAGCAACGCCAGGGGAAGAAGGCGGTCAGCGCGCCGCCTGCATCCACATCCGGATTACTCGCGCCAACACAAGCGAGTCCGTGCTGTGCAGGTTCGGCGTTGAAACGCCCCTGCGAACCCACGAAGGCGTCCTCTCACTACCGCTGGCGCAGCGCATCGCGGCGGACCGCATCAATGAGGCCTCTCAGGCAGTCTTCGGCTCCGCCACCATCGACTCACCGCGCGGAGTGCTTTGTGAGTTGATGAAGGCACAGCTGCGAACGACCTTCGAGGCATCCCTTGCCGGAGCCCGATTCAGGGCGCAATGCGATGAGCGGGCGCCTCCGGTGCTGTTCGGACACGTGACACTCTGACGCTGGAGCCCTCGCGCCATGCCTCCCAGCACGAATGAACTGCTGACCCTCGCTCGCCATTATTGGCCGGCTTCGTACGAGGAGTCCCTGGACGACGCCCATCCTGAACACAAGCGCCGCCAAGAACGTTGGGCGCAGGTGCGACAGCAGAATGAGCGCTGGGATGCCTTCCGGCGGCAGCTGGGCATGCTGCTGCCAGGCTGCACCCTGGCAGAAGCCAGCACGACCTCCCAGGCCTCCTTGCGCTGCGCCGTCTATCCCGCGAAGGGAATCCCCATGAAGCCCGTGCCTTGGGCTCTCGTGGGCTGCATGAGCATCCTGGCACCGGTCTACACCGTGTATGGACTCACGTTCGACTACGAGGTGCATAAGCGCGGCAAGGCTCACCTGCACCTGCCGCCTCTGCCCGCGGCCATGAGCGACACCGCGCGCATCATCGCCCGGGAACTCGAGGCCTACTTCCACGTCACGGCGCTCCCGCCCGAAGTCGCGGCCCTTCCCGTCCCTGTCGCCGTGGAGTGGACGCGTCCACCCCAGACCACCCTGTTCGACGCACTCTTCGACAGCGAGCCCACCATCGTCCCGTAAGCGGGGGGCCGGCTACGGGGCGCCACCGTCCAATGCAACGCCTTCCAGGACTCCTGAATCAATGCCCGGAGGCGCCGGTGGAACTTCAGGTTCCTCCCCCACGCTGCGCCGCAGGATTCGACCATCAAGGCTGACCGCGTAACGCGCGCCGGTGTCCACACCGATGAAGGTGGTGCCACAGGCATCCGGAGCCTCGTGGATCAGGATGAAGAAGACTTCGCCCTGACGGATGACACGGTAGCGATACGCCTCCGGTCTTCCCCAGCACGGCGTGTCCTTGGACTGCTTCGGGAAGAAGTCCTCCATGGCGACCTGGACAGCCCTGAGCAGGTTGCCGTCCAGCACATACGCCTGCCCATCGCCCCCCACCTGTACCGCTGACTGCGCGTAGAACGGCGGGAACGCGATACTCCGGTCTCCCTCCCAGTCAGCGGGCCGGGCTCCCTGTCCGCGCAAGCAACCCGCCAGGAGCAGCACTCCGCCCATCAGGCCCAGCCTTCGACAACGCATCGCGCTCGTCAGTCGTGGCATCCGCGGTGCTCCTGCCTAGCGTGTCGGGACGAACCGGAACTCGGTCTCGCTATCCCAGGTGACAGTGCCGGCTTGCGTCCGGCGCCAACGGCCTTCGTCATCAGGCGTCCAGCGAACCACTTCCGCGCTCCCGTAGGTGTACTCGTAGAACCCGTTGCATCCCGCGGGGTTCTCAGAAGAACCGTCGGAGAAGAAAGCGACGATTCCGATGGGAAGCCGTCCTGCCTTCGTCTCGACGTATCCCCCGTGGATTCGCGCCATCTTCGCCAGCGCGGCGATGTCCCGCTCCGAGAGATTCGTGGGCGTCGCGGGGTGGTTGTGGAGAAAGTAGAGGTACTTGAGGCTGTCGGGTGGATAGCGCGGGTCCTGAACGAACGCGGGAGCCCTGCACCCCTGCTCGAACTGATTCCGAGTGGCATCAGAGCTCTCCACCAGTTTGCTCAGCGCATACCGGTCATCCGGGACGTAATACAGCCAGGCGCAGTACTCCTTCGACATGCGCCAACGCACGTCGAAGTTCGCAGCGCCTGCGTTCCCCGCCGTGGCGTTGCGTTGGGAGAGGATGAGGGGGCAGGCCGCGAGGAGCGCGTCCCACGCGGTGTTGAACAGCGGTGTCCCCGGCATCGGGCCATCCAGCCGGGCAGGAATGTGCGCGGAGTCGAAGCGCACGACGCCCGGGGGGGGAGGAGAAGCGCACCCGCCCAGCCACAGGACGCCCCACAACGTCCCCATGAAGACCCGGGCGCTCAGGGCCCCACGTCCACCGTGCGCGTCGTCCAGTCCGTGCCGCCGCGGCCGTCTCGGGCCACCACCCAGACCGTGATGCGCTCGGGCGTCTTGGCCGTCGTGTACGTCGTCGTCGGGTCGCCGGGCTTGCCGTCCACCGGCTCCAGCGAACGGAACGACCCCACCTCGCCCTCGCCCGTCGCGAACCAGCTGTAGAAGACCTGCTCCGTCCTCAGCCCATCCGCCGTGGAATAGGTCTCCTCGCTTCCCGCCCCCAGCACCGGCGTGAACGTCACCTCCGCGTCCAGCGGCAGCGGCCCGGACAGCGGCGCGTCGTTCCACAACACGTCCTGCATCACCGGGTTCTGGTTCGGCGTGTCCGTCGAACGCAACGTGATGCGCCGCACGCCCCGCTCCACGCCCTCCGGCGTCCCGCTGCCGTCCGTCGCCTCGTACCCCACGAACAGCGGCAGCCCCGTCTGCAACACCTGCTGCACCGCCGGGTCGTTGAAGTCGAACGAGCCCCCCTGCCCTCCCCCCGTGCTCCCCGTGGCCGCCTGGAACGCCGCGATGAGCAGCGCCTGCACCGCCGGGTCGCTCAACGACAACACCCCGCCCGGCAACGCCACCCCGCTGTCCCCCGGACACGCCACGTCCCCGTAGGGGTTCACGTCCGGCCGGCACAGCGCGTACGTCACCGTCACCGGACGCGCGTCCGGCGTCACCGCCAGCGCGGTGAACGTCACCGGCGGCGGCAGCGTGGAGGCGTTCGGCTCCAACACCAGCTCCGGCGGCTCCGCCTTGATGCCGAGCACACGCACACTGCGAATCTCACTCTGGGCATCGAAGTCGGGGCCACTGCACGCGCTCGACCCCAGCAACACAATGACAGACAGCAGGACGGGAGTGCGCATGGCGTCAGAAAGCTCCCTTCAAGCCGAGCACGGGCAGGATGGGCAGGCCCTTGAAGTACTCGCGCTTGGAATAGTTGTAGTTGTAGGCCACGCCCTCGACCGACTGGTTGTTGTACGCGTTCGTCAGGTCCAGGTAGAGGTCCAGGTTCCACGTGTCGAAGATGAGGTTCTTGTCCACGCGGATGTCCAGCTGGTTGAACGACGGCAGCCGCTGGGAATTGACCAGCCCGTAGTACGGGATGAACACGTCCGTCGTGTCGTCGCGCTTGGCTCCCAGCACCGGCGTCGTCGGGTTGCCGGACGCGAAGCGGAACCGCGCGCCCACCTCCCAGCCCTTCGGCAGCTTGTAGCTGGCGATGGCCGTCAGCACGTGCGTCTGGTCATTGTCGAACTTGCGCCAGCGCGCCCCCGGCGCATCCCGGCGCTCGCTGCGGCTGAGCGTGTACGAAATCCAGCCGAACAGCCGGTCCGTGAGCGCCCGGCGCACCAGCAACTCAAAGCCATAGATGCGCCCCACGCCGCCGTTCTTCAGGTTCTCCGGCACGAACTCGCCGTCGCGCTCGACACGCGCGTTCGAGCGGACGATGAGGTCATCCAGGTCGTTGTAGAAGACCTCGCTGCCCACGAACCACTCCGGCCGCGCCTGCCACTCCGCGCCCACGCTGTACTGGAGCGACCGCTTCGCCCCCAGGTCCGGATTGCCGAACCCCGGCGACGGCTCATCCTGCACCGGCGGGCTGTGATAGACGCCCGCGCCGCCCTTCAGCGTCAGCGTCTCCGTGAGCGCATAGCGCACCGCGAGCCGCGGGTTCACCGTGCGCTTCACCTCCTGCTGGTCCGTGAAGATGTAGCTCTCCGTGCGAATGCCCGGCACCACCAGCAGGTCCTTGATGGGCCGCCACCGCACCTCCGCCCAGGCGGACGGGTAGTACTGGGTGAACTTCCCGTCGATGTTGATGAGGTCCTCCGTCACCAGCGGCGACGGCGGCTCGCCCTCGCGCGGCGGCTGCTGGATGCTGGCCGTCACGTTCGCCAGGTTCGCCACCACGTCCAGGCCGCCCGCCACGCTCACGCTGTCGTTGAACGCGTACTCCACCGTGGGCCGCAGATACAGGTCCGTGGACGCGATGCGCAGCCCGCGCTCGCCAATCTGGAAGTCCAAGATGGTGTTGCCCACGAGCCCGTGCGTGTCGAGCGTCAGCTTGCCCTCGCGGAACTGGTGCCGCAGGCGCAGCTGGTTGAAGCCCGTGGTCACGTCCAGGCCGCCATTGACGGACGGGTCGCCGTCCGCCGGCTGGTCCAACAGCAACGCCAACCGGTCGCGCGACGTCAGGCCTTGCAGCGTGAAGGTGTGGCGGCTGTTCGGCTTCCACACCAGCTTCGCCTGCGCGTCGTAGTAGCGCGGCGCCACCTGGAGGCTGTCGTCGTCGAACGGCACCGCCTTGAGCACCAGGTCGATGTACGAGCGCCGGCCGCCAATGGCGAAGCTCAGCGTGTCCGTGATGGGGCCTTCAATCACCGCGTTGGACTCAATGAGGCTGATGCCCACCGTGGCGTGGTAGCGGTCCGTGCGGGGCTCGCGGCTGCGCACGTTGATGACGCCGCCGGTGATGTCGCCGTAGTACGCGGAGAAGTTGCCGGGCAGGTAGTCCACCGCCGCCAGCAGGTCCGAGTTGTACACGGAGGTGAGACCACCGAAGTGGTACAGGATGGGGATGCGCAGGCCGTCCAGGAAGACGCCGGACTCCTGCGGGCTGGTGCCGCGGATGACCAGCGCGCCGCCGTTGAACGCGGGCCGCGCCACGCCCGGCAGGTTCTGCACCACCTTGAGCGTGTCACCCTGCGTGCCCGGCACGCGCTGCACCTCCGCCACCGTGATGGTCGTGCGCGTCACCTCCTTGCGCTCGCGGTCGCTGCGGACCACCGTCTCGTATTGGCTGAAGATGCGCTTCTGCACGTAGTACGTGGCCCGCGTCTCCTTGCCCTCTTCAATCGTCTCCTGCGTCTTGAAGCGGTCGTAGTTGCCCATCACCACGACGACCGGGTGCGTGCCCACCGGAACGCCCCGGAAGGAGAAGCGCCCTTCGCCGTCCGTGACGGTGGAGCGATCCAACTCCGTGAGCACCACCTCCGCGCCCACCAGGGGCTTGCGCGTGCCGCGCTCCAGCGCCTGGCCGCTGAAGTTCACCGGCCCCTGCGGCTCCGCGACGCCGCCGTCCGGAGAAACCTCCGGTGGCGGCTCCGGCGCGCGGAAGACGAACTGGTAGGCGTACTGGATGCGCACCGGCGCGGGGACGTTGTCCACCTCCGCGGGCTCGAACTGGAACTGCTTCACCGCTTCCGTGGCGGCCTCGTCGAAGCCGTGGCCCGCGGGCTGGGTGATTTCGACATTCGTGACGGCGCCCGTCTCCGAGATGTCGATGAACATCACCACCGTGCCCTCGAGCTGCTGGGCGGCGGCATCCGGCGGGTAGGCCGCTTCAACCTGACGCAGGAGGGCGGGCGGCTTCGTCAGCACGCCCGTGGGAGCGCCAGCATCGCCGGCGAGAGTTCCTGCGTCCGGAGCCTGTGCCACGGCTCCGGTCGCAAGCAATACACAGACGACACAGAGGAGCGTTCTCATGAAGGGTGCGCGGGTCTCCCGCGCCCCCTCCTAGCGCCCCCCGAGGCCGGGAGCGAGAACGATTTCGATGCGCCGGTTCTGGCTCTTGTGCTCCGGCGTGTCATTGGGAACGAGCGGCTGGTACTGCCCGTAGCCCGCCGCGGACAGCATGGTCGGGTCCACGCCGGAGTCCTGAAGCGAACGAACCACCGCCATCGCGCGCGCCAGGCTCAGCTCCCAGTTGGTGGCGAACTGTCCGCCGCCGGTGGGCACGTCGTCCGTGTGGCCTTCCACGCGCACGATGCGGCCCTTCACCGTCTTGAGCGCGTCCGCGATCTTCACCAGCGCGTCCTGCCCTTCCTTGCCCACGCGCGCGGAGCCGGACGCGAAGAGGATCTTGTCCTTGAGCTGCACGGTCATGCGCCCCTTCATCTCCGACAGTTCGATCTTGCCGTCGGAGATCTCCTGCTTGAGGGACTGGGCCAGGTTCTCGTACTCGGAGCTCTTCTTCTCCAGCTCCTCCTTCGCCTGCGCCAGCTTCTTGGCGTTGCGCCCCAGCTCGTCGTTGAGCGCGGCCAGCTGCGCGTTCTTCTCCTCCAGGGCGCGGCGCTCGGCCGCGGCGCCGGTGAGGCGGTTCTCGGAGACGTCCAGGCGCGTCTGCAGCGCGGTCTTCTCCTGCTCCAGCGCGGCCTGCTTCTCCTCCAGCTCCTTGATCTTCGCCTCGGCGGCCGCGCGGGCCGCCTTCTCATCCGTGAGGTTCTTCGTCAGCCCCTCCGCCTCCAGGGCCTTCTCGTTGAACTTCCCCTGCGAGACGCAACCCGTGGAGAGGGCAACGAGGGCAGCCAGAACCAGACGTGTCCGCATAGGTGCGATTCCTCCTGACAAGGATATTGGTGGGTCCGAGATTACCGCTCTCGGGCCCGCAGCCTAGGAGAAACGCGCATCCAATTTGAGGCCAAACTTCCCCGCCGGACGAGCGGCCTTACTTGGGGAAGATGGGGTGGGTGTCCAGCCAGGAGCTGAAGAGGGCGTCGGCGAAGGGCTTGCCGGGGATGTGGACACCGCCGGACGCGCCGCCGGAGACGTGGAGGCCGGAGCCGGGCAGGTAGGTGAGGACGAGGTCGTCGCCCTTGCGCACGTCATGGAGGGACGACAGCAGCTTCTCCAGGGACTGGTTGAGCGCGTCCTGGCGCATGGCCGGGTTCTGGCGGAGGCCCTCGCGGAAGCTGCCCACGAGCTGGTCCTTGGTGATGGTGCGCAGGAAGCGGAAGTGCAGTCGTTTCAGGCTGTTGGAGGCCACGGCCTCCTTGAAGCAGGTGGGCTCCTCCTCCATGTAGAGGCTCCACACGTACACGTTGAAGAAGAGCTTCTTCTTCAGCTCCATGTGGGTGAGCGCCAGTGTGCGCCCCTCCACCTGGAGGGAATCCGGCATGTTGACCCCGCCCGCCTGTCCCGCATGGGCCGCAGCGCCCACCAGCAGGAGCATCCCCAGCGCGAGCCCTCGCGCCCCCTTTGTCCACGCCGTCCCCGTCATCGCCTTCCCCTTCACCCTCTTCCCAAAGCCGGTGATCGCAACGGTGTGCATGCTCTAGAAAACCGCCACCGGCGGCGATCATTGGTTTGTGCACCATTGGACGGCAACCGGAGTCCCAAGGCAAGGCTGTTGGGGGTTCAAGTGACTCCCCGGTTGGCCGGCGGACAGGACGGATGGCGCGAGGTGTCACGAAACCCGGGAGGTGAGCTTACTCCGGAAGCGGGCCGGGACGGGCCAGCGATTCGCGGAACTCGTCCACGAGCTTCCAGAACAGCATCCACACATCGTGTTTGCGCTCGGCGGCCTTCACGACCATGGCGACGGGTCCACAGCACGCGCTCCAGCCTCTCGTCGCTGCAAGGTAGTGCGCGAAGTCCATGACGAATCCGAAGCCTGCCTCTGGAACGCCGTGGGCCCTCAACGCCATCGAATACCCGTGCAGAAGAAGCTCCAGGCTCCGCAGCTGCTCGACCCGCTGCGAGTCATCAAACCCCACATACATCCCAGGGCGCTGCCGAACGTTCTCCAGGAGGACGAAGACATCTGGAGACGTGACGGAGGCCGTCAGGGGCGTGTCGCGAATCACTGTCGCGGCATGAGCCAGGACGTAACCGCCCAGGCCCCTGGAGGAAGCCACCTCATACAAGGTGTACGCATCCGCCAGCACCTGCCGGGTCCAGAATGCGTCCAATCCCAGGTCATGGCAGCTCCAGGTGGAGGAGCGCTCTGTCCCAGTCCGTCCGCACGCCCGTAACCTCGGCGTCGTGGACCGGCACATTCAGGAAGGCCATGGCTGCCCATGCTACTCCGCCGTCGCGGTGGGGATGAAAAGCCGGATGTCGTCGAGAGCCATTTCAGCCTGGCCACCCATTTCAGGATCGGAAGCCAAGGCCTGGAGTGCCTCGGTCACTTCCTTGCGGTCGAGGGTCCTGTGGATCCGCGCAAGATGGCTCAAGCTGATGGCCGCGACGCCCCTGAGCCCTGCATCCGGGTGCGCCAAGAGCCGCAGGCACTCGGCCTGAACGGGCCTCCAATCCTCCGAAGACAGCGCCCATCGCACCAGCGCATCGCGGATCCGATTGTTGTCGGATGAAGCCAGCGCCTCCATCGCATCCGCCTGCGAGATGGGCTTCAGCTCTTCATATTCTCTATTCACGGGCGCACATCCACCGCACGGAAGGTCACCTGGAACGCAATGTGTTTGCGTGCGCGAGACATCAACCGGTAGACGTGCCCCGCCTCATCCAGTTTCTCCAGGCTCATGTAATCGCCGTACGTGATGAACTGGGCAATGCGCCAGATCTCCGAGACGAACTCAGGCCCCGCGGGGCCGGTGACAACGTGGTTCCCGCCGTCCTCCATCGTCCGCTTCCAACCGGGTTTGAGGAGGAAGTCGATCTCGATGGAGACGCCTTGCAGGGAGCTCTCTTCCCAGGTGCGCGCCATCGTCGCGGCGCGGGCCACGACGTAGCCTCCCATCCCCACGGACGGCTCGAACTCGTACAGGGCAAGCTCACCCGCGAGGACCTTCTGCGTCCAGACGGCATCCAATGCCCACTCCGCGCAGCTCTCGGCGGCTCCGTCCATCCCCGCCCGCCATTCGCGGATGTCGAAGAGCACGTTCTGCGTCCCGAGCCTCTCGAGGGACCACTCCTCCGCGCCCTGGAAGTCAAACCAGACGGTTTCGCGGGTGTGCAGGACCAGCTCCAACTGCAGGAACATCTTCTCCCGATCCATCCGTACGCCCGTGACCTCGGCGTCGTGGACCGACACGTTCAGGAAAGCCATCGTGGGGAACAGTCTGTCACCCAACGGCCCCACGCGGGGAAGAGCCGGCGTAGGCTCGCCGTCCATGAGCGCTTCCGTCCATTTCCGCACCTGCAACCTCTGTGAAGCCATGTGCGGCGTGCGCATCGAAGTGGCGGACGGGCGCATCATGTCCATCAAGGGCGATGCCGAAGACCCGTTCAGCCGAGGCCACATCTGTCCCAAGGCCGTGGCGCTCCGTGACCTGCATGAGGACCCAGACCGGCTCCGCCATCCCATGAAGCGCACCGCTTCCGGCTGGGAGCGCGTGTCGTGGGAGGAGGCCTTCCGCGACATCACGCAGCGGCTCCATGCCATCCAGAAGGAGCACGGGCCGAACGCCGTGGGCGCGTACCTGGGCAACCCCAACGTCCACAACCTGGGCGCGATGATGTTCGGGCCCGGGCTCCTTCGCGCGCTGCGCTCGCGCAACCGGTTCTCCGCAACTTCCGTCGACCAGCTTCCTCATCAGCTCGCGGCCCACCTCATGTTCGGGCACCAGTTGCTGGTGCCCATCCCGGACATCGACCGCACGCGGTACATGCTCGTCCTGGGCGCGAACCCGCTCGCGTCCAATGGCAGCCTGATGACCACGCCGGACGTGCGCGCCCGGCTGCGTGCCATCCAGGAGCGAGGCGGCAAGGTCGTCGTCATCGATCCCCGCCGCACGGAGACGGCGGTCATTGCCGACCAGCACGTCTTCGTCCGGCCCGGCACCGATGCGCTCGCCCTCTTCTCCCTGCTGCATGTCGTGCTGGAGGGAAATGCGCATCGCATGGGCCGGCTCGCGGCGTTCGTGGACGGGCTGGACACCGTGCTGCCGCTCGTCCGGGACTTCCCTCCGGAGCGCACGGCCCCGCACACGGGCATTGCACCCGACGTGCTTCGAGGCATTGCCCGGGACTTCCTCGCCGCGGACGGGGCCGTCTGCTACGGGCGCGTCGGCGTGTCCACGCAGCCATTCGGCTCGCTCTGCCAATGGCTCATCAACGTCCTCAACATCGTCACCGGTAATCTGGACCGTGAGGGCGGCGCTCTCTTCACCCTGCCTGCCTTCGACCTCATTGGCGGGCCTCGAGCGTTCGGCGTCAGTCCTGGCAGCCATGGCCGCTGGAAGAGCCGGGTGCGAGGCCTGCCGGAGTCCTCCGGAGAGCTTCCTGTCGCCGCGCTCGCGGAGGAGATCCTCACCCCGGGCGAGGGCCGCATCCGCGCACTCATCACCCTGGCCGGCAACCCCGTGCTGTCCACGCCCAATGGCACGCAGCTGGACACCGCGCTGGGGCAGCTCGACTTCATGGTGAGCGTGGATCCGTACATCAACGAGACCACTCGCCACGCCCACTACATCCTGCCTCCCGCGTCGCTGCTGGAGCGCGGGCACTACGACCTCGTCTTCCACGTGCTTGCCGTGCGCAACACGGCGAAGTATTCGCCGCCGGTGTTTCCGGCCGGTCCGGACTCGCTCCAGGACTGGGAGATCCTCCTGGAGCTCCAGCACCGGCTGGAGACCCTGCGCAAGGGACGGAGTGTTCGCGCGACGCTTCAGTACCAGGCACTCAAGCGCATGGGGCCGGAGCGCATCCTCGACCTGGGCCTTCGCATGGGGCCCTATGGCTCACGATTCCATCCGCTCAAGAAGCACGGCCTGTCGCTCGCGAAGCTTCGCGCCGCGCCGCATGGAATCGACCTGGGCCCGATGAAGCCCAGCCTGCCCGGCCGGCTCCGCAACCGAGCCAAGCGCATCCAACTGGCACCGGAGCTGCTCGTCGCGGACGTGGCCCGGCTTCGCGCCGCGTTCCCGGACGACGCGGCACCTCGCGAGGGCGAGCTGCTGCTCATCGGCCGGCGGCACCTGCGCGACAACAACTCGTGGATGCACAACGTGCCGGGGCTCGTGAAGGGCCGTCCCCGCTGCACGCTCATGGTCCACCCGGACGACGCCTCACGCATAGGGCTCGCGGATGGCGCCAACGCCACCATCCGCTCGCGCGTGGGGGAAGTCACCGTGCCCGTCGCGGTCACCGCCGATGTGATGCCCGGCGTCGTCAGCCTGCCGCACGGCTACGGCCACCAGCGCCCCGGCATCCGCCAACAGGTCGCCAGCGCGCATGCGGGCGCCAGCATCAACGACCTCACGGATGACCAGGCACTGGACGTCGTCAGCGGCAACGCCGCGTTCAGCGGGACACCGGTCCAGGTCCGACCGGCCTGAGCGCCGACCATCCGGGGTGTACACCGCCGGTCTGACGCGGTTCCTCGAAACCTGTCCAACTGTCGGACAAGTTTCCGCCCGGATAGGGCGAAGGACCTCCGGCCCCGGTTCGCCAAAACCTGTCCGACTGTCCGACAGGTTTCCCAGCTCGATGGAGCAGAGGCCTCCGGCCACGGGCCTCCAAGACCTGTCCGACTGTCCGACAGGTTTCCGCCGCCTGGATCGGGCGGCGGCTCCAGCCGACGTTCTCCGCAACTCGTCCGACTGTCGAACACGTTCATCCGCCCGCATGGGGAGGAGGCTCTCCGGCCACGGTTCTCCAAAACCTGTCCGACTGTCCGACAGGTTTCCGTCGCCCGGATGGAGTGGAGGCTCCGGCCACGGTCCTCCCAAACCTGTTCGACTGTCGGACAAGTTTCTGCCGCGCGGCTGAAGCGGGGACACCCGGCCACGGTTCTCCCAAACCTGTCCGACTGTCCGACAGATTTCCGCCACATGGACGGCGCGGAGGCTCCGGCCACTGTTCGACCAAACCTGTCCGGCTGTCGGACAGGTTTTCACTCCTCGGGTGGACCCGGCGGCCCTGGCCGCAGTTCTTCCAAAGCTGTCCGACTGTCCAACAGGTTTCCGCCGCCCGGATGGAACGGAGGCTCCGGCCACGGTCCTCCCAAACCTGTTCGACTGTCGGACAAGTTTCTGCCGCGCGGCTGAAGCGGGTGCATCCGGCCACGGTCCTCCCAAACCTGTTCGACTGTCGGACAAGGTTCTGCCGCGCGGCTGAAGCGGGTGCACCCGGCCTCGGTTCTCCAGGACCTGTCCGACTGTCCGACAAGTTCCCGTGGTTCGGCTGAAGTGGCGGCCCGGCCACGGTTCTCCAGGACCTGTCCGACTGTCCGACAAGTTCCCGTGGTTCGGCTGAAGTGGCGGCCCGGCCACGGTTCTCCAGGACCTGTCCGACTGTCCGACAGGTTTCCGAAGTTCACCGCCGCCGGGGTGCCCCCACGGGAGTTCTCACCTTCTCAACGAGACTCCAGGTCCGAGGACCTGGGACCGGTCTGACCGATGCAGTGGCCCCTCGCTACCTGCATGTTCACGGCGAGCTTGTTGTCACGGGTGCTGAGCGCCCGGCGTCCCTTCTGTCAGGGCGTCGGCGAGCGCGGCGATGTGCCGTTCGTCGGTGCCACAACACCCTCCGAGCAGGCGCGTGCCGAACTCCGCATGGACGCGGCCCATCTCCCGCGCGAAGGCGTCCGGGGTCTCGCTGTCGAGTTCCGCGCGCCCTTCGAGTTCCTCGGGCGAGAGGCGGGAGGTATTGGCCTGCAAGCCCACCACCCGCGCGCCGAGGGTGGGCGAGGCGGCCAACTGGCGCGACAGGCCCTCGCGGAAGACAGCGGGGTGGACGCAATTCACCATGTACGCGGTCGGGCGCGCTCCGGGCAGGGCGTCGATGCGCGCCACGGCCTCGGCCAGCGGGGTTCCGTCGAGCAGCGTCCCGGTGGGACGGAGGATGAAGCTCAGCAGGAACGGCGCCCCCGTACGCGCCATCGCCAGGGCGAGGCCCTCGGCCTCCGAGAGGGCCGGCAGCGCCTGGGCCACGAGGAAGTCCACCCCGGCGCGCGCGAGCGCATCCACATGCGGCGCGTGGAAGGCCGCGGCCTCCTCGCGTGGGAGCGCCTCCTCGGGCCGGTAGGCATCCCCGCGACACCCGACGAGCCCGCCGATGAAAACGCCCGCACCCCGGCTGCCCACCTCCTCGCGCAGGCCCGCGAGCAGCCCCACCGCTTCGCCGAAAACGTCGCGGCCGGTGAGCCCCGCGCGCGCGAGCCGTTCCGCGTTCGCGCGCCAGGTGGGCGTGAGGAGGAGCGTGGGCAGGCCGTGGCGCAGACCGATGTCACGGTAGTCGCGGTAGATGCCAGCGAGCGCCTCGCGCCCCTCCGGATTAAAGAGGAGGCCCGCGTTCGCCACGTGCGGATCCAGCAGCCCCGCGGGGTGGCGGCGCAGGCGCTCGACCACGGAGCCCTCGGCGAGCACCCGCGGGGCCTCGTGCAGGGCTCGAAGAAAAGGTGCGTGGTTCGCCAGGCCACCCATCAGCGCGTCCCCGTCATCTTCAGCATCCTCCGAAACCTCTTCTTCCCTTCAGTTGTACTTGTTGCGCCCTGCCATGACGCCGCCGTCGACATCCCAGATTGCGCCGGTGACCCATGAAGCCTCGTTCGACAACAGATGGGCAATGGTCCGCGCAACATCCTCCGCACGGCCCACGCGGCCAATCGGATGGAAGCTGTTGAACCCCTGGAGCGCACTGGGGACCTGCTCCTTCGGGATGAAGCCCTCGTAGATGGGGGTCTCCACGACAGCGGGCGAAACCGCGTTGACGCGGATGCCATGGCCGGCCAACTCCATCGCCAGGTGCTGCGTCAGCGAATGAAGTCCTGCCTTGGCCATCGAATAGGCCGAGGAGGGAGTGGCCTGGATGGCCTGCCTGGCCCACATCGAACCGATGTTGACGATCGCGCCCCCCTTGCGTCGCTCGACCATGGATTTCGCGACGGCCTGCGTGATGAAGAAGACGGCCTTGTTGAGGTCGAGGTACTGGTCGTAATCGCGCTCCTCGTGCTCCAGGAAGGCCTTCGGAAGGAAGATGCCCGCTGCGTTGACCAGCAGCGTCGCGTCAGCGTGGTCCCTCCGCAGTTGGGCCACCAGCGCCTGCCTCTCGGCACCCGAGGTGATGTCCGCGCGGAGGCCGTCCACGGGACCGAACGCGGCCAACTCCGTGACGGCGGCCTGGAGCTTGTCGTCTCGATGCCCGATGACGACGGCTCGCCCGCCCTCCTCGAGGACGACTTGGGCCACGGCCTTTCCCATGCCGCTGGTACCGCCCACGACGATGAGCTTCTGATGGGTGAATCGTGCACTCATTGGAGCACCTCAGGCAGCCTGATAGATGCGGACGTCCGGGGCGGCGTCGAGCAGCGGCTTCAGTGCGGCCACGACGTCGGCATTGAACAAGTCGGTCTTGAGGTAGGCGCTGGCCTGCTGCGCCGTCTCGAATCCGTGGAGCACCTGCACGTCCTCGTCACGGACGAGCAGCTCCTTCGACTTCGCGCCAGCGATCGTCTCCAGGAAGGGCGCCTTGTAACGCTGATACACACCGGCGGCCGCCGGCCGGTTGTTGGGAGAAACCTGAAGAGTGATTTGCAGGTAGACCATGGGTGTCCTCGTGAAAGATGAGCTATCTCATCGATGAGAGGATTCATGCTCCTGAGCACCTGCCGTCGCAAACGAGATGATCTTGGCCCCCGACAAAGGAAATCTTGACCGCCCATGAGCGCACCCGAACACCTCAATGCCTTGCGTGCCTTCGAGGCGAGCGCCAGGCACGAGAGCTTCTCCGCCGCGGCCGCCGAGCTTCACGTGACCCCGGCGGCGGTCGGGCAGCTCGTGCGAAGCCTCGAGGAGGGGCTCGGCACGCCGCTGTTCCACCGGGGCTCGAGTGGACGGAAGCGGCTCGTCCTCACCGAAGCGGCCCAGCGGGCGCTGCCGGATATCCGCGCGGGGTTCGAGCGACTGAGCGCCGGCGTCGCGCGGCTGAAGGAGAGCTCGTCGGCCGGGGTGCTGACCGCGACGGTCAGCCCCGCCTTCGCGGCCAAGTGGCTCCTGCCACGGCTCGAACGGTTCCAGGCCGCATGGCCGGAGCTGGACGTGCGGCTCGATGCGTCCACCGAGCTGCTCGACTTCGCCGCGCGCGGGGTGGATATCGGCGTGCGCTACGGAGCCGGGAGCTGGCCCGGGCTGGTCGCCGAAAAGCTTCTCGACGAGGTGGTCTATCCCGTCTGCTCACCGGCGCTCCTTCGGCAGAACCGCCGCCTGCGCCGGCCGTCGGACCTGAGCGGCCTCCGGCTCATCCATGACCGGTCCGTGGATGCGCGCCTGGGATTCGCCACGTGGGATGCCTGGCTCGAGAAGGCGGGCGCGAAGGACGTCGAAACGAAACGGGGCCTGCGCATCAACAACTCCGCCACGGTGTTGCAGGCGGCCATCGACGGGCAGGGCGTGGCGCTGGCCCGCAGCATCATGGCGCATGACGACCTCGCGGCCGGACGGCTGGTGCGCCTGTTCCCGGAGGTCGAGTTCCCTTCCGTGCTCGCCTACTACGTCGTCTACCGGCCCGAGTGCGCCACGCTCCCGAAGCTGGTGGCGTTTCGCGACTGGCTCGTTCGCGAGGCGTCCGGGCGCCAGGCCCTGACGAACAGGACCTAGCGGTACACGGGCGCGGGCAGCACGGGCGGCACCACCGGCGCGGCGGCCGCCACCTTCGCCTTCACGCGCCACACCAGCGGCGTGAGCGCTCCCACCAGCACGAACACCGCCTGCACCGTGTGCGCGAGCAGCGCGATGGACATGGCCTTCGCGGCCGTCGTCCCCATCGCTCCCGCCGCCAGCGAGAACATCCCGTCCGTCACGCCCACCTGTCCCGGCACCAGCGAGCCCATCGCCAGCGCCACCAGATAGAGCCCCTGTGTGAACAGCGCCTGCACCACCGACGCGTCGATGCCCACGGCGTGCGCCAGCACCGCGTACTGCATCACCTGCAACACACGGCTGCCCAGGAAGGCCAGCATCGGCCGCCACGGACACAGCCCTCCGGCGCATACCGAGGCCTGGAACGCCTCCGCGTGCTCGCCCCATTTTCCGCACCGCCTGCGCATCCACGTGCCCAGCCGCTTCGTCCGGAGCCCCGCGCGCACGCCCAGCGACGCGAGCAGCAACACGACGCCGTGCACCAGCATCGCCACCGTGAACGTGCTCCAGCCCGTCATCAGATATGCCGCCAGCGCGCACGGGAAGGAGATGAGCCCTCCGGCTCCCAGCGACGCCGACTGCGACGTGGCCGCCGCCGCCGTCGCGGCCGCGCCTCCCGTGTACGGCGTCAGCAGCGTGGCCTTCGTCGCCTCCGCCGCCGTTCGGCCCGCGGGCGCCATGCTCGACACCGCGGTTCCAATCAGCTGCGCTCGTACCAACACCGACAACGGCACCTGCCGTGCACGCGCGCCATAGGACAGCCGCGTCGCCGTGGCGTCACACGCCTGCCGTCCCAGTTCGATGAACACCACCCAGGGGAGCAGCGGCAGCGCGTCCAGGAGCGTGGTCTTCAGCTCGCCCGCGCCGGCCTTGTGCACCAGGGTCCCCAACATCCCCAGGCCGCCCATCGCGAACACCGGCTTGAGTACCGTCAGCAGCCTGCGTCTCCAGACGCACGGTGAGGCGGAAAGCCCCTCCCCTGCGGCGGTCCCCGGCCCGGCCAGGGCCCCTTCGCGGTGCACGTTGCTCACACTCGCCCTCCTCGCCCGTCCCCACCCGCCCCACCGAGGGGTCCATTTCAGAACCTGTGCAGCCCCCAGCGTCGTGGCGAGGCCCGATCGTCGCCGGCCGTTAGCCTCCTTCCTCTCGCGTCCGGGGGTGGACAGAGCGCCTCGCCCTCGGGGCGGGAATGAAGGAGGAGCGGATCCATCCACCAGCGGATGCACACCGCGCGTGGCATCACAGCGCACGCTCGGCAGCAGGGCGGAAGGCGATTAGGGTGTTGCCGCCTTCACAGCGCGGGAGCAATGCCATGAAAGCAGTGCGCTTCTCGGCCTTCGGGCCGCCTTCCGACGTCGCCCAGGTGGTGGAGGAGTCCCCAGCGCCGCTGAAGCCCGGCGAGGCGCGGCTGGCCGTGCTCGCCACGCCCATCAACCCGTCCGACCTGCTCACCCTCTCCGGCGAATACGGCGTGCTGCCCAAGCTGCCCGCCACGCCCGGCAACGAGGGCGTGGGCCGAGTGGTGGAGGTGTCCGGCTCCGACGCGGTGGCCGTGGGCGACCTCGTGTTCCTCCCGTTGGGCGCGGGCACCTGGCGCACCCACCTCACCGCACCCGCCGCGCAGCTGCTGCCCGTGCCTCCGGGTCTGGACCTGCTCCAGGCGAGCATGCTGCTCATCAACCCGCCCACCGCCTATTTGATGCTGCGTCAGTTCGTGACGCTCCAGCCCGGCGAGTGGGTGGTGCAGAACGCCGCCAACTCCGCGGTGGGCCGCTACCTCATCACCCTGGCGCAGGTGATGGGCCTGAAGACCGTCAACGTCGTGCGCCGCCAGGAGCTGGCCGACGAGCTCAAGGCCCAGGGCGCGGACGTGGTGCTGATGGACACGGACGAGCTGCCCCAGCAGGTGCGCGCGGCCACCGGCGGCGCGAAGGTGCGCTTGGGCATCGACGCGGTGGGCGGAGAGTCCGCGCGCCGCGTGGGCGATTGTCTCTCCACCGGCGGCACGCTGGTGAACTACGGCGCCATGAGCGGCAAGGGCCCCAAGCTGTCCGCGGCGGCCACCATCTTCAAGGACGTCACCCTGCGCGGCTTCTGGCTGACGCGTTGGCTGCGCGACGCCCCTCGCGAGGAGCAGAACGCCACGCTCGCGCGGCTGGCGGAGCTGATGGCCGTGGGCACGCTCCAGGCGCCCGTGGACGGCACCTATCCGCTGGAGCGCATCCAGGACGCGGTGAAGCGCGCGCTGGAGCCGGGCCGCAACGGGAAGATCCTCCTCACCCCCAACCCCGCGGCGTGAAGCACCCGCCGCTCAGACAGGAACGACGACCATGAAGCGAGTCGAAGGCAAGGTGGCCCTGGTGACCGGCGGCGCGGGGGGCCTGGGCGCCGCGTCCGCCCGGATGCTCGCGCGCGAGGGCGCGAAGGTGGTGGTCACCGACCGGCGCGAGGGTGAGGCCCGCGCGGTGGCGGAGGAGCTGGGCGACGCCGGCCTGTTCCTCCCGCTGGACGTCACCCGCGAGGACCAGTGGGTGAGCGCGCTGGCGCGCACGGTGGAGAAGTTCGGGCGGCTGGACGTGCTCGTGAACAACGCCGGCATGGGCATCGTGAAGGACGTGGAGGAGATGTCCCTGGACGAGTGGAAGTTCGTGCACTCGGTCAACCTGGACGGCGTGTTCCTGGGCTGCAAGCACGGCATCCGCGTGATGAAGGAGTGCGGGTCCAAGGGCTCCATCATCAACATCTCCTCCATCGCGGGGCTCGTGGGCGTGCCGCAGTTCCCCGCGTACTGCTCCAGCAAGGCCGCCGTGCGCATGCTGTCCAAGTCCATTGCGCTGCACTGCGCCTACAAGGGCTATGGCATCCGCTGCAATTCCATCCACCCCGGCTACGTGGAGACCGCCATGGTGGAGGCGCTGGCCCAGGCCGGGGGCCAGGCGGAGAAGACACGCGCGCGCATGCTCAAGGGCATCCCCGCGGGCCGCTTCGGTGAACCGGACGACGTGGCCAACGCCGTCGTCTACCTGGCGTCGGACGAGTCCAAGCTGATGACCGGCGCGGAGATGGTCCTCGACGGCGGCGCCACCGCGCAGTAGCGCGTCAGGCCCCCACGGCGGCGCCCGGGGACATCACTCCCAGGGCGCCCCGAGCAGCTCCCCGAAGCGCATGCCCAGCTCCATGCGGCCCACCATCACCTGTCCCCAGGCGGTGGCCTGCGAGGCCCAGGTGGCGGGCGTGAGCCCCAGTGTTTCGAAGAGCTTCATCACGTCCCCACCCTGCTGCATCGCCTTGATCATCCGCGCGTAGTCCACGAGCGTGGGGAAGGCGGACTCCGGGAAGAGCACCTCGCGGTCCACGTCCTTCAGCGGCACGCGGGGCTGGAGCGTCACCAGCAGGCGCTGCGCGTTCACGCGGGAGAGCGTCTCCTGCTGTTCGCGCTCCGCGGCCTGCCGGGCCCGGAGCGCTTCGGCCTCGCGGCGCTGCGCCTCCAATTGGCGCTCCTGGTCGCGGCGGCGGGACTCGGCCACCTGACGGTCGATTTCGCGCTGCCGCTCGCGCTCCTGGTCCTCACGCCTGCGCTCGCGGCGCTCCCGCATCATCCGCAGCGCGTTGTGCGTGTCGTCCAGGAAGTCGCGGTGGATGTTGGACTCCTCCTGCGGGGACGGCGTGGCGCGCACGCGCTGTTCGAAGGCGGGGAGCCACGACTCGAAGTGCTCCAGCTCCGCGTCCAGGACGTCGAGGACCTGGACGTCGCGGGACTCCAGCCCGTTGCGCAGCGCCATGGCGCCCTTCGACACGGAGAGGGACGCCGTGCGCGGGCGCGTGCCCACCAGCTCCTCCGCCGCGTCCCAGAGGGCGCGCAGCCTCTTGGGCAGCGCTTCCACCGGGACGCGCTCCAGCAGCTGCTCCGTCTGGCGGTAGAGCCCTTCCGGATCCACGCGCCACCAGGTCTGGAAGCGCACCAGCGCGTCCGGCTCCACCTCGCACTGGTGCTCCCACAGGCGGTCTCGCCAGGCCGCGAAGGCGGTGAGCAGGGCCGCGCGCTCGGCGGGATGGGACTGGAAGCGCCGCCACAAGGCTTCGACGAACAGCTCGCTTCCGGTGAGGGAGCTCCAGGAACGCACCACGCGAGTCAGCGGCGCAACCAAGAGGTGCTGGCCCGGCCCTTCCCAGACGGCCATCAACAGCCGGCCGAAGTGACCGGGGTCGGGGTGCTTCTTCGTGCTCGGGTGCTCCGGAATGAGGCTCAGGTTCCGGGCCCTGGAGGGGAACATGAGCAACGCCTCCAACAGGGCCTCACCGCTGTTCGGGTCGCGGGCCCAGTCGTTCAGCCTCCGCTGTTCGTCCACGCCCGAATGGTGGAGGAAGCGCGCGAACGAGGAGTCACGGAAGCACTCGGTGCGGTCCTTCGTCGCGCCCCGGTCGATGGCGTGCACGGTCTCCTCCAGGAAGGCCCACATCGCCTCGGACTCCTCCTCCTCGGGAGGCTCGGGGTCGTCGCGGGGAGGCGTGGCGGCCCAGCTGAAGAAGTCGAGCGCGGTCTCCGCGGGCAGGTCGCTCAGCACCGAGCGCGCCCAGCGGGCCCAGCGCCGCTGATCCTCCAGCCCCCATTCGCGGAAGGGGCGCCGCTTCGCGAAGGAGAGCAGCTCGTCCGCGAGCGACCCGACCGTGCGCAGCGACACGGTGAGCAGCGCTTCCAGGGCGCCCTCGGGCGGAGGGGTGGGGAGTTCGCGGAGGACCTCCTTGGCGAAGGCCGCGTCCCCGTCCCGCTGCAGGCGCGCGAGCAGCCGGCGCGAGCCCCACTGGCTCAAGGTGCGCCGCGCGAAGGCGGCGGCGTCCGCGTCGGAGGAGTCCAGCGCCTGGGCGACCTCCATCTCGTCGCGAAGGCACAGCGCGCACTCGAAGCGGACATCCGGGTCGGAGCCATACAGGCCCCGGTGCAGTGCTTCGGTGACGTTCGCGGGTGTCGCCTCATGCGAAGCCCGCGTCCAGGCGACCGCGGCGCGCGCGGACAGCTCCGGCACATGGAGTACCCCCAGGGCGAGCGTCCGGATCCGCTCGCGCTCCTCGGGGCTGAGCCGAGGGTTGAGGCCGTTGCGCCAGCGCGTCATCGCGAGCATGGCCTCCACCGCCACGCGGCCCTCCCCGTGCAGCACCTGGTTGCTCACGGAGAAGCGGGCTTCCTTCGACCAGATGCCCTGGTGCACACAGGCGAGCGCGCCCAGGAGGCGCAGGGTCGGATCCGGAGACTGGTTCGCCAGCCACTCCACCGAGTCCGGCATGGGGCTGAAGGGCGCGAGCATCTCCTCCAGGGCCGCATCCTCGATGGGGAGAATCAACGCCCACGAATCCTCCAGCTCCCGCGTGAAGCCACGCTGGAGGAGGAGGGGCTCGATGCGACGGGCGTCCTCGGAGAGGCGCTGCACCGCGCCCCACTGACGTGCGTAGCGCGCCTCCAGCACCGCCACCTGGGCGGGCTCCAGCGCGGCGGTGCGGGCCGCCAGGGCGAAGCGGTCCACACCGGACTTCACCAACGCCCGCGCGGAGCCATAGCGCTCCAACGGGATGGCACCACAGAGGCAGTGCGGGCACGCGGCATCAGCAGGGATGAAGCGGATGCACGCGGGGCAGCGAACCTCCACGCCCCGGTGCACGCCGCTGTCGAGCAGGGCGGACATGCCGTGTGTCTACCCCGGTCCGGGGGTGTCGCGCACCCGGCCACGGGCGGCCTGCACGGCCCTTCGATGCCCTGGCGCAGGACTACCTGCGAGGCGCCAGGACGATGATCGCCATTCCTGTCAGAGCCACCAGGGCCCCCACGATGTCCCAGGTGCTGGGTCGCTCCCCCTCCACGGCCCACAGCCAGGCCAGGGCCACCGCGATGTAGACACCTCCATAGGCGGCATAGGTCCGCGCGGCCCCCGTGGGGTGGAGCGTCAGGAGCCATGCGAAGGCGGCGAGGCTCACGGCCGCCGGAACGAGGAGCAGCGGAGATCTCCCCTCGCGCAGCCAGAGGTAGGGCAGGTAGCACCCCACCACTTCGGCCACGGCTGTCAGAACGAAGAGGCCCAGGGCTCGCAGGAGGATGAGCATGGGGCACTTCGTTCCATGGTGTGAGGTGCGCCAGCAAGCGCGCCCACAAGGAGCGGTTGGAATGATGCCCTTCCGCTGCATGGCATCGCCAGCCGTACCTGTGCCATCCGTATGCCTATCCAAGGAGGCACACACATGGGCGCATTGGACGGGAAGATCGCGGTCGTCACGGGCGGTGGGACAGGCATTGGCTTCGCCATCGCGGAGCGCTTCGCCAGTGAGGGCGCGGAGGTGGTCATCGCCGGGCGCCGGCAACAGCGCCTGGAGGACGCGGCTGCGAAGATTGGCAAAGGCGTCCGGGGCATCGTCACCGACGTGGGCGACGACGCACAGGTGAAGCGGCTCATCGACTCCGTGCCGCGCGTGGACCTGCTGGTGACGTGCGCGGGTGGGGCCGTGTTCGGCGCGGTGGACAGCGTGCCCTCGCAGTCGTGGCGGGGCCTCTTCAACGACCGCTTCTTCGGCCAGCTCTCCGCCTGCCATTACGCGGTGCCGAAGATGGCCCCGGGCAGCGCCATCATCCTGTGCTCCGGCATCGCGGGTCACACGGCCCTGGTGAACTACGCGGGCGGCGCGGGCCTGTGCGGCGCGGTCAACGCCATGGGCCGCTCGCTGTCCGTGGAGCTGGCGCCCAAGGGCATCCGCGTCAACGTCCTGTCCCCCGGCCTGACGCGCGACACCGCCCTCGACTGGGGCGTCCCGCCGGAGCAGGTCGGCGCGTTCCTGGACGCGCTCGTGAGCAAGGTCCCGCTCAAGAAGCCGGGCACCGTGCGCGACATGGCGGACGCGGCGTACTTCCTCGCCACGTGCGCGTACGCCACCGGTCAGGTCATCGACATCGACGGTGGCTGGACCGCCGGAGCCTGAGCCGGCGCGGATCAGCGTTTCGTTGTCTCTGGCCTTCACTGGAGGCTGACGCTGGTGATGGAAAGGGATTACACCTGCCGCATGCGCTCACCAGAAGAGGAGGCGTCGGGTAGGAGGCAGCGCCGGCCAGGGCGGGCCTCCCTTGCCCTGCTCCTGGTGCTCGCATTCTTCTGCGCCTGCCAGGACGCCGCCCCACCGGGCTATGTGCGGCTGTCAGGCCAGGCTCCCGCGCTCGCGGGCGTACAGGAAGGCCGGGCCCAGCTCATCGTCTTCTGGGCGTCCTGGTGCCCTCCGTGCCGCGAGGAGGCGCCGGGCCTGAGAGCGCTGGCGCGTGCGCCTCCCAAGGGGCTGCGCGTCGTGACCTTCAGTCGCGATGCCTCCATGGCGGAGGTGGCCCGCTACTTTGGAGGCAGCGTGCCTTCGGAGCTCAACCTCCGGATGGACGAGGGTGAGGTGGCCACGGAGGCCCTGGGCGCGGAGACCCTTCCCACCAGCATCCTGGTCGTGGAGGGCCGACTGGTCGCCCGGTTCAATGGCCCCCGGAAGTGGAACGCGCCGGAGATGCGTCGCCTGCTGGAGCGACTGCTGGCGGAGTAGCAGATGTCATCTGCCGGGCCCCGTGTTGACCGGCCCGACAGGGCCCGTATAGGAATGCGTCAGCGCGCATGCTGACCCTCTTCCGACTCCTGGCCGTCCTCCTGGTGCTGACGACGGGCGGCGTCTTCCAGACGCTGGCCTACGCGGCCGGGACGACCAGCGCGTGCGAGGAAGAAGCAGATGAGGAGCAGCACTGCACGGACTGCACGGCTTCGTGCGGGCTGTGTGTCCGCTGCCCCCAGCCGGCGAGTCCCGGGATGGAAGTCCTCCTCCCCGTGCCCCCCGTGCTGGTGTCGGAACCCGCGCCGACCGACGTCGTCCCGCCGGTGCTCTCCCCGCCGCTGACGGACGTCTTCCAGCCTCCCAGAGCCTGACGACGGCCATCGACGGGGGACGTGTGTCCTCTGTCTGGCCCCGGCGCTGTCTTCCGCCTCCCTCATCCAGGTTCCCCTCGCACTGACTGCGCGGGGTTTCACCGCCGCTGCCCTCCATCGCGGAGGAGCCGGCCTGTCCACGTCGGGGCAGGTCCGCGCCTTCGCGCCGGCAAGGGCACGGCAGGAGTCCACATCCATGCGTTCGTTCCGCTCCCTCGCCGTCCTTTCCGTCCTGTCCTTCTCCCTGCCTGTCCTCGCCGAAGAGGCGCCCCCCAAGGCGAAGCCCACCACCACCGCGGATGCCCCGAAGGCCACGTGTGAGCACGGCGTGCAGAAGGCGCTCTGCGCCCGCTGCAACCCGAAGCTGTCCGCCGTCTACAAGGCCAAGGGCGACTGGTGCGAGGAGCACCAGCGGCCCGAATCCCAGTGCGTCATCTGCAATCCGAAGCTCGCCGAGAAGGGGGTGAAGTGATGGCTGCCCGCATCGGCCTGGGAGCGCTCGCCCTCTTCCTCCTCATGTCTGGGGCGGGCTGCACGAAGGCCGCTCCGGCGGAAGTGACGCCCACAGCCGATGCGGGCACTCCTCCGGCCTCGGCGCAGTCCGCCCAGGCCCAGGTGAAGCTGTGTCAACACGGGGTGCCGGCGGAGCTGTGCACCCGGTGCAATCCAGAGTTCGTGGAGGTCTTCAAGGCGCAGGGCGACTGGTGCGAGGAGCACGGCGTGCCGGAGTCCCAGTGTCTCCAGTGCAACCCGAAGCTCACCTTCACGGAGCAGCAGGCGCCGCAGGACTGGTGCAAGGAGCACGGGGTCCCCGAATCCATGTGCACCCAGTGCCATCCCGCGCTGGTGGCGAAGTACATCGAGGCCGGGGACTACTGCCGCGAGCACGGCTTCCCCCTGTCCGTCTGCCCCATCCACCACCCGGAGCTCGCGAAGGGCGCGGGCCGGGAGCAGCAGCTCGCCGCGCCGACGCGCGTGCGACTGGCCTCCGCGGAGACGGAAGCCGACGTGGGCCTGCGCACCCAGCGGGTGCAGCGCGACACGCTGGCGCGAACGCTGGAGGTGGTGGGGCAACTGGACTTCAACCAGAACCGCCGCGCCCAACTGTCCTCCCGCGGCGAAGCGCTCGTCCTGGAGACGCGGGTGGACGTGGGTGACGAGGTGAAGGCCGGACAGCCGCTGCTGATGCTCGCCTCCGCCTCCGTGGGAGAGGGCCAGGCCCAGCTGTCCGCGACGAAGGTCCGGGTGGAAGCCGCGCAGGCGGCCGTCGAGCGCGAGCGGCGCCTCGTCGCCAGGGGCATCTCCCCCAAGCAGGCCCAGGAGTCCGCCGAGGCGGAGCTGGCCGCCGCGCTGGGGGCGGCCGAGAGCGCACGGGCAGCCCTCGGCGCGGCCGGTGCGGCGCCTTCTGGCACGGGGGGACGCTACGCCCTGACGTGCCCCTTCGCCGGCACCGTCGTGTCGCGCAACGCCACCATCGGACGCAGCGCCGCCTCGGGCGAAGTGCTGCTGGAGGTGGCGGACCTCTCCACCCTGTGGGCCCAGTTGGAGGTGCCGGAAGCCGAAGCGGGCGCCGTGCGCGCCGGGCAGCAGGTCCACCTCTTCATCGAGGGCTCTCGCGGGCCACCGCTGGAGGCCACCGTCAGCCGCGTGGGCAACGCGGTGGATCCGCGCACGCGAACGGTGCGCATGCGGGTGGAGCTGCCCAACCCAGACAGGGCCCTCAAGGCGGGCGTCTTCCTGCGGGCGCGCATCCAGGTGTCCGAAGCCCGGGAGATGCTCCTGGTGCCCCGGGCGGCGGTGCAACGCGCGAACGGCAAGAGCCTCGTCTTCATCAAGACGGGGGCCGGCCTCTTCGAGCCCGCCGAGGTGGAGCTCGGCGACACCTTCTCCGACTCCGTGGAGGTGGTGAAGGGGCTCCAGGCCGGGATGGAGGTCGTCACCACGGGCGCCTTCCTCCTCAAGACGGAAATCTTGAAGGACTCCATCGGCGCGGGCTGCTGCGAAGAAGGGGGCGGGTGACCCCACGATGCTGATCCGCACCATCGACTGGTCCCTCAAGCACCGCGGGGTCGTGCTCGCGGGCACACTCGCGCTCATCATCTCCGGTGGCCTCGCCTTCCGGGACCTGCCCATCGACGCACTCCCCGACACCACGCCCACCCAGGTCCAGGTGAACGCGGTGGCGCCGGCCCTCACGCCCGTCGAAGTGGAGCGGCAGCTCACGCTCCCCGTCGAACAGGTCCTCGCGGGCCTGCCGGGCCTGGAGGAGATGCGCTCCGTCTCCAAGTTCGGCCTGGGACAGGTGACGCTGCAGTTCAAGGAGGGCACCGACGTCTGGTTCGCCCGGCAGGTCATCAACGAACGGATGGGGGCGCTGGAGCTGCCCGCGGGCGTGGCGAGGCCGACGCTGGGGCCCGTCGCCACGGGCCTGGGAGAGGTCTTCCACTACCTGGTGAAGAGCCGGACGCGCAGCCTGGAGGACCTGGGGGCGCTCCACGACTGGGTCATCGCCCCGCGGCTGCGCAGCGTGCCCGGGGTCGCGGAGATCAACACCTGGGGAGGCGCGGAGCGGCAATGGCATGTCATCGTCGACCCGAAGCGCCTGCAGCAGTTCGACCTGACGCTCGGCGACGTCTACCGCGCCCTGGAGACGAACAACGCCAACGTGGGCGGCGGTGTAATGGAGCAGGGAGGCGCCGCGAGCCTCGTGCTGGGCGTGGGCGTCCTGGAGGACGGCAAGCAGGTGGGCGAGGTCGTCATCGCCGCCCGCCAGGGCGTGCCGGTGTTCGTGCGGGACGTCGCGCGGGTGGAGGTGGGCCGTGAAATCCGGCGCGGCGCCACCACCGCGGACGCACAAGGCGAGGCGCTGCTCGGACTCGGCTTCATGCTGATGGGAGAGAACTCCCACACCGTGACCGCGGCCCTGGCCCGCCGCCTGGAGGAGGTGAAGAAGGGCCTACCACGGGACGTGACGGTGGAGCCCGTCTACGAGCGGACCGAGCTCGTGGACCTGGTGCTCCACACCGTGGAGAGGAACCTCTTCGAGGGCGCGCTCCTGGTCATCGCGATCCTCTTCCTCTTCCTGGGCAACGTGCGCGCCGGGCTCATCGTCGCCGCGGCCATTCCCCTGTCCATGCTCTTCGCGTTCAACGGCATGCTGCGCTTCGGCGTCGCGGGCACGCTGATGAGCCTGGGCGCCATCGACTTCGGCCTCGTCGTGGACTCCTCCGTCATCCTGGTGGAGAACGCGGAGAAGCGGCTGGCGGAGGCGACGGGGGGACGCAGCATCCGCGAGGTGGTGCGGGACGCGGCCGTGGAGGTGAGAAAGCCCACCCTCTTCGGCGAGCTCATCATCATGGTGGTGTACCTCCCCATCCTCACGCTGGAGGGCGTGGAGGGGAAGCTGTTCCGGCCCATGGCGCTCACCGTCATCTTCGCCCTGCTGGGCAGCGCGCTCATCTCCATGACGCTGATGCCGGTGCTGGCGTCCTTCGCCTTGAAGAAGGGGGCCGCGCACGCGCACCGCGAGCCCTGGCTGGTGCGCGTCCTCAAGCGGCGCTACCAGCCGCTGCTCGACCGGGCGCTCGCGCATCCCCGGTGGGTGCTCGGCGCCGCGGGACTGCTGGTGCTGGGAGCGGGGCTCGCGGCCACGCAACTGGGACGCGAGTTCGTCCCCCGGCTGTCGGAGGGCACCCTCGTCATCAACACCGTGCGACTGGCGGAGGTGTCGCTCACGGAGTCGGTCCGCTACGGGACGCGGATTGAGAAGGTGCTGCTCGCGAAGTTCCCCCACGAGGTGAAGCGCGTGTGGACGCGCACGGGTTCACCCGAGGTGGCCACGGAGACGATGGGCATCGAGCTCGCGGACGTCTTCATCACCTTGAAGCCGCGCGAGCAGTGGAAGCGCGCGGCGACCCAGGACGAGCTCGTCGCGGAGATGAAGGCGGAGCTCGCGGACATGCCCGGCATGCGCATGGCGTTCCTCCAGCCCATCGAGATGCGCGTCAACGAGATGGTGGCCGGCGTGCGGAGCGACGTGGGCATCAAGCTGTTCGGTGACGACCTGGACATCCTCAAGGCCAAGGCGAAGGAGCTGGAGGCCCTGGTGCGCGCCATCCCCGGAGCGACCGACGTCACCGTGGAGCAGGTCACGGGGCAGCCCGTCCTGGAGGTGGCCGTGGACCGCGCGGCCATTGCCCGCTACGGCATTCCCGCGCGCGACGTGCTGGACGTCGTGGAAGCGGTGGGCACCCGGAAGGCAGGCGAGGTGCGTGAAGGCGAGCGCCGGTTCGACCTCGCCGTGCGCCTGGCGGAGGAGTACCGCGAGCAGCCCGCGAAGCTCGCGACGGTGCTGGTCGCGGCTCCGGATGGGTCCCGCATTCCGCTGGGACGGCTGACGACGATGCGCGAGGTGTCCGGCCCCACCACCATCCAGCGCGAGTGGGGCAAGCGGCGCATCGTGGTGCAGGCCAACGTGCGCGGGCGAGACCTGGGCGGCTTCGTCGCGGAGGTGCGCCAGACGCTGGCGGAGAAGGTGGAGCTGCCCGCGGGCTACTTCCTCCGGTACGGCGGGCAGTTCGAGAACCTGGAGCGCGCCCAGGCGCGCCTGCTCATCGTGGTGCCCGTGGCGCTCGCGCTCATCTTCGGGCTGCTCTACCTCACCTATCGCCGCGTGCTGGATTCGCTGCGCATCTTCGTGGGCGTGCCCTTCGCGCTGGTGGGCGGGGTGCTGGCCCTGCTGGTGCGAGGCCTCCCCTTCTCCATCTCCGCCGCGGTGGGCTTCATCGCGCTGTCGGGGGTGTCCGTGCTGGGAGACATGGTGTTGGTGTCCCGGGTGCGCCAGCTGCTCGACCGGGGGACGGCCCTGCAGGTGGCCCTGCGCGAGGCGGCGCTCTCCCGTCTGCGCCCCGTGCTGATGACGTCCTCGGTGGCCGCCATCGGGTTCCTGCCCATGGCGCTCAACACGGGCGTGGGCGCGGAGGTGCAGCGTCCCCTGGCCACCGTCGTCATTGGCGGCCTCCTGTCATCCACCTTGCTGACGCTCGTGGTGCTGCCGGTCCTGTACTCCGTCTTTGGGGCTGGCGCGGATGCCGCACGTGAAGGCGGGCCGAAGCTGGCCGACGATGACGAGGGCGGATTCGAGGACGAGGAGGTGAAACATGTCGCGGTGTGAGCTGCTGGTGTTGCTGCTCCTCGCGCTCCCTGCATCCGCGCAGCAGGCGCCCACGAACGGACTCACGCGGGAGGCAGCGGTCACCCAGGCGCTCGAGCACAGTCCTCGGCTCATCCCCGCCCAGGCGGATGAGGCAGCGGCCCAGGCGCGCCTGAAGGGAGCCCGGCTCCTGCTCCCGTCCAACCCTCAACTGAGCGGCACCGTCGGGCCCCGCCTCACGCACGGCCACCCGGTGGACCTCACCATCGCCGTGAGCCAGCCGCTGGACCTCTTCACCCGCGGCTCGCGTGTCGGCGCAGCGGAGGCGGAGCTGGCGGCGGCCCGGGCGCGACTGGAGTCACAGCGGGTGGAGGTCGCCGCCACGGTCAAGGAGTCCTTCGGGCGCGCCCTGGCGGCGGAGCAGCGACTCCAGTTCGCGGAGCAGGCCCTGTCGCTCGCACAGTCGGCGGTGCGCATCGCTCAGGAGCGGTTCGAGGCCGGCGCCGCGGGCCGGCTGGAGGTGAACACGGCCCGGGTCGAGGTGGGCCGTGCTGGACGGGAGCGAGCGGTCGCCACCCAGGCGCTCGCGGCGGCGCTGGCGGAGGTCCGCGTGCTGCTGGGGATGTCGCCGGAAACGCCGCTGACGCTTTCGGGACAGCTGGCGCTTCCAGCGGGCTTGGAGCCCGTGCCCGAGGACCTGGAGGCCCGGGCCCTGGCGAGGCGCGCGGACCTCCGGGCCGTCCGACAGACCGTGGAGGCCGCGCGCGCGAGCCAGCAACTGGCGTCCCGGCAGGTGCTGCCCACTCCGACGATTGGCGCCAGCTACACCCGTGACGACCGCACGCCCGTGGTCCAGGGGTCGATCGGGCTCACCCTTCCGCTCTTCAATCAGAACCAGGCGGCGCGAGGCGAGGCCGCGGCGGAGGTGCAGCGGGCGCAGGGGTCGCTCACGGCGCTGGAGCGTGCCGTGCGCACCGAGGTCGCGTTGGCGGCGGCCCGCTACCGGACCGCGCGGGTCGCCGCGGAGCTCTACGCCGACGACGTCGTCCAGGCCCTGGAGGAGAACCTGGAGCTGTCGATGGAGGCCTACAGCGCCGGCAAGCTGAGCTTTACCGAGCTCCTCATCCTCCGCCGGGAGAGCCTGGAGGCCCGGCGTGGACACATCGAGGCGCTCGAGGAGCTCAACGCCGCCGCCGCCGGGCTGGACCGCGCGCTGGGAACGACCGCACCGTGAAATGGTTCACGGTGAAGGCCCCTCGTAAGCCGTGAGCCTCAGCGTGGCTTCGCGAGGCCGGTCCTCCTCGCGAGCCGCGCCTCCAACCCGTCGAGCCACACGCGCAAACCCAGTTCGAACAGTTCATCGAAGTCGAGGTCGAACCCCGGGCGCAGGCCGACCAGCACCTTCTCGAAGTGCGGGAAGCGCCCCGACGTCGCGACCCGGAGGAAGGGGGCCAGGTTGCGCTGCATGAACTCCTCGTCGTTCATGCCGGACTGCGCGACGGCGTCCGCCTCGGATTCGAGGTTGACCGCGATGCCCTGCACGAACGCGTGGAGCAGCACGTGGACACGCATCGCCTCCTGCGGCTGGAGCCGCGCTTCCGTCAGTGCTCGCAGGACCCAGTCCGCGAACGCGAGCGCGTTCTCCTGCGGCTGGGGCCGGGTGAGGTTCACCACTCGCGCGAGCCAGGGATGGCGCTTGAAGACTCGCCACTCCAGCCTCGCGGCCAGCTCCAGCTGCGCGCGCCACCCTGGCGGTGGCTTCGCCGGCAGCGGCTCCTCCGCGAATGCGACCTCCGCCATCATGAAGAGCAGCACGTCCTTGCTCGCCACATGGCGGTAGAGCGACATCACGGGCAGGCCCAGCTTCGCCGCGACCCCACGGATGGACAGCGCCGGCAGACCCTCGTCATCCGCCACGGTGATCGCCGCGCGCACGATGCGCTCGCGTGTCAGGTCCGCCGAGCCCCGCGTGGCGCCGGTCCGGGACGGACCTCCCGCGACAACCGTCCCGACGCGCGGCACGGCCTTCACGACGCCTTCCTGCGCCAGGGTTCTCAACGCATGCGCCGCCGTACCGAGCGCGACCTTCCATTGCCGGGCCAGCTCCCGCGTGGAGGGCAGCCGGTCCCCGGGCTGTAACGTCCCGGTGCGCAACTGCCGTTTCACGTCGTCGACGATGCGCTGGTACGGAGCGAGGGCCATGGCCTCCTGTACTAGTACAGACAGCGCGCGGGCGCAGACCCTGCCCCGCGCATTCCGCCTGAGCTAGTACACCTGGAAACATCGTCAGGGGTCCCGTTGTGGAGGGCAACACGTGCGTACACCGTACGCACCATGACCCGACCCCACGTCCTCGTCGCTGGAGCAGGAATCGCAGGCCCGTCCCTCGCATGGTGGCTCTCCCGGCGAGGCTGGCGAATCACCATCGTCGAACGCGCCCGCGCGCTGCGCACCGGCGGGCAGGCCGTCGACTTCCGGGGGCCCGTGCACCGCGCCGTGCTGGAGCGCATGGGGCTGTGGGAGGCCATCCACGAACGGCGGACGCGGCTGGGCACACAGGCCTTCGTCGACGCCACGGGCCGGACGCTGGCGGAGGTCCCGGCGTTGATGATGAGCGGCGATGTGGAGCTTCAACGCGGCGACCTCTGCCAGCTGCTCTTCGAGCGCACCCGTGAGCAGGTGGAGTATCGCTTCGGGGACAGCCCCACCACGCTCCACGAAACGCCCGACGGCGTGGAGGTCGGGTTCGAGCAGCACGCCCCTCAACGCTTCGACCTGGTGGTGGGGGCGGATGGGTTGCGCTCGAACGTGCGCTCGCGCGTATTCGGTGGGGATGACGGCCACCTGAAGCACCACGGATTCCGCGTCGTGGGATGCACGCTGCCGAACGTGCTCGGCCTGCGACGGCAAGGCGTCATCTACAGCGAGCCCGGCCGAGGCGTGTGTGTCACCAGCGCCCGCGCCGAGGACGAAGCCCGCGCGCTGTTCGTGTTCACCGGCGCGCCCCTCGGCCCTCAGGAGCGGTCCCCGGACGTGGCGCGCGATGCGGTGGCGACGGCCTTCTCTGGCGCGGGCTGGAGGACCGCCCGGCTCGTAGAGGCGCTGCGCGGGGCGGAGGACCTCTATTTCGACGCCATCAGCTCCGTCCGCCTCCCACGCTACTCACACGGGCGCGTGGTGCTGCTGGGAGACGCGGCCTGGGGCGGCACGCTGGGAGGACAGGGCACACCCATGGCGATGATGGGCGCATACGTGCTCGCGGGGGAATTGCTCGCGAGCCCGGAGGCGCATGCCCAAGCCTTCGCACGCTACGAGTCCCGGCTCCGGCCCTACGCGACGAAGTGCCAGGAAGGCGCGAGCCACGTGGGCGGGTTCTTCGCGCCCCGCACCCGGGCCGGCCTGTTCCTGCGCAATCACATCTATCGACTGCTCACCACGAAGCCGCTGGAGCGCGTGTTCGAGAAGATGGTCACCCACGCCGCCACCGGGTTCGTGCTGCCGGAGTACGCGGAGGCCTTCACGCCCCAGACCGGCGGCCGATGAAAACTAGAAAGCCGCCCATCCCGTGGCATATCCCCGCACGCCTGGAGTACCCAGGAACAACCGTTTATCCAACAGAGAGAAGGAGTCCGCATGAAGAAGACGGGAATGATGTGGGGTCTGTGTGTCGCGATGGGTCTCTCCGCCATCAGCTTCGCCGGCGAGAAGTTCAGCTCTTCGGTCTCCGTTGACGCCACGGCCCGTCGTTTCAGCGGAAACCTGGGGACGGCCCGCAACGGCTCGGACAGCTTGTCGTACATGTGGTGTGCTTCCACCGGGTCGGGGGTCGGCTGGTGCAACGCGAGGGATGCCTCTGGCGTCACCGTGAGCTGCTCGACCAGTGATGCCGGCATGCTCGCGACGATCCGCTCGCTGAACTCGGATTCGCGCCTTGAGGTTCTCTACGACAACGTGGGGGCGTGCACGTACATCTACGTCGCCACCGGTTCTCACTTCGAGACCAAGGGCCCGTGAGCCTCCCGCGTTGAAGGCACCCCGCGCCATGTTTCCACTCAGCCGCACGCTCGTCGTGCTCAACCTGATGTTCTTCGGCGCAGGGCTCGCCCTCTTCGTGCAGGGCCAGCGCGCCTCCGAAAACAACCGGGAGCTTGAGACCCGGTTGGAGCGGATGGAGGGACGCCTCGACCAGCTGCTCTCGCAGCGCCAGGCTCCCGCCGTGGCGCTGTCCGGTGCGCCCTCCCCCGCACTGCCCTCGGACCTGGAGGCACGCATCGAGCAGGCTGTGAGCCGCGCGTTGCAGGCCCAGGCGCCCCATGCCCCGCCCCGGGAGGACCCGGCCCCCCAGGAGCCCCCCGCGCCAGACACGCGGAACGCCGAGGCCTGGGCCCGCGGCAACGAGGTGGTGGAGCGGGCACTCTCCGCACGCAGGTGGGGAGATGCCCAGGCGCGCGAGCTGGCGGCGTCCGTGCCCTCACTCACGCAACAGCAGCAGCTGAACCTCCTGCGCCGGCTCAGCGTGGCCATCAACGAGGGCCAGCTGAAGGTGGAGACTCTCGGGCCGCCCTTCTAACAGGACAGCCGAAGCGGTTCTTGAGCCAGCCGGACTGCACTGGCGGGGGCCCGTGTTCAGGGATTGGCGCCAGCGGCCTGCGCGGCGTCGGGCTGCGTGGGCACCTTCAGCTCCCCGGAGATGACACGGGCCCGGAGCGCCTCCACCGTGCGCAGCGCCTCCGCCTTGCCCGGGAAGTCCAGGCGCACGGGCGCCAGCCCCATGCCTCCCTCCTTCAACCCGAGCGAGACATTGCCACCCTGGAAGCGCCCCTGGCGCTGCTCGCGGATGGCTTCGTAGACCACCAGGTCCACGTGTTTCACTACGGCGGACAGCACCGCCTCCGGCGCCAGGTCGGACGGGTCGGAGTCCACGCCAATCACAGACACGGCCTTGCCGGCTTCGCGCGCCTCCTTCACGGCCTGGATGGCGCCCAGGCCGTCCACGCCGGCCGCCGCGAAGATGATGTCCGTGTTCTTGAGCAGCAGGTCCTGCCCCACCTGCTTGCCCAGGGCGAAGTCCGTGAAGCTGCCGGTGTAGTTCACCAGCACCGTGGCGTTCGGGTTCGTCGCGGCCACGCCAGCCCGGAAGCCGGCTTCATAGCGCTGCACCAGGGGAATCTTCATCCCGCCCACCATGCCCACCCGGCCCGTCTTCGTGACGAGCCCGGCCAGCGCGCCCGCGAGGAAGCAGCCCTCCTCCTCGCGGAACACCACCGTGCGCACGTTGGGCAGCGTGATGGCCCGGCCCTGCGCGTCCAGGAGCGGGCTGTCCACCAGCAGGAAGGGCAGAGAGGGATTGCGCCGGGCCACCGTCTCCACGGCGTTCTCCAGCATGAAGCCCACGCCCATCGCCAGCGACACGCGCTGTTCCGCGAGCAGTTGGAGGTTCGGCTCGTAGTCCTCCGCCACGCGGCTCTGGAGGACCACCGGCGTGATGCCCAGCGGAATCATCTCCCACCCGCGCGACGCCACGTCCGGCGCCAGCGAGGCCTGCCGCTCGGACGCGGTTGCGTCCTGATAGCCCGCCTTCTCGTATTTCACTCCCCCGGCCCACAGCTCCAGTCCACGCAAAGCGGAGTCGTTGAAGGCATGGTCGCCCCGGCCTCCCAGTCCCAGCACCAGGCCGATGGTGGGCTTGGAAGGCGCGGCGGGCGCCTCCTTCTTGCAGCCGGTGACGGTCGCCAACAGACACAGGACGAAGGAGAAGATTCGGCGGCGCGGGCTCATGACACCGCGGAATGTATCACGCGCCCTCCAGCACGTCGGATGACGGCGGAGCAGCTCAGGTTTGCGTCAGCGTCACGGGCCCGTCTTCGATCATCGCGTCGAACAGGTCGCGCCCGGTCGGCCTCACGCTAGGCTGTGGCGCATGACCTACCGACGCGCACCGGTGAAGGCTCCGCGACTCTCTGGCATGGCCCTCAAGGCCATGGTCAACACGTTGGAGCGGGGCGGCGTAGGCCCGGCACTGGTGGAGAAGTTGATGCGGGACAGCGGCATCGAGCAGTGGCGCGAGCTGTCCGCCGGCGATGCTCCGCCCATCCAGTACCCGTTGCCTCCGGGTGCGCCGCCTTCCGAATCACAGACACCGGTGGAGCAGGCCGCGCGCGCCGCCGCCGCGTCGCCCGTGACGCCGAAGCAGGAGTCGGTCGCGGCGTTCGCTCGCGCCTACCGGGACGGGAGCACGGATCCGGTGGCCGTGGCGCGCAAGGTCCACGAGGCGATTGAACGGCTGGACGTCGGTGTGGACCGCCTGGGGCTCTTCATCGCTCGCAAGCCGGAGGAGGTGCTGCGGGCGGCGGAGGCTTCCGCGGAGCGGCTGCGCGCGGGCACCCCCTTGAGCGTGTTCGACGGTGTGCCCGTCGTCATCAAGGACGAGCTGGACCTTGCGGGCTTCCCCACGACGCTGGGCACCACGTTCCGCACCGAGCCGGCCCAAGCCGACTCCACCGTGGCCGCCCGGTTGAAGGCCGCGGGCGCGGTCATCCTGGGCAAGGCCAACATGCAGGAGATTGGCATCAACCCCATCGGGTTGAACCCGCACCACGGCGCCGCGCGCAACCCGTGGAACCGGGGTCACATCACCGGTGGCAGCTCCAGCGGCTCCGGAGCCGTGGTGGCGGCGGGCTTGTGTCCGGTGAGCATTGGCGCGGACGGCGGCGGCTCCATCCGCATCCCCGCCGCGCTGTGCGGCATCGTCGGCCTCAAGGCCACCTGGGGCCGCATCCCGGAGACGGGTGTGCCCCCGCTGTGCTGGAACGTGGCGCACGTGGGCCCCCTGGGCCTCACCGTCGACGACGTCGCGGCGGCGTATGCGATTGTGGCCGGACCGGACGGACACGACGTCGTCGCCCGGCAGCAGCCTCCGCATCACCTGTCTGGCTTTGAAGACGGCGCGTTGAAGGGCATCCGGCTGGGAATCTGCACGCCCTACTTCGAGGACGCGGACGCGGACGTGGTGGCTCGCTGCCGCGAGGCCGTGCGCGCCCTCACCGACGCGGGCGCCACGGTGGTGGAGCTTCCCGCGCCGGACCTGAACACCATCCTCTGGACGCACAGCTGCATCATCCTGAGCGAGATGGCGGAGGCGATGTTGCCGCAGGTGAAGACCCGCGCGTCCGTGTTCGGGCTCGACTCGCGCACCAACCTGGCGCTGGGGCGTCACTTCCGGGCCACGGACCTCATCCACGCCCTGCGGCACCGGCACCGGCTGACCCGCGAGCTGCTGGCGCTCATGGCGGACGTGGACGTCATCGTCACGCCGACGACGGCCAGCACCGCGCCCGCCATCCCCGAGGCGACGCTCCCCGCCGGCGAGTCGAACCTGCCGGTGGTGGACGCCCTGATGCGCTTCATCCGTCTGGCGAACCTCACCGGCTGCCCTGCCCTCTCCGTGCCCGCGGGCTTCGACCGCGCCGGCCTGCCCGTGGGCGTGCACCTCATGGGGCGCCCCTACGAGGAGCACCTGCTGCTGCGCCTGGGCCGCGTGGTGGAGCGCGCGACGGAGCACCGCACGCCGGGCATCCACGTCAGCGTTCTGCCCTGATCGGGACAACTCTTCTTCTCATCTCCCGATAACCTTCTCGAACCACGAGCACGGAAGGTCCGGGACATGTCCATCGACGGAGTGGGAAGAGGCGGAGTCCGGCAGGTGACGCCGCGCGCCGTGGAGGAGCAGTCCGGTCCCGTGGCGAAGAACGCGCTCGCGCGCCCTCTGGCGGCCAAGGACGTCTTCGAGGCGAAGCGCGCCTCCTCCCCCACCCCGGGCAACGCGAACCTGCCGCCCATCCAGTCCAACACGGGCACGGTCCAGGCCGGCACGGTGCAGCTGGATGAGGCGACGAAGGTGGCCCGCGGCGCGCTGAAGATCGACTCGAGCGCGGATCCGAAGACCTACGACGGCATGTACCTGGGCTCGGACGGCTACGCCTATCCGCCGGACAAGTTCTCCGTCTCGGAGGTGCCGCCGTTCAAGCCGGAGAAGCCCATCGCCTCCCCGACGCCGACGACGTACCACGTCAACGGCATCCTCACGCAGCCGCAGGGAGACGGGAACGCCACGGGCGAGGCCCAGAAGCTGGCGAACGAGTCGGGCACCAACGTGGTGCCCATCTACAACGCCACGGAGGGACTGCCCGCGGACGTGACGCAGACGGGCCTGGACCGGCTGGGCCTCGGAGACAACAAGGCGGCCCAGACGCTGGCGGACGCCATCTACAGGGACTTGCAGGCCGGCAAGAAGGTCAACGTCACCGGCTACAGCCAGGGTGGCGCCATCGTGTCGAGCGCGCTGCGCGAGGTGGACAACCGCATCAAGGACGACATGGGCGGCTTCTGGGGAAACCTGCCCATCTTCGGCGACGGCAACCGCGACAAGCGCGAGGCGCTGCTCGGGAACATCAACGTCTCCACCTTCGCGGGCGCGGGCAAGACGTTCCCGGACGGGCCCAAGTACACCTTCTACGTGAACAAGCAGGACCCCGTGCCCACGTGGCTGGGCACGCACGCGTTCAACCCGGTGACGGACATCGTCAGCGGCATCGCGTCCGGCCTCTTCCCCGGCATCGGCATCCTCAACGGCGGCCCGTCCACCCAGTATCCCGAGGGCGCCACCATCCACACCTTCGACTCCCCCGGGAACGGCGAGGTCTTCGCCCTGGACGGCAAGCACGGCATCGACACGTACCTGAACAACATCCAGGACGCGGTCTGAAGCCACCGGGGCGCGGTGCCGCCCCGGGCCGGCGTGATCCCTTCAGTCGTGGTGGCGTTCCGCGAGCTCTGGCTGCGGATCAGGGGCTCACGGCGAGGCGGGCGCCTGCTCCTCGTTCCGCATCCGGTTGGGCCGGCGCTCGGGGACGGGAGCGACTCCGCCCACCCACTCCCAGTCCATGCCGTTCCATGACTGTTCGCACCAGCGCAGGTCCGTGGCCAGCTCGCGCGCCTTGGTCCCGTGGGGGATGAGCGCCCAGCCCAGGCGGGACTGCTTGCACTCGCCGCTCTTGAACTTCAGCAGCCGGCGCTGACCCTGGGCCTCGGCGCGCTCCGCTTCCCAGAGCGCCTGGTTCCGGAGGCCGTCGCCCTGCGCATCCACGCCGTTCCACTCACACCACGCCTGAACGTCCTTCAGTCGGACCAGCTTCGATCCCCGGGAGAGTTCCGTCACGGCCGCGACGAGAAGGTCGGGGGTGATGACACGCATGCGTTGGGGCCTCCGGTACAGAGCGGCGAAGGACCCCAACGTACAGCGTAGGAAATGGCGGAGGGCCTCAGCTCCGCCATGCGTTTGTCATGGTTCTGTCATGGAGCGCGGCCATGACGCAGGCGGGCATCGCGATCAGGGCTTCTTCGCGGGCTGGGCTGCCGGCGCGGGCGGTGTGGCGGGCTTTGCCTTGGAGTACGTGGCGATGCGGTTCGTCACCTCGCCCATCAGGTCGTTGGGGATGGGGACGGAGAGGTTGTACTGGGCGATCTTCCAACCGGCCGCGTCCTTCACCAGCACGCCGCTGCCGCGCGCGGGGCCCAGGTTGGGCGTGTCCAGCGCCTCGTCGAACCAGGCGACCTGGCCGTCCTTGGAGAAGAACACGTTGCGGGACACCGACTTGAAGGACCACGCCTTGCCCTTGGAGAAGTAGGGCTTCGACCACGCGCGGAACTGGTCCACCGTCCAGCGCTCCTCGCCGTCCGTGCCCATGAAGACCGCGTCCGGCGTGAAGAAGGAGAAGTAGCGCGCCTCGTTGGCCACCGCCGCCGCGCGGTGCCAGTCGTCCAGCACCGTGGTCACCGCGACCTTCGGGTCGGCCGGGGCCTGGGCCGCGGCCGGAGCAGCGACGGGGTTGGCGCCGAGCGCCAGCAACAACCAGGAGACGGATGCCATCGGGTTCACCTCGACGAAAGGGGGGTTCGCGGTATGAAGCGGCAGGCGTGCCCCCAGGTCAAGGCATGCGACACAAGGCGGTGGTGGCGTGGTGCTCGAAAGTTTTCAGGTGGGCACGGGTGATGTGCTCACGGTGATGTTGCACGGCTTCCTCGGCACGGGCCGCAACTTGCGCTCGCTGGCCGTCGCGTGGACCCAGGCTGATCCGCGCCGCCGCATCCTCCTGCCCGACCTCACCGGCCACGGCACGTCCCCCGCCCTGCATCCGGACGCGGACCTGACCACGCTCGCGCGCGACGTGGTGGACACGCTCGACGCGCAGGGCTTCACCGGCGCCGTGGACTGGGTGGGCCATTCACTGGGCGGCCGCGTGTCCCTGGCCGCCAGCCTGGAGTCCTCCGAGCGCGTGCGCAGCGTGGCGCTGCTCGACATCGCGCCCGGGCCCGTGCCGCTGAACCTGTCGGACAGCGGCTATGTCCTGGACATCCTCCTGAAGGCCCCGCCGCGCGCGGACAGCCGCAAGGACCTGCGCGCGAACCTCATTGGCAACGGCCTGTCGGAGGCGCTGTCGGACTGGCTCCTCATGAACCTCACGCCCGACGGTGACGGCGTGCGCTGGCGCTTCGACCGCGACGCGCTCCTCCGGCTCCACCGCCGCGTCAACGGAGAGGACCTCTGGCCCGCGGTGGAGCGCCCCGTGCATCCGCCCCTGCGCTGCATCCGCGGCGGGCGCAGCCGGTACGTGTCCGATGAGAGCGCCCAGCGCCTGGAGGACGGCGGCTGCCCCGTGGCCTTCCTCCCGGACGCCGGCCACTTCGTGCACGTGGACAGTCCCCAGGGCGTGCTCGCGTGGCTGATGGCCCCATGATGGATACCCAGACCGTCCTGCTCGTCTTCATCGCGGTGGGGCTGGACGGCCTGGCCGGGCTCGCGGGCGGAGTGCTGTCCGAGCGCTGGCTGCAACGGCGCCTGCCCGCGCTGGTGGCCTTCGCTGCCGGCACGCTCCTGAGCGCGGTGTTCCTGGAGGTGCTGCCGAAGGCGGTGGAGGCCAAGGGCGACGCGGCCTTCGCGTGGGCCTTCGCCAGCTTCGTCGTGCTGACGCTCATGGAGTGGGCCCTGGGCCATCACCATCACGACGCGGAGGCCGCCGCCGGACACGCGCACGGCCATCACGCCCACCCGGTCTCGCCCACGCTGCCCACCGCGCTGCTCGCATCGGATGCGTTGCACAACGTGGGTGACGGCGCGGCGGTCGCGGCGGCCTTCCTCGTTTCGCCGGAAGCGGGCTTCGCCACCGCGTTCGCCGTCATCGTCCACGAGCTGCCGCAGGAGGTGGGCGACTACGCGCTCCTGCGCGCCGCGGGGTGGACTCGCGCGAGGTCGCTGGTCGCGCTGGGCGCGGTGCAGCTCACCGCCGCGGTGGGCGCGGCGGGCGTGCTGCTGGGCACCCGGTACCTGCCCTCGCTCCAGGGCACGGTGCTGGCCATCGCCGGAGGCTCGTTCCTCTACATCGGCGCGGTGGACCTGCTGCCGGAGCTGCGCCGGGGTCCGGACACGCGCCAGCGCGTGGTGGGCTTCCTGTGCGGGCTGCTGCTCATTGGCGGGCTGCACTTCGCGGAGCGGTTCGCGGGAGGCCATGGCTGAAGGGCCGCGCCCCTGAGAGGATGGGGCCATGCAAGCAAAGACCGTGATTGTCACCGGTGCCTCCGCGGGCATCGGCGAGGCGCTGGCGGTGGCCCTGGCCGGCCGGGGCGCGAACGTGGCGCTGGCGGCGCGGGATGCCCAGGCGCTGGAGCGCGTGAAGGCGAAGTGCGAGGCCGCGGGCGGCAAGGCGCTGGCCGTGCCCACCGACGTGGGCGACCCGGAGGCGTGCCGCAGCCTGGTGGAGCGCACGGTGGAGGCGTTCGGCGGCGTGGACGTGCTCGTCAACAACGCGGGCATCACCATGCACTCGCGCTTCGAGGACGTGAAGGACCTGGGCCTCTATGAGCGCCTCATGCGCATCAACTACCTGGGCGCGGTGCACTGCACCTTCCACGCGCTGCCGCATGTGAAGGCTCGCAAGGGATTGCTCGTCGCCGTGTCGTCGCTGACGGGCAAGACGGGCGTGCCCATGCGCACCGGCTACGCCGGCAGCAAGCACGCCATGCAGGGCTTCTTCGATTCGCTGCGCATCGAACTGTTGGGCACCGGCACGGACGTGCTCGTGGTGTCACCGGGCTTCGTGGCCACGGACATCCGCGCGCACGCGCTGGGTCCGGAGGGCCAGCCCCTGGGACAGAGCCCTCGCGACGAAGCGGGCCCCACCATGGACGTGGACACCTGCGTGGCCCTCATCCTGAACGCCATGGAGCGCCGCGAGCGCGAGCTGGTGATGACGCTCACCGGCCGCGTGGGGCTGGTGCTCAAGCTGGTGGCGCCCGCGCTGGTGGACAAGCTGGCCGCGCGCGCCATCCGCGGCAAGAAGGCCTGACGCTACTTCTCCAGCCGCGACACCATGCCCCACAGGCCGTCGAAGGTGGCGTTGCCCACCTGATGCAGGCCGAAGCCCCAGAGGAAGGCGGTCATCCACGCGCCGGAGCCGCCCCACGTGGGCGCGAAGACGTCCAACACCTGGAGCCCCAGCAGCACCGCGATGATGGACATCATCCCCAGCACCGCGAGCTCCACCTTCCACAGGTCCCTCGATCGCGGCAGGGGAATCCAATCCAGGTTCACCAGCGCGTCGGTGCTCGCCTTGGTGGACGACGGCGGCAGGGGGGAGAGGTTCCCGGTGGCGGGCCCGCCGGGCAGCGGCGATGCCGGTGGCGGCGGCGACTCCATGGCCGGCTGCGAGAAGGGGTCCAGCGTCACGGCGGAGGGAACGGACTCCAGGGCCAGCCGGCCGCCCGTGGACACCGGGGGCGGAGGGAGCGTGACGTGGCGCGCGAAGTCCTCTCGGGCGGCGCGGTACTCCGCCGCGGCCAGGTTCGCTTCGCCCTTGTCCAACTGCTCGCGCGCCGACGCCAGCCGCGCGTCCACCGCGGTCCGCCAGTCCGCCAGGGTGTCCAGGCCACCGCCGGCCTGGGCTTGGAGCTGCGTCAGCGCCTCCTCCAGGTTGTCCACCAGCTCGCGCAGGTACAGCGCGTGCGCGGACTGGTAGTAGAGGTACGCCTCGTCCACGCTGGCGGACATGCGGGCCCGCGCCCGGGCCAGCTGTTCGCCCACGCGCAGGCGCAGCGCCGCCCACTCCTCCTGCGTGAAGCCGCCGGGCAGCTCCTTCGCGGTGAAGGCGTCCTCCAGGTCCGTCAGGAGGATTTCGAGGAACGCCTCGCGCGCGGTCTCCACCAGCCGGCGCGACGCCTCCAGGTCGGGCCCCGGCAACTGCTGACGCGCGCGCAGCACGTACAGGGGCAGCTCGCCCTGGAGCCGGCGGCTGACGGGGTCATCCCCGCGCTGGGAGGACAGCGTCCGCGACTGCTGCTCCAGCTCCGTCAGCCGCGCCTCCAGCACCGCGCGGGCCACCGCCTCCAGGTCGAGCGTGCGCAGCAGCTGCGCCTGTTCGGTGAAGTCCGCGGACGTGGCCTGATCATTCTGGAGCAGCGTCTCCACCGCCTTGAGCTTGCGCTCCGCGTCCAGCAGCGCCACGCCCTTGAGCCCCTCCAACTGCCGCAGCAGCACGGACCAGAGCGAGAACAGCTGGAGGCGCGCCTCGAAGAGGGCGAGCACGGAGTCCTGCACGACGAGCCCGCTCAGCGGCCGCTGGATGTCCGCGAGGAGCGCGTCCACCTGACGGCGCAGCGACGCGGCCACGGTGGCCTCGCGCTCCAGCGGACGGGCGGGCACCAGCGATTGCAGCTTCTGGCGCGCGGCCTCCGCGCGGCTGCGCAGGTTCACGCGCGGGCGCACGCGCTGCACGTAGAAGCGCACCGCCGCGGACGTCACCACGCCCAGGAAGATGAGGAACGCGCCGAACATCGCGGGCGTCTTCACCCAGACGGTGAAGGCCTGCTCCACCGCCGCGCCCTCCGGCACGAGCAGCCGCACCGTGCCGGTGTACTCGCCGGACTCCGGCAGGTCGTCCACGTCCAGGCTCAGCAGGCCGGTGCCGTAGGCGGGCACCTGGAGGATGCCCTCCTTCCCCGAGCCCTGCGGCTGGCCATCCGGTCCGCGGAAGAACCACTTCGCGTCCTGCGCCTGAACGGGCGCCGCACCGTCTCCCGAGCCGCTCGCCCTGCGGTCCAGCTGCACCACCGCCGCGGGCCCCACCGCGCCGCCCACGCCCGCCGTCTCCCGGAAGGTCAGCCGCACCGTGGCCTTGCCGGAGAACGGCCCCAGCGTCCAGCCGCGCGCGGGGGCCACCGGATAGAACTGCACCGTGGGCGCCACCGCCACGCGCCGCACGACGAGCGGGATGACCTCCCGCACGCCGTCACCCAGGAGCACCACGCGACCGTGATAGTCGCCGGCCGCGGGCAGGTCCGCGGACAGCGTCACCGTCACCGGCTGTCGCACGGAGATGGGCACCTCCGCCGCGCCTTCCGTCGTGCCCACGCGCACCGTCACCGGCGCCTGCGTGCCGTCCGCCGCGAGCAGAGGATCCACCAGCACCGTCACCCGCGTGGCCTCCGCGCCCGCGTCGCGCGGTGAGTCCGGAGCCGCTTCCGTGGGCGTGGGCAGCAGGTCCACGCGCAGCACCGTCTCCAGGTGGGCGGTGGACGTGCGCAGGCGCACCTCGTTGTTGGAGGACAGGCCCGCGAGGCCGAAGCGCGGCGCCGCGCCCGCGAGCATGGGCAGCAGGCACAACACGGTGCACATGAGCCACGCGCTGGCGTGGGACAGGACCTTCGCGGCCAGGGTGCTTCGAGCGGGAAGGCTCATGCGCGGGGACGATAGCAGTCCCCTCCTCCGCGCTCGCATGCGCGTCCACGCGTGCGGATCCGAGGGCTCGTCACAGGGGTGTAGCAGCCGTGCTTCCAGGCTCGCTGTTGGCGGCGCACCGCACGAACCTGTCCGACAGTCGGACAGGTTCTGGAAGACCGGGGCCCGGCCTCGTCACTCCCAGCCCAGGCGGCGCAGCACGCCCCCGGACAGGCTCGCGCGGATGGTGTCCAGGGGGATGCCCTCGTCGTCCTCGGCGGATTCGTGGCCGGGGCGCGGATCTCCACTGTGATGCAGCGCGACCAGCTCCAGGTCCGGCGTGAAGCACGGCGACCCGGACGAGCCCGGGTGCGTGTTGGTGCAGTACGTGACTCGCGTCTGGGAGCGGTTGACCGCCTGGAACGTGTCCAGCGCCACCTGCATGGGCCGCCCCTTCGGGTGCTGCACCACGAGCGCCAGCGCGCCGGGCGCGAACGCCGTGGGCGACGACGGGGCCAGCGGGACGAAGCCGCGCGGCCGGTCCCCCATCCGGTCCTCGCCGGGGGCGTCCTGAATCTGCAGGAAGGCGTAGTCCAGCTCGTCGCGCGTGGCCTCGCGCGGGCGCGGGTGCATCAGGTCCGCCGGGCTGTGCGGACTCTGCGCCAGGCACGCCGTCACCGCGTACACCCGGCCCGGGTGCACCGCGATGCGGTCCGGCAGCACCTTCAAATCGAAGCGCACGCGCAGCGCCTCCAGCAGCCGGTGCTCGATGACGTGCGAGTTCGTCAGGACGATGTCCGGCGCTACCAGGAAGCCCGTGCCCAGCGCGCGGCCGCCTTCCAGCTCCACGCGGCACACGCGCCGCGACAGCGTGGTCAGCCGGTCGCGCCAGGCCTGCGGCGTCAGCGCCAACCTGGACTGCTGGACGATGCGCGCCAGGGCACTGCCGGACACGCTGCGCTGCACGGAGGACAGGTAGCTCTGCAGGAAGCGGCGGATGCGCGGATGGCCCGGCGCCGCCGCGTGCGCGCCGCGCACCAGCACGTCCGTCCACCCCTCCGCCTCCGCGGTGCGCACGAGCGCCCGAGCCCGCGCCGCCCCCTCCCGCTCGACGGGGGGCACCAGGCTGCGGCCGCATTTCACCTCGACCATCCGGAGGAGTTCCTCCACCGAGGTGAACGCGCCCAGGAGGGCGTGGGTCAGTTCCTCCTGTTCGGAGCCTTCAAGCTCCATCCAATTCCTCGCTGCCGCGCGCAAATGCATCTCCGCCGTGCACCCTGAAGTGTACGCACGCTGGCAGCGATTGCACCGGGCGGGGGGCGCCCGGAGGAACGGGCCCCTGCCGCGCTTCCGGCGCGCATTCCACTCGCCCCCGAGGCCGGACGGAAGGGACCTGCACCGGCGCCGTGAGTGGAGAATGACCCCACGGCACCGGAGGGCGTCAGCGCACCGCCCAGGTGGTGGGCGGCAGTGACGCGGTGATGTCCGGCCGGCCAGGCACGCCCAGTCGCGCCGCGCCCGCCTGCAACGTCCCGGCGAGCGTGGGCAGCACGCGGAACTCCACCTGCACCGGCGCGCCCTGCTCCCTGGGAGAAAGGTCCAGGGACAACGCACCATCCTGCACATCCCAGGAGGTCACCTGTCCGGACGCCACGAGCGCGGCCAGGCTCGCGGGGTCCACCTGCACGCCAGCGGGCAGCTCCTGCTGGAAGCGCAGCGGCAACGAGGACGGAGCACCCACCTGGACGCGCACGTTCGTCAGCTGCCCCACGCGCGCCTCCTTCGGCCCCGTCACGGCCAGCTGCAGGCCGCCCTTCACCTCGCTCTTCCACGGCACCGCCGCGGACAGCGCCAGGGAGAAGCCCAGCCCCGGCACCGCGGGATCCGCGCGCACGGTCCACGTGTGCATGCCCGCCGAGCCCGGCGCCGCGGCCTCCAGCGCCAGCACCTCGCGCAAGGCCTTCGTGTCGTAGGTGCCCTCCGTGACGACCTGTCCGTCGCGCGCTACCGTCACGCGCACCTGGGCGGGCAGCGGGTCCTTGAAGAGGGCCAGCGCCGCGCGCAGCCCCACGCGGTTGGCCTGCCCATCCCCCCAGCCCAGGCCCGGCGTGTAGTGCGCGAGCAGCCAGGCGCCCAGGTCCGCGAGCGGCGCCTTCGCATCACCCTGGAGGGCAAGCACCGCCATCGCCGTGGCCTCCGCCTCCGAGGGCATCTCCCCGTCCGCGCGCACCGTGTCCGGATCCACCGGCAGCCACGCGGTGCCGTCCGCGCCGGACTTCAGCGCCTCGCGCACGCGGCTGCGCAGTGCGTCCGCCACGGCGCCCTCCGCGGCGCCCTCCGCCAACAGCACCGCCGCCGTATAGCCATCCTTCACCTGCGGCAGGTAGCGCTCGAAGACGCCCGACGCGCGCACGGTGAAGGCCGCCGCGCGCTGCTTGCCCTCCGGGGTGCCCTGCGCCGCGCGCACCGTGCGGGCACAGTTCGCCGTCGCCACCAGCAGCCGCTGGAGCGTCCAGCCGTCACCGCCCTGGCAGGTGCCGTCCGGCCGCTGGGCCTGGGCCACCTGCGCCACCAGCCGCTCCCCCAGCCGCGCGAGCACGGGGTTGTCCGGGTGGGCCAGCGCGCCCTCCGCGAGCCGCGTCGCCACCTCCACCGACGGCGCCCGCGCCGCGCGCAGCACCCGCTGCGTCGCCACCAACGACAGCGCCTTCAGCGCCGCGGGGTCCGCCGTCTCGCCCAGCGACTTCAAGAGCTCCGGAGCCTGGCCCGCGAGCAGCAGCGCGTACGCGTCCCCCGCCACGTCCACCGGCCGGCGCTCCACCGTCGCCAGCTCCGCGCGCACCATGCCCAGCGCGCCCGGGTACACCTGCAAGCGCACCCGCTCGCTGCCGGCCTGCGCGTCCGCGGGGCCCACCAGGGACAGCGTGCGCGGTGCGGCCAGTGAACCGCCGCGCGTCTGGACCACGGGCTGGCCGGTGGCCCACACGTCGAAGTCGCGCACCACCGCGTCCGTGTCCCCCAGCGAGGCACGCAGCGTCACCGGCCCCGCGCCTCCGGCCTTCACCGTCACCAGCTCCACCACGCTGCCGCGCGCGGGCACCCGCACCGTGCGCGCGCCGGATTCCACCTGCGCGCCCTTCACGTCCACCTTGAGCGCGGCCTCCACGGCCTTGTCGGTGGTGTTCACCACCTGCACCGGCAGGCGCACCGTGTCGCCCGCGCGAAGGAAGGGCGGCAGCACCGGATCCACGTACGTGGGCAGCGTGCCCGCGAAGGACGTCACGGCCCCCGCCTGCGCGCCGGAGCGCGAGTGCGCGAGCGCCAGCACCCGCCACTGCGTCAGCCGGTCCGGCACGCGCACCGGCACCGTCGCCACGCCGTTCGCGTCCGTCACCACCAGGGGCTCGAAGAGGAACGTCTCCGGGAACCACGCGCGGGTGGGCGCCGCCGTGCTCGCGCTGTTCCTGTCCTCGCTGACGCCCCCTTCCTCCTCCGGCTCCGGAGGCGCCGCCACCTCCATCACGGGCGCCGCGGCCATCGGAGGTTCGGCCCGTCCGCCGCCTCCTCGCGAACCGACGGACTCGTCGTCGTAGGAGTTCGACGAGCCGAAGCTCTTCATCGCCTTGCGCTTCAGGCCCTCATCGCCGGAGCCTGGCGCGGCGAAGGTGGGGTTCATGGAGTCCCCCGCGAGCGCGGCGGCGGACTGCCCCATGGTCTTGCGGATCACATCCCCCGCCGCCAGCGCGAGCGTCACCCCGCCCAGCACGAACCCCACCCCGAGGCCCACGACCCCGGACATCCACGAGCGCTGCTTCATGGCGCCTCCCGGGCGACCCACGCGCCCCAGTTCACGACGTCCTCCGGCAACCGCGTTCCATTCACCACCACCGCGCGCGGATCCGTGAGGGCCAGCAGGTCCTGCGGCAGCCGCGACAGGCGCAGCTTCCGGCCGAACGCATCCGTCACCTTCTGCCCGCGCTGCTCACAAGTGGCGAGCGACTCCGCCCACAGCCGCGCGAGCCCCGCGGGGTCCAACGTCTCACCCTCGGGCGCGGTCTCCTCCCACTTGCGCGTGCGCGCGTGCAGCTCCGTCAGCACCGCGTAGAAGGGCTCCGTCAGCTCCGCGTCCGGAGAGAAGGGGCTCGTGGCGCTCGCCGTCAGGGGCGGCTCCTCGTCCTCCAGCGAGGGCACCGCGTTCACGCGCAGGAGCGCCGCCGCGGCCGCGTTCGCGCCCCGGATGCGGCCCATGGCCAGCGCCTGGCCGTCCAGCACGCCGAAGGCCGGCGTGGCCACCGACGGAGCAGGCCGCAGCCCATCCAGCGCGTCCGCGCCCGGCAGCGGCGCCAGCTGGGACAACGTCTCGTCCACGCCGAAGAGGCCCACCGCCGCCTCGCCGTCCTTGCCGTCCACGCGCGTGTGGACCTGGAGATGCGCCAGCTCTCCGGGCGCGTACGCGGGCTTGTCCGGAGACACCTCCACCGACAGCGACGCGCGGGGCGCCACGTACACGCGCGCGGTCGCCGCCACGCCCTCCACCTGCGCCCAGCCCTCGAAGTCCTGGGGCAGCGTGAAGCGCGCGGAGCGCGTGGCCGGGTCCAGCTTCTCCTTGAGCCGCGTCGGCCCCGCCACCAGCTCCAGCGTCTTGGGCAGCTCACCCGTGAAGCCGGGGCCGCGCAGCAGCTCCACCTTCACGGGCTCGCCGGCCTTCGCCAGCACCGGCGTCACGCGGGCGCGCAGCGGCGGCAGGCGCGCGGGGCGCAGCACGAGCTTCGTCTCGCCCATGTCCTGGCCATCCCACTTCGCCCGGACCTTCAACTCGTAGCCCAGGAACGTGGTGGCCTGGGGCGGGCGGGGGATGCCGTTTCCGCCGTACGTGGGCTGCGCGATGAAGCGCACCACGCCCATGGCCTCCGACAGCCCCCGTCCCACCTGTTTCGAGGCCGGAGCGCGGATGCGCGCGAAGCGATCCTTCACGCACGCCAGCACCGCCGCCGGGAGCGCGTCATCCGGCGCGGGCTCCGCCACCCAGGACAGCGCCAGCTCCGGCTTGTCCGCCCACAGCCGCCACGTCAGCGCGCCAGGGATGGCCACGGCGCGGTCCAGCGTGGGAGGCAGGCACGAACGCGCATCCAGCGCGGCGAGCGTCAGCCCCTCGCTCACGCCCCGCTCGTCCCCGAAGGCGACCTGCGTGTTCCAGCGGAAGGAGGGCAGGCCCGGCTCCCTGACCTGGAAGCGAAGCTGGAGCATCCGCTCCGCGCGCGCCGGCAGTCCTTTCGCGCGCAGCGCCGACGCCATGCACGCCTCCAGCCCCTCCTCCGCGCCACCCACGTCCAGCACCTGCCCGGCCGCGCCCACCCGCACCGCGAACTCCGCCATGGCGGAGCCGGAGGCCGGAGAGACGAAGCGCGCGCAAGGGTGCAGCGCGGGCAGCAGCCGCTCCAGCGCGAGCTGATCCTCCAGCGACGCCTGTCCTCCCTGCGCGCCCAGCAGGTCCTTGGACGACACCAGCGACACGGACGGCGGACGCGGCTGCACGCGCACCGGCAGGGGCGGCACCACCACGTTCACCGCGGGGCCCGGATCCAACTGGAAGGCGGCCACGCCGTCCTCGTCCGCCACCGCGCTCACGCCCTTGTCGCGCGGGTCCCACGCGCGCGTCACCGTCACCTCCGCGCCCGGCAGCACCTGGCCCGACGCGGTGGTGGCGCGCAGGTAGACGCGGTTGTTGAAGCCCGCCACCAGCCCGTCCTCCAGCTCCGTCACGGAGGACACGGCCAGCGCGTCCTCGGACAGGAGGAGCGACACGCCACCGCGCACCGGCTCACCCGTGGGGTCCTTCGCCTCCAGGCTCGCGCTCAGCGTGGCCTGGCCGCGCAGGTCCTGGGGCACGCGCGGCAGCGTCACGCGGAAGCGGCCAGCGGCGTCCGTGCGCGCCTTCGTGGGCAGCTCGCCCCGGAGCCACTCCGTCGGAGGAGGCCATGCGCCCGCGTGGCTCCACGCCAGCGTCACGTCCGTGTCCGCCACCGGCGCGCCGGACGCGTACGACACCTGCCCCGTCACCTCCGGCGCGTCGTTGGCGCGCCAGAAGGGCCGGGGGCTCTTCGCCTCCATCCGCAGGCGCGGCAGCGTGAAGGGCTCCACCGTGAAGGCCGCGTCACCGGAGGCGCCACCGCTGGTCCACGACACCGTCCACGTGCCCGTGGGCGCGCCCCGGTCCAGCGGGAAGTCCCCCGCCACCACGCCCCAGTTGCCGGCGGGCGCGCGCTCCTCCAGCACCACCTCGCCGGAGGGGTCCGTCACCTTCCACGTCCCCGGCCGTCCATCGAGCGGCGACAGGTCCTTCGCGCGCAGCGCCACCGCGCGGAAGCGCACCCGGTGCCCGGGCTCGTAGAGGGGCCGGTCCGTCAGCACGCGAACCCGCGCGGGCGCGTACAGGGGCAGCGCCGAGTCCACCGTGCCGGTGCCCAGCGGCGTGGTGAGGCGCGCGCGAAGTTGGTAATCGCCGTCAGGCACCGCGGGCAGCGTCACTGGCGCCGACAGGGGACCGGAGCCTTCGCGCTCCCAACGGCCCTTGTCATCCAGCGGCAGCGGCGTCTCCTTGCCGGCCGCGTCCACCAGGAACAGCGCCGCCGTGCCCCGGCCCACGTAGGCCCGGAGTTCACGGCCCTTCGCGTCCATCCCGTGCGCCTCCGCCCAGACCGTCACCCGGCTGGAGCCCCCCCGCGCGAGCGCGCTGGAGGCCATGCTCACCGTCTGGCGGAACTCGCCGTCCGGACACGCGCGCACGTCCACGCCCTGGAACATCCAGGCGGACAGACACCGCCCGGAAACCATGAAGGCCAGGCCTCCCCCCACGAACAACAGCCCGAGCCCTCTGGCCACCCATCGCCGGCGCTGGATGCCACCTGTCATGCGTTTTCTCCCCGTCTTTCCACTGTACGCCGGAAAGCGTGGAGCCGGTCCCCACCTCCCCCCGTTGACGTATCCGTGGGGTGGCTGGGCTAGGGTGACGCGCCATGGCCGTGTCGAAGAACCGTCCCCCGCAGGATGCCCTGCCGCCCCGCCTGGATGCGCTGCTCGAAGCCTTGATGGACCGCGACTTCGCGACGCGGCTGCGCAAGGTCTACCAGGCGGCCGCGGTCGCCATCGACCGGCTGGGGCACCTGAGCATCGTGAAGTACGAGCCCGCCACCGCCGAACCCGACGACGCCGCGGACCTGTCGTTGTGGGAGACGATGGCGCCCGCCATCGGCGAGACGCTGACGGACGTCAACAAGCTGGTGGCCGCCATCCGCGACGCCTTCCCGCCGCCCGCGCGCCCCGCCGCGACCAATGACGGCGGCTGGGCCCCGCCGCCCGCGAGCTCCGACGAGCGCCTGTCGCAGGAAGCGGAGGCCGTGCTGCACGCCAGCGCGGAGCGCCTGTCCAAGCGCGTGCAGGAGCTGGGCGTGCAGATGCGCCGGCCGGAGGTGGTGAGCGACCGCTGGACGCTGATGTCGGAGCTGGCCGCGTCGCGCGCGGACTTCCGCAACCGCATCGGCGACCTCGTGTACCTCACCGCCGCGGCCTTCGCGGACGTGCGCCGCGAGGACGTGGTGCCCGGCTACGCGAACCAGGTGGGCGCGCGCGTGGCCCTGCGTGGCGCCGCGGCCGACCTGCGCCGCTCACTGCAAGGCCGGCTGGAGCGCGCCGCGAAGGCCACGGACGCCCAGCGGCCCGCGCTGGCGAGGCAGGCCGAGGAGAGCCTGGCCGCGTTCGTGTCCCTGCCCGCGTCGCTCGCGCTGAAGACGCCCACCAAGCGCGAAATCGTCGCGGCGCGAGGCCGGCTGCGCGAAGCGGGCACGCAGGCCGCGCTGGGACCGGACGTGCTGCCCGGACTGGTGGAGCCCTTCCTCGCGCTGCTGGAGGAGGCGATGGAGGAGCTGACCCGCATGTGGCTCACCGTGCACGACCGCGCGGTGTGGGCCGCGAGCGGTGTCCGGCTAGAGCAGGTGGAGATGCACCTGGAGCTGGGCTCTCCGGGCGCGGCGCGGGTCCTGGAGGAGGCGGTGACGGCGGCGGGCGCGCTGTCGGGCCGCTCGGCGCCCTTCGACGCCTTCCTGCGCAAGGGCCGTCAGGAGGCCTCGGCGGGGCTCAACGAGGCAGGAGCGCGAGACCTGCTCGCCCGCTTCCGCGAGCGGCTGGCCAGCCTGCCGTTCAGCTAGCGGGCCTCACGCCTCCACAGGGCCCCGGAGCACTGGGGCCCTGGAAGCGGACACGGCCCGTCGATTCACCGGAGCTTCAGGGCTTCGCGGGCGTGGCCGGCGCGGGCAGCGCGGGGGCGTCCTTCTTCGGAGGCAGGATGCGCAGCTCCTCGAAGCGCTCCGCCAGCGTCTGCGGCGTCAGCTCCTCCTGCCACTGCTTGGGGTTGGTGTTCCACCCGAAGTCGGCCGGCACCTTACCGCCGCCCTGGCTGGAGTAACCAATCATCTCCGGGAACTGCGCGGACCAACGGCCGCCCGGATCCGGCTCCTTGGTGACGTGCTGCCGGTTGGGAAGGATGAAGGGCTTGGGCTTGGGAGCATCACTCATGCAGCCAAGCCTCTCCGAAAGAGACCTCATTGGGTAGAGCCAAGCAGGGCTCCTGCCGCCTTCGCGCGTGGTTCTTGGGGGGCAGCACGCTCGGCCCCAGCTCGAACACCGCCGCGAAGTAACGCGCCTGCGACTCGCTGCCGTACCGGTAGCGCCGCACGCCCCCCGAGTGCGCCACCTCCACCCGCCAGCCCTTCCGGTCGCACATGACCTTCACTGTATTCCCTGCACCCATCCCGCACCTCCCCCGTCCCGTTGCTGTCCGAGGGGGTGCGCCATGAAATCCCCGTGCCAGCGTCCGCGAGGCCGCCCAAGAGGTTGCGGTGTCGGCGGGTGAGCAGTCGGAGATCGGCCGGTAACCTTTGCAGGCTGCCCTGGAGGGCCGTCTTCCGTGCCTGAAAGGTGGGGCAAGGCGCCATACCGGGTCCTCGCGGCGCGGAACCGGTCTGCTTGTGTCGGGCAGATCCTGCGTTAACTCAATGGCATGACCCAATTCGAGACCCAGAGCGGAGAGCGGTTCGCGGACTTCGATCTTCCCGAGGGCTGCATGATGTGTGGCGGCGCGGTCTCCATCCGGGCCACGCCAGCCGGTGCCCACGGCTATTGCCCGCACTGCCATGTGCTGTCGCGCCCGCAGATGCGCGTGAAGCCCAATGGCGTCGAGCTCTCCTTCGAGACCACGGCGCTCGCCTGAAACGAATCGCCTGACGCCCGTGCCGCGCGGGCGTCAGTGCACCAGGGACAGGAGCAGCGGCGCGGTGGCGAACGACAGCGGAATGCCCACGCCCACCATCAGCACCGCCAGGTCCGCGTCCAGGTCGTGCTCGGCGGCGAGGATGGCCGCCGTCACCATGGGCGCCATGGCGATTTGCAGCACCGTGGCCTGCTTCACCACCAGCGCCAGCCCGGGCATGAGCATCAGCAGGCCCAGCACCGCCAGCGGCGCGAGCACCAGCTTGTAGGACAGCCCCAGCGCGAGCGCCGGCACACGCGGCCAGAGCCCCTTCAGCCGCAGCTGGAAGCCCACGACGAACAGCGCCAGCGGCGTGAGCAGGTCACCCAGCCGCTGCAGCACGGACTCCAGCCAGTCCGGGAAGGCGAAGGGGCGCAGGAGCAGCGCCAGCACCAGCGCCTGGAACGGGACGAACACCAGCACCTTGCGCACGAGCGAGCGGACGGACAGCCCCACCTGGGCGCTGGCCCTCGCAGCCGTCAGCGTGGCGAGCGTCGCCAGCACCAGGAACGAGCCCAGCTGATCCGCCACCACCGCCACCGGCACACCCGAGGGCCCCAGGAGCGCGGCGGCCATGGGCAGGCCCACGAAGGCCGTATTGCCCAGCCCCGCGGTGAGGATGAGCGCCGTCACCGACTCGCGTGACAGCCCCAGCCGGGGCCCGAGCAGGCGAAGGAAGAGCACCGCCCCCACGAAGAGCAGCCACGGCGCCGCGGCGGCCACCACCAGCCCGGGCGCGAACTCCAGCCGGTGCATGGCGCGCAGCACCAGCGCCGGCAGGGACACGTTGAGGAGGAAGACGTTGAACGCGGGCGCCGTCCCTTCGGGGAACCGGCCGCTGCGTCGCGCCAGCACGCCCAATACGAGGCACACCCCCAGGAGTCCGATGACCTGCCCCATGCCCGCCTTGCGTCCCGCCTTCCCGCGTGTGGATTGGCGCGGCAACCTGGAGGAGCCCGCCAGCGATGTCCAGCGCCATGAAGGCGCGCACGGGGAAGTCGCGTTTCGCGCGCGGCCGGAATCGGCGCATGCTGGCGGGCACCCGCGGTCAGTCCCTCTTCTCCACGTCCGTCGGGCAAACGCCATGAATCCCGTTGCCACGGTGTTGAGAGCGCTGGGCGGGGGTGGCCTGCCACGGACGTATTGGGTCCTGTGGGTGGGCACCTTCGTGAACCGGCTGGGGTCCTTCATCGCGCCGTTCCTGGCGCTCTACCTCACGCGCGAGCGCGGCTTCAACGTGGAGCAGGCGGGCATCATCGTGGCGCTCAACGGCGCGGGCGCGGTGCTGGCGGCGCCGCTGGGGGGCATGCTCGCGGACCGGGTGGGCCGGCGGCTGACGCTCGCGGGGGGCCTGTGGCTGGGGTCGGGGGCCATGCTGCTCATCGGCCACTCGGAGAGGCCGGCAAGCATCGCGGTGGCGGCCTTCCTCCTGGGCATCCTGGGAGATTTGTACCGGCCGGCGGTGTCCGCGGCGGTGGCGGACCTGGTGCCGCCCCGGGACCGGGCGCGCGCGTACGGGTTGCTCTACTGGGTCATCAACCTGGGCTTCGCCATCGCGCTGCCGCTGGCGGGCCTGCTCGCGGGGCTGGGCTACCGGCTGCTCTTCATCGCGGACGCGGTGACCACGTTCCTCTACGGCTGCTGCGTCTGGGCGTTCGTGCCGGAGACGCGGCCCCCGGAGGCCCAAGCGGCGCACGCGTCCCACTCCCCGCTGGGGGCGATGCTGACGCCCTTCCGCGACAGCGTGTACCTGGCCTTCTGCCTGCCGGTGTTCGCGCTGGCCCTGCTCTTCCACCAGAGCTTCCTGAGCCTGCCGGTGACGCTGACCCAGCAGGGCCTGACGCCCGCCCAGTACGGGCTGGTGATGTCCGTCAACGGAGTGCTCATCGTCGCGCTCCAGCCGTTCGTCGTGCGAGGCGTGGGCCGGGTGCGCCGCTCCACCGCGCTGGCGGTGGCGGCCGTGCTCACCGCCGTGGGCTTCGGGCTGCACGCGCTGCCGGCCACCGTGCCGCTCTCGATGGCGGCCGTGGCGGTGTGGACGCTGGGGGAAATCGTCCACTCGCCGGTGGCGCCGTCGGTGGTGGCGGACCTGGCGCCGGCGGAGCTGCGCGGCAGCTACCAGGGCGCGTACCACATGATGTGGGGCCTGGCGTCCAGCGTCGCCCCCGCGCTGGGCGGAGCGATGCTGGGCCACGTGGGTGCCGCCGCGCTGTGGGCCGGCTGCTTCTGCGTGGGCCTGGCCGCCGCCGTGTGGCACCTGACCATCGCGGGAGCGCGCAGGCGCCGGGTGGAGACACTGCGGCTGGAGCGCCCGGAGATGAGCGCCAGCCTGGACTGAGAGGCTACTGCCCGACGCCCAGCAGGGCCTCCGGCCGGGTGAGGCCGCGCGCGCGGGCGACGGGCTGGAGGATGTCCTGCGGCGGCGCGTCCGCGGTGAGCAGCAGCGCGCGCACGGCGGTCTCCACCACGTCCTCCGCGCCGGGGCGCACCATGCCGCGCCGGGCGTCCTCCACGCGCTTGCCGCGGTACAGGTCGAAGCGCTCCTTCACGTGCTTCGCCACGTCCGCCACGGCCTTGTCGCCCGCGTCCACGCGCATCTCCAGCTCGTTGCGCAGCTGCACGGGGTCCGCGAGCACGCCGTAGCGGTCATAGCCCTTGTGCGCCAGGTCCTCGTGCAGCACCGCGTAGTCCCGCGTGTTGGGCGCGGGCACCTGCTGGGGCGTCAGCAGGTCGCGCATCACCGACGTCACGGTGGCCGTCACGGTGAGCCGGTGCAGCTGCACGTCGTAGACGAAGTCCGAATACATGGGCTCCTCCACGGTGATGGGCTCGCGGAAGACGGAGTCGCGGTTGCGCTGCACCTCGGTGCGCTGGGTCTCCGCCTTGTCCAGCGCCACCTGCACGGCCACCTCCAGCACGCGCGCCGCCTTGGCCTTCATCGTCATCAGGCCCTCGTCCTGGGTGCACTGGCCGGAGCAGCGCTCCGGGTCGCACTCGCTGGGCACCTTGCCCGGGCTCTTCGCGTCGCGGGCCTCCTCGCCGCACTCCTGGATGGCCGCGCGGCACTCGCGCTTCTCCCGCTCACGGCAGCGCTCGGCGACGTCGCGCAGCGTGCCCAGCTCCAACTGGGCCTTGAGGTACTCGCGCAGCACGGCGGCCTGCTTGCGCTCCACGCCCTCCAGGGTGCGCTCCGCCTCCAGCAGCTTCTTCTCGTTGTCGCCGCGCTTGGGGTTGGGCACGGAGCGGTTGCCCGCGAGGTAGCGCTGGCTGCGCTGCGAATCCTCCACCGCCTTGAGCGGCAGCACGCGCTCCAGGGACAGGTCCAGCTTCACGCCCACGCGGCCCGGGGGCGCCTCCGTCACGACCTTCAGGGGCAGCTTCGTGGGGAGCGCCGAGGCCAGCCGTCCCGCGCTCAACCGCTGGGCGACGTCGGGGGCCTGGGCGTTGTCCTCCACGGGCGTGGCGACCACCAGGAAGGCCACCTCGTCGCGCAGCCGCTGCCGCACGGACTCCGCGCGCTCCCGGGCGGCGGTGGCGCCCACGCGCTCCTGGTCCGCGCGCACGTAGGCCACGAGCGCGTTGCCCAGCTTGCCGGCCTTCTCCAGCGTCTCCGCGCTGGCGAAGAAGCGCCTGGCCCACGCCACCTGCACGGCGTCCACGCCCTTGCGAGCGTTCACGTGGTCCGGCGACACGGCCAGCACCGCGTCCAGCTCCGCGCGGGCATCCTGGAGCTTCTCCTCCTTGAGCAGCCCCAGGGCCACCTGGACGCGCGCATCCAGCGTCTGGGCGAGCAGCGCGCGGGCCCCATCATGGTCGGGGTTCAACTCCAGCACGCGCACCAGCAGCTTGGTGGCGGACGGCAGGTCTCCGGAGGAATGGGCGGCGCCGGCCTCCTGGTACACCTCCTCGCCCCACTCCCTGCGCACCGCGCGCAGCTTCACGGTGATCTCGGAGGCCTCCGGATCCGCGGCCAGGGCGCGCAGGTAGGCGGCTTCGGCCTCCGCCCAGTGGCGCTCCTTCACGGCGCCGTCGCCCTCGCGCACCGCGCGGGAGAAGGCGGAACAGCCACTGAGCAGCACGAGCGACAGCAGGGCCAGGGCGCTCAGCCAGCGGGAGGAATCGCGGGGGGGTCGGGCGGGGGAGCTCACGCGCCACATTCTCGCGGGAAAGCGCTCCGGGCGTGAAGATTCCGACGGCCCGCCCGGCTGGTTGCTCCGCGTGAAGGCAGACATCCTGGCGGGACGGGCCAGGGACGCCCGACGTCATTAGGCTGTTGTGCCTTTTGAATGTGTCACACCCACACGGTCTTCTGCTGGCAGCGATGAGGCGGGGTGCAGGCGTTCAGTGTCCGGGCGACGGATGGCCGGGAATGACGCGACGCACCAGTCAGTAGAGGGAATCAGCACCCACGAGGGGGGCTAGAGAGAATCCAATGCCTTGTCCACAGCCGCGTCCCACCAAGTTCCACCTCCCGCTGCGGGCCGATACGTTCTCCATCGAGGAGCACCGCAACGTCCACTGCCGCTTCTACGGCGGCTGCATCGACGTGGCGGTCCGTCAGGACTGGGAGAGCTTCACCTGCGCCAAGTGCCCGCTGTTCCAGCAGGACAAGGCGCCGGGTGCCAGCTCGTTTGCCTTCACGCAGCCCGCGAACTTCGGGCAGCCGTAGGGTGTCTTTGTTTCAATCCCTGTGATTGAGCCGGCCGGGCGTCCTGGACGCCCGGCCCCTGCGTTCCGGGAGGACAGGGCCCACCTTGTCAGGCGGCGAGGGGGCAGCGGATGCAGGAGCGTCGGGTCACATCCTGGTTGGAGTTGCAGGACCTGGTGTTCGCGGGCTCATGGAACGAGCCGCTGGGCCGGTTCCGCACGAGCTTCGTGTTCCGGGGCGTGCCGGACGCGACGTTGGATTTGACGGCGACGCTCAACCGCCAGGGAGCCTTCGTGCGGTTGGAGCGGGACCTGCTGCGGGCCTTCCGCAAGTACGCGCGAGGCGTGCCGGGCACGGAGCGGCTGACGTCCATCTGGGACTGGCTGGCGCTGGCGCAGCATCACGGGATGCCGACGCGGCTGTTGGATTGGACGTTCAGTCCCTACGTGGCGCTGCACTTCATGACGGAGCGCATGGACCTGCTGGAGCAGGACGGCGCGGTCTGGTGCGTGGACTATCACCAGACGAACCAGCAGTTGCCCCGGCCGCTGCGTGAGCAGTTGCGGTTGGAGGGGGCGGACGTGTTCACGGCGGAGATGCTGGCGACGGTGGCGGGGGACCTGGCGACGTTCGACGGGCTGGGGGAGCATCCGTTCGTGTTGTTCTTCGAGCCGCCGTCGCTGGATGCGCGCATCGTGAACCAGTTCGCGCTGTTCTCGGTGATGAACGGGCCGGGGCTGAGCCTGAACGAGTTCCTGGGGCACCAGCACCAGGGCGTGCGCAGGCTGGTGGTGCCGGCGCAGCTCAAGTGGGAAATCAGGGACAAGCTCGACCAGGCCAACATCACCGAGCGGGTCCTCTTCCCCGGCCTGGACGGCCTCAGCCGCTGGCTGCGCCGCTACTACGCTCCGCGTCCCCGGTAGGAGCAGGAACCCGTGGCTCCGGTGCGGGCGGTGGGGCCGGAGCCTCTTGCGCGGGAGCCTGCGTGTCCGACCCAGGAGGAGGAACCGCGAAGGAGGCATCTCCCGCCGGAGGAGGAGCCTTTGCGAGCACCTCTCCCTGAGGAGTGACCGCATAGGCATCCCAGGCATCAAGAACCCGGATGCGAGGGCCTCCACACCGTCTGAAGTCCTGGTGTACCGCGACGAAGTAGAGGCCCTGGGTGGGCCCGGTGAAGACGGCGACCGCCAGGCCCTGCTCCGGGCTGGACCAGCCCTGGAACAACGTGGGGTCGGGGTTCGTGCGGATGAACTCCCGTATCGCGCCAGCGGCAGCCACCGCGGCCCCGGCCTCCATGGGTTGTCCCACGAGCGAGGCGGACGTCTCGTCGGGCCATTCGATGGGCGTCGCCCACGCCTTCGGCTTCGCGGCACATCCCGCGAGCACCGCGATGCATCCTGCCGCCACAACCCTGCCCCTCATCGATGCTCCCTATTCACGCAGCAGCCGCAACGGTGGAAGCAGGCATCGAATCGACGCATCCCATCAACAGCATCAGTAACGAAGGCAGCGCGAATCGCTCGGCGCTTCCTCGCACCCACGAGAGGAAAGCACCTCATTCAGTCGTGGTACCGCCAACACCTCCCTGTTCCCCGCCAGGCCCGGCGTCGTTCACGGGAGCTTCGGGCACAGGCGGTGGGGCCTGGGGTAGCTCAGCGGGTGTGCCTTCATCCGGAGGCCCCGGCGATTCCGCGACCACGTCTCCCTGGGGGGTGACGGCGTAGAAGAACCAGCCATCGAGGATGCGCCGACGCGGTCCCGCGCATCGCTCGAAGTCGGGATCCAACAGCACGTAATAGAGCCCCGGCGTCGGCCCCGTGAAGAGCGAAACGTTGAGGCCGTCCTCGGGATGCTCGCAGCCAGAGAACAACCGTCGTGGATTCGTCCTGACGAACTCGCGAACGGCGCCCACCGCGGCCTGCGCCGCGCCCGCGGGCATCGGACTCTCCACGGGCCGGGCTGAGCGCTCATCCGGCCATTCGACGACGCCCTTCCACGCGGCCGCGGGATGCCTGCACCCGGACAGCATCAGCAGGAGTCCCAGCCATCCATGCACCTGTCGCATCCACCGTCCCCTACTCACGCAGCAACCGGAGAGCGCCACCTTCGCAACGGGGCGCGACACTGAGGCCACCTGCAGGAGCAGGCGCACAGCGCCCCAGGAGGACCCAGTCCCGCTGGGCCTCGCTCCATTGTTCGATCTCACCCGTGGGAAAGTAGCGCAGGAAGATGCGGGTTCCATCCTGTCGCTCCGCGACCACGGCGGAGGCCATTTCGAGGAACGTGTCCTGGAACCGGGCCGGTGCGGGGTTGCCTGGAATCAATCGGACCTCCGCCATGGCGACGGCGGGCCTGAACGCATCCGTGGGCCAGGCGCCCAGGTCCGGTGAGGAGGGCACCGCTCCGCAGGGATGATTGTGGATGTAGCCCACGACCCAGACCTGGGAAGAAGAATGGTCCGCATCCTCCACCGCGAAGAAGGGCGTGCATCGGTTGTGGCGCTCCCGCGTGGGCTCGGTCACTCGCCAGGACAAGGAGTCACGCGTTCCCGCCACGTAGACCGTCGAGCAGTACTCCGTGGAGAGACCTGGAATGGGTCTCTGCGTGCCCGGGTCACACGTCTTCGCCCCTGGGAGTCGGAGCAGCGCATCCGCCACGTCGCGCAGGAGCGAAATGGGAATGGACCGCTCCCCCGTCGGCATCTCGACCACAGGGACCTCGGACCAGGGCCCCCGAGCACGCTCAACCTCGGCAATGGTGCCCGGCCCGCCAGCGCACCCCACCAGCAACCCCAGCAATGAAGGCAGCGCGAATCGCACGGGGCGGCATCCTCGCATCCACGCGAGGAAAGCACCTCACGCTTTCACGCGTGCACGGGCTCCCCACCCATGGGCCCGGACCTGTCCCGGTCGCGCCGCGCCGCGCGCTCCGCGTCTTCCCTTGCCCACCGCGCGTCATCCTCACGCGCGTTCTTGTGCGCGAGCGCCCCCCCCACGATGACCCCACCTATCACCAGCATCATCACCAGGATTCCCACCACCATCGCGCCGACGATGAGCATCTGAACCACCTCCACCTCCAACGGTACGTCGCGCCTGCCCCTCCCGCAGGCCTGAGCCGACACGCCCTGCGGGACCTTGTCTCCCTGTCCGTCCCCACCCGTGTCTGCGACCCCGGGGCCCCCCGCCTGGCAATGGACAGACATGGGACACACCTTTGCCAGAGATTCGCAGGGACACCCCACATGGAGGTGCGCCAATGCCAGACACCACCGGCATCGAACGCCCCAGCCCCCCATCCCCTACCTGGCAGCCCAAGCCCTCGCTGCCCCCGGAAGCCCCCCGCCCGGACGCCGCTCCGCCCACGTCCGACGGTGAATGCCCGCCGTACGATGACTTCGACGACCCCATCGCGTCCTGGTAGGGAACCAGGGCATGAGCGTGCCCCGCCCCAACCCCCTGCTGTCGGACCGCGACGTGGACTTCCAGCTCTACGAAGCGCTGGACACCACCGCCCTCTGCGCGCTGCCCGCCTTCCAGGAGCACTCGCGCGACACCTTCGCGCTCCTCCTGGACAGCACCCGCCGCTTCGCCCGTGAGGTGCTCGCCCCCACCTACCGGCCCATGGACGCCGCCCCGCCCGTCTTCGAACACGGCCGCGTGCGCGTCCATCCGGCCATGCGCTCGCTCTACGCCGGCATGGTCGACCTGGGCCTGCTCACCGCCACCCGCCCTCCCGACGTCGGCGGCCAGCAGCTCCCGCTCACCGTGCACGCCGTGGCCAGCGCCTACCTCATGGCCGCCAACCTCAGTGCCTATGGCTACCTGGGCCTCACGATTGGCGCCGCGCACCTGCTGGAGGTCTTCGGCACGCCCTTCCTGCGCGACACCTTCATGGCCCGGCTGTACCGAGGCGAGTGGACCGGCACCATGGCCCTCACCGAGCCCCAGGCCGGCAGCAGCCTCGCGGACGTGAAGACGCGCGCCACGCCCGCGCCGGACGGCTCCTACCGCCTCCAGGGCTCCAAGATCTTCATCAGCGGCGGCGACCAGGACTTCACCGACAACGTCGTGCACCTCACCCTCGCCCGCATCGAGGGCGCGGAGGGCGGCACGCGCGGCGTGTCCCTCTTCGCCGTGCCCGCGAAGAGGCCCCAGGGGGACACCTTCGTCCCCAACGACGTCCAGGTGGCCGGCGTCATCCACAAGATTGGCTGGCGCGGCCTGCCCAGCCTCGTCCTCAACTTCGGCGAAGCCAATGACTGTCACGGCTGGCTGGTGGGCCAGCCCGGACGCGGGCTCGCGTGCATGTTCCAGATGATGAACGAGGCGCGCATCATGGTGGGCCTCAACGGCGTCTCCACCGCCGCCGTCGCCTACCAGGAGTCGCTCGCCTACGCGCGAGAGCGCCCCCAGGGCCGCCCCGCCGGCATCCGCGACACCACGCGCGCCCAGTCCCCCATCATCGAGCACGCGGACGTGCGGCGCATGCTGCTGCGCCAGAAGGCCATCGTGGAGGGAGGCCTCGCGCTGCTGCTCACCACCTCCACCCAGGCGGACCTCGCGCACCACGCCCCGGACGAAGCCACGCGCAAGCGCGCGCAGCTGCTGCTGGACCTGCTCACGCCCATCGCCAAGACGTTCCCCGCGGAGAAGGGCTTCGAAGCCAACGCGCTCGCGCTCCAGATTCACGGCGGCTACGGCTACTCCAGCGAGTACCTGCCGGAAGCGTGGCTGCGCGACCAGAAGCTCAACAGCATCCACGAGGGCACCACCGGCATCCAGGGCCTGGACCTGCTCGGGCGCAAGGCGGTGGCGGAGGGCGGCGCCGCGCTCCAGGCGCTCGACGAGGAGGTGCGGGCCACCACCGCCCGAGCCCGTGCGGCAGGCGTGGAGTCCGCATGGAGCGATGCATTGGAGGACGCGCTCCAGCAGGCCGCGGCCCTCACGCTGGAGCTGGGCGCGCGCGGCATGGCGGGGGAAGTGGACGTGATGCTCCGCCACAGCACGGACTTCCTGGAGCTCTTCAGCGTGGTGGCCGTGGCGTGGCGCTGGCTCGCGCAAGGAGCCGCCGCGAAGGAGGGACTCTCGCGCGCACCCTCACCCGAGGACACCGCCTTCTACGAGGGCAAGCTCGCCGCCGCGCAGTACTGGTTCGCGGTGGAGGTGCCGCGCGTGCCGCTGCTCGCCCACCTGTGCCGCACGGGCGAGGACTCCTACGCGCGCATGCGCCCGGACTGGTTCTGACATGTCCGTCTCCTTCCACCTGTGCCAGCCCGGCGCGGGCGCCTCATGCGGCGCCTGCTGCGGCCTCTACAACTTCCGCGACCACTCACGCGCGGCGCTGACCCGGCGGCTCACCACGCAGACGGAGCGGCTCTCCCGCACGCCCCACACCCCCGAGGCCTACGCCGAGGCCGCGCACGAGCTCACCGCGAACCGGGACGCCCCTGCCCTCTTCCCCATCGTGCGGGTGTGTCCCCTGCTGGGCTTCCTGGACGCGGAGCACCAGCGCGTGGGCTGCCTGGGCCACCCGCTGGTGACGGGCGGCACGGACCTGCGTGACTGCGGCGTCTACCGCGCCACCATCTGCGAGACGTTCACCTGTCCGTCCTTCGGCTGGCTCACCGACGCGCAGGCCCGGCTGGTCCAGGCCGCGTGCGCGGACTGGTACCTGTACGGGCTCGTCATCACCGACGTGGAGTTCGTGCGCGGCTGCCTGAAGCTCCTCGAGTGGGAACTGGGAGGCCCCGCGTCCCCGGACCTCCTGCGCGAGCGCCCCGAATCGCTCACCGCCGTGCGCCGCCTCTTCGCCCTCAAGGAGACGGCGCCCGGCCGCGACGGGCAGGCCACCGTGTTCGGCCGCTTCATCCATGACACGGAAGGTGAGCCCACCCCGCGTTCACTCGACTACGCGGCGCTGGGCACACGCGCGGCCCCCGAGGACGACGTGGTGCTGTGCCTGGGCTACACGCCCTCGGATGCAACGGAGCTGCTCGCCGCCAGGACGCTGGTGCGCGAGCACGTGCGCGCCGTGGCCGCCACGTTCCCCGCGTAGCCTCCGCCATCCAGAAACCAACACCCCGCGGCACGCCGGACGCTTGCAACGACAGGGGGTCGTCCGCAGGTTCGCCTGCGGGAGGGTTGGCGGATGGGTGGACGGTGGATGTGGTTGGGGATGGTGGGGCTGTGCTCGCTCGCTTCCGGCTGTCAGGAGCATGACACCGAGGACACGACGGTGCCGGCGGCACCGGCGACGATGCAGTCCCGAGACTCCGCGAGCGGCGGCCTGATGGTCCCGGCCACGCCCGCGCTGGCGCGGAACACGGTGGACGGCAACCGCGCCCCAAGCGGGGACGCGCTGCCCACGGCGAACGCGCAGGTGCCTCCGGACACGGCGCCGCCACCCGGTGCCCGGCCGCTGTCAGGCCCCCGCGTGAACGAGCCCGCGCAACGCACCACGGCACAGGCCCCGGCCCGTCAGAACACCCAGGCGAACCCGAATACCGCCCGGCCCCAGCAGGCCGCCCAGGCGAACACGAACGCCCCACCGCAGCCCCAGGCCAACCCGGACGGCACGCCCGCGACGCAGGCCCCCGCCGAGGGCCGGGTGATGATTGGCGCCCAGGCCGTGCAGGCCAGCGACGACGAGGCCTGGTACGAGGGCGCGGCCAAGGCGGCGCAGGCGGCGGTGACGGACACCTCCGCCAACCGGCCGCTGGAGCAGGTCGTCATCGCGTCCAGCACGGTGAGCGGCCGGGTGACACGCGTGGGCAGGAACACCCTGCACGTGCGCGACGGCGAGGGCACCGTCTACGAGCTCCAGCTCGACCAGCGCAGCCGCGGCCTGCGCCAGGGCCAGCGCGTGCCCCTCAAGGAAATCCAGGAGGGCACCCCGGTGCGCGCGCGGTTCGTGCTCATGGGCGGCCGCACCGTCGCGCGCGACGTGCAGGTGCGGCGCTAACCCGCACTCCTTCCAACGCCCGAAACGACGACACCCGGGAAGCCATGCGGCTCCCCGGGTGCCTGTCTTCGTCCCGGGCTCCCTTCACGCGAAGGGAGCCGGGATGGATGCGGATGCGACTACCAGATGGCCTTGAGCGTCACGCCCGAGTAGGCGGTGTAGCCACGGATCTTCACGTAGTACTTGCCACCGGTCGTCTTGGTGACGCTGCACGACTCGTTGTTGCCGGACAGGTACGGACGGCAGTCGTACGTGGTGGTCGTCGGCGAGGAGCCGAAGCGCACGAACATGTCCGCGTCGCCCGTGCCACCCGCGATGGAGAACGTGACCTTCGTGCTCGCCGGCACGTCCACGGTGATCCACTCGCTGGTGAAGGAGCCGGAGGCGCCGGAGATGCCCGTCACCGGGACGTTGTTCTGCAGCACGTTGCCGCCACCGCCGCTCGGGGGCGTGAAGCTGCCCTTCAGCGACACGTTCGCGTACGTGGAGTAGGCGTTCAGCATCACGTAGTACGTGCCCGCCTGGATGTTGGTGATGGTGCACGTCTCCGCGTTGCCGCTGGCGTACGGACGGCAGTCGTAGGTGGCCGAGTCCGGCACCGCGCCGAACTTCACGTACAGGTCCGCGTCACCCGTGCCACCGGAGATGGTGAACGTCAGGGCCGTGGCGCCCGCGGGGACGACCAGCGAGTAGTACTTGTTGTTGCCCGTGCTGTCGCCCACCGTCACCGCGGTGCCGTTGGTCAGCGGGGTGGAGGTCGGGGGCGGCACCGTCACGCCCACGCCCACCGCTTCCCAGGCGGCCGTCACGGCAGCCTGCTCGGCCGCGGTGTAGCCCAGCGCCGCGGCGGCCTGGACCGTCCAGTTCTTGGCCTGCACGAACGTGGTGCTCGCCGTGAAGAGGTTGGTGTTGGCGTAGTACCAGATGCGGGCGGCCTTCTCGACGCCGATGGCCGGCACGTTGATGGTGCTGCGGCCGCGCGGGTGCGTGCCACCCTTGGAGAGCAGCGCGAACGCCAGGTTCGGCACGCCGGAGCTGTAGTGCACGTCCGTGCCGGACGTCACGTTGGGCGCCCAGTCCTTGGACACGCCGTCCTTCGCCGGGTCGTCCATGTAGCGGAGCGCGTCGTTCGCCGTGCCCGGCGTCCAGACGTCCTCGCCCACCATCCAGATGGCCGCCGCCGTGCTCCAGTTGTTCACGCGGCTCTCGCAGACGGCGCCGAACGTGTCGGACATCGCCTCGTTGAGGCCGCCGGACTGGCCGGAGTACGTGAGGTTGGACTCGTACTCCGTCACGGCGTGGGTCAGCTCGTGGACGGTGACGTCCGCGTCCTTGCCCAGCTCGATGGAGTTCACGCCGTCGCCATCGCCGTACACCATCTGGGTGCCGTCCCAGTAGGCGTTCACGTAGTTGGTGCTGTAGTGCACCGTGCTGATGAGCGCCGTGCCCGCGTTGTCCAGCGAGTCGCGGTTGAAGAGCACCTTGTAGCAGTCGTAGGTGTAGCCCAGCATGTCGTAGTTCATGTCGACATGCGAGTCACCGATGGCCGCCTGGCCCTCGCTGCGCTTGAGCGTACCCGGGGTGCTGGTGCCGTTGTTCGCGCTGTACACCCGGCGGTTCATGGCCGAGTGGATCTCCGGCGCGCGCAGCACGATGGAGCCGTCCTGGGCGCTCACGTACACGCGGTCGCGCAGCGGCATCAGGTCGTTCTCACCCGTCACCGTCACTTCGTACGCCAGGCGCAGCGCGCCTTCCTCGGTGCGCACGTACACCAGGCGGGGAGCACCCTGGGCCTCCAGGCCCGTGCCCACCGTCGCGCTCAGCGCCGCATCACGCGCGGACACGGCCGCGATGCGCGGCAGCGCGGACACGGTCAGGCCGTCACGCGCGGAGCCGTTCGCCCCGTACACCGAGCCGTCCGGACGAACGTGCACCACCAGCTCGCCGCCGACGACCTCCAGGCCGTTCTTCGTCTGCGTGAAGCGCAGGTGCTGGTTGCCCATCTCGTCGGTGCGCGACTTGCGCAGCACCATGTCATCCGCGTTCAGCCGGAACGCCGGCGCCACACGCGCCACCGCCTGGCGGCTCGCGTCCAGCGTGTTCAGCGTCCGCTCCACCCGGCCCAGCTCGCCCTGGATGCTGTCCGGGATGCCGTCCGCGTGCACGCCCACCACCTGGGCACCACCGAGCGCGTTCAGCGTGCTCTGGATGTCCTCGCCCGACCTCTCCTGCTCAGGCGCCTGCACCTCTTCCCCTGAGGAGCCCTGCGTACCGCACGCCGTCAGAGCCACGCCCAACCAGGCCGCGCCAATCGTCTTCAACAGTCGATGAGCCAACGCGATACCTCCATGAAGAAACAGCGGGATGATACGTGACACACTTGAAATCATCAGAGCAACTACTTTTTGGGGAAAGTACGTTTAGCCACTTTCACCAGCCCGTCCGACCAAGCCTAGAGAACCTGAATTGCCGTTCTGGAAAATTTCAACAACTTTGCGGCTCTTCACCGGCTCTCCGGAGGGAACGGACCTGCCTCCGGGATGTCTCAAAAAATGTTTCATGAGACGGGCGGAAGGATGCCTCAGGGGGCTGACATGACGCGGAGCGCCGGGCGCCGGTGGACGGGAGGGCTGTGCGTGGGGGTGCTGCTGACGCTCACGGCGTGCGCGTCCCGGGCGCCGGTGGTGACGCAGGTGCCAGCGCCGCCCACGTTGTCGGTGGCGCAGGTGGCGCGGCTGCTGCCCGCGAAGGTGAAGGGGGCGGAGCGCGAGGGCTGGGCGGGCGACGTGCTGGCGGCGCTGGACGCGGAGGCGGTTCCCGCCGCGGCGCCGGAGGTGTGTCAGGTGCTGGCCATCATCGAACAGGAGTCCGGCTTCCAGGCGGACCCCGCGGTGCCGGGGCTGCCCAAGATGGTGCGCCAGAAGCTGGACAGCACCGCGGGACGGCTGGGCCCCGTGGGGCGGCGGCTCTTGGGGGACGTGCTCGCGGCGAAGCCGAAGGGGGCGAAGCGCACCTTCGGGGCGCGCCTGGACACCCTGCGCACCGAACGGGACCTGGACCGGCTCTTCCGGGACATGCTGGCGTACTACGAAGCGGAGTACCCGGCGGCGTACGCGGCCGCGGACCTGGCCAGCTCGCTGTTCGGCCCGTCCTCGTTCGCGGGGCAGAACCCCGTCACCACCGCGGGCTCCATGCAGGTCAGCGTGCGCTACGCGGTGCAGAAGGCGGGCCCGGACGAGGATCCGGTGGCGGTGCGCGAGTCGCTCTACACACGCGCGGGTGGCGTGCGCTACGGCACCGCCCGGCTCTTGGGCTTCGAGGCCGCGTACGACGCACCGCTCTACCGCTTCGCGGACTACAACAGCGGCGTCTACAGCTCGCGCAACGCCGCGCTCCAGGCCCAGGTCAGCCGGCTCACCGGCGTCGCCCTGGCGACCGACGGCGACCTCCAGCTGTATGACAAGGAGGGCGAGCCGCGCGGTGAGGACAGCCAGAGCCTCAAGGCGCTGCTCCTCTTCCGTCAGCGCTACGCGCCGGACCTGAGCGAGCGCCGGGTGCGCCGGGACGTGGAGGAGGAGAAGACGGCGGACTTCGAGAAGACGGACACGTACCTGGCGGTGAAGCGCGTGTACGCGAACCGGACGGGACAGGCGCCCGCCTACGCCCAGCTGCCCCAGGTGACGCTCAAGAGCGTGAAGCTGAGCGGGGAGCGCTCCACCGCGTGGTTCGCGAAGTCGGTGGACGCCCGCTACCAGCAGTGCATGGCCCGCCACCGCCAGCCTGCGCGGTAGCGGGCCGCCACAGCGGGACTACGGCGTGGTGATGACGGCGCTGAACGTTTCCGCGGTGATGATGGGCAGCAGCTCCCCGGTGACGAACGGAGAGCGCGAGGGCTCATAGTTCGGCGAGCCCTCCGCCCTCACCCGCACGTAGTAGGTCGACGCGGGCAGCAGCAGGCCCGGCGGCAGGCGGACATGCCTCCGGTCACCGGGCACGTAGAAGCGCAGCGTCGGGTTGGCGGCGTAGGTGCCGATCAACTGGATGACGGACACCACGTAGTTCCGGGCCGTGCCCAGGACGGGAGGCCGCCAGGAGATGAGGGGCTGGTTGGTGCCCACTACGCGCGACACATAGGCGTCCACGCCGTCGATGCGCAGATCCCGCGGCGGCGAGACGGGCGGCTGGATGGGACCGGCGATGAGGTGGTCCATCCGGTCGGTGACGAAGATGCTGCCGCTGGGGTAGTGGGTCCGGTTCCCGATGACGACGGGCGTCGGGGACCGGAACGAATAGCCGGCGGAGCCCACCACGCCCCAATTGGACGGATAGGGATTGCCGTAGGCCAGCCGGCTCGCGATGACGCCATCCTCACCGCGCGGCAGCCACATGTTGAACAGCTCCCCCTGATAGCCCACCCAGCCGTCCTGGTAGCCGAACGGCGCGGGCACCAGCGACAACGAGGGATAGTTGAGCGTGCCGCTGGGGTTCGCGTCCGAGCGCCAGCGGGTGAACTCGTTCAGGCGCCACTCCAGGGAGAAGGGCGTCTGCCTCACGGGCTGCAACGTGGCCGCCAGCGGCAGTGGAGTGGTGCCGTCCGGCGTGAACGAGAACGACGGCAGGTGCGCGCTGCTCACCAGCGACTGGTACGCCAGGGTCCCGCCGCTCGGCAGCGTCCCGGCCTGCACGGAGTTGAACTGGTTCACGTAGATGCGGTCGCCCTTCGACGCATCCAGGACGGGCGCCCCATAGCCGGTGCTGAAGAACGCGGAGGAGTACGGGTCGACGATGGACGTGTCGCCGGCCTGGGCCCACACGTTCAACGAGCTGTACAGGTCCACGTCCGCGCTGATGAGCTGCACGGAGCTGCCCGGCTCGGAGATGGACGAATAGTCCTGCCAGGGATCCAGGTTGAAGAGCTCCGCGGACACGGGGGAGTCGGTCTGCGGCAGATAGACCGCGTCCGGCCGGCCGATGCGGTTGACGCCCAGGTCGAAGTGGCGCTCGCGCGTGAGGAAGTAGCTCTGGCTCGAGCGCAGGAAGTACTCACCCTCCGGAACGTTGTCGAAGCGCATGCCCCCCGCCACCGGCGTGCCGGTGTACCGGTCAAAGGAGATGCCATTGGGGACGAGGATCTCCAGGTCGCGCCCGGACAGGTTCTGGGGCACCACCGTCACCCCGGCGCTGGAGTGGAAGCGGGTGTCCGCCGTCACCAGCACGGACGTGCCCGCGTCCACTGGCCCGGAGCCCGCGTCGGGCTCACCACAGCCCGGCAGCATGTCCTCGTTGACGATGACCGCGGTCCCCTCGCGGGGGTCCATGGCGATTCCGGGAGGGTTCACATCCTCGGAGGAAGGCGCAGCTTCCCCGCAGCCCAGCCAGGCCGCGCAGGTGGGGACGAGCAACAAAGACAGACGTCGCAAGGACATGGATGCCCCTTCGTGACAGGAATTTTGCAGTGGTTGTCCGGTCCCGGCCCCGACCAGACACTGCGACCTATACGCGAAGGGTCTGACTTGCTGGATATTTACTTTTTAGGGGGTAATTCCGGTGGGCGCACTTCAAGACTTGCGCCCACCTCCGTCTGACATTTATCGGCCCGGCGCCGCCGGCGGGGCGAAGCGCTTGTCGGAGATCTTCATCTCCGTGACGGGCCCGTACTTGCGGGCCACGTCGCGCAGGGCCTCCGCCTTGCCAATGAGGACGAACGTCAGGTCCTCCTGGGCGGGCAGGACGCGCTGGAGCACGGTGTGGACACTGCCACGGGTGGAGGCGGACACGGCGTCCGCGAACCCGTTCACGTCCTGTGCGCTCATGCCGTAGAAGGCCAGCTCCGACAGCTTCATGGCCAGCTGCTCCCCGGTCTCCAGCGTCGGCGGGAACTGCCCCAGCACATAGGCCTTGGCGGAGGCGAGCATGGCGTCATCCATGCCGTCCTGGCGGTAGCGCGCGAGCACATCCAGCGCCAGGTCGATGGCACGGCCCGTGGAAGCCGTCTGGGTATAGGACGTGAGGATGACGGTGCCGGGCTGGAAGGCCGTGGCCAGCGCGGAGCGCGCACCGTAGGTGAGGCCGGTCTTCACGCGCAGCTCGGTGTTGAGCAGTGAGGTGAAGCGGCCGCCCAGCACGGTGTTGCCCAGCTCCGCCACGACGCGGTCCGGGTCGGTGCGGCGGATGCCCGTGTTGCCGATGGCGAAGTAGGTCTGGGTGGCGTCGGGCTTGTCCACCAGCAGCACGTGGCGGCCCTTCGTGGGCGCGGTGGGAGGCACCGCGGCGAACGACTGTGCCGCCGGGGCCCATCCGCCCAGCGCGGCCTCCAGCTTCGCGGCCAGCTGCTTCGCGTCGAAGTCGCCCACGACGGAGAGGATGAGCCGGTCCCCGCCCAGGTTCGCCTTCGCCCAGCCGAGCACGTCGCTCCGGCTGATGCCCGGCAGCGACGCCTCACTGCCCACCGCGGATCCGCCGTACGGGTGCGAGGGGAAGTGGAAGGCGTTGAAGTACACGCCGATGAGCATGCGCGGGTCGCCGTCCTTGGCGGAGGCGATCTCCGACACGCGCAGCGCGCGGGCCTTCTCCAGCTCCTGCGCGTCGAAGCGCGGGCGCACGAGCATGTCCGACAGCAGCTCCACCATCAGCGCGGTGTCGCGGGACTGGAAGCTGCCGTTGAGGACGAGCGCCTCGCGCCCGGGAGTGATCTCCAGCTCGCCGCCCACGCCGTCCACGGCGTCGGCGAACTGCTGGGCGTTGCGGGAGCCCGCGCCCTTCTGGAGCAGCTCGGCGGTGAGCGCGGCCAGGCCCTCCTTGCCCGCGGGGTCGGTGACGGCGCCGCCCTTGAGCCACGCGCTGAAGGACACCAGCGGCAGCTCGTGCTTCTCCACGAGGAGCAACCGCACGCCGTTCTTCAGCGTGACGGAGGTCGTCTCCGGCAGCGTCACGCCCTTCGTGGACAGCGGGACTTGGGGCGCGGGCGTGGCCGGTGCTTCCGGCGCCGGGGAAGGCGGCGTGGGCGCGGCGGTGGGAGCGGGCGTCGGCGTGGTCGCGCACGCGGAGGTGAACAGCAACGCGGCGAGGGCGGAGCGCATCATGTGGGGACCCGGGAAACGAAGGCGGAAGGGAGCACTCATCGCGCGGCCTCCTTGCTGGCCGGGGCAGCGGGAGCCGTGGTGGGGACGAGCCAGCCCACGGTGCGGTGGTCGGGGTTGAGGATGCGGGCGGCCAGCGCCTTCACGCCGTCACGGGTGACCTGCTCGTAGCGCGCGGGCGCGTCGAGCAGGGCCTTCCAGTCTCCCCGGAAGGTGGCGGCGTTGCCCAATTCGCGGGCGCGGCCGCTGTTGGTCTCCAGCTTGCGCCAGAAGGTGGACAGGGCCACGTTGCGCGCCTTGCGCAGCTCCGCGTCGGTGACGCCGTCCTTCACCACGCGGGCCAGCTCCGCGGTGAGCAGCGCCTCGGTCTTCGCCAGGTCACCGCCCGGCGTCAGGTCCACGGAGAACCAGACGAGCGACGGGTCGAAGCCCCCGGCGGTGGAGCTCCGGACTCGGATGGCCACGCGCGCCTCGTCCACCAGCTTGCGGTGCAGGCGCGACGAGTCCCCGTGCGTGAGGATGAGGCCCAGCAGCTCCAGCGTCTCCATGTCCGGGTCGTTGGCGGCGAGGCCGTGGTAGGCGACCTGGAGCAGCGGGGACTGCGCCAGCTTCTTCACGACGATGCGCCGCTCGCCCTGCTGTTCGGGTTCCTTCGTGCGCACGGGCTCAGGCGCGGGCTGCGAAGGGATGGTGCCCAGCGTGGCCTCCACCTGCTCGAAGACGCGGGCTGGATCCAGGTCGCCCGCGAGGACGAGCGTGGCGTTGTTGGGGGCGTAGTACGTCTTGAAGTAGGCCTGGAGGTCCTCCATGCGCCAGGACTCGATGTCGGACGGCCAGCCGATGACGGGAATCTGGTACGGGTGCGCGACGAAGGCGGTGGCCTGCAGCTGCTCCTGGAGCGCGCCGTTGTTGTCATTGTCCACGCCCGAGCGGCGCTCGGAGTAGACGACGCCGCGCTCGGACTCGATGACCTTGGGGTCGAAGGAGAGCGACTGGAGCCGGTCCTGTTCCAGGTCCAGGATGAGGGGCAGCGTGGAGGCCGGGAACCAGTCCAGGTAGACGGTGACGTCCTCGGAGGTGAAGGCGTTGTTGGAGCCGCCGTTGGCCTCCATGACGCGGTCGAACTCACCGGGGCCGTACTTCTTCGCGCCGTTGAACATCATGTGCTCGAAGAAGTGGGACAGGCCGGTGATGCCGGGGCGCTCGTTGCGGCTGCCCACGCGGAACCAGTTGGCGAGCGCCACGTTGGGGATGTCGTGGTCCGGCCAGACGATGACGGTGAGCCCGTTCTTCAGCGTGCGGGCCTGGATGTCCGAGCCCAGCTTCGCGGCGGGGGTGGAGGCAGCGGCGGGCTTCGCGGAAGGCTCGGAGACGGCCTGGGCCCCGGCCTGGGGCGCACCCAGGAGGGTCAGACAGGCGAACCACGACAACGGCGGACGGAACATCCTTGCTCCTGGGGAGGGACCACGGCGCGCCCGGGAACGGGCGAAGGCGCACCCTATTCCAGATGGGCTCAATCCTCGCGGATTCCACCAAAGCGCAGCAGCCCCAGGAGCTGCGCGGGGGACAAGGCGGCGGCGCCGTCCGCCTCCGACAGCAGGCTGTCCGCCAGGTCCCGCTTCTCCGCGTGGAGGGCGAGGATGGCCTCCTCGATGGTGCCTTCCGACACGAACCGCGACACGGTGACGGGGCGCGTCTGCCCGATGCGGTGGGCCCGGTCGGAGGCCTGGTCCTCCACCGCGGGGTTCCACCATGGATCCAGGTGGAGGACATGGTCGGCGCCGGTGAGGTTGAGGCCGGTGCCGCCCGCCTTGAGCGAGATGAGGAAGAGCGCGCCCTCCCCTCGCTGGAAGGCCTCCACGCGCGCCTGCCGCTCCGCCGCGGGCGTCCGCCCGTCCAGGTACTGAAACGAGATGCCCCGGGCCTCCAGCGCGTCGCGCACCAGCGCCAGATGGCGCACGAACTGGCTGAAGACGAGCGCGCGGCCCCCTTCCGCCAGCAGTTCGTCCACCCGCTCCAGCACGCGCTCCAGCTTGGAGGAGGACAGCCCCGTGTCCGGATCCACCAGGCGGGGATGACAGGCGGCCAATCGCAGCCGGGTGAGCGCGGCCAGCATCTCGAAGCGCTGGTCCCCGCCAGGAGTCCCCTCGCCCAGCCGGGCCAGGGCCGCGAGCCGCACGTCGTCGTACACGCGCCGCTCGGCGTCCGACAGCGTGACGGGCACCACGGTCTCCACGCGCGGGGGCAGCTCGCGTGCCACCTGGGCCTTCGTGCGGCGCAGGAGGAAGGGGCGCACCAGCCGGGCCAGGGACGCGCGCGCGTCCGCGCTCCGGTCCCGCTCGATGGGAACGGCGAACCGCGAGTGGAAGGACTCGCGCCCGCCCAGCAGGCCGGGGAAGAGCAGGTGGAAGAGGCTCCACAGCTCGGACAGGCGGTTCTCCACGGGCGTGCCGGTGAGGGCCACGCGGGCCTCGGCCTTCACGCCGCGCAGCGCGCGGGCCCGGGCCGTGTCCGGGTTCTTCACCGCCTGCGCTTCATCCACCACCAGCGTGGCGAACGTCACGTCCGCGAGCTTCGCCGCATCCCGCGTCAGCAGCCCATAGCTGATGATCAGCACGTCCCGGGGCCCCAGCAGGGATGGCAGGGCGTCCCGCTCCGCGTCCTGCCAGACATGCACTCGAAGGGACGGCGCGAAGCGGTCGGCCTCGCGCATCCAGTTGCCGCGCAGGGACGTGGGCGCCACCACCAGCGCGGGCCCCATCGCCGCGCGGGACAGCAGCAGGGCCAGCGCCTGGACCGTCTTGCCCAATCCCATGTCATCCGCGAGGCACGCGCCCGCGCCCCATGAGGCCAGCTTCGCGAGCCACGTGAAGCCCTCGCGCTGATAGTCGCGCAGCTCCGCCTTCAAGCTTCGGGGCACGCGCACCGGACGTGCGTGGGCATCGCGGATGCGCTTCGCCAGCTGGCGCCAGTCCGGAGGCGCCTGGACTCGCGCGCCGGCCTCCTCCAGTGTGTCGAGCACGGGCGCCGCCGCGGCGCTCACCTCCAGCCCCTTGCGCCCCGGATGGGCCACGTCCGCGAGCGGGGTCAGCTGCTCGCGCAGCGCCTCCGTGAGGCGCATCCAGCGTCCCTTCCCCAGCGGGACGTAGCGCTGGCGGCGGCGCACGGCCTCCAGCAGGACCGCCAGCTCCACGCGTGTGCCGTCCAGCTCCACGCCCCCCTTCGCGCCGAACCAGTCGTGCTCCCGCAGGACCTGGACCCGGACGTTCGCGGTCTCCACGCGCGTCACCGTCCACGGCTGCTCCGCCCACTCCACGCGCACCGAGGGCCCCGCGAGCGGCTCCAGCGCCTCCAGGAGCTGGAGCGCATCCTCCGCGGTGTCGCGCGTGAAGTGATACACCCCGGCCGGCAATGACAGACGTGCGAGGAGCGCGTCCGCCTCCTTCCGCTCCGCGTCCAGGTCGCGCCGGACCATGACGCGCTCCTTGCCGCGCAGGCCTCGGAGCACGGGAGCGCCCTCGCCCACGGGCTGGGGAGGCGCCTCCGGTAGGGGCCTGACGAGAAGCGAGACCTCCAGCGCGGAGTCCTCCACCGCGCGCAGCCGCGCCAGCAGGCCCGGGCTGGCCTCTACGAGGCGGGGCTCCAGGGACGGGGGCAGCACCACGGGAAAAGCCGCCTCCAGCGCGGAGAGGTGCCCCAGCAATGCCTCGCGCTGGCTCTCGGACACGTAGGCGCCGTGGCGAGCCAGGGACTCAAGCAGTGGGACCGCGCCAGGGGGAACGGACACCAGGGTGACGCTCGGCTCGCCGGGCTCCACGAGCAGCCAGGGCTGGGGCGCCTGCGGCCCATCGGGAGGCGGCGTCAGGGCCTCCGCGGCCACGGGGCGTCCGTCCACCGCCGGCCGCAGGCGCAGGGCCTTTGCGTCCTCTTCGAGGGCGAAGCCCAGCGGCGCTTCTCGCACCCGCACGACCGCGTCCGGAGCCCCGGCCAGGCGGAGGCGGGGGCTGTGCGCGAGCGAGCGCAGGGCCTGGAGCAGCAGCGTGTAGGGCGCGGCCGCATCGAAGCCTGCCCCCAGGTACATGCCATTCCTGCCCATTCGCTCTTCCGTGTCGAGGAGCGACCAGGCATGGCGTTCATCCGGCTCCTGAAGCGTCCGGAGCGCCTTGTCGCGGTCGTACCAGGTGACGGCGCGCCCCTGCGAAAGGCCGCCCTTCTTCGCGGGCACGTGCAGGTAGGGCCGCAGCCGCCAGCCGCGCGACGGCTCGGGCTCCAGCCGGAAGGTGACGAAGTCCCCGGTCGAGGGAGTGGCGTGAAGCGCCCGGTCCAGGAGCGACGCCTCCAGCGTGGACAGCAGCTCACGGCCCGGCGCTTCGAACAGCCCCTCCGACAGTTTCGCGGCGTGCGAGGCCTGCTTCGGCAGCACCAGGAACGCCAGCGCCGCGTCCACCGCGGTCAAGGCGTGGACGCAGGAAGCCTCCGCCGCATGGGGGGAGCACGGACAGGACAGTCCGGGACGTCCCTCCATCAGGGCGCGAGGGTCGAGCACCACGTGCCCCCCGTCCTCCCCGGACGCGCGCGGCACCGGGGGCGTCCACGCCGCCAGCTCCGGCTCCGTCACGAGCAGCCGCAAGGGGCGCTCCTGGAGGGTGACCGTGGGTGATGGCGACAGCAGCCGGGGCATGGCCTGGGTGCGGATCCGCGCGCGGGCCCGCGTCAGCACATCCCTCAGCGGCGCGAGGCGGTCATCCGTCAGCGGCGGCAAGGGCTTCGCGGAGGCTTCACGGGTCAGTCCCCGCGAGACGCGTCCTGCCTCGTCACGCACCCAGTGCCAGGCTGCCTCCAAGAGGACGTCCTTGCTGGCGTCCTTCAAGCGCCGCAGCTTCGAGGTGCCCTCCAGCGCATCCACCACCGTGGCCTTGCGCAGCACGGGGAGCCAGCGTCGGGTGAAGGGCCCGGGCAACAGGGGCGCCAGCACCGCCACGGGCACCGTGCGGGCACGCTCGGCGTGGTGCTCCACGAGCCAGGCCTGGACTGCGTCGGGCGTGGCAGGCCGTGAAGGGGCCTTCGCGAGGCGCGGGGAGGCGGGCTGCGTGGGTCGAGGAGGCGACACGCGCTTTCGCCCACGGGGAGCGGAGGCGCGGATCCACTCAAGCCCGACCGCGATCGCGTGCGCGCAGACCCCTTCGTTCCAGTACCTGTCGCATTCACACCCCAGCAGCAGCTCTTCGGAATCAGGGTCCGCGGTGATGGTCGCGTTGAACGCGTGCACGCGCCCTTCGGTGACGGTTCCCTGGAGGCGGCCCAGCGAAGGCGGATACACGTCCACCGCTCTCCGGGCGAGCAACCGCCGGGCCTGCTCGAGTACCTGCTCACCGGCCACCTCGCGGAGGTGGTCCACCGTGAGGCGCTGCTCGAGCAAGACTTCTGGTGCGGAGGAGGAAGAGGAGAGCATCAAGCCGGAAAGCTACCCATGGGGTAGCCTCCCAGCGAGCCCTGTCTTCAAGTCGTCACGCCGGATCCGCCGCGAGGGGACACCCGGCGGCCCGGCGAGCGCTCCCAACGGACGCTATGCGCCCAGCACCTGCCGCAGCACGGATTGGAAGTAGTTCGTGCTGCCGACGTGGCCCGCGTGCAGCTTGGCGGACTGGTGGAGGCGCTGGGCCACGGCCTCGAACTCCGCATGGCTGACGTCGCGCAGGGACAGGTACAGGCGGGCGGCGGCGCGCAGGTAGGAGAAGAGCGGGTTCTTGTGGTGGCCGTCGGGCCGGCGCGCCAGGTGCCGGTAGAGCTGGGAGAACTCCTGGTCGACCTCGGCGTGGCGGGTGTCGCGGCAGAAGCCGGCGGCGGTGGCCTCGAGGAGGAAGAAGAACGGCTCGTACTCGGGGAAGGGAGGCCGGGTGAAGTCAGGGGGCTGCTTGTCGCCGGTCCACAGCGCGGAGATGGGCTGCAGGCGCACGTGGGCGGTAACGTCACCGAAGCGCACGGGCACCTCATCGCCCACGGGCTTCACCTGGCCCTGCTCGTCCCGTTCCACGGGGATGAACAGGCGCATGGGGTCCTCCACCTTCACGCCCGCCTTCTCCAGCTCCGCCACCACGTTCGCGTCCATTGCGTTGATGAACCTCCGGGACACCCATCTACCGCGTCGCGCCCGGATGTGCACCCGGGTCCATTCCGTATTCCCACCCCACCCCGCGGGGCCACGTACCGGGAGTGCCGTTGACAGCGCGGAGGCGAAGGCCTCGAATGACACACAGTCCTCCCAGAGGTGACACATGTCACAACGCATCCCCTCGATATTCATGCTGTGTTTGGCGGTGGGTAGTCTTTTCACGGGATGCGGCGGAGGCAGCCTGGAAGCGGTGAGCACCTCCGAGTGCTCCACGGGCATGAAGTGGACGGGCGGCGACAGCGGCAACGCCCTCATGCATCCCGGTGGCAACTGCATCCAATGCCATACAGACCGGGGCGAGGGGCCGAAGTTCGTGGTGGCGGGGACCGTCCAGGCCACCGCGCACGAGGCGGACGACTGCGCGGGCCTCGAGGGCGCCCAGGTCGTCATCACCGACGCCAGACAGAAGGCCTACACACTGACAGCCAATGCCTCCGGCAACTTCTTCCTCAAGGCCGAGGACGCGAAGGACTTCGCGCTCCCCTACACCGCCCGCGTCACCCACGGCGGCACCCAGTGGGCCATGAACAGCTCGCAGGGCACCGGGGCCTGCGGCTCCTGCCACACCGTGGCCGGCGCCAATGGCGCCCCTGGGCGCATCAGCCCTCCGTAACGGCGCCGCCCACCAGCGCGGGCAAAAGAAAAAGGGCGCCGGACCGGAGTCCGACGCCCTTCAGATTCTTCTTACTGGTGTGCCCAAGGGCGGAATCGAACCACCGACACGGGGATTTTCAGTCCCCTGCTCTACCGACTGAGCTACTTGGGCGAACCGCGCACCGCGAGCGGCAGCGCCGATTTACGGTCACTGGCCCGCGACGTCAACCCCTTTTCCGCCAACCCTCTTCCTCGCCCGACACTCAGGCCGCCAGCCGGGGCGCTTCGCCGTCCCAGGCCGTGCAGCCCGCCGTCAGCCGCTGGCGCAGCTTCTGGCGCAGCCCCTGCTCGATCTGCCGGATGCGCACCGCCGTCACCCCGAAGCGCTTCGCCAGGAACTCCGCGCTCACCCCGTCCTCCACCAGCATCCGCTCCTTCACCAGCGCCCGCTCCCTCGCGTCCAGCTCCGGCCAGGCCGCCGCCACGCTCTGGTGCAGCTTCTCCGCCCAGGCCCCCCGGTCCGCCTGCTCCTCCGCCGAGTCCTCGTCCGACTCCAGCATGTCCAGCCGCGTCACGTCCCCCTCCAGGCCCAGGGGCGCGTTCAGGGACACGTCCTTCGCCAACGCGTCCGTCCCCCGCACCACGTCCTCCTCCTTCTTGCCCAGCGCCTCGGCCAGCCGCTTCGTCACCTCCGGGTGCCCCTCGCCCCAGCGGGCCTCCAGCCGCGCGCGCTCGCGGCGGAGCTGGAAGACGATCCACGGCGCGCGGCCCCCCGCCACACTCCAGGTGCGGGACACGTACGCCCGGATGCGCGCGCGGATCCACTGCTGCGCGTAGGCGCCGAACGGCACTCCCCGCTCCTCGAACCGGCGCGCCGCCTCCACCAGGCCGACGTTGCCCTCCGCCATCAGCTCCTCCAACGACAGGCCCGTCCAGCGGTACTTCCAGGCCAGCCGGCGGACCAGCTCCAGGTGCCCCCGCACCCGCATCTCCACTTCCGCCGAGTCCACCTCGGTCTCCACACCCTCCACCGTGGACTCGAGCTCCTCGTAGATGGCTTCCATGACGCGTACCTCCCCAAGCAGTCCCCCGCGCACCCATCGCGCGGTGACGGACGTAGAAATAAGCGGAGGCGACACTTAAGAAAATTAGCTAGTTTGGATGAAAACCTTCGGTTATTCCTAAGTCATGGCGTGGCTCAACTACCACCATCTCCTGTATTTCTGGACGGTTGCGCGGGCGGGCAGCATCGCCAAGGCGAGTGAAGAGCTGCACCTCGCCCAGCCCACCATCAGCGCGCAGATCAAGCTCCTCGAGGAGTCCCTGGGCCACCAGCTCTTCGAGCGCAAGGGCCGCAAGCTCGTCCTGTCCGACGTGGGCCGCACCGTCATGCGGTACGCGGATGAGATCTTCCGCCTGGGCAACGAGCTGAAGAACGTCGTCTCCGGCCTGCCCACCGGCCAGCAGCTGCGCCTCAACGTGGGCGTGCTCGACGTCATCCCCAAGCTCGTCGCCGAGCAGCTGCTCAAGCCCGCGCTGGATGCCGGGCCCTCGCTGCGCATCATCTGCCGCGAGAGCCCCCTGCCCCAATTGCTCGCACAGCTGGCGCTGCATGAGCTGGACGTGGTGCTCGCGGACGCGCCTGGCTCCGAGCCCGTCAGCGTCCGGTCCTTCAACCACCTGCTGGGCAAGTGCGGCGTGACGTTCTTCGCCGCCCAACCGCTCGCGCACCTGCGCAAGGACTTCCCGCGCTCGCTCGACGGCGCTCCCATGTTGCTGCCGTCGGAGGAGTCGTCGGTGCGCCGCTCACTGGACCTGTGGTTCGAGCGGCTCGGCATCCGGCCCCTCATCGCCGGCGACTTCGACGACAGCGCGCTGCTCCAGGCCTTCGGACAGAAGGGGCACGGCATCTTCGCCATGCCCTCCATCATCGATGCCGAGGTGCAGCGGCAGTTCAACGTCACCGCCATCGGGCACACCGACGAAATCGAGCAGTGCTTCTACGCCATCACCGTGGAGCGCCGCCTGCGCCACCCCGCCGTCGTCGCCATCGCCGAGGCCGCGCGCTCGCACATCTTCGGCGGGTGAGCCTGCGTCACCCGGCCGCCCGGAACACCTCCGCGCCCGCCACCACCGTGGCCAGCACGCGCGCGTCCACCAGCGCCGCCGCGGGCCCCTCCAGCGGATCCTCCGACAGCGCGACGAAGTCCGCGTCCAGGCCGGGCTTCAACCTTCCGCGCCGCGCCTCCTCGAAGGACGCCCACGCGGGCCCCACCGTGAAGCCCTCCAGCGCCTCCGCCGCGCTCAGGCGCTCCTCCGGATACCAGCCACCCTCCGGCCAGCCCTTCGCGTCCTGCCGCGTGCGCGCCGCGTAGAGCCCCGCGAGCACGTCCGGGTTCTCGATGGGGAAGTCACTGCCCAAGGCCAGGTGCGCGCCCGCGTCCTTCAACGTGCGCCAGGCGTAGGCGCCCCGGAGCCGCTCGCGCCCCAGCCGCGTCTGTGCCCAGGGCATGTCGCTGGTGGCGTGCGTGGGCTGCACGCTGGCCACCAGGCCCGCCGCGCCCAACCTCCGGATGTCCTCCAGCCGAAGAATCTGCGCGTGCTCCACGCGGTGACGCAGGGCCTGCGTTCCCGTCCGCTCCGCGCCTCGCAGGAGGACGTCCACGACCAATGTATTGGCACGGTCTCCAATGGCGTGGATGCACACCTGGAAGCCCCGCGCCATGAAGGCCCGAGCCCGCGCTTCGAGTTCCTCGGGAGAGAGGAGCAACAGGCCGCGCTGGCCGGGCTCGTCGCTGTAGTCGTCGTGCAGCGCCGCGCCCCGGCTCCCCAGCGCTCCATCCGCCAGGAACTTCACCGAGCGCATGGACAGGTGACGCCCCTGCCACGGCCCCTGCTCCAGATAGGCGTGACGCTGCTCCCCCTGCCCCGCCGCCATCGCATACACGCGCAGGGGCAAGGTCCCCGCGGCGTCCCACGCCTGCAACGTGCGGAAGGCCTGCAGGTCCATGCCCGCGTCGTGCACGCCCGTGAGCCCGACCTGTGCGCACCGCTCCATGGCGGCTCGCAACCGGGTTTCCAGTTGCTCGCGCGTGGGCGCGGGAATGGCGGCCTCCACCACGTCCATCGCGTTGTCCACGAGGACGCCGGTGGGCTCGCCGTTCGCGTCCTTGAGGATGCGGCCTCCTGGCGGATCCGGCGTGTCCCGCGTGATGCCCGCGCGGCGCAGCGCCTCGCCGTTCACCCAGGCCGCGTGATGATCCACCCGCATGAGGAACACCGGCGTCGTAGGGAAGCGCGCATCCAGGTCCTCGCGGCCGGGGAACGTGGCGCCGGGCCACTCGTTCTGGTCCCACCCCTTGCCGAGCAACCAGTCCCCCTGGAAGCTCGACGCGGGCGCCTTCGCCAGGCGCTGGAGGACATCCTCCACCGAGGGCGCCTTCTCCAGGCGCACCGTGGTCAGGCTCTTCCCCAGACCGTGCAGGTGCGCGTGCGCGTCCACCAGGCCGGGCACCACCGTGGCGCGGCCCAGGTCCACTTCACGCGCGCCAGGACCCGCGGCGGCGCGCGCTTCCGCGAACGTCCCCACCGCGAGCAACCGCCCGTCCCGCACCGCCAACGCTTCCGCGCGCGGACGCTCCGCATCGAGCGTCCACACACGCTCCGCCCTGTAGACCGTGGTCTCCGCCGTCATGGAGCGGAAGACTACCCGCCGCCCTCGGGGATGCCACCGTCCACGTCTGGCGCATTGACGGGACCCGCGGGGCCCGCCGGTTCGTTGGGCACGTTCTGGATTTCTTCGCGGACCGTGTCCGGTCCCTGGATGGGCATCTGGTCCTCCGTCCCCGGGGGCTGGGTGGTCCTGCAGGCCACCGCTGCAGCGGTCAGGCCCAGAGCAGCGATGAGCAGCACGGCACGGCGCATGAAACCTCCTGGAAGAAGAGCGAGAGACTGAACCTAAGGAGGTGCGTCCTCCTCCAGCAACGCGCATCCCCTTCAACGTCCAGGATTGGATGCACAAGCGGGGCGCCGGGCCCTCCCTGCCCGCCTGCCCTCCGGGCCCCCGGCTTCTCGAGCCGGTCATCCGAAGGTCCGATGCACATCGTTGTCCGAGTGCGTGTGCGCGAGGGGCGCGCATCGCATTCGGGGGGCGGACATGCGGGACCACGTCGACAGGATGAGCTGGCGCCGTCACGTCCTCTGGGGCTGGCTCCTGGCGTTCCTCTTCGTGGGCTTCGCCGCTCCGGCGGCTCCCGCATCACCGTCCTTCGTCGCGCGGTGCGAGCTGGAGGGCGTGGTGGATACCGGCTCGGGCGCGTACCTCGCGGACTGCGTGAAGCGCGCGGAGGACGGGGGAGCCTCGGCGCTGCTCGTGCGGTTGGACACGCCGGGCGGTTCGTTGGAGGCCACCCGCGCCGTGGTGCGCGCGTTCCTGGGCTCGCGCGTTCCCGTGCTCGTGTGGGTGGGACCTTCCGGTTCACGTGCCGGCAGCGCGGGCGTGTTCATCGCGCTCGCATCGAACGTGAGCGCCATGGCGCCGGGGACGAACATCGGCGCGGCGCACCCCGTGGGTCTTGGGGGTGAGGATGTGGAGCAGGTGGGTGGCGAGGAGCTCGCCCGGAAGGTGGAGAACGACACGGTCGCCTTCGCGGAGGGCATCGCCCGGCAGCGGGGCCGCAATCCGGAGTGGGCCGCGGCCGCCGTGCGCGACAGCGCCAGCGTTCCCGCGGACCGCGCCGTGGAGCTTCGCGTGGTGGAGTTCGTCGCTCCCACCGAGGCCGCGTTCCTCTCCGCCGTCGATGGCCGCCGCGTGGAGGTGGCGGGCGGTGACACCGTGACGCTCGCCACCCGCGAGGCCCACGTGGTGTCGCTGGAGCCGGGGCTGTCACAGCAGGTGGTGCATGCGCTCGCGCAGCCGTCCCTCATCTACCTGCTGTTCCTCGTCGCGGTGCTGGGCCTGGTGGTGGAGCTGTCCCATCCGGGCGCGGTGGCGCCGGGGCTCATCGGCGGCGTGGCGCTGGTGCTGGCGTTGATGGCTTCCGCGACGCTGCCGGTGCGCTCGGGGGCGCTGGTGCTGATGCTGATGGGCGTGGGGCTCATCCTCGCGGAGCTGTTCGTCACCAGCGGCCTCTTGGGCGCGGCGGGCGTGGGCCTGTTGATATTGGGCGGTGTGTTCCTGGTGGACCGCTTCGAACCGGGCTGGTTCGTGGAGCCGTCCTTCCGCATGTCGTGGGGCGTGATGCTGCCCACGGCGCTCGTGTTCGCGGGGACCGCGGCCTTCGTTGCATACCGCAGCGCCCAGACGCGCAAGCTGCCGCAGCGGGGCGGCGACGCGGGGCTCGTGGGCGAGGCCGGCACGGCGCTGGCCCCCGTCACGCCTTCCGGCGGCGAGGTGTTCGTCCACGGCGAGCGCTGGCGCGCCGTCTCCTTCACTCCCATCCGCGAGGGCGCCCAGGTCGTGGTGCGTGCCGTGGAAGGGCTCACCCTCACCGTCGCGGAGCAGATGCCATGAACGAGCTGGTCGGAGCGCTGGGGTGGCTCCTCCCCCTGGCCGTGTTGTTCCTCCTCTTCGTCTCCGGTGTGCGCATCGTCACCGAGTACCAGAACGGTGTCGTGTTCCGGCTGGGGCGCTACGTGGGCCTCAAGCGCGCGGGCTTCCGCTGGCTCATCCCCTTCGTCGAGCGGATGGTCATCATCGACCTGCGCACCGTGGCGCGCGACGTGCCCCCGCAGGACGTCATCACCAAGGACAACGTCAGCGTGAAGGTCAACGCCGTCGTCTACTTCCGCGTCATCCAGGCGGACAAGGCCGTGCTCCAGGTGGAGGACTACCTCTACGCCACCAGCCAGATTGCGCAGACCACGCTGCGCGCCATCCTGGGCCAGGTGGAGCTGGACGACCTGTTGTCCCAGCGCGAGCGCATCAACCACGAATTGCAGCAGGTGCTCGACGCGCGCACCGACCCGTGGGGCGTGAAGGTCTCCAACGTGGAGGTGAAACACATCGACCTGCCGTTTGAGATGCAGCGGGCCATCGCGCGGCAGGCCGAGGCCGAACGCGAGCGCCGCGCGAAAATCATCGCCGCGGAAGGCGAACACCAGGCGGCGGAGAAGCTTGCCCTGGCCGCGGACGTGCTCAGCCGCAACCCCGCCACGCTCCAGCTGCGCTACCTGCAAACGCTGGTGGAGATCACCAGCGGCGGCAACCACACCATCCTGCCCATCCCCCTGGAGCTGCTGCGCGCGTTCGGCGCCGTGCCCGCGCGGCCCTTCCACCCGGAGGAGGCCCACGAAGAGGAGGACGAGGAGGCGTCCCACGGGCCGTCCTGAAACGACGAAGGTCCACCCGCGCGCGAGGCACGGATGGACCTTTCGGGTGAGACGAAGCGGCGGGATTACAGCTGGCCGCTGTCTTCGATCTTCACGGGCTGGCGCGTCGCGCCGGACTGGCTGCCCACGCCTTCAATCTTCTTCACCACGTCCATGCCCTCGACGACCTTGCCGAAGACGACGTGCTTGCCGTCGAGCCAATCCGTCTTGGCCGTGGTGAGGAAGAACTGCGAGCCGTTGCTGTTGGGGCCCGCGTTGGCCATGGAGAGGATGCCCGGGCCCGTGTGCTTGTGCTTGAAGTTCTCGTCCGCGAACTTCTCACCGTAGATGGACTCGCCGCCGTAGCCGTTGCCGAGCGTGATGTCGCCGCCCTGGCACATGAAGTTCGGGATGACGCGGTGGAAGGGCGTCCCCTTGAAGTGCAGCGCCTTGCCAGCGCGGCCAGTGCCCTTCTCACCCGTGCACAGGGCGCGGAAGTTCTCGGCGGTCTTGGGAACGTCGTCGGAGAACAGCTCCATCACGATGCGGCCGGCGGGCTGGCCACCAATCGACATGTCGAAGAAGACCTTGGCGTTTGCCATGTTCACGTGCTCCACGGTGAGGGTTGAGCCTGAAGAGGCTGCGGAATCCTGCGCGCTACCAGGCGCGCGGGCCGGGACGTACCAGACCCGCGCGTCTCGGAGGCACCCGCTAGCACCTTCGCGTGCGCTGCGGAACAAATTCAGGGCGCTGGTGGCCCGCCCGGCCGCCCGTCACGAAACAGCTCAGCGCCCTCCAGCGTGATGGCGCGGCGGCTCAAGCGCAGCGACGCCAGGGCCAGCACCGCCGTGGAACCCAACAGCCCCACGCCCAGGGAGAAGGACATCACCGGCAGCCCCTCCGGCACCGCGACGCTGCGGCGCAGCAGGTACAGGAGCGACGTCACCACGAAGGACAAGAGCGCCGCGTAGGTGAAGCCAATGGCCCGGGCGAGGATGGCGTGGCGCCGGTCCATGATGGCCACCTCCTCGCGCAGGAGCGACCGGCGCGCATGGCCCTCCGGCAGCGTGCGCCATTCCCGGACCATGTCCCGCATGCGCGCGGTGATGCGCGAAATCTGATTGTCCAGGCCGGTGGCCAGGATGCCGCACCCGGACACCATCACCGCGGGCGTCACCGCCGTACCAATGAGCTGGATGGAGGAGGGGTCCAGGCCGTCCACGCCGACGTTCATGGCCCCCCTTCTGTCCCACCGCCCGCCCGGCCGCCACCTCCCGCATCCCGACACCACCGCTGACGAATCGCCACCGACGTCTTGACACTTCAACTGTCACAACCTACTGTCAGGTTCGTGAGCACGCCCAAGACACAGACGGAGTGGAAGCTGACCGCGCTGGCGGAGGAGGTGGGCGTCTCGCCTCGCACGGTCCGCTATTACGTCCAGCGGGGCCTGTTGCCCGCGCCGCCCTTCAAGGGGCCGGACACGGTCTACGGAGAGGAGCACCGGGTGCGGCTCAAGGCCATCCGGGTGCTCCAGGCGCGGTTCCTGCCACTGGACGCCATCCAGGCGGAGCTCTTGCGGCTGTCGCCGGAGGAGCTGCGCCGGCTGGCGGAGACGCCGGTGGGCCCGGGGACGCCGCCGGTACCGGAGGAGGTCCCCCGGATGCCCCCGAAGCGCCCTGGAAAAGACCCGACGGTGGAGGTGGCGCGTTACCAGCGCTGGCTCCTGGCGCCGGGGTTGGAATTGCACGTGTCGGAGCAGGCGGAAGCGAAGGTCCGGGCGCTGGCGGAGCGGGTGCGCGCCCTCATCGAGGAGTTCCAGGAAGGAACGCTGTCATGAACGAGCAGGCGAAGTGTGGGCTGTTCACGCGTGAGGGGGCCCAGGTGCCCCTGCAGGGAGTGGAAGTCACCGGTGAGCTGCTCGGGGGGCACGCGCGGGTGCGCGTGACGCAGCGCTACCGCAACGACGAGAAGAAGCCGGTGGAGGCCATCTACACCTTCCCCCTGCCCTCCGACGCGACGCTCAGCGCCTTCTCCATGACGTGCGCGGGCCGCCGCGTGGCCGGCGTGGTGAAGGAGCGCGAGGCCGCCTTCCGCGCCTACGACGACGCCATCACCGAAGGTCACGGCGCGGCGCTCTTGGACCAGGAGCGCGCCAACGTCTTCACCGCGCAGGTGGGCAACCTGCTGCCGGGCGAGGAGACGCTGGTGGAGGTGGAGTTCCTGCAGACGCTCACCGCGGAGGAGGGCAGCGTGCGTTGGATGCTGCCCACGCTGGTGGCGCCCCGGTACATCCCCGGCGCGGTGCACGGCGACCGCACCGGTCACGGCAGCGCGGCCCCGACGACGCGGGTGCCGGACGCGGACCGCATCACCCCGCCCACGAGCCTGAACGTGGACTACGGGCTGCGCATGGACCTGCTCGTCGACGTGGGCCGTGACGTGGTGGTGGAGAGCCCGTCCCACCGCATCACCGTCACCAAGGAAGGCACCCGCATGCGGGTGAACCTGCAGCGCGATTCGTTCCTCAAGAACTTCGCGGGCAACGAGGTGGCGCTGGACCGGGACGTGGTGCTCACGATGCGCAACGCCAACCCGGACGTGATGCTCACGCCCGTGGTCACGCACCGGAAGGCGGAAGGTCCTGGCACGTTCGCGCTCACGGTGGTGCCGGACCTGCTGAACCTGGCGACGACGCCGCCCCGGCAGGAGGTGGTGTTCGTGGTGGACACGTCCGGCTCCATGTCCGGCGACAGCCTGCCCCAGGCCCAGGCCGCGCTCCGGCTGTGCCTGCGCCACCTGCGTGAAGGCGACCGCTTCAACGTCATCGCGTTCGAGAACTCGTTCCGATCCTTCTCCAAGCAGACGGTGCCGTTCACCCAGCGCACGCTGGAGCAGGCGGACGCGTGGGTCGCGGGGCTGAAGGCCTACGGCGGCACGGAGCTGCTGGAGCCCATGGTCACCGCGATGAAGGCGGCGCCGGACGGCGTGGTGGTGCTGCTGACGGACGGGCAGGTGGGCAACGAGAGCGAGATCCTCGACGCGGTGCTCGCGGCGCGCGGGATGGGGCGGGTGTTCTCGTTCGGCATCGGCACCAACGTGAGCGACGCGCTGCTGCGCGACCTGGCGCGGCGCACGGATGGCGCGGTGGAGTTCATCCACCCGGGGGAGCGCATCGACGAGAAGGTGGTGGCGCAGTTTTCGCGGGCGCTCGCGCCGCGCGTCACCGACCTGGAGGTCCGCTTCGACGGCGTGGAGGCCAGCGAATTGGCGCCGGCCACGCTGCCGCCGCTGGTGGATGGCACGCCGTGGACGCTCTTCGGGCGCTATGCGCAGGCGGGCACGGGCAGCGTGACGCTGAAGGGGAAGTCGGGCCGGGAGCCGTTCTCCCTCACGGTGCGGTTGGAGCTGCCCGCGCAGTCGGACCGGCCGGTGGTGGAGAAGTTGTGGGCCGCCGAGCGCATCCGGGGCTGGATGGACGCGGGGCTGGTGGGCCGGCGCGCGGAGGCGATGAAGGAGCGCATCGTGCGGCTCGCCATCGAGCACCAGTTGGCCACGCAGTACACGTCCTTCGTGGTGGTGGAGGAGCGCCAGGGTGACCGCCGCGCGTCCGGCACGCCGGAGACGCGCGTGGTGCCGGTGAACGCGCCCGCGGGCTGGAGCATGTTCAACCAGGTCGCTCGGGACGAGGACGACGAATACGTGCCGGAGGGCGGGCTCGTGGACGCGCTCCCGCCGGCACGGGCGCCGGTGATGAAGCGGATGGCCTCGAAGTCGATGCCCGCGCCCGCGGCGATGCCCGGAGGGGTCGGCCGTTCCCGGGGCGGCGCGGTGCCTCCGCCGCCTCCGAGCATGGCCGCGCCCGCGCCCGCGTCCGCGCCCGCGCCCGCGCGCAACCTGGGGCCGGAGCCCACCACCGGGTCCTCCTTCCAGGCGGAGTTCGCGGATGGCTCCGGGCCCATGGGAGGCAGGGCCGCGCCCATGGAGCAGGAGTCCGCGAAGAACGCGAAGAAGGACAAGGGCGGCCTCTTCGACCGGCTGATGTCCGCCGCGAAGCCGCGCAAGGCCGCTGACCGCACCCTGGAGTCCGCTCCGGAGCTGGAGGCCCGGCGCGAGCAGAAGGCGGAGGTGTTCTACGAGCAGGAGGAGGTCCTGCCGCTGTCCGTGGCGGAAGCGTCCATCCCCACCGAGGACGTGGGCGGCCTCCTGGGCCAGCAGCTCGCGAACGGGCTGTGGGCTGGCACGGGTGAGGGGCCGGAGCCGGTGCGCCAGGCGCGCGCCACCGCGCGGGTGCTCCTGGTGCTCCTGCGCGAGGGCATCACCAGCAGCCACCCGCTGCACGGCGCGCAGGTGAAGAAGGCCGTGGACGCGCTGCTCGCGCTGGCCTCGCAGCTGGGCCAGGCACCGGACGTGGCGGAGCTGGCGCTGGGTGTGGCGTGGCTGGTGGCGGCGGGGCCGCGCACGCGGGGCCGCATCGAGCAGGCCGCGAAGCCCCTCCCGGGCCTGGACGGACGGCTGGGGGACATGACCGCGCTCCGCCAGCACATGGAGACGCTGGCGACGCGGTAGGCCGCCGCGTGGCGTCACCCGGGCCCCGTGCCTCCTTTCCAGGAGGACCGGGGTCCCGGGTCTCCCGCCTTTTCACCGGGGTCGACTAGGGTGGGCGCTCGCATGGTCCTCGCGCCCTTCGTCCTGGCCGTCCTCGTCGCAGCACAGCCCGTGCCTTCGCCCCGGGAAGGCACGGCACCTCCCGCCGCCACGTCTTCAGGCGCTGTCTCCGCGCCGCCGCTCGTGGCGAGCGAGGAGTCCTGCGCCGCCGAGTCCGACTACGCGTCGGGCTTCGACGCGCTGGTGCGCGGACAGAATGCCCAGGCGCTGGAGTTGTTGGAGCGCGTGATGCGGGTGTGCCCCGGGCATCCGTACGCGCCGGAGCTGGCGCGGCTGGCGCGGACGCGGCTGGAGCCGGGCGCGCGGCTGGCGCAGGACACGCTGGCGCGGCCGGTGGAGGCGGAGCCAGAGGTGTTCTCGAAGGAGGGACCGTCGAAGGGGGCCCGGGCGTCGTTGACCGTCGTGCAGACGCTGCACGGCATCACCCAGGGCATCCTGCTGTGCGCCATCTCCAACTGCCAGGACGGGCGCGCGTACGTGGCGGTGTCGCTGCTGGGCGGCGGCGCGGGGGCGGCGATTTCGCTGCTCGCCACCCGGAGCGGGCTGACACAGGGCCAGGCGGCGGCCATCAACTCCGGCACGGTGTGGGGCTTCGGCTATGGCCTTGCGTCCATGAGCTCGTTCGACCTGGACGGGGACAGCGCCACGGGGGCGGTGATGGTGGGGGCGCTGGGCTTCACGGGCCTGGGCATCCTGGTGGCGGAGTTCGCGCGGCCCACGGCAGGACAGGTGTCGCTGACGAACTCCGGCGGCCTGTGGGCGGGCGTGGTGGCGGGGCTGCTGATGGCCACCCAGAGCGGCGAGACGCGCGATTTCATCGGCATCGAGCAGGGCGTGGTGGGCGCGGGCCTGCTCACCTTCGCGCTGGTGTCGCGCCACCTGGACATCTCCCGGGGCCGGGTGCTGCTCATCGACGCGGGCGGCATCCTGGGCGGCCTGATGGGGTTGAGCGCGCTGTTCCTGGTGCTGGACAACGACCATGGAGACGCCCTGCTGGTGGGGACCGCCGTGGGCGTGTTGGCCGGCCTGGGGACCGCGACGTTCCTCACGCGTGACTTCGATGCGCCCGATGACGTCCCGGCCGTCTCCGTCGTCCCGGCGGCCATGGGGCGCCATGGGGGGATGGGGCTCGCGGTGCTCGGACAGTTCTAGACTGCGGCCGCCGTCCTCCTTCGGCCTTCCCGGAGCCATCCATGCCCGTCGAGTCCCAGGCGCTGACCCTCTTGCGTGACGAGCACACGCTGCGTGTGCGGCAGGTGAAGGAGTGGGGCGAAATCCTCACCGGCTTCGAGGGCCGCAACCGCTACGAGGTGGTGGGCGACGACGGACGCCCGCTCTTCTACGCGGGCGAGGTGGGCAGCGGGCTGGGCCTGTTCCTCTTGCGCGGCTTCCTCAAGGCGAAGCGGCCCTTCACGATGGAGCTCAAGTCCTCGCGAGGGGAGACGCTCTTGCGGCTGCGCCGCCCGTGGCGCTTCTGGCTGTCCCGGCTGGAGGTGGAGGACGGCGAGGGACGGCACCTGGGCGCCATCCAGCAGCGCTTCCGCTTCTTCACCCGCGCCTATGACGTGCTCGGGCCCAACGACGAGGAGCTGGCCCACTTGAGCGGGCCGTTCTTCAGGCCCTGGACGTTCAACGTGGAGCAGCAGGGCCGCGAGGTGGGGACCATCGCGAAGAAGTGGAGCGGGTTCGGCAAGGAGATGTTCACGGACGCCGACAACTTCGGCGTTCGGTTCGACAGCCTGCACGACCCGCACGTGCGGACGCTGGTGGTGGCCGCGACGTTCCTCATCGACTTCGTGCACTTCGAGGACCGCCGCGGCGGCAACGACTGACGGCTAGGAGTGCCGACGCAGCGTTGTGGGCACGCGCGTCTGGCCCTCCTCGTCACGCGGGAGTCCGTCGAACGCCGGCTCACCGGCGGGCGTGCCGGGGCGCCAGCGCTGGACCTCGCGCACCATGAAGAACGCGGCGGCGGACAGCACGCCCAGGTCGTCCAGCCAGCCGAACACGGGGATGAAGTCCGGAATCACGTCCACGGGCGACACGAAGTACAGGACGGCCAGCAGCCCGGCCAGCTTGCGCCACGTCGCCACCCGGGGGTCGCGCACGTAGTGGAAGAAGCGGGTTCCCATTCCTCGAAGGCCTGCGATGTTCATACCCCTCCCTACGCATGGGGAACGCGGGTGATTGCACCAGGCGTGCCGGGTGCTTGCACGCCTGGTGTACTAGCGGGCGGGCCCGGATGTCTCCTCCAGCACGTCCGCGCGGCCCGCGACCTCCAGGCGGGCACGGCCGCCCTCGCGAAACGGGGCCGAGGCGGCGGCGCGCACCACCAGCGCCATGCCCGCGCAGGACACGGTGAAGTCCACGTGCGCGCCCCGGAACGCGCGCTCCAGCACCTCCGCGCGCAAGGCGCCGCCCACCGCGACGCCGTCCGTGTCGGGCACGAGCCGCAGTGCTTCCGGGCGTAGGGAGAGCATCACCTCGCCGCGCGCCTCCGTGCTCAGCGGCAGGTTGCCCAGCGCCGTGCGCGCGACGCGGCCGAAGCCTGAACCGGGCAGCAGGTTGGTGCCGCCCAGGAAGTACGCGGCGAAGGCGCTGCGCGGCGCTTCGTAGACGGACTCGGGTGTGCCTTGCTGTTCCACCGTGCCCGCGCGCAGCAGCACCAGCCGGTCCGCGAAGGCCAGCGCGTCCCCCACGTCGTGCGTGGCGAAGAGCACCGCGGCGCCTCGCGCCTTGAGCACGCGGCGCCACTCTCCGAGGATGTTGGCGCGCAGGCCGGCGTCCATGCCGGCGAAGGGCTCATCCAGCACCAGCAGCTTCGTCCCGGAGGCCAGCGCGCGCGCCAGCAGCACGCGCTGCCGCTGTCCCCTTGAAAGCGTTCCGCAGGCGCGCGCCTCCAGGTCTTCAAGCTGGAACAGCGCCAGCATGCCGCGCGCGTGCGCCAGGCCTTCGCCCTTGGGCTGTACACCCATCACCACGTCGCGCACGGTGAGGCCGGACTCGAGCTCCGCGTCGTGGAGGACGCGGCGCAGGGGGCGCTGCTCGGGGGGCACGAACACGTCCGGCCCGGCGACCACGCGGCCCGCGAGCGTGATGGTGCCGGACGTCGGTTGCTCCAGGCCCGCGACCAGCCGCAGCAGCGCCGTCTTCCCGGAGCCGGAGGTGCCCATCAGCGCCACCGCGTCGCCCGGCCCCAGCGCCAGCGACACGTCCCGCACCGCCGGGGCGGCGGCACCGAGGAACTTCAGGGTGAGGGCATCGAGCGAAAGGAAGGCCATGACGGCGGGCACACTACGGTGCGGCACCGGCCGGGCCAAGCACCGGGTCCCGTCGCTGGGGACTGCCGGACGACGCGGACGTGGCGCCCCAGCTCGAATGGCCCAAGTCCCTGGGGGCCACCTCCCGCCCGGCCCGGTCCCAACCTGTCCGACTGTCGGACAGGTTCGTGCGGTGCGCTCCGCGGAGGGGAATCCCAGCGAGTGCTTCCGCGCCGCGGGATTAGGCTCTTCGCCCTTCCCCTCTTCCGGGAGTCCCCATGTCGCGCCTGCTCGTCGCTTGTGCCGTCCTGTTGGGAACCGCGTCCTTCGCCCAGGCCCCCGCTGCCCCTCCGCCGCAGCCCAAGGCCGTGGCCGCCCCCGCCGCTCCGGAGAAGCCCAATCCAATCAAGGCCTCCGCGGAGCGCACCCAGGCCGCGCTCGCCCAACTGCCCAAGGCCAAGCCCGAGGACGTGAAGTCCCAGGACGCCATCCTCAAGGCCCTCTACGACGTCATCAGCGGACCGGCGGGCGCGCCTCGCGACTGGCAGCGCTTCCGCTCCCTCTTCTATCCGGGCGCCCAGCTCATCCCGCTGGCGAAGCCGCCGGGCGCGACCACGCTGGCGGCCCGCCCCATCACCCCGGACGACTACGTGACGTGGGGACAGGAGAGCACCGCGACGCACGGCTTCTTCGAGAAGGAGATTGCTCGCCAGACGCACGCCTTCGGCGCGCTGGTGCAGGTCATGAGCACCTATGAGGCGCGCGGCACGCAGGACGGGCCGCTCATCGCCAAGGGCGTCAACAGCATCCAGCTCTTCAACGACGGCCAGCGCTGGTGGGTCATGAACATCTTCTGGATCGACGAGAAGACGGCCGGCCTCACCGTGCCCAAGGACCTCACCCAGAAGTAGCCGCTCCGCACCAACAAAGAGGGCCGGGTCCCGGAGCGCGCATCGAAGCGCGTCCCGTGCCCGGCCCTCCCGTGTTCCTACCGCCTGGACTCAGCCTTCCGAGCCGGGCTCACCTTCCGGGCCGGGCGAGCCAGCCGAGCCGGACTCGTCCGCCGGAGCCTCCGGTGAAGCCTCCTCCACCGGCGCGCCCTCCGGGGAAGCCTCGGCGCCGGACGCCTCCACTGGCGAGGTGGCCTCCGTCTCCTCGTCCTCGGACTCCTCGCCTTCGGGCAGCTTGGAGATGGCCATCACCTTCTCCTCGCCGTTCTCCAGCGCGATGAGGCGCACGCCCTGCGTGTTGCGGCCGATGACGGAGATCTCCTTCACCTTCATGCGGATGAGCATGCCGCCGTTGGTGACGAGCATCACCTCGTCGCTGTCCTTCACCTGCACCACGCCCACCACGCGGCCGTTCCGCTCGGTGGCCTTGATGTCGATGATGCCTTTGCCGCCACGGCCCTGCTGCCGGTACTCGGCGCCTTCGGTGCGCTTGCCGTAGCCGTTCTCCGTCACCGTGAGGATGGCGCTGCTCTGCTCCGCGGGCGCCTGGCCCTCCTCCGGCTCCTTGTCCAGGAGGTCCGCGCCCACCACCTCGTCGCCGTCCTCCAGCGTGATGCCCTTCACGCCGTAGGCCTGACGGCCCATGGAGCGCACGTCGTCTTCCTTGAAGCGGATGCTCATGCCCGTGGCCGTGGACAGGAGGATGTCCTTGGTGCCGTCGGTGATCATCACGCCCACCAGCTCGTCGCCCTCGTCGATGCCCAGCGCGATGATGCCGCTGACCCGGACGTTCTCGAACGCGCTCAGGTCCGTGCGCTTCACCACGCCCTTCTTCGTGACGAAGAAGACGTAGCGGTTCTCCGGGAAGTCGCGCGTCACCAGCACCTGCGCCAGCCGCTCCCCTTCCCCGAACTGCACCAGGTTCACGATGGCCTTGCCGCGCGACGTGCGGCTGCCCTGCGGAATCTGGTGCACCTTCAGCGAGTACAGCTTGCCCTTGGTGGTGATGGGCATGAGGTACGCGTGCGTGCTGGCCACGAACACCTTGGTGACGAAATCGTCCTCCTTCGTCCCCGCGCCCGTCTTGCCGCGCCCGCCGCGCTTCTGCGCGCGGTACTCCGACAGGGGCGAGCGCTTCACGTAGCCCGTGTGCGACAGCGTGACCACCATCGTCTCTTCCGCGATGAGGTCCTCGCTGGTGAGGTCATCCACCGCGCCGGTGATCTCCGTGCGGCGCTTGTCGCCGTAGCGCTCGCGGATCTCCATCAGCTCCGCCTTGATGACGGAGAGCAGGCTCTTCTCGTTGGCGAGGATGTCGCGCAGGCGCGCGATGTCGCGCACCAGCCCGATGAGTTCCTTGAAGAGCTCCTCGCGCTGCAGGCCGGTGAGGCGCTGCAGGCGCATCTCCAGGATGTTCTGCGCCTGGTCCTCGCTGAAGCCCGCGCCCTCGTACTTGTGCTCCAGGCCGCCGTAGGCCGGCTCCTCGTTGCGCGCGCGGCTGACCAAGAGCTCCATCTGCGCCTTGGCCTTCGCGTAGTCGATGCGGTCCAGGTTCTGGAAGCGCTCGCGCGTGTACAGCTCCGGCGACAGGATGTTCATCAGGCCCCAGCGCGCTTCATCCGGGTCGCGCGACGCGCGGATGAGGCTGACCACCAGGTCGATGAGGTCCTGCGCGACGAGCAGGCCTTCCACGATGTGCATGCGCGAGAGCGCCTTGCGCAGCTCGTAGCGCGTGCGGCGCGTCACCACGTCGCGGCGGTGCGCGATGAAGCGGTCCAGCAGCTCCTTCAGGTTGAGCGTGCGCGGCTGCCCACCGTCGATGGCCAGCATCACCGCGCCGAACGTCGTCTCCATCTGCGTCATGGAGAAGAGGTTGTTGAGCACCACCTGGGAGATGGCATCGCGCTTGAGCTCGATGACGATGCGCATGCCCTGACGGTCGCTCTCGTCACGGATGTCGCTGATGCCCTCCAGCTTCTTCTCACGCACCAGCTCGGCGATCTTCTCGATGAGCCGGGCCTTGTTCACCTGGTAGGGGATCTCCGTGACGATGATGGCCTCACGGTCGCCCTTCTTGTTCGTCTCAATCTCCGTGCGCGCACGGATGGTCATGGACCCGCGGCCCGTCTCGTAGGCGCGGCGGATGCCCTCGCGGCCGGTGATGATGGCGGCGGTGGGGAAGTCCGGGCCCTCGATGAACTCCATCAGGTCCAGGACGGTGCAGTCCGGGTTGTCGATGAGGTGCAGCGTCCCGGTCACGACCTCGTTCATGTTGTGCGGCGGGATGTTGGTGGTCATGCCCACCGCGATGCCGCTGCTGCCGTTGACGAGGAGGTTGGGGAACTTGGCCGGCAGGACGAGCGGCTCTTCCAGCGAGTCGTCGTAGTTGGGGCCGAACTCGACGGTCTCCTTGTCGATGTCCGACAGGAGGTCCTCCGCCAGCCGCTCCATGCGCACTTCCGTGTAACGCATGGCCGCCGGCGAGTCGCCGTCCACCGAGCCGAAGTTGCCCTGGCCGTCCACCAGCAGGTAGCGGAGGCTCCACTCCTGGGCCAGGCGCACCATGGCGTCGTAGACGGAAGAGTCGCCGTGCGGGTGGTACTTACCGATGACGTCACCCACCACGCGCGCGCTCTTCTTGTAGGCGCGGTTGTGGAGGTTGCCCAGGTCGTTCATCGCGAAGAGGACGCGACGGTGGACGGGCTTCAGGCCGTCGCGCACGTCTGGCAGCGCGCGGCCGATGATGACGGACATCGAGTAGTCGAGATACGAGCGGCGCATCTCGTCTTCGATGTTGATGGGAATGAGCTCTCCAGCGCCGCTCGACGGAGGAGGCGCGGGGGGCGTTGCCGGCGTGTCGGTGGTGTCGTCAGCCATGGGCTCTGGAAGGTGCGGACGGGCCCCTCACGTGGGGGGCTCCGCCCGATGGGAGAGTGTTCGTAACCCCCGGATTTCCCTCAGTCAATAAGGGAAACAGGGGGGATTCGCCCCGGCTGCCCGCCCGCCCGGTTCCAGGGGTCGGAAGAGGCCTTTCCGGGGCACCCGGATGGAACATCCGGGCGGTGCGTTTTCAGCCCCACCGGAGGCCGTTTCCGGACCCGTTTTCCAGGCCCGTTTTTCACGCCTTCGGGCGGAGGTTCGCGGCCAGCCGTTCGGCCTCCGCGCCCACACCGCCCTCGGGGTCCTTGGCCTTCGCGGTTTCGAACGCGGCGAGCGCCCCTTCGCGGTCGCCGCGGAGCTTCAGCGCCACGCCCACGTTGAGGTGCGCGGCGGCGTTGTCGCGGTCCATGGCGAGCGCCTCGCGGAACAGCGTGAGTGCCTGGTCCACGTCACCCGACAGGAGCGCCTCGCGGCCCGCCTGGACACGCTTGTCCGCGTCGTTGACCAGCTCCACCTCGAACACGCTCTTGCCCACGACGTTGGCCACGAGCACGCGCAGGATGCCGCCCCAGTAGAAGGAGAGGCCCTCCGCGGCGACGACGGCGGCCAGGGGCAGGTCGGGCAGCAGCTGCTTGCCCCGGAACTTGAAGCGGACCTTGGTGTAGCGGCCCTTGTTGGTCCAGTGGACCAGCTCGCCGCGGAGCTTCTTGAAGCCGGCCTCCAGCTGGGCTGGGTCGATTTCGAAGGGCAGCACGCGGCCCTGCGGTTCGCCAGCGGGCAGGCTCTTGGGCGCGGCCTCGCGGGGGTCCACCTCCGGGCTGGAGTCGAAGACGGGCTCGGCCTCCAGCACGGGGGGCTTCGGAGAGGACGCGGAGGCGCGGCGGGGCTCGACCTTCTCCACCTTCGCCTTCACTGGCCGGGCCGGTGTCTTCGCGGGCGCGGCGGGGCGCGCGGGCTGCTTCTTGGCCTTCGCGGGGGACTTGCGGGATGCCGTCTTTGCCATGAGGCCACTCTAAGCGACCCACTCCCCCGCCGCTCGTGAAGTCGTGCGAAGACGGCCTCGCTAGACAGGGCCTGGACGGTGGCCCCAGACGCCCACCATGAGGCTGGGCACCAGCACGCCGCCGTTGGAGCGCAGCTCGGCGGTGAGGCGGGCGGCCAGCGTGTCGATGTCCACCTCCATGGCCAGCGCCACGCCCAGCCGCTCCATGTGGGGCAGCAGCGTGCGCACGGTCTCCACCAGGGCGTGCGTGGTCTCCGCGTCCGGCGTCACGCCCAGCCGCCCGCCCACCACGCCGTCATCCACCACCAGCCCGGCCCGCCGCAGCGTGGACACCAGCTCCAGGCCCATGTGGACCTTGATGCCCACGCGTTCGCAGGTGGGCAGCATCCAGTTCCAGACGCGGTTGAACAGCGGCAGCTTCGGGTGCGCCAGGCCCATGGCCGCCAGCTCCAGCTCGTGCAGCGCCAGCACGCCGCCGGGGCGCAGGTGCTCCGCCATGCGGCGGACGAACGTCACCGGGTCCGGCTGGAACATCAGCACCAGCCGGCCGACGATGGCGTCGAAGGGGGCGCCGACGGGCAGGGACTCCAGGCTGCTCTGCTGGAAGCGCACGTGGGGCAGGCCCAGCACTTCGGCGCGGCGCTGGGCGCAGGCGAGGACGCGGGCCTCGCGGTCCACGCCCACCACCTCGCCCGTGGGGCCCACCAGCTCCGCGGCGAGGAAGGACACGTCCCCCACCCCGCAGCCCACGTCCAGCACGCGCATGCCGGGCCGGAGGCCGGCCCCGCGCAGCACGCCTTCCGTCAACGGCGCGTACACCTGGGCCTGGAGCATCAGCCGTCGCAGCTCCCGGTCCTCGTTTCCCTGGACGTACTCCGCGGCGGCACTGGTTTCTTCGACACGCATGTGCGACTCCGGGGTTGGAGACGACGCGCACGGTCGCAAGCCCTGGCGTTCTTTGCGCCCTCCCGCCGGTGCCTGGGCAATGACAGGCATCCGCCCACGCCTGCGACCCCAGGGCAGGTCTGGCGTTCACTCCCGGACGCCCCCGCCAATGACAATCCAGCCACGAACAACTCCCCACCCTTCCGTCTGTCATTCTTCAAGCCATTGAACGACCCTCCCTCCCGGCGGATGGAGACCGGACGCCAGGAAGGGAGGCCCGACGCATGTCGCGACAGCAGCCCCAGGTCCGGTTCCACGACGATCCCCTGCTATTCATGGAGCAATCGCTCCCCGCTGGGGGTGACGCGCTCTGGCTACCCGGACGGCAGCTCTGCGTCGCGGAGCCGGCGGCGGCCAAGGCCGTGCTCGTCAATGGCGGCGGGCTGTACGAGGAGCACGCGGACTTCTTCCAGACCGCTGAAGGCATGCTGGGTCCCCGCGCCGTGCAGCAAGAGATTGGACGGGAAGCCCGGTCGCTCTTGAAAGCCTTTCTCGCCTCGCGCGCGGAGCTGCTCCCGGAAACCCTCCGCCAATCCCTCTCACCCACCAGCGAATGGCCTCACGCGGGCAACCGGCTGATGTACCGGCACCTCGCGGACGCGCTCGTGGCCCACGGCAGTCCGGAATCGCTGCGGAGCATCGTGGGCGCGGTGGTGGAGCGCGCCGTGCTGGCCGGCGTCCGGGAGCGCACCTCCTGGTGGACCCGATGGCGCTTCCGCCGGCGCGTGCGCCGCGAACTGGTCCAGGCCATCCGGGCCCGGCGCGAGCGGCGTGGCGCGGCGCCCTCCGACCTGTTGGACGTCGTCGTGCGCGCGGCGGACGTCCACGCGTCCGAGGCGCTCCTGGCGGAGGTGTTCCTGTCCTGCGTGTTCGCGGTAACGGGCTCGGTCGGATTCGCACTGGGCTGGTCGCTCTACCTGTGGGGCACGCACCCGCGTGCGGACGCGGATCCGTCCGGCGTGGTCCGTGAGGCGCTGCGCCTGTGGCCGGTGGCCTGGATGCTGTCGGTCCGGCCGGCGAAGGCCCACGCCGTGGCGGGCGAGGATGTCACGCCCGACGACACGGTGGTCGTCTGTCCCTACCTGGTCCACCGGCACCCGTCGCACTGGCAGGAGCCCGAGTCCTTCAAGCCGGAGCGGTGGGACGGCGTCCGGTCCCCTCCGGCGTTCATCCCGTTCGGCTGGGGCACACACACCTGTCCCGCCGCGCTCCTCTCCATGGAGCTGGTGGAGGACGTCCTGCGCATCCTGTCCCGCACCTACCAGTGGACAGTCACCGCGCATGGAGCCCGCCCCCACTTCGGTCCCGCGCTGGCGCCGCCGCGCTTCACGCTGAGCGTCCGGCCGCTTCCCCTGTAGCAACCCGCAGAAGGAGGTAATGCCCATGAAGAAGCTGGCCCGTGCCCTGCTGACCGCGCTGTCCATCCGCCGCAAGGACTCCAAGTACATCTGGGTCATGTACCGCAGCATCTGACCTCTTCCGGAAGGAGGCGGATCCCGTCCGCCTCCTTCTCCAGGGGAGTCCCCATGGACGCGGCACCCGAGGAGCCAGACTTCGTTCGCGAGCTGCGTGCGCGGTGTGCCGCGGAGGGCGGAGTCCTGTGGATCCAACCGGATGAGCTGGGCGTGTTCGAACCCGAAGCCGCTCGCGGATTCCACGCGTGCCACTTCGCCGACCTGACCCTGGCGGACAAGCTCAGCGACGTCGTGCGAGGCCGCCAGAGCGAGCCCTTCTCCTGGAAGGACATTCGCGCCGCGTGGCTCACCCAGCTTCGCCGGCTCTCGGATGGAGAGGGGCTGCGCCAGCTCGAGGAGCGCATGGTGGCGCTGCTGGAGGCCCGGCTGGACCGGCCGCTGGACCTGATGTGGACCGCGCATGAGGTCGTCACCGGCTCGCTGCTGCCGGTGGTGGTGAAGGCGCTGCCCGCGGCGGACCTGGCGCTCGTGCAGCGCGACCAGGAGTTCAAGCTGCGCCGGCTGCTGGGCGCCGGAGGTTCGCGCGCGACGCGATGGGAGGAGCTGCGCTTCGTCCTCGGGCAGGTGCGCAGCGGGAACGCGGTGCGCCGCGAGTTGCGTGGACGCGCCTCCGGCCGCCGTCCCCGTCAGGCGGACCTGCTGGACCCCATCGTGGAGCTACTGCCCACGCTGGGCGTGGACCGCGCCGTCGACGCCGTCACCGCCGTCATCACCGCCATCGCGGGACCGCCCGGCGCCGCGGCCGCGAGCCTGCTGTACGAACTGACGCATCAGCCGGAGCGCGTGGCCCCGCTGGTGGAGGAGCTGGCGCCGCTGTCCGCGGCGGACTTCCTGGAGGACCCCACCCGCACCGCGCCCGCCACCCACCGCTTCGTCAAGGAGGTGCTGCGGATGTGGGGCCCGCCCATGTTCATGACGCGGGAAGCGACCGGAAACCTCCAGGTCGCCGAGACCCGGCTCAAGAAGGGCCAGCGCTTCATCGTCAGTCCGTACCTGCTGCACCATGACCCGAAGCACTGGAACGCGCCGGACACCTTCGCGCCGGAGCGCTGGCTTCCCGAGGCGCCACACGGGGCCTGTCCCCGGTCCAGCTACGTTCCCTTCGGCTGGGCGCCCACGGCATGCATTGGCGCGGCGCTGGGCACCGCGCAGCTCATGCTCCTCTGCCGGCTCCTGCTCCTGCGCTACCGCATCCAGCTGAAGGACCCCGGCGCGGTGCGGATGCGGCTGGCCGCGGTGCCCATGCCCGTGAACTTCCAGGGCACGCTCGTCCCGCGCTGAACACCGGACACCGGGACTTCCGGGTGAAGCACCGGCGTGGTGCACGGCGTGTGGGTTGTCGCGCGGCGAAGCCATGAAACAATCCGCGCCCTCCCCCACCAGGAAGAGCGCATCCATGACGCGTGTCCGGCCCGTCCTCCTCTCCGCCCTGCTTTCTGCCTCCCTCGTCCACGCCGCGCCCGCCGTGCCCGCCGCGGAAGGCGCGTGGCCCCGGGTGCGCAAGGAGCGCCTCCAGAAGCTCTTGCCCCAGGCCATGGCCCGCGCGGGCGTGGACGCGTGGGTGGTGCTCTGCCGCGAGAACGACAACGACCCGCTCGCCGCCCACGTGGGCGGGGAGAACGCGGGAGGCACCGCCGCGTTCCTGTTCCTGCGCGACGGCGACACGCTGCGCTCCACCGCGCTCTCCCCCGAGGGCGAGGCCACCGCGCTCCGGGACATGGGCGTGGTGGACGAGGTGGTGGCCTTCGAGCGCGGCGCGGACGTGAACGCGCTCATCGCCGCGCGGCTGTCCAAGGCGAAGCCGGCGAAGGTGGCCATCAATTCGTCGGAGCGGATGTCCATCGCGGACGGGCTGTCCGCCACGCAGCGCGCGAAGCTGGAGGCGGCGCTGTCCCCCGCGCTGCGCAAGAAGCTGGTGTCCTCCGAGGACCTGGTCTCCGAGTGGCTGTCCGTGAAGACGCCCGAGGAGGTGGACATCATGCGCAAGGCCGCGGACATCACCGCGAAGCTGGAAGAGGAGGCGTACCGCACCGTGGTGCCCGGCAAGACGCGGGACTCGGACGTGGCGCGCTTCCTCAAGAAGCGCATCGCGGAGCTGGGCGTGGGTGACGGGTGGCAGCCGGACCAGAACCCCAACGTGAACAGCGGGCCCACGCGCGGGCACTCGAACGCCACCGACCGCGTCATCCAGCCGGGGGACTTCATCCAGACGGACTTCGGCATCCGCGTGGGTGGCACGTGGGTGACGGACATCCAGCGCTTCGCGTACGTGCTGGCGCCGGGCGAGAAGCAGCCTCCCGCGGAGGCGCTGGCGAAGTGGGAGAAGTCGAAGAAGGGCAGCCGCATCGCGCTCGCGGCGATGAAGCCCGGTGTGCGCGGCTACGACGTGGACAAGGCCCAGCGCGACTGGATGCGTGAAGCGGGCTCCGAGCCCGTGATGTGGGGCACCGGTCATCCCGTGGGCTACTGGGCCCACGACGCAGGCCCCGCCCTGTCCGGCGCGGCGTCCGGCAAGCCGCCCGCGGGCTCCGCGCTGCGCAAGCTCCAGCCCGGACAGGTGTTCGCCTTCGACGGCTTCTACGCGTGGAAGGACGGCAGCAGCCCGGACGCGCTGCGCATCCTCTCCGTGGAGGAGATGGCCGTCATCACGGAGACCGGCGCCGAATACCTCAACCCACCCCAGGAGCAGCTCATCCTCATCCCGTCCCCTGTCACGCCCTCGAAACACTGAGAGCCCTGATGGGCCCGCCACGCCCACACCCTACGACGGGGGTGGTCTCGACCCCGCGACTTGCCCGGTGGGGTGTGGCGCGCGGACGCGCGGGCTCGGATACACTCGTGCGCATCGGCGCGCCGCTCAGGCGCTGGAGGACCGCCCATGCCAACCGTGCTGGTCATCGACGATGACCTCTTCGTGCTCGCGACCGTGGGCGACACCCTTCGGGGTGCGGGCTACACGGTGCTCACGGTGCAGTCCCCCGTCGAGGCCTTCCACCTGGACCTCTCCGGCATCGCCGCCATCCTGTGCGACTACAACATGCCGGACATGAACGGCTCCGACGTGCTTGTCGCCATGCGCGAGCTGCAGGAGTGCCGCGCGCCGTTCATCTTCCTCACCGGCCACTCGGATCTGGATGACCTGCTGCCCGTGGCCATCCGCTACGGCGCGGAGCTGCTGCCCAAGCCGGTGGATCCCGCGGAGCTGACGCGGCTGTTGCGCAAGCAGATCGCCGCCTGAGCCGTTCCGCGCGCATCGGGCCCGTGCGACTCAAGGTCCTCACCCTGAACGTGGCGCACGGTGCGCCGTTCGCCGTGCCCATGCCCTTCCTGCGGCGGCGGTCCGCGCTGCTGGGCACGCTGGACCGGGTGGCGGCGCTGCTCGCGCGAGAAGGCGCGGACGTGGTGGCGTTGCAGGAGGCGGACCGCTCCAGCCTCTTCAGCGGACGGGTGGATCAGGTGGCCCGCATCGCGGAGCAGGCCGGGTATCCGCACGTGCATCACGGCGTGCACTCCGGCGTCCCCGGGTTGTTCGCGCAGGGCACCGCGCTGATGAGCCGGCTGCCGCTGGAGTCATGCGACACGGCGCACTTCGGGCGCGACCGGCGCGTGGACAAGGGCTACGTCGTGGCCACGCTCTCCGGAGAGTACGGACCGGAGCTCGTGTCCCTGCACCTGGATCCGTTCTCCTCGGCGGTGCGGCGGCGGCAGGTGGACCAGCTCGTCCACGCTTTGCGCCAGCGGCCACAGCGGCCTCGCGTGGTAATGGGCGACTTCAACGCGGAGGACGTGGACGGTCCCGTGGCCCGCCTGTGCGCGGAGCTGGGACTGCACACGCCCTCCGAAGGCGAGCCCACGTATCCCGTTCCGCACGCGCGTCAGCGCCTGGACCAGGTGCTCATCTCCCACGCCCTGCGCTTCACCCGCTACGAGCGTCTGCCCGACGCCGTCTCCGACCACCACGCCGTGGTGGCCGAGCTGGTGTCCTGATCAGCCGAGCACGGCGACGAGCTGACGGCACTGCGCGAGCAGCGTGCCGTCCTCCGCCCAGAGGAGCTGGGTCTCCTCCGTGTAGCCGTCCGCGGCCTGGCGCGAGCGGCCGGTGCGCAGGTAGTGCGCGTCCGGCGCGATGCCCTTCACCGGGAACGGCTGGAAGAACTGCACGCTGAAGTCCACGGACGCCGCCGCGCGGAAGCCGTCCAGCCGCGACAGCACGGACGGCGGATACGCATCCATCAACCCCACGCACAGCGCCGAGTCCAGCGCCGTGGGGACGCGAGGCCGCAGCCACCCGCCCACCTCCGCCTCGGGCCCGCCCGAGTACGGCGCCGAGCCCACGCAATAGCGGTACTCGAAGAAGCGGCAGAAGTCCGGCATGGGCACGTCGTCGGGGACGGGCGTGAGCGCCCCGGGCGCGGGCACCTTGGGCATGACGAAGTCCATGTATTCGGGGGCTCCACCGCGAGCGGCGCCGAAGGTCGCCGTGGCGACGGCCACCACCACGCCGCCGCTCTCCACCCGCGCGGTGGCGTGGGTGACGAACTTGCCGGCGCGCTCGATGCGCGTGTGCAGGTCTGCCACGCCCTCCGCCGCGGGCGAGCAGAAGTGCACGGTGAACGAGCGCACCTGCCGTTGGGGGTCGTTCAACTGGTGCTCCAGCGCGCGCAGCACCTGTCCCGCCACCACGCCGCCGTAGGCGCCCCGGCCCTGATACCAGGCCGCCTCGTAGCGCGAGCGGTAGTGCCCGGGTTCCAGCGGTTCAACAAGGGTGGCAGCGAGGAAGGGCGCGGTCATGATGCACCGCATCCTAGTGTCCCCGGCGTGGATGTCCCGGGGAACTCCACGCCCGGCCGGCTGGCACTACCAGACGAGCTCACGCAGCGTAGTGCCCTGACTGACGGGCACCCACTGGAGCACGCGCTTGCTCAGCCGGGGGTAGGGGCATTCCGGTTCAGCGATGAAGAGGAAGCTGAAGGCCTCCCCGCCAGGACGCACCTCGGTGGTGGAGAGGAGCGTCTCCGGTCCCTTGCCATCATTATCGGAGAAAGCGACCGTGAGATCCGTCCTCTCCGACGGCGGCTCCAGGTCGCCGGGGAGGGTTCCCGTCGGCGTCAGGGGCCTGGCCAGAATCCAGCTCAGGGGAAGGTCCACCTCCAGCCGGTCAGGAGCGATCCACCGGACGGGAGGAAGCGACGTGTCCTTGCGGTCGGGCGGCTGGAGCCAGGTGGCCACGGGCTTTCCATCGGCGGTGCGTGCCACGCCCAACCGCACCGGACGCGCGGAACCCGCCTTCCCTTCGCGCCACCACAGCTCCAGGTGATCCGCCACGAGGATGGCCTTCACGCGGGTGTCGGTGGCCGGCACCGGATGGTCGTCCTGGAGCGACGCGATGAGCGTCACCGCGTCGCCCTTGCGCAGCCACTGCACCTTCAGGTTCGCATCCGAGGGGCCTCCCCAGTCCTTCGAGCCCCAGCTCGGCCAGACCGGCGCGGGGGGCGCCGGAACCTTCGTGCCGGAGGCGAGCATCGCGGCGGACCGCACGGGGGGCGACTCTTGGCCTGAATCGATGTCGCCGCCGTCCGTGGGCGTGGCATTGCCCGCTTCGAAGGAGATGCGCTCCGCTTCCTGCCGCACCAGGTCCACGATCTGGATGTGGTGCTGATCCAGGGTCCTGCTGCTCGTCAGCAGCGGCCCCTTCTTGTCGAAGCGGAGGAATGCCTCTGCCCGGAAGCCCGTCGGGGCGCTCATGCCAACGAGCAGGAGCTTCAGGGGATTCACCGCGCTCGGGAGGAGAGCCCTCGGGCACTCGGCGAACCCGGGGCCCAGCCCCTGGCCGCGCAAGGCAAAGCGCTCACCGGTGGCGAGCCCCACCAGGATGACAGGCGCGGTGGTGACCCATTCCTTGGGTGTCTCGAAGACGTAGCAGGCGACGTCGTCCTCCTGGCCATCCCCATCCAGGTCCACCTGGAAGCGCTCGCGGACGAAGGCCTTCTCCGCCTTCACGCGCGCATCGAACCAATCACCGAAGGACTGGGGAGCCGAGGCGGCCGCAGTGGCCGCGACGAGGAGACCGAGCAACGAAAACCCATGGAGCGTGTGCATGAAGGACCGTGGCTCAGCCCTGGTACGACTCGTCCTGTTCGATGCGGCTGAGCACCCAGTCGAACTCGCCGGAGGTCACGCGCGCCTGGCAGTGCGTGCAGTGGCCCGCCATGTTGATGGACAGCGGCGCGCCGCACGACGGGCACTGCTTCTGAGTGGAGGGCTTGCCCTGCACGCCCCGGCCGCGGATGAGCGTCCAGTACTCGCTGTAGGCGCGCTCGCGGGAACGGCTGCCACCCACGACCTGTCCGTCCCGGTCCCGCACCGTGTAGTCCAGGCTGGAGGCGAACACGCGCAGGGTGACGGCGTCGAAGTACTCATCCCGCGTCACGCGCGCGAGCACCATGTTCGTGATGTGCGCGTTCTCCGTGATGTTGCGCAGGCCCGCCGCACGGTAGGCGTTGATCCAGTACAGCTGCGTCTGGAAGAGGTTGTCGCTGAGGAAGGGCCGCATGCCCTTCCACTCGCGCGCGGCCCACGCGGTCTGCATCTCGTGGAAGATGAACTCCAGGCGCTTGCGCAGCGCCAGCGGCGTCGCCTCCGGGTCGTCATGCAGCAGCGCGTTCAGCCGCTCCTGCGAGCGCGAGTCCTTGATGGTGGGCAGCTCCGTGCCCTGCTCCTCCGTGGTGCCGGTGAGCTGCGGGCCGCGCCGCTCGCGCTCCTGCGACGCCACGCGCGTCACCACCCAGTCGAACTCGCCGGTGTTCACCACCGTGTCGCAGTACGAGCACTTGTGGCCGTGCACGGACTCCAGCGGCGCGCCGCAGTTCGGGCACTTGAACGCACGCGCGTCCTCGGGCGCCCGGGACTTCGCGGACGCGTCGCGCTCCAGCAGCCACTCCTCCGCGACGTACCAGCTCTGCTCGGAGCCGGAGGTGACCTCCGTGTAGTTGGCCTCGAAGCGCAGGACGACGCGGACGCGCCGGCTGTTCGCGCTCACGCCCTCCACGGCCTCGTAGGTGACGGCGCCCACCACCACGGCCTTCACCGCGTCCGGGGTGCCCAACTGCTGGAGCGAAGCGATGGCGCCGTCGGACAGCCAGCCGCCCAGCGTGTCCAGGCGTCCGCCGCCGCGCGCCTCGTGCACGCGGGCGAAGAGCGAATAGACGAAGTCCTCGAAGAGGACGATGGAGAACTCCGGATCCAACGGCTGCGTCGACCCGTCCGAACCCTTGGGCCCCACGCGGGCCAGGCGCGCGAGCTTCGTGCGCAGCGAGCCCTGGCGCTGGGGCGGCGGAGGCGCATGGGGCGTGGTGGTGCTCCAGTCCTTCTCACCCGCGCCCGTCTTCAGGTTCATGACGACGATGGCCACCACGCCCATGACGACGATGAGCAGGCAGAAGCCCCCGAACGCTCCACCGCCATCCGAGGATGACGAACCGCTGGAGCTGTAGGAGCGAGGGCCGGAGCTGTACGAGGACCGGCTGCTGCTGGAGCCGAAGGAGGACGATGAGCTGCGGCTGCTGGAGCTGGACGAACTGCGGCTGCTCGACGAACTGCGGCTGCTGGAGCTGGACGAACTGCGGCTGGAGCCCCGGTAGGTGCTGCCGCCACCAGGGCGCGCCTCGGCGTCTGGGAGCGAGGCCAGGCCCAGCCCGAGGAACAGCGCGACGGCGAGGAGGAGGACGGAGTGGGAGCGCCTCACGCCACGGCTCCGGGCATGTCCGGCAGTTCGTTCACGTCATCCTCCAGGCGGGGCAGCACGCGCGAAAGCGGCGCCTGGATGCGGCGCAGGGCCTGGAGGAAGGGCTCGGGCGCGGTGGACGCGGACAGCGCGGCGGACAGCTGCGTGAGCGCGTCCTGCCACTCGGCGCCCATGAGCGAGGTGTCCACGCCGTAGTCGGTGACGACCTCCACGCGGCGCTCGAAGAGGGAGACGAACACCAGGATGCCGGTGCGGCGCGACGTGTGCGAAACGCCCAGCTCCGTGAAGGCGGCCTTCGCGGCGGTGCGCACGGAGTCCTCCTGGAGCTTGCGCGGGGTGAGCGCGCGGCGCAGCGACGGCAGCAGGCGGCCGCCCATCACGCCCGCGGCGTAGGACAGGAGCACCACGGGCGGGAAGGCGAAGAGGTGGACCTCCTGCGGGATGAACAGGAGGACCAACAGCATGACGAAGGCGACGGCCGCGCCCAGTCGTGCATCGGTGTGGGCGTAGTCGCCAGAGGCGCGGCGCACGGACACCACGACCTCCGCGGCGGTCTGGGACTCAATGGCCGCGACGGCTTCCGCGGCCTGGGTGCGTGCGGCGTCTTCGAGGAAGGTCGTGGCCATCGTGGGCAGGCACTATAGCCAACCCACGCGACACGCTCCTACGAGGGCAGCTCCCAGCCGATGGTGTGCTGGCCGTGCTTCTTCAGCGCGGCGTTGGTGGTGCTGTACGGCTTGCTGCCGAAGAAACCCTTGCTGGCGGACAGCGGCGAGGGGTGCACGCCCTCCAGGACGACGTGGCGCTTCGCGTCGATGAGGGCCTTCTTCTTCTGCGCGGGCTTGCCCCAGAGCAGGAAGACGACGGGGTCCTCCTTGGCGCTGACGGCGCGGATGACGGCGTCGGTGAAGGGCTCCCAGCCGTGCTTCGCGTGGCTGTTGGGGGAGGCCTGGCGCACAGTGAGCACGGTGTTGAGCAGGAACACGCCCTGCTTCGCCCAAGGGATGAGCGACCCGTCGCGAGGCTTCGGCGCGCCCACGTCGCTGTGGAGTTCCTTGAACATGTTCACGAGCGAGGGCGGAGGAGGCACGCCAGGTTGGACGGAGAAGGCGAGGCCATGGGCCTGACCGGGGCCGTGGTAGGGGTCCTGGCCCAGGAGCAGCACGCGCACGTCCGTGTAGGGCGTGAAGCGGAACGCGGAGAACACGTCCTCCTCCGACGGGAACACGGTGTGTTCCTGGCGCTCCTTGCGCACGAACTTCTCCAGCTCCTGGAACGACGGAGCGTGGATGGCGTCCTGCAGTACTTCCTTCCAGTCCTCGGGCAACCCGTCCGCCAGGCTCATTGTGTCCCTCCCAGGGCCGCACCCTAGACCAGCGCGTGCGTCCTGAGGGGGCCCGCTTAGGGATTGGGGTTCCCGGCATCCAGCCACTGGGATGGAAACGAGGGCTGCGGCTCGCCCCAGGAGGTGTCTCCCACGGGGATGGACGGGTCCGAAGGGCCGGTGGGTACACCTGCATCGGTGCCGCCAGGGACGAGCGGTCCATCCGGCTCGCCATCATGGAGCCGCCGCAGGACGCGTCCGTCCGACAGTCGGACCGCGTACGTGACACCTCCGTCCAGCAGCAGCCCGCTGGGTTCACAGGCGCGCGGGTCCAGGTCCATGCGAATGAAGACGATGTCTCCTTCACGGAGGATCCGGATGAGGTGGGCCTCCCTCCTGCTCCAACAGGGCTGGCCTTCCTGTTGGCGGGGAAGGAAGTCATGGGCCGCCACAACCATGGCCCGAAGCAGGCTGCCCTCCAGCGAGTACGGCTGCCCCGGCGCCCCGATGGTCAGCGCCTCTCGCGCGAACATCTCCGGGAAGACGATGGAGCGGTCCTCCGACGCCAGCGAATCGGACGGACTCGTCTCGCGTCGCATGCACCCGGCGCATAGGACCACGCCTACGAGCAGCAGCCGCTTCATGGTCCGGGCTCGGGCCGCACGAGGTCCGGGTCGAGCACGGTGGAGGACGCGCAGCCCCCAAGCCAGCACACCAGGCAGCACCACCAGGGACCGCGCATGGGCTGGCACTCCTTCCCCGAAAACGGAGGGCGGATGACCGCCCCTGGGCGGCATCGTGCCGGAACGCTGCACCGGAAAGCGAGCAGGCACTCAAGGCGGGAGCTTGGGGCCCGGGCCGGAGCGCGCTAGCCTTGCTCCCGCCATGACGATGTACACCGAGTCGCTCCGCGCCTTTCTCAAGCCCGTCCTCCCCTACCTGGACGACGAGTCGGTGTCGGAAATCATGATCAACGGCCCCACCGACGTGTGGATCGAACGCAAGGGCCGGTTGATCAAGACGGATGCCTTCTTCTCCGAAGAAGGTCTGATCGGCGCCGCGCGCAACATGGCCCAGTTCGTGGGCCGCCCCCTGTCCGAGGAGCGACCCCGCCTGGACGCGCGCCTGCCCGACGGCAGCCGCATCCACGTGGTGATTCCGCCCATCGCGCGCAACGGCACCACCATCTCCATCCGCAAGTTCTTCAAGGACAAGCTGACCATCGACTCGCTGTTGAAGTTCAAGTCGCTGACCAAGCCCATGGCGCGCCTCATCGAGGCCGGCATCGCCACCAAGCTCAACATGCTGGTGGCCGGCGGCACGGGCTCCGGCAAGACGACGCTGCTCAACATCGTCTCGTCCCTCATCCCGGACGAAGAGCGCATCCTCACCATCGAGGACTCCGCCGAGCTCCAGCTCAACCAGTCCCACATCGTGGCCTTCGAATCCCGCCCCGCCGACAAGTTCGGCAAGGGCGCCGTGGACATGGGAGACCTGCTGCACTCCGCGCTGCGTCTGCGCCCCGACCGCATCGTGGTGGGCGAGGTGCGCGGCGGCGAGGCCTTCCACCTCATGCAGGCCATGAACACCGGCCACGGCGGCTCGCTGGCCACCACACACGCGAACACGCCCACGGACACGCTGCGCCGCATCGAGTCCCTGTGCCTCATGTCGTCCGTGGAGCTGCCCATGGTCGCCGTGCGCGCCCAGGTGGCCAGCGCCATCAACTTCGTCATCTGCTGCGAGCGCCTCCACGACGGCAGCCGCAAGACGATTGCCCTGTCGGAGGTGCTGCCCCTCAACGAGAAGGGCGAGTACCGCACCCAGGACATCTTCGTCTTCACGCCCGTCGCCAAGGACGAGCACGAGAACATCCTGGGCTACCACGCGCCCACCGGCATCATCCCCAACTTCATCCAGAAGGCGCGCGCGTACGGCTTCGACGACCTGGATGACGCCTTCTTCGACCCGGCCACCTACGGAGTGCCGCCCCCGCCCAGCTTCCACGTGGGCGAGGCGTACGCCCTGCGCTGGGCCCCGTCCCTGAAGCACCGCGAGCAGGGACTGCCGGACCCCGCGCACTTCAAGGAGGACTGGGCGAAGTTCGAGCAGGTGCTCCGCAACGCGGCCCCGGACGGCCCGGTCGCCGGACCCAAGCCGGCGGCGACCCCGCCCAAGCCCGCCGCCGCGCCTCCGCCCGCGAAGGCCGCTCCGGCGCTGCGCCCCTCGCTGCCGCCGCGCCCGCCGCCGCCGCAGGACGACGACAAGACGCCGCCGCCCACGCGCAACCCGTTCGCGGAGCAGGAGGACACCCGCGCGACTCCTGCGTCCGAGCCGCTGGTCCAGGTGTCCGAGGACCTGCTCGCGGAGGCCCCGCCCGCGCGCAACACGCCGCCGCCGCGCCGTCCGCCGCCCGCTCCGGCGCGTCCCGGTACGCCGCCGTCCAACACGCTGCGCGCGGGTGCCACGCCCACGCGCCGTCCGCCGGGTCCTCCTCCACCGCCCTCGGACGACGAGGACGAGGACGACGACCGGCCGAAGACGGAGCTGAACACGTCGGAGAAGACGCAGATCCGCCCGGCGCCGGAGCGTCCGCGCCGGTAGCCGCCGGAAGGCACGGGGGACCCTGTCCGGGCTTCCCCGGCCACGGCGACGTGAAACATCCACGCCCGGCGCCCGGCGCCGGACACCGGTGTCACCCCCGGGTGGGTGGGGCCCTGTCCCACCACCCGGGTCAGCGAATCCTGACCTTGCGAGGAGGGCGGGTCAGGGAGAAAGTGCTCCCGTGTTGATCCCCTTCCTCGCCGCGCTCACCCTGGTGGTCGCCCAGGCGCCCGCACCCGCCTCCTCCGCGAAACCCGTCACCGTGTTGCTGGCGCCCACGGACGTGACGCGGGGAACGCCGCGCTACCTCGTTGGAACCGCCCAGGAGCACGTGGCCGAGCAGCTCAAGGCCCGGGGCCTGGAGGTGATCCGCGTGGAGGACGTGACGCGCACGCTGCCGAAGAAGAAGCGCACGGCGATGATGCGCTGCAACCGCACGCAGCCGTCCTGCATCGCGTCGCTGGGCGTGGCGGCGAAGACGGACGTGGTGATGGTGACGGAGATTGGTCCGTACCTGAACGCGTTCAAGGCGGGCGTGCGCGTGTACACGGCACAGGACGGCGCGCCGCTCGTCGAGGAGTCGGTCCCTGGCGTGAGCGAGGACCAGGTGCTGGACGCGCTCAACAAGTCGCTGGACGTGGTGGTGCCGCGCACGCTGCGGGTGCTGCGTCCGGAGCCGGTAGCGCCGCCGGTGACGCCGCCCGTGGCGCAGACGCCCAACGTGACGCCGGGTGTGAAGCAGCCGGTGCCGGGGCCGGACCTGACGCCGGGCGTGCAGCCGCCCACCGAGTTGGGGCTGACGGACACGCCGACGGTGGAGACGCCGGGACGCCGCAAGTGGGCCTGGGTGCCCGCGGCGGGCGGCGTGGTGCTCGCGGGTGTGGGGACGGTGTTCTTCGTGCAGTCGCGCGGGAAGCTCAGCGACCTGAACAACAACGAGTTCCCGACGCTGGAGCAGGCGGAGAAGGTGCGCGACTCCGGCAAGCGCTCGCAGACGATTGGCGTGGTGGGAATTGGCGTTGGCGCGGCGGCCGTCGCGGCGGGCGCGCTGATGTACTTCCTGCCGGTGAAGCAGACGAATGTTCAGCCGTCCGTGACGCTCACGCCGCAGGGCGGTGGTCTGAGCTTCGCCGGGACGTGGCAGTGAGCACGGGGAAAGCCATGCGGAACCTCTGGAAGGTCGGCGCGCTGAGCGCGGTGTTCGGTGCGGTGCTCAGCGTGGGTGGCTGCAGTGATTTCCAAGCGGCCTATGAAAACTGTCAGGGCGAGGGCCGCTGCGGACCGCAGGCAACTGGGGATGGCGGCACGGATGCGGGCGACGCGGGCGACGCCGGTTATGACTGCATCCCCACTGCCGGCCCCGACTACCCCGATGAACTGGGGGTGGACACCGACTGCGACGGCGTGGATGGTGATCCTGCGCTCGGGTACTTCGTGGATCCAGCGGGTGAAGACACGGGTGACAACCGAGGCACTCGGGATGCGCCTCTGAAAACCCTCTCCCGTGCCCTCCAGCTGGTGCAGCAATCGGACGGAGGCCGGAGCAATGTCTACCTCGCCTTGGGCACCTACGCCGAGACCACACCGGTGGAGGTCACCGCGCCCGTGTCCATTCACGGTGGCTACACGCATACCGGGAACAATTGGCTGCGTCCGACCCAGGAGCCCAGCGTCATCCAGTCCGGGCCGTATGCCGTCACGGTGGTGGGTGTGACGGATGGCGGCGTGTTCCTCGACCGGCTCCATGTCATTTCGACCACGGTCGCGACGCCGGGCCATCCCTCCGTAGCGCTGCGTGCCATCAACACCCAGGAGGTTCGGCTTCGCCATTCCATCCTGGAAGCGGGACGCGGCGCCAACGGCTCAGAAGGCCGCCCCGGGGATCGCGGAGGGACGGGCTTCCAAGGGCTCGCAGGCATCGATGGGCTTGCCACCAACAATCCTGTGGGAGGGGATGGAGGAAGCGCGGCCTGTACGCCTTCGTTCGCCGGTGGACCTGGAGGTACTGGTGGCACTGCCAACAGCGGCGGGCTTGGAACCAACGGCCGACCGATCACGGACGGAGGCGTCGGGGGGGCCAAGGGTGCTTCCACTCAGTTGAGCTGCGATGTCGGTGACGATGGCGGCTCATGCACTTGTAGCAATAGTGAGGGAGGCAGGGGAGGCAAGGGCCCGAATGGCTTCGCAGGCATGCCGGGCGATGGCGGCGTGGGCATGGGCGAAGTGCTCCCAGAGGGAAACTGGCAGGTCTCCGCGGCACAAGCGGGTGCCCTGGGGCTGACTGGAAGCAACGGTGGGGGCGGCGGGGGCGGAGGAGGCGGCGGTGCTTGCGAGCCTGCGGTCGCGGAGGTTTCTCCAAATCCACGTGGGGGCGGCGGGGGCGGCGGGGGTGGTGGCGGCTGCGGAGGTCAGGGCGGGCAGGGCGGCGGAGGCGGTGGCGCGTCCATCGCGGTTATCGCTGTCAATTCGCAGGTCATCCTTGAGCCCACCTCGCAGGCACGCACACTGGGAGGGGGCAACGGTGGTGCCGGCGGGACAGGTGGTCCGGGAGGCACAGGAGGCCCTGGCGGAAGCGGCGGTGAAGGCAAGACGGGCTCAGCCGTGGACAATAAAATCGTATACCTCCTTGTCAGCGGCGCAGGCGGCACAGGCGGAGTAGGGGGTGAGGGCGGTCCTGGCGGTGCGGGTGGTGGCGGCGCGGGCGGCCCCTCAGTCATCTTCTGGTGTCTGGACGCAGGCGTTGGCCTTCCCCCGAGTGTGCTTCCCGAACTGGGAGGTGGCGGCTCAGGCGGCACCAGTCCGAATGGAAAGCAGGGCACGGAGGGCACGTCGCAGCTGGACATCGGCTGCACCTTCGTGGACGCCGGAACGCCCTGACCCACTGCATCGCCCGCTGGGTGACACCAGCGGGTGAGAAAACGCGACCCGGGGGCAGGTGCCTGTTTGCTTGCCTGGCGTGCCCCGGGCCGTGACTTCGCTTCCCGGGATTTCACCTGTTACGCTCCCCCGTGGTGGAGATGTCTTCTGAGCTGATCTGCGAAACCTGCGGCCTCACCGTTCCGTCCGAGACGGCGGTGTGCCCTCGCGATGGCACCGTCGTGCTGTCGTCGTTCCAGCCGACTCCACCGGAACCGAAGGTCATCGTGGAGCACCCCGGTACCGAAGCGACCGCCATCACCGACCCCCTCATCGGCCTGAAGCTGGGCGAGTACGAGCTGCGCGCACGCATCGGCGTGGGCGGCATGGGGCTCGTCTACGAGGGCATCCAGCCCCTCATCGGCAAGCGCGTCGCCGTGAAGGTGCTGCGCCCCGAACTGGCGCACTCGTCCGAACAGGTGGCCCGACTCCTCGCGGAGGCCCGCGCCGTCAACGCCATCCGCCACCGCGGCATCATCGACATCTTCGGCTTCGGCCAGCTCCCGGACGGTCGCCAGTACATCGTCATGGAGTACCTGGATGGCCAGCCGCTGGACGCCATCCTCGCGGAGAAGGGCCGCCTCCCCGTCCCGGAGGCCCTGTCCCTCCTGGATGAAGTGCTCGCTGCCCTGGGCGCCGCGCACGGCGCGGGCGTGGTGCACCGCGACCTCAAGCCCAGCAACATCTTCCTCGTGCGCCAGCCGGACGGCTCGCGCTACGTGAAGCTGCTGGACTTCGGGCTCGCCAAGCGCGGCGAAGGCCCCACCGGTCGCACCGCGCAGACGCGCACCGACATGGTCGTCGGCACTCCGGAGTACATGGCGCCCGAGCAGGCCCGCGGCCAGTCCGTGGGGCCCATGACGGACCTGTACGCCATGGGCGTCGTCACCTTCGAGATCATCACCGGCCGGCTGCCCTTCATCGGCAGCTCCCCGGTGGACCTGCTCATGAAGCACGTGGAGGCACGCCCTCCCCGGCCGTCGGAGTTCGTCCCCGACCTGCCGCCCGCCGTGGACGCCTTCATCCTGCAGATGCTCACCAAGGACCCGGAGACGCGCCCCAACTCCGCGGATGCCCTGCGTCAGCACCTCTCCAAGCTGCGCCGCACCCTGCGGGCCACGCGCACCAACCCCACCGCGCCCGCCCCCGTCGAGCCCGCGCCGCCCAAGCCCGCCGCCGCCCCTGCCGCGGTCGTCGTCAGCGACGCGGACGCGCGCCGCCCCACCACCCAGGTGCCGCCGCCGGTCCCGCCGGACGACCTGATGGTGCCGCAGGAAGAGACGTCATCCCTGCGCCGCTTCGCGCCCATCGCCGTGGGCGCGGCCGTGCTGCTCGCCGCCGTGGGCGTGGTCATCGCCACGCGCGGGGGTGGTGAAACGCCTCCGCCGGTCGTCGCCGTCGCCACTCCGCCGCCGCCCACCCCGAAGGTGGAACCCACGCCGCCGCCGCCCGCGCCCGAGGTCGTCGCCGCGCCCGAGCCAGAGCCCCCTCCCGCGCCTGTCGTCGAGGAGCCCCCTGCCGCGAAACCGGAGCCGACCACCGTCAAGGCCGTGGCCGTGAAGACCGTCCGCGACGTCCCGGCGCCCGCGCCCAAGCGCACGGAGTCCGCGAGCGAGTCCGCCGTGCGGGATCAAATCATGGCCGCCGTGAGTCAGGTGGAGAGCAGCCCCTTGTACGCCGACAACAAGGTCCACAAGGGGCTCACCCGGCAGGCCGCGCGCAACTACCTGGACCGGCAACTGAAGCGGCTGGAGAACGCGGACGACGCGGCGGGCCGCGCGGACATCCTCAGCGAGCTCCGCGGCTGGAAGCAGCAGTACCTCAAGTAAGCTCCACGCCATGACCGCGCCCCCAGGTCCTGCGCTGCTCGCGGTGGACCTGGGCCTGCGCTGCGGGCTCGCGCGCTTTGGCGCGGACGGGCGGCTTCAGGGGTACCGCTCCCAGAACTTCGGTACGCACGCGCGGCTCAAGCGCGCGGTGCCCGCAGTGCTTCAGGATGCGTCCCCGCTCGCGTGGCTCGTGCTGGAGGGCGGTGGCCCCATCGCGGACGTCTGGGAGCGCGAGGCCCTGCGCCGCGCCCTGCCCGTGCTTCGCGTGGCCGCGGAGGACTGGCGCCACCGGCTGCTCTACGCGCGGGAGCAGCGCAGCGGCTCGCTGGCCAAGGACGCCGCGGACACGCTCGCGCGGCGGGTCATTGACTGGTCCCATGCGCCCCGCCCCACCTCGCTGCGCCACGACGCCGCGGAGGCCATCCTGCTGGGCCTGTGGGGCGCGCTGGAGGTGGGCTGGCTTCCGCAGGTGCCCGCGGAAGTGCGGCGCTGACCGCCCGCTACTTCACCGACGAGCACGCCACCGGCTGCGCGATGGCGTTGCGCGCGCGCTCCTCGCTCACCAGCGCGTAGCCCGCAAGGTCCTGCAGCAGCATGTCGCGGTTCTGCCGGATGAGGCTCGCGTTCTTGCACGCCTTGATGTCGCCGTAATAGCCGTACGGCGGCAGCGCGAGTTGCAGCTCCGCCAGTTCCGACAACTGGAGCTCTCCCAGCTCACGGTGGAAGAGCTTGCGGGACGCGTCCTCCACGCCGACGACGCCGCGCTCGAAGCGGATGATGGACAGGTCGTACGCGACGAGCTGGTCCTTCTGGAAGAACGCGTGCAGCCGGTGCGCGGCCACGGACAGCTGCAGGTCCCCCTCGATGCCCATCTCCCGCGCGATGCGCATGGCCAGCCGCCGCTCGCAGGACCCATCCCCCGGGGGCGCCGTGCCCAACGTCACGCCGGCGAACAGGCGCCACGCCCACGCACGCCCGTCCTCGCGCGGCGTCTGGAAGTAGGTGGGGCAGTTCATCTGGCGGATGTAGAGCGCCACCAGGTCCTTGGGCATCCGCGAGAAGTCCGGCCGCGTGAACGTCACCGCCGAGCGATCCCGGATGCCCTGGTCCATCCGGCCGGCCAGGATGCTCATCCGGTCGCCTTCGATGCGATGGCGCAGCTGGCTCTCGACGTCGAACTCGCTCTCCAGCCGCGGCAGCTTGCTGGCCGTGTAGAGGTACGTGATCGGAATCACCACGCCGGCCAGACCGACGAGGAACATGAACAGCCAGAACACGGTCTTCACGGGCACGACTCTAGCAGGGCAGGCACGCGCCAGGAGGACGGGTTAGAAAGTCCCCATGAGCGACTGGCACACCGCCACCGTTACCGCCCGCACCCCCGCGGCGGATGGCCTCACCGATTGGGTGCTCGACATCGGCGGGACACCGCTCGTGGGCTCGCACGCCCACCCGGGACAGTACGTCCAGCTGCGGCTTCCCGGTGGGCAGCCAGGCATGTTCGCCATCGCCTCGCCGCCCGTCCCCAATGGCACGCGGTGGGAGTTCCTCCTCAAGGACGAAGGCACGCTGCCGTCCGCGCTCCTGCACCTGCCCCTGGGCGCGCGCGTGGAGGTGACGCGGCCGGCGGGCCCCGGCTTCCCAATGGAGAAGGCGCGCGGCCGCAACCTGCTGCTGTTCGCCAGCGGCTCCGGCATCTCCGCCATCCGCCCCGTCATCGCCGCCGTGCGCCAGGAGCGCGGCGCGTTTGGCCAGGTGACGCTGTACTTCGGCGCGCGCACGGCGAGCGGCTTCGCGTACCAGCACGAATTGCAGCAGTGGATGGCGGACGGAGTGCGCGTGCTGTGCACCGTGAGCCGCCCCGGCGCCAGCGGCTGGCAGGGCCTCACCGGCTACGTGCAGGCCCACCTGGGCGAGGAGCGGCTGGAGCACGCCATCGCGTTCGTGTGCGGTCCCTCGGACATGGTGCAGGACGTGATGGCCCAGCTGGCCCAGCGCGGCGTGCCGCGCAGCGCCGTGTTCCTCAACTACTGAGCCGCTCGCGTCTCGACGGCGGGGGCCACGTAGCGCACGCCCACCACCACCGCCGAAGGGTCACTCTCCTGGCTGCCGGTGGCCTTCTGCGGCGTCCACGCGCCCACGCCCACCTGATGTCCCTCCGGCGAGAAGCGCACGCGCCGCACGGACCAGCCGAACTCCAGCTCGCCCTTCGCCTCCGGCGCGCCCTCGGCGAAGAGATACACGCGCCGGTCCCATCCGCCCGACACCAGCGAACGCCCATCCGGCGCGATGGCCGCGGTGGACACCACGCCGTGGTGCAGCTCCCACTTGTGCAGCACCTGCCCGGAGGCCGCGTCCACCAGCGCGCCCGCGTTCCACGGGCCCCGGGGCTCCTGGATGCCCTTGCGCTCGCGCTCGTACACCGTGCGGTTGCGCTCCGCCTTCTCCTGGCTGAAGGCCACGCCCAGCCGCTTTCCGCGCGCGTCCACGGTGACGTCGTTGACGTGCGCCGGGAAGGTGAAGTCCAGCCGCGGCGTGAGCGCTCGCGCCGTCGTCGCGGTCGCCCCTTCCGGAATGCCGCCCTTGAGCGTGAGAACCGCCTCCGCCGTCGTCTCGTCGAAGACCGTGTCCACGCGCTCGGCGAAGGGCGCGCCCAGCACGCCCTGGCTGCCCTGCGGCACGCACGCGTCGCACACCGCCACGTCCACGCCCGGCAGCGTCATCTGCTTGAAGCGCAGCGTGCGCCCGCGCGACAGCCGCGCCACGGTGTTGCCCAGCGCGCCCGGCACGGTGACGGTGTCCTTCAGGAACGCCACGTCGATGCCGGACGCCGTGGCCGCCGCCGTGGTGAGCACCACCACCGGCGTGCGCGAGTCCAGCGCCAGCACCACCGGCGGCCCGCTGTCCACGCGGCCCTGCACCGCCGCGAACCCGCCGCGCCGCTCGAAGTGCGTGCGCGCCACGTCCGGCTTCAGCGTCTGCTCCGGCGTGTCCGACGCACGCACGTGCTTGTCCCAGCCGCCCGAGTACAGCGTCCCGTCCGCCGCGAACGCCAGCGCGCTCACCGGCCCCACGTGCAGCCGCGCCTCCGCGCCGAACGAAAGCTCCGGCACGGACAGCAGGGACACCAGCCCCTGCGCGCTGCCCACCGCCAGCCACTTGCCATCCGGATGGAAGGCCACCGACACCAGCGGCTCCTCCGTGGCGAGCGCCCCCACCTGCGAGCCCGTCGCCGCGTCGAAGAGCTGCACCGCGCCGCTGCGGCTCACCGTGGCCACGCGCGCGCCGTCCGGAGAGAAGGCCACGCCCTCCAGGTCGTACTGCTGGATGTTGACCGAAGGATCCGCGCGCATCATCGGCGCACCGGAGCCCCCGGACTTCGCCAGGTCCCAGACGGAGACGTGGTACGCCTTGTCCCCCAGGCGTGTGTAGGCCACGCGCTGGCCGCGAGGCGCGAAGTCCAGCGCCCAGATGAAGTCCTTGCGGTTGAGGACGGTGGGCTCCCCGTCGAAGCCCTCCACCGCGCCGGAGAGGAAGCCTCCGGGCGCGGACTCCAGCCGGCCCAGCGTGTCCGGCGTCAGGCCCACGGCCGTGTGCGCGCAGCCCGTGAGCGTCAGCACGCCCGCAAGCACCAAGCCCCCGGTGCGCGGGCTCATGAACCCGACCCGCGGACGGCGGCCTTCTCCTTGTCGACGTTGATCTCGTTCACGCCCTTGTTGTCCACGGACAGCAGGAACAGCTGCTTGTCCGCTTCACGCTTGTCGTTGAACGAGGTGCGGCCGGTGGCGCCGTCGAAGTCCTTCAGCCCCGCCAGGGCTTCACGCATCGCCGCGCGCGTGTTGGGCCGCTGCTTGTCAATCACCTGCCGCACCATGCGCGCCGAGTCGTAGCCGATGGCCTCCAGCAGGCCCGGGTCGCGGCCCGTCTCGCGGTACGCGTCGCGGTAGCTCTTCACGAACTTCTGCGTCGCCGGCCGCTGCGAGTCCACGAAGAAGCCGTCCACGTACACCGAGCAGGTGACGAACTTGCCGCCGCGCTCCAGCAGCTCCGGCAGGCCCGAGCGGCCCTTGGGGCTGGACCACTGGTTGGTGCCGAAGAGCGTGACGGTCTTCAGGTCCTTCTTGCCCGTCGTCTTGCGGATGCGCTCCAGGTCGCGCGGGTCGCACGCGTTGGTGACGATGTCCTCCACCGCGAGCGCGGGCGTCACCAGGCTCACCCGGCGCCAGTCGTCCGGGATGAAGAGGCCCTCGAAGTCGATGATGGGCTCCACGCCGCTGCGCGCCTTCTCCATCGCCTTGCGGCGGCGGTACGCGTCCGTGATGTTCTCGCCCTGCACGTCGCGCACGGCCTCCGCGTAGTCGCCGCGGTCCTCCAGGTAGTAGCGGCCCACCAGGCGCTTGGCCTCGCTGGTGAACGTCGTCTGGTCGTACGAGTACGACTCCGCGCCGCGCACCGCGCCGCCGCGAGACACGACGTCGTCCCAGAACTCGTTCGCCAGCTCAACACCGTAGGGGATGTTCGGGTAGAGCACCGCGAAGCGCTTGTAGCCCTTCACGTTCATCGCGTAGTCCGCGATGGCGCGCGCCTGCGCGGAGTTCGTCAGCATGTTGCGGAAGACGTACGGGCCAATGTCCGTGATGCCCTCCTGACGGCTCAGCGTCAGCAGCGGCACCTGGAGTTCCTCCGCCAGCAGCGCCGCGCGCTTGGTGTCGTCCACCAGCAGCGGGCCCAGGGCCGCGATGGCGCCGTCGTCGAACGCGAGCTGCTCCATCGCCGTGCCCGTCTTGTTGACGTCGCCCTGCGTGTCCTTCACCACCAGCTCGATGTCGCTGCCCTGCAGGCCCAGCTTCACGCCGCGCAGCACCGCCTCGCCAATGGGCTGGTAGCGGCCCGACATGGGCAAGAGCACCGCCACGGTGCGCGGACGCACCTCCACGCGGCGGGTGGCGCGCGCGAGCAGCTCCTTGGCCTGCGGCGCGAAGGCGCTGTTGGGCGCTTCGCGCAGGAACGTCTGGAGCGTCTCCTCCAGGCGGGTCCAGTCACGCAGGTGGTAGTAGATGCGCGCCAGCTTGAACTGGAGCACCGGCCACGCGGGGTTGGACGGGGACAGCCCCTCCTGCACGCGGGCGATGTCGAGGAAGCTGGCGCGGCCCTCCACCAGCTGCTCCACCTTCTTCACCGCGGCGGCCTTCTCCTCCGCCGTCCGAGCGTCGCCCGCCTCTTTGACAGCGGAGGACAGCGCCTGCGTGTACAGGCCCGCGCCCTCCGCCGCGCGCGCGGCCTCCCTCAGCAGCTGTTCCTTCTCCGCGCCCTCCGCGCGCTCCGCCAGGCTGGTGAGCGTCTGGTACGCGTCGCGGTAGGCACCCACCTCCATGGCGGAGATGGCCAGCTTGTGCTTGGCGTCCTCGGCCTGGGCGTGGAGGGGGTTCTCGAAGAGCAGCTCGTTGAAGGTCTTGCGCGCGTTCGCGTAGTCCTTCGCCTCGAAGTAGAGGACGCCCGCGTTGTAGAGCGCGTCCTGGCCGGCGGTGGTGGCGGGGTACGCCTTGCGCACGGACAAGTAGGCCTCCGCGGCCTGCTTCTTGTCCGGGTTCGCCTGCGCCTGGGTGCGGGCCTGCGCGAGCGCGGCGTTCGCGGTGGCGTCCTGCTTCACCTCCACGCGCGGGCGATTGGGCTGGGTGGAGTCGCCCCCGGAGGTGTCGTCCCGGCTGTCGGTGCGGGAAGGCGTCTTGGGGCAGGCGGTCAACGTCAGGGCCAGCGCGGCGACGAGCGCGCGGCGCGATGCGGAGAGGACTTCCATGGCGAAGTGCATAGCAGCGCGGGTGAGGCTCCGTCGACACTTGAGCGGGGGGATGATTCCCCTGGAACGTCCGCTTCAATGCACCACGCATGCCCGCGTGCGTCACCGAGGGGGAGCCCCATCCCCTCCCCCTCTTCGTGCGGCCCCTGAGCCACGCCTTCGCGCGGCCCCGGACGCACGCCCGGCCACCTAGCCGAAGAGTTCCTTCACCTTGTCGAAGAAGGACTTCGACTGGGGATGGGTCTCCTCGCCGGACACCTCCGCGAAGCGCTCCAGCAGCTCGCGCTGCTTGGAGGACAGCTCCGTGGGCGTTTCGATGATGACGCGCACGTGCTGATCCCCGCGCTGCTGGCTGTGCAGGTGCGGGATGCCCTTGCCGCGCAGGCGGAACACCTTGCCGGACTGGGTCCCCGCCGGGATGGTCATCTTCACCTTGCCGTCCAACGTGGGCACGTCGATCTTCGCGCCCAGCGCCGCCTGCGTGAAGGACACCGGCACCTCGCAGAAGACCTCGTACTCCTCGCGCTGGAACAGCGGGTGCTCCCGCACGATGACCGTCACGTACAGGTCGCCCGCGGGCGCGCCCCGGTCTCCCGGCTCACCCATGCCCGCCAGCCGCACGCGCGTGCCGTTGTCCACGCCGCCCGGGATGGCGACCTCGATGACCTCTTCCGACGGCGTCTTCCCGGAGCCCCGGCACTTCGCGCACGGATCCGGAATGGTGGCGCCCGAACCGCCGCAGTCACCGCACGGACGGGACACCGCGAAGAAGCCCTGCGAGTAGCGCAATTCCCCGCTGCCACCGCACGCCGCGCACTGCCGGGGCGCCGCGCCGCTCTTGCTGCCGGAGCCGGAGCAGGTCTCGCACTTCTTCGGACGAGGGATGGTCACCTTCGGGCGGCAGCCGAACGCCGCCTCCTCGAAGCTGATCTCCAGGTTGTAGCGCAGGTCCGCGCCCCGGCTCTGGCGCTGCCGGCCACGCCCGCCGCCACCCCCGAAGATGTCGCCGAAAATCTCTCCGAAGATGTCGTTGATGTTGACGCCCTGGAAGCCGCCGCCCGCGTCCCCAAAGGGGTTGCCCGAATGTCCGAAGCGGTCGTACTTCGTGCGCCGGTCCGGATCGCTCAGGACCTCATAGGCCTCCGAGGCTTCCTTGAACTTCTCCTCGGCCTCGTGGTTCCCGGGGTTGCGGTCCGGGTGGTACTGCAACGCGACCTTCCGGAACGCGCTCTTCAGGTCCTGCGCCGTAACGTTCTTCTGGACGCCCAGGACCTCGTAGTAGTCGCGCTTCTGCCCTGCGGCCCCTGCCATTGAATCGAACCCCTGGAAATTACTGGCGTTTTCAAGCTGCGTAGAGAATCGGAGTCACTATAACGCAGCGAAACACGCCAGCAATCCAGGCCGGGGTCCAACCCTGTGGGAAGCCGGGCCTTGGCGCTACACGGTCCAGACGCGGTTGACCGTCAGCTCCATGCGAGCGAGCCGGCGCTTGAGGGCCGGGTCCACGGGGCCGTTCATGGACCACTTGGGGACCACGAAGTGCAGCTCCGCGTTGTAGAGCTTCGCGGCGCTCGCCAGGAGGCTCCAGCGGTTCTCCGCGGTGGGATCATCCACCATGCCCGGGGTGACGATCTCCAGGATGATGGGCGTGCGGGCGGAGTCGGACTGGCGACAGGTGAAGTCCGGCCGGTGGTCCTCGATGGTGCCGGAGAGCACGGGCGGCGGCATGAAGCCAGGGAGCCGGGCCTTGATGTCCGAGTAACCGATGGTGCGGAAGTACTCGGCCATCAGCCAGAGCAGACGGCGGCGCTCTTCGTCATCTACGACCGACTCGCAGCCGGGATTGAACAGGACTTCTTTCTCGGAGTTGGTTTCCATGGCGCATCTCAAGCTGTCCGCGTGTGTGGGATGCGGCAACGCAGGCGGGCGCGAGCGCTCCCTGACCGGCCGTGGGGCGGGCGGCCATGCACGCGCGCTTCCCACTTCCCTTTGGCTTGGACGGCACCGTCGCCTCGGTGACAGAGTGCGCCCCCTCCCGTGGCCCCCCGTCCCTCCGCGCACGTCTATCGCCGGCTCCTGGGCTACCTGAGCCCTTATCGCCGGTTGCTTCTCACGGGCACGCTGGCCTCGCTCACCGCCGCGGCCGCCACCGCCGCGTACGCCTGGATCGTCGGGCCCCTGCTGCGCGCCGTCCTCACCGGCGCCCCCGTCACCGTCGCGGGGATGACCCTGGCGCCGGAGGCCCTGCTGTCCCGGCTGCCCCTGCTGGTCGTCGCGGTCGCGCTGGTGAAGGCCACTGCCCAGTTCCTCCAGGGCGGCCTGATGCAGCGCCTGGGCCAGCGGGTGATGGCCGACCTGAGGGGCTTCCTCTACGGCCGGCTGCTCGCCCAGCCGCCGGCGTTCTTCGAGCAGCGCCACTCGGGAGAACTTGTCTCCCGGTTCACCTCGGACGTACCCCTGGTGGAGTTCTCCGTCACCCAGGCGTTGTCATCGTACGTAAGGGATGGGCTCCAGATTTGCGCACTGCTGGCGACCTGCTTCCTCATCGACGCGAAACTCTTCCTCTTCACGTTCGTCGTCGTGCCCGTGACGGTGGTGCCGGTGAGCCGCTTCGCGCGGTCGCTCAAGAAGGTGGCCACCCGCTCGCAGGCGAACCTGGGCGCGCTCAGCGCCATCACCGCCGAGCAGCTGCAGAACCTCCCCGTGGTGCAGGCCTACGGCACGGTGCCCCGCGCGCTGGAGTCCTTCGACGCGGAGGCCGAGGCGTACCTGGCGGAGATGCGCCGCTCGCTCTTCATCCGCGGCGCCTTCAGCCCCACGGTGGAACTTCTGGGCATCGTCGGCGTGGCGGTGGCGGTGGCGTGGGGCGCCCGCGCGGTGTCCATGGATCCGACGCTGGCCGGGCGGCTCTTGTCCTTCATGGCGGCGGCGCTGCTGCTCTACCAACCGGTGAAGTCGCTGAGCGGCACGCTGTCCCAGGTGCTCACGGGGCTGGCGGCGGCGGAGCGCCTGTTCGAGCTCGCGGACTCGCCGGTGCCGCCGGACGTGGGCGCGGAGGCCCCTCCCCTGTCGCGCGCCCTGGAGCTGTCGGGCGTGCGCGCCACGTACTCGGACGGGCGCGAGGCCCTGAAGGGCGTGGACCTGACGATTCCCGCGGGCGCGCGCGTGGCGCTGGTGGGCCCGTCCGGCGCGGGCAAGACGACGCTGTTCTCCGTGCTGCTGGGCTTCCTGCCGCCGAGCGGCGGTGAAGTGAAGTGGGACGGTGTGCCGCTGTCCTCGCTCAAGGCGTCCAGCGTGCGCGCGCAGCTGGCGTGGGTGCCGCAGGAGCCGGTGCTCTTCTCCGGCACCGTGCGCCACAACCTGCGCCTGGGCCAGCCGGACGCGACGGACGACGCGCTGTGGGAAGCGCTGCGGCTGGCGCACGCGGAGGACTTCGTGCGGGCGCTGCCCGGCGGCCTGGATGAGCCCGTGGGAGAGCGGGGCAGCCGGCTGTCCGGCGGACAACGGCAGCGGCTGGCCCTGGCGCGCGCCTTCCTGCGCCGCCCGTCACTGCTGCTGCTGGATGAGCCCACGAGCGCCCTGGACGCCACCAGCGAGGCAGCGGTCGGCGCGGGGCTCCAGGCGCTGATGAAGGGCCGCACGGTGCTGGTCATCGCGCACCGGCTCAGCACCGTGCGCGACGCGGACCTCATCGCCGTGGTGGAGGGCGGACAGGTGGTGGAGGCCGGCACGCATGAGCAGTTGCTCGCGCTGCGGGGCCGCTACGCGCGCCTGTTGGGCGAAGGCGCCGTCGCCGCCTGAACGCCGCCCCGCGGGGCCATGGCCTTCGCTTGCGAAGGGGTGTTCATGGGCCCCGTGCCCATCCGCTCCACGCCATTGCCGGCCTTGCGCGACCGGGGACGCCCTGCGAGCCTTCCGCCCAGGCCCATGCCTCAGACGCCGCCCCGCGAACGAGAGCCGCTGTCGCTCAACGCGCTCCTGCTGGTGCCCGCCCTGCTGCTGGCCGCGGGCGCGTGCGTCGCGGTGGCCGCCCGGCACTTCGCGCTGGCCGCCGCGTTCACCGGAACCCTGGTGCTCGTCCCGCTCGTCTTCCGGCTGTGGACGCGGCCCTGGTACCGGGGGCTCGTGCTGCGCGGGCTGGGCCTGTTCATCGCGGGCATGCACCTGCCCATGCTCACGGGCGGCGTGCTCGCCTACGGGCGCATCGGCTGCGAAGGCGCGGACTGCGGCCAGACGCTGCTCTGGAGCATCGTGCTGGCTCCCGTGGCCGGCGCCGTCTGCTCTGTCGTGTACTGGCTCGTGGGCCGTCCCCCCGTCTGAATTACAAGGAATCACAGGCCCCCTATTCTCACTGGAAATGCTTGTTCCAGTCAGACCTCAAGTCGCGCCCGGGCCGTTCGTCGTGGCGTTGGCCGTCCCCACCATGGTGTGCGTGCTGGGGGGCACGCTGCCGGTGCTCCTGGGCAGTCCCGCCGGACTGGTGAGCGTGGTGACCTCCGCGGGGCCCTTCGCGGCGTTGCTGGTGCTGGCGCTGGTGGTGGAGGTGCCCCTGCTGATGCTGGCGACGGGCTCCACGCTGCTGGGCCGCACGGTGCCGCTGGCGGTGATGGTGGGCATGGCGACGGTGCCGTGGACGCTGGGCCTGCTGGGCACGGAGGTGGCGCTGGAGCGGATGCAGGCGGCGCTGCCGATGGTGTCCGCCACGGACGCGGGCATCGCGTTGACGGCGGGGCTGGGCAAGGCGATGGCCCCCCGGCTGCTGGGCGCCTGGACGAGCGCGGTGCTGCTGGGCGCGCTGTCGGTGGCGCTGGGCATGGCGCGCTACAACACGGCGCGCGCGGTTCACGACAACACGCGCCGCAGCCTGCTGCTGGGCAGCCTGGTGTCCGCGGCGCTGGCGGGCATGGCGGTGGTGGGCACGCTGGAGGCGCACCATCTCTTCACGCTGCTGTCCCGGCTGTCGCGGGCCCCCGGCGCGCTCCGCCCGGACCTGATGGCGGAGGGTATGGCGCAGGCGGCGCGGCTGCGCACGGTGCGCTGGAGCTGCTTCTCCTGCCTGCTGGTGCTGGGCTTCGCCTGGCTGATGACGTACCGCGCGGCGGAGGCCCGGCGGACCCGCGCGCTGGAGTGGGTGGGCGGCCTGGTGCTCACCGCCGCGGTGGCCGTCCTGCTGGTGCTGGACGCGCACCCGCTGCACACCACGCTGGGCCCGGAGCGCGTCACCACCGGCCGCAGGACGTCCGGCCCCGTTCCCACCGACGCGGACGTGACACACCTGATGGGCGAGCGCTCGCCCGTGCGGCTCAGCTTCCCCGCGTCAGCACGTACAGCATGATGAGCCCCACCACGACGGCGAAGCCGAAGACGGCCACCATCACCAGCCCCTCCGACTTGCGCACCACCGGGGGCAGGACTTCGTTGGGCAGCGGCTGACCGTACCGCAGCAGCACGGGCTCCGGCTCCGGGACCACCCGCGGCGCGGGCGCTGAAGCAGCGGCGGCGGGAACGGCCTCGCGCGGAGGCGGCGCCACCGGCGTGAAGGTCACGGCCCGGGTGGCGACGGTGTCCCGCGTGCCGGGGGTGCGGCCCAGCTGCTCCGCCAGGTGCTCTGGCGGCGTGACGCTGGACATCTCCAGCCCCTCGCGCGCCAGCGCCAGCACGCGCTGCATGTGCAGGATGTAACGGTCCTGGCCTTCGTAGGTGGCGAGCGCCTGCGCGGCGCGCACCAGCCGCTGCGGCACCAGCTCCGGGTCCGCGCGCACCTCCGTGGACACGGGCCGCGCCTCGCCGGCTTCCACCCTGCCGGTGCGCACGCCCTGGCCGCTGGCCCAGATGCAGTGTTCATCCAGGAGCGTGAGTTCCTGGCGGCGCACCCGGCCGTCCTCGTCCACCAGCGACATCAGCTCCGCGCCCTGGGGAGACAGGTGCCAGACGGTGCGCAGGCCGTTCTCCCCCAGCGGGCCTTCCACCGCGCGTGCGCGGTAGAGTTCCTGCATCGCGGACTTCAAGGGGTCGGACGAAGTTTCCACGGCCATGACTGCCGCACAGTAGGGGCGCCGCGCCCGAAACGGAAGCGACGGCCGCTCCCGCGTGATTGCCCCGTGCGCGGATGCCCGCCTTGTGCCTACCGTCCATTCCACGATGAGCCGCTCCAAGAACCGAGCCCCCGACTTCGTCCGCCAGTTCGAGGGTGCACAGACGCTCGACGGACTGCTGGAGCTGTCTGGCAGTCCCTGCGACACCGCCGACGTGCTCGAGCGCATGCACGAGGCGCGCGCGGAAGGCGCCGATGCCAGCCAGGTGATTCCCACCCTCTTCGACGGGGAGCCCCGCTTCCAGGACCCGGAGCTGGCGCGCCGCCTGTACCAGAACCTGCTGGGCCTCTGGGACCTGGTGCTGGAGGGGAAGGCGGTGCGACTGGAAGACGGCCCCCGCCCACCGCGTCCGAAGAAGGAGCGGCTGCAGCCGCCCGCGCCCTTCCATCCGGACGAGCCCACCGGCGAATTCGTGGAGGCCGCCTGGCGTTACCTGGAGGACGACGACAAGGCGCGCACGCGGCTGATGCATGCCTTCGAGAACCGGCAGGACGGCTTGCTGGGTGCGCTTGACGCCGCTGGCCTCACGGACGAAGGTTATGGGGTCGCCCGCCACCTGCTCTTCGAGCTGCACGCCATGCTGGAGCTGGGCTGGCCGTCGGGGCTCTTGGCCGCGGATGCCAGGGCCCTGGACAGGGAACCGGATGCGCCGCCCGCGCCGGATGCCCTCCAGGAATACGTGACGGAAGCGCTGTTCGAGGCGGAGCAGGACGAGGAGCACCCCCTCGCCCCCGAGGAGCTGGCGCAGGTGCGCACCCTCGTCCGGCGGGGACTGGCGGCGCTGTGGCGCGCCCGCAAGGGGAGATGAAGATGGCCCGAGACGACAACGACGGTGGTGGCTTCACCGGCAAGCGCAACAAGTCCTACCGAGAGCTGGACGCGCAGCGCGGCAAGAGCAAGTACCACTCGCGCCAGGACGACCCGGCGCAGCAGAAGCTGGAGCGCAGCGCCAGCTACCAGAAATACAAGACGGCCGCGGACGCCCTCTTCACCGGCGGCGAGCTGCCGGAAGGGCTCGCGAAGACGTTCGACCCTGAAGGCAAGCGCAAGGCCCAGAAGGACGCCCTGCGCAAGGTGCAGGAGTCGGAGACGCGCGCGGACTGGGTGAAGGGCGTGGTGGACTACCTGGAGAAGTATCCGGACCTGCCCGAGGACGCGTACTTCCTCGACAGCCTCCTGGACCACCCGCGCGAGCGCATCGTGGACAAGGCGCTGGCGAAGCTGGAGGCGCTGCAGGAGGCGGGCACGCTCCAGAAGAAGCTGCCCAAGAGCCTGGACCAGCGGCTGAAGTCCATTGAGCTCACCGGCCTGGACCCCGACATGCAGGGCCGCGCCAAGGCGCTGCGCGAAAAGCTGCGCGCCTGATCAGCGCGCGCGCTGCTGATAGATGAGCACCACGCCGCGCTGGCCGTCCTTCGCGGGCTGGTGCGTGAGCCGCAGCTCCGCGCCGGGCCGCGAGTACAGGCCGGCCTCGTCGCCGCGCTTCCACCCGGCCTTCGCCAGGGCGTCGCCGTAGAAGGCCTCCACCTGCGGCCCCGTGAGCGGCACCTGGAAGGTGAGCGTGCGCGAGCCCTCCGCGTTGACGCGCAGCACGCCATTCGCTTGCGGCGGCAGCGGCGCGAAGTCCCCGGGCGCTTCCTGCGGACGAGCCAGCGCGTGGTTGGCTTCCCCCAGGTACAGCGTGGTGGTGCCATCCGGCTGCGGCATCATCACCACGGTGTAGGTGATGCGCCGCTTCGGATCCAACGCGGTGAGCATGGCCGCGTTGTTGGCGTACTGCGCCTGCTCCTTGCCGGGCGGCACGTAGAGGCCGCCGTCGCGGAACGCGTCCGCGAAGCGCTGCACCAGGTCCCGGATGTTCTCCTTCACGTGCACCGCGCGCAGCGCCACCGGGATGCCACCCGCCTCCACGATGTCGCTGGACTCCACGTGCGCGATGACCTGGAGCCGGGGCCACGCGAAGCGCGGCGCGTCCGGCACGCCCGAGTCCGGCACGCCCGCGTCGGGGGCCCGGGCCCGGGCGGACAGCCCCAGCAGCAGCGAGAGCAGCGCCCCCGCCACGCGCCCGCCCCGGCTCAATGCGGCACGCCTCCCAGCCACTTGTTCTCGCGCTGGACGTCGTACTTGGGATTGATGTTGCTGGCCTTGAAGGGCGTCGTCTCCCAGACGGTCTGGTTGCCCGCGTGCGAGCCGCCGATGCTCTGCTCGTAGTTGCTCTCCTGGCCGCGGAAGCTCATGAAGAACTGGTCCTCGTTCACGCCCCCCTCCGCGCCCACGCCGGCCATCAGCGCGCTGCCCGCGCTCCCGCCACCACCGTTGTTGCGGTACACGCTCTGGGCCCACTCGTAGTAGTCCACGTTCCCGCAGGCGCCCCCGGTGTTGGTGCTGAGGGGGCACTCGCGGCCCTCGGCCACGGTGGACAGGCCCCAGTCGTCCAGCAGCATGAAGAAGCGCCGGGTGCAGCGCCCGTTGGACGCGCGCCCCGCCGCGCACACCACGAACTGGTCGGTGGCGCGCCGGTGAGACACCTTGAAGAACTCCGGCTCCATGAACGTGCCCAGGCGCTCCGCGCGCATCCGGGTGGAGGCGGTGCACGAGATGCCGTCGGACTGCGTGTCCATGGACTGACTCAGCGCCGTCGAGACCGGGTCCGCGTCCTGCGGGCGGGTGCCCAGGATTTCGATGTCGCTGCCCGCGGGCCGCGTCGGCTCGCAGTCCACCTGGATTCGCGTGGCGCGCGCCAGGGCCAGCTGGAACGTCATGGCGCCGCTGGTGCGGCCCGCGCGTCCGTCGAAGTCCTGGTAGCGCCCGGCGGCCTCCGCGGAGGCCAGCGCTTCTGCGTTGGAGCGCTGGAAGACGCCGTTCTGCGGGTTGTGCATCACGTGCCCGGTGGCCTCCCACAGCGCGAAGTTGGCGGCCTCCTGCACCTTGAGGGTCAGCGCGCTCACCTCCGCGAAGTAGATGCCGAACATCAGCACGGTGACGAACACCAGCGACCCCAGCGCCGTCTCGACGAGCGCCTGTCCACGGCGCGACCTGGAAGCGCGCGTGTCCATCAGTACCTCCCGCCCGTCTTGCTGCCACCCCGGTAGCCCGCGTTGTCCAGCCGGCGCAGCGCGTCCGCGTGCTCGGTGAAGCCCGCCTCGGACAGGCTGCGCGCGGGCTTGTCGTCACGCGCGCCCTCGGTGCTCACCAGCGTGGCGCGCCAGAAGGGGTTGAGGAAGTTGGGCGGCTCCGCCCAGCCACCGCCCGCCGCCGCCGCCCGGGGCCGGTGGTAGTAGGCGAGCCCCGCGGACAGGGCCACCTGGTTGCGCTGCACGTCCTCCATGCCGGTGGGCTGGATGCGCCCCAGCGGCGCGGCGTTGTCGAACTCCGTCTCCTGGTTCGCGAACTTGAAGGTGAACAGCAGGTTCCACGGGTCCGGCTTCGCCCGGCGCGACGCGCTGGCGTAGTCGCGGTGGAGCATGGCGTACAGCTTGGGCTGACCGAAGTCGTTCTCGTCCGGGCGGGGGCCGTTCAAGAGCCCCGCGTTGAAGCCCACCGCGTACGGCCAGATGCCGGGGCACACGTTGCAGGCGCCCAGCGTGTGGCGCTCGTCCACGGTGGTGTTGTTCTCCGAGCCCTGCCCCGGGGGAGGCTTGCCCGCGCCGTAGACGTGCTGGTCCTGCTTGGACTGGAGTTCGTCGGACATCACCCACGCGTCCGTCGCGGCGCCGGGGACCACGGTGCCGTCCGGGCAGGTGATCACCACCGCGCGCCCGTGGTCGTGCGCCCACGAGTTGCGGCCGGAGATGGTCTCGTACGTGGAGGAGTCCATCGAGGAGGCGCTGCCGTAGCGCTTGAAGCCGGGGTTGTGCGCCGCGGCGCCCGAACCGAAGCCCGCGCTGCCGGACGCCCGGTTGTGCACCCACGTCCAGCCCAGGCTGCCCATGGTGGCGTTCAGGTTGGCGGTGCTCTGCCCGCCGGCGAGCGCCACCGCGCCGGAGCTGTCCGGCACGCCGCCGGTGCGCATCTGCTCCTCGAACTGACTGTAGGAGGTACCGGAGGACGCGCCGCCCGACACCTCCGACAGCGACTTGTTGGCGCCCGCGGGCGGGGCATCCAGCTCGCTGTTGATCTCCCGGGCGATGCGCTTCGAGAGCTCCTGCCGCGCCAGGTGCGTGCCCACCAGCGTGTTGTACATGGCCAGCTCCGAGCGGAACATGTCGCCCGCACGCCCCTGCAACTGCGCCACCTGCGTGGCCGCCGCCTGGTCCAGGCCGGAAAAGACGGTGTCCGGCATGGCACACGGGGACGCCTGCCGCGCGGCGTAATGCTGGCTGCCGTAGCTGATCATCGACTGCGTGCCCGCCATGGCCACCATGTGGGCAATCTGGGCGCGGTTCATCACCGCGATGGCGTTGAACGTGCGCGCCGTGGACACCGCCTGGCTGTAGGCCGCCGCGTCCGCCGCCATCTGGATTTCGACGCGCTCCTTGGCGCGCATGCCGAAGCCCAGCGTGCCCAGCACCATCAACGTCAGGAGCAGCAGCGTCAGCGAGAACAGCACCAGCGCCTGACCGCGTCCGTGCCTCAGAAGCCGTGCAGGCTGCATCCGGCACCTCCCTGGAAGTTCGCCGCTTTCACTGGCGTCATCATCCGCATGGCCGCGTGCACCTGGATGGGGAACAGGTAGTGCCCCTGCGCGTTCCAGCGCACCATCCGGTCCCCCAGGTCCCCGCCGGGCCAGTCATCCGGCCCCAGCTCCACGTCCGTGTCCGCCCACCAGTCGGACTTCTTCTGCGCCGGGTTGAGCGGGTTCGCGTCCGTGTAGTTCTTGAGGTGGAACTGGGCCAGGAACATGCGGCTCATCACCCAGTCCGCGAACGGGATGCGCATGTAGTACCAGGCCACCATGCGGATCTCGAGCGTGCGCTGGCGCATCAGCGCCGCGTCGTCCGTGGGCACGTCGAACAGCAGGTCCTCGTCCCCCAGGCCGCGCACCCAACCGACGTTCGGGGACTCACGGACGATTTCGACCATGGGCCCTTCGGTGAAGAGCGTCCCCTGCGAGCCGCGCACGCGCAGGTAGTTGCGCTTGCGCTCGTCAAAGGCGTTGGCCAGCTGCGCGGGCGTGCGCGTGTGCTCCACCGTGGGCAGCATCGTCACCAGCGCCGCGTGTGTCATCGCCTCGCAGCTGGCGTGGTTGAGGCTGCCCGCGCGCACCGCGCGGTACACCGCCACCTGCGCCAGGATGCGGCCCTGCAGCAGCATGAAGAGCTGCAGCGTGCCCAGCACCATGAACACCACCAGCGGCATGCACAGCGCCGCTTCAACCGCGGCCTGACCGGATTCGCGCTGCCGACGTGGGGGGTGGGGAAGGGCCATGGGGGGAGGCTGCCTTCCTCCTAGATTCTCGATGATTGGGGAATCGGTCAAATGGCCGGAACACCATTAGAACCGATTCCATACTATCAGGATGGTTTGGCTCAGCGGTTGAGGGTGAACCCGCAGGCCGCGTCCAGCGCCACCTTCGCCCCCGCGAGCGCCTGGAGCAGGCGCTCGTAGTGATTGCGCTCCGCGTCAACCTGGGCCTCCACCTCCTCCGGGGGCAGGCCCTGGTGGGAGAGGGAGAGGCGCAGACGGGCGGCGGCCGAGTCGCGCTCGGCCTCGATGGCGGCCCGGGCCTTCTTCGCGGACCGGCCGAACTCCGCCTCGGCGGCGGCCTGGGCCACGGGCAGCGCGGCGTCCACGAAGGCGCCGAAGCCCGGGAAGGCCTGGTGGACCTCATCCCCCTTCAGCGCCTTGCCCTCGGATTCCAAAGCGGCGAGTACGGAACCGTCCGCCACGGGCCCCTCCGGGCCCTCCACCACGGCCACGGGCAGGAGGGTGCGCGCCAGGAAGCGGGCCAGCTGGCGGCTGGGCACGCGGGCGCCGGGCGAGGTGTCCTGGGGCTCCGGCAGCTGGACGTGGAAGAGCAGCTCCAGGCCGCGCGCCGGCTTCTTCACGCCGCGCTTCTCGATGTGGCGGAAGCCGCTGCGGCCGTAGGGGCCGTCCTTGAGGAAGCCGAACAGCGCCTCCACCAGCGGGTGGCCGGTGGCGAAGTACTCCAGCTCCTCCGCCTCCACGGCGGTGTCGCGCCAGAAGGTGCCCAGCACGGTGCGGTCCTGCATCACGTCGATGCCGGGCAGCCCCTCGACGTTGAGCGCGTGGCCGAACTGGAAGGCCACCTGGAAGGCCTCCACCTGTTCGTCGGTGTCCACGCCAATGCCCACGCGGCGCGCCAGCTCCGTGACGGTCTCCTCCAGGCGCTCGTCCAGGTCGCGCGCCACGCTCCACAGCCCGTCCTCCAGCGGCGGAGCCTCCTCGCCGGAGTCATCGTCGTCCCCTGGCTCCGGGGCCTCTTCGCCCATGCGCTCCTGCGCGCGCGCCACCAGCCGGGCCACGGCGGGCTTGTCGAAGCTGCGCACGTCCAGCAGCGGGTCGTACGCGCGCTTCACCTGCTCACGCGCCACCTCCACGCGGGCCTTCAGCTCCGCGGCGTACTCCACGCGCGCCTCGCGGGGCAGCAGGGCCAGGTCCGCGATGCGGTCCTCCACCTCCTCCAGCACCGCGTCCAGGCCGCCCACCGTCTCACCGAAGACGCCCACGGCGTCCGCCAGCAGCATCAACACGTCCGACGCGAGCGTGCCCGCGGGGTCGAAGACGTGGATCTCCACCGGGTGCGCCTGCCCGATGCGGTCCAGGCGGCCGATGCGCTGCTCCACCGTGGAGGGGCTCCACGGCAGGTCGTAGTGGACCAGGTGGTGCGCGAACTGGAAGTTGCGGCCCTCGCCGCCCACCTCCGTGCACAGGAGCACCCGGGGGCCCTCCGGGTCGCGGAAGCGCGCCACCTGCCGGTCGCGCTCCACGAGCGGCAGGTCGCCGTGGTAGCCCAGCGCCTCCACGCCCTCGCGCGACAGCTCCGACTGGAGCGAGTCCAGCGTGTCGCGGCTCTCCGTGAACACGAGCACCTTCGCGCGCGGCTCCGCCTTCCAGATGCCGCGCAGCACGCCCACGAACGCGATGAGCTTCGCGTCCCGGCCGGTCAGCTTGAGGTCCGCGCCCTTGAGCGCCGGGTTGGACTTCACCGCGCCCGTGAACGCCGCGGGGCTGGACTCCAGACGGCGCAGCACGTTGGCCAGCGGCGCGCCGCGAAGCGTGCCCTTCGCCAGCGTGGCGAGCGCCGTGTCGCGCGCCGTCAGCTCCTCCGGCGTGAGCTGCACCGGGTGCCGGTGGAGCCTGCGCGTGGAGAAGCCGCCCACCACCGCGCGCCGGTTGCGCACCAGCCGGTCCGACAGGCTGTACGTCTCCGCCAGGTGCGCGAGCAGCGCCTCCTTCTCCTTCAGCGTCTGGAGCCGCGCGTCCTCCGGGAAGCGCTTGGCCAGCGCGGCCACGGAGGCCTTCGCGTCCTTGCCTTCCATGAGCGCGCGCACCGCGGTGGACAGCTCCTCCTGGCGCTGGAGCCGCGCCTCGAAGCCCTTCACGGACGGCGCGGTCGCCGCGTCGATGAGGGTGAGCAGGCCGTGGTACTCCGCCGGATCCAGCTGCATGGGCGTGGCGGTGAGCAGGAGCAGGCCCCACGAGTTCGCGGCCAGCCCCTTCGCGGCGGCGAAGGCCTTCTCGCCCTTGAGGTGGTGCGCCTCGTCGATGATGACCAGGTCCCAGAAGGCGTCCTCGGCGGCCACCTCCTCGCGGTGCTCGCGGGTGCGGCTGAGCAGCTCCAGGCTGGTCACCACCAGCGGGAAGCGCGCCCACGGAGAGACGTCCGGCGCTTCCTTCAGCGACTGCTCGTAGCGGTCCGAGTCCATCAGCGTGAAGAGCTGGTTGAACTTGTGGAACAGCTCCACCAGCCACTGCACGGTGAGGTGGCTGGGCGCCACCACCAGGCACCGCCGCGCCAGGCCCACCAGCCGCAGCGCGCTGAACACCATGCCCGCTTCAATCGTCTTGCCCAGGCCCACTTCGTCCGCCAGCACGAAGCGAGGCCGGCGTGCGGACAGCACGCGCTGCACCACGCCCACCTGGTGAGGCTTCACCATCACCCGGCTGGCCAGCAGCGCGCCCAGCGCGTCACCCCGGCGCTCGTCGTCCAGCACCAGCGCCTGCTTGCGCAGCATGAACGCCTTCGCGTCCCCCACCCGCCCGTCGCGCAGCGTGGACAGCAGGTCGGAGCGCGGCGCCAGCGCGCGGACTTCGGACTCCGGCAGCTCGTCCTCCTCGCCCGTGTCCTCGAAGCGCACCACGTAGCGGCGCAGCCCGCGCGCGCCCGGCTCCTCGCCCAGGATGGTGGCCTTGCGTCCCTTCGGCGTCTGGATGGGCTCACCTTTGGGCAACTGGTAGGGCACCAGCGCACCGCCGCGCGTGGACACCAGCACCGGCTCGTCCTCGCGGGACGGGAAGGCGATGAGGGCCTTGGCCCCCTGCTCCTGCAGCGACACCAGATGCCCCACACCCCATTCGGGCTGCGGGAGGTAGCGGACCTTCAGACCTTCGACGAGAGACGCCATATGCCGTGCAACACCTGGGTGACGAGGAGGGTGCGCTGAATAACGTCCCGGCGCCCGGAAGGCCATTTCGCAGGCACCTCCACCCCGTCCAACCCCTTGATTCCAGGCCCGAGTTCCCTGAAAAGCGCCAGGCACCGTCCACCATCCGACAGCCCCGCCGCGTCCTGCCCGCCAGAAATTTCCCATCCCCACGGGCAGGGTCCTTGATTTCATGACAAACAGGTAAAAACAGGGTTATAGGATACCCTGCCCGACAGTGCGATGTCGCTCACCCCACCTTTTCGGTGATGTTGAGCGTCCTTCTGCACAGAAGCGCTCGGTGCCGTCGGGGGGGAGTGCCACATGCTGCGACGTTGGACCTTCGCTCAGCGGGTCGGGGCAGGTCTGTCCGTATGCCTTCTGGCCGGACTCATCCTGCTTGCCACCCTTGTGTTCACGGCCCACACGCTGACGGTGGACGACGGGGCCGTCCTCCATCACGCCTCCGACATCCTCTCCGGCCTGCTGGGCCTGGGCGCCCTGGTCGCGCTGGTGATGGTGCTGCGCAACGCGCTGGGCCCCATGCACGAGGAAGCCGTGCAGAGTGAGCAGCGGTTGCACCTGTTCATGGATGGCGTGAGCGACTACGCGCTGTGCTTCCTGGAGTCGGATGGCACGGTGTCCTGCTGGAGCACGGGCGCGGAGCGGCTCACCGGGTGGACGTCCTCCGACATCGTGGGCCAGCGCGTGGAGGTGCTGCACGTGCCGGATGCCGTCACGCACGGGCTGCCCGCCTCCCACCGCGAGCGGGCCGCGCGCGAGCGGCGCCTGCAGTCGGAGGGCTGGCGGATGCGCAAGGACGGCTCGCGCTTCTGGGCGGAGACGCTGCTCACCGCGCTCTACGCGGAGGGCGGCACACTGCAGGGCTTCGCGGAGGTGACGCGCGACATCACCGAGCGCAAGCGCACCGAGCGCATGCAGGCGCTGCTCGCGGAGGCGGGACGCGTGCTGCAGCCGCAGGCCGGCGCCAAGGAGCTGGGAAACGCGCTCACCCGCCTGTGCGTGCCGGAAGTCGCGGACGCGTGCGTGCTCTACCTGCCGGACAGCCAGAGCGGCGTGCGCCCCGGCGCGGTGGCGTGCGCGGACGCGGCCACCCAGGCGCGGCTGTGGGAGCCGCTGATGCGCAGGCCCTCGCTGGACGAGCCCGGCCCCGCGCGCGTCATGCACACCGGCCGCGCCGAGCGCTTCGCGGAGGTGGATCCAGACCGGCTGCCCTCCTCCGTCAGCGACAGCACCTGCGCGGAGCTGTGGCGCGCGCTGGGCGTGCGCTCCGCGCTGAGCGTGCCGCTCGTCGTGGACAACCGGGTGCTGGGCACGCTGTGCCTCTTGTCCACCCGGCCGCACCGCCACTACGGCGCGGTGGACCAGGCCTTCCTGGAGGAGCTGTCCGCGCGGGCCGCGCTGGCGCTGGACAACGCCCGCCTGCTGGCGGCGACGCAGAACGCGCTGGAGCTCATTGGAGTGGCGGCGCACGACCTGGGCACCCCGCTCAGCTCGCTGCAGCTGCGCCTGCGCCGCGTGCGCCTGCAGTGCGCGCCCGCGCACGCGGAGGACCCGCGCCTGCGCGAGGGGCTGCTGCTGGCCGAGGACGAGACGAAGCGGCTGGGGCAGCTGGTGCACAACCTGCTGGACCTGTCGCGCCTGTCCGGCGGCCGGCTGGTGCTGGAGTCCCGGCCCATGGACCTGGCGGAGCTGGCGCACGAGGTGGCCGCCCGCCACGAGGACCAGGCCGCCGCCGCCGGCTGCGCCCTCACCGTCCACGCCCGGAACGCGGCCCGCGGCCGCTGGGACCGCCAGCGCCTGGACCGAGTCCTCACCAACCTGGTCAGCAACGCCCTCAAGTTCGGCCGGGGTCAGCCGGTGGAGGTGCATGTGAACGTGGATGAGGACTCACACCGGATCCAGATGTCGGTGCGGGACCACGGCGCCGGCATCCCCGCGGAGGCCCAGCAGCGCCTGTTCACCCGCTTCGAGCGGGTCACGACGGACAGCCGCGCGCCGGGCTTCGGCCTGGGCCTCTACATCGTCCGACAGCTCGTCGAAGCCCACGGCGGCACCATCCGCGTCCACTCGCGGCTCGGTGAGGGCTCGGAGTTCACCGTCGAACTCCCGTTCACCCCGGAAGCACAGGAGGAAGCGGGAAACACGATTCGAGTTTGACCCTCCCGGGTGGGTTGCGCCCCAGAGGCCCTTCTCATCCAGTCACGAACAGTCCGAGTTCGACTCTGACTAGAATTATTCTCAGAAGTTGAATCGCTCTGTTGATTATGGATATTCTCCGTGTGGCTAGAACTGCTCGTTTCCGGCAAAAGCCGGATTTGAGAGTGACCCGCCGCCAGCGTCCCCCCGACGCAAGGGCACCCGGGTCCACTGGCCGCGACGCTGCTCCGGCAGCCGTCCGCACATACGCGTTCGGAGGAGTCCCCTCATGGCTGGAACTGTCACGATTCGGGAGCGGTGTTCTCGCACTTCCCCCCACCTGTTCACGGCGGGCCGCGCGAGCCTGCTGGCGACCCTCGCCAGCCTGACGGTGGCGTGCGGTGGTCCGGAGTCCACGGAGCTGGAGTCCTCCGCCGTCGTGGAGCCCAATGTCGAGCCGCAGCTCGCGGTCCAGGGCCAGGACCTGTCGCTGGGCGACATCCTGGGTGGCGGAAACCGCGAGCCGCCCGTGGGCCTGGCGCTGGAGGTGGACAACGGCAAGGGCGTGCCCATCAAGGTGAAGGCCGGGCAGACCTTCTGGGTGGACCAGATTGACCTGCGCGCCTCCATCACCGCGTCGAAGGACGAGGGCGTGGACGGCCTGCGTCAGAACAGCGACTTCCTGGCCATCGGGTGGTCGGGTGTGCGCATGGCGGACCAGGAGTTCGTGGGCCTGTCGAACCCGGACGGCACCTTCACCCGCCGCCGCTTCTACCGTGACGCCGCGTGGATGAAGGCGACCAGCCTCTTCACGGTGGAGCCGGTGGACGCGCGCGGCGTGCTGACGGGCGCCCCGGTGCTCCTGAACATCGGCAGCGACGACACCCGCCGCACGGAGCGTGACGACTTCTTCATCCGCCGCATGCGCGCCATCCAGTGGACGCGCGACTGCCGCTCGCTCACGGACTGCAACGGCGCCACGGCCTATGAGGAAGAGGCCCTGGTGGAGCTGCGCAACGCGTACAACCACGCGAAGAAGCAGACCCTCACCTTCAACTCCCGCACGGCGGGTCTGCGCCTGCGCTGGAGCCTGCGCCCGTTCGCCCCCTACTACATCCCCGTCACGCAGGTGTCCCAGCCGGAGTTCAGCTACGGGTTTGGCATCGACATCAAGGCCCTGACGGCGCCCCGCAAGGACGGCACGTATGCCCCCGGGTCGCAGGTCACCTTCCAGATGACCCTGAAGGACGGCAAGGGCAAGCGCCTGCACAAGGCCGGGAGCCTTCCAACCTACAATGAGGTCGCACCTCCGGGCGCTCCCGGCAGCCCGGCGGGGATCCAGTACTATCAGGCGTTCTTCAACCCCACGACGACCTACTATCGCCGCAAGCACCAGGAACGGATGATGATGACCCAGCTCATCGGGCCGGCGCAGGACATCCAGCCCATCCGGACCATCGTCGACCTGGAGGCCTTCCTGGATGACTCGCAGGACGTGCAGACCATCGCCACCCCGGCGCGCGACGGCGTCTATGCGCAGTTCATGACCTTCCCCCCCTCCAACAAGCTGTTCGGCGGCGCCTTCTTCCCCAATGACGGCCGCTGGGACGCGCCCGTGAGCGACACCTGGACCTACACCCTGCCCGCGGACGTGAAGCCCGGCACCTACCTGGTGACCGCCAAGGCGCGCCGCAATTACCTGGGCGAGGACGTTCCGGCGTCGCGCACCATCGAAATCCAGGTGGGGACGAAGACGCACACCAGCGCGGCCCTGACCACGGGTCCGTGCAACACCTGCCACAGCAAGGGCGGCGAGCTGGGTGAAGTCCTGCATGCGAACGACAACCGCGCCGCGTGCGCGTCGTGCCATGCTCCGCTGGGCTTCGAACTGGAAGGCCCCATCTTCGTGCGCACGCACTTCATCCACTCGCGCTCCAACCGCTTCGACGCGCCCCTGGAGAAGTGCTCGTCCTGCCACCTGAAGCAGGAGACCACGCAGCGCACCAGCAAGGCCGCCTGCCTGTCGTGCCACAAGAGCTACCCTGAGAGCCACGTGGAGAAGTTCGGCCCCATCGAGAGCATGTACGTCGGCGGGGGCCGCGAGTCGTTCCAGCAGTGCACCGGCAGTTGTCACAAGACACACCCCGGCGCCGGCTTCTAGCCGCCGCCGGTTCGCACGGAGGTCCTCATGGCGCACGTGAAGATGCAGACGGCTCGTTCCACCCTCACGGATCCGGTCGCCGTCGCCGAGGACCTCCTGGGCCAGTTGCACGGCCCGCCGCCGAAGCTGGTGACGCTGTTCGCGGCCCGCCAGCGCGACCAGCGCGCGCTCAACCGCGCGGTGCGTGAGCGGCTGCCCAAGGACACCCGGCTGGTGGGCGCCACCACCGCCGGGGAGCTGGACAACAACGGCATCCACGAGAACAGCGTGGTGATGGGCGCGCTCTCCGGCGACTTCGAGGTGGGCCTGGGTTTGGGAAGCGGCCTCACCGGGGACGCCATCGCCGCGGGCGCGCAGGCCATCAAGCGCGCGTGCGAGGAGCTGGGCGTGCGCCAGCAGGACCTGGACGCGCGCCGGTACGTGGGCCTCGTGATTGACGACGGCTTCCGTTACAAGAAGGAAGAGCTGCTGCTGGGCATCCTGGAGAAGAACCAGACCCTGGTGCTCGTGGGCGGCGGCGCCAGCGATTCAGAGACGGACCCCGCGCGCCAGTCCGCCCTCATCCACGTGGACGGAGAGGTCGCCGGCGACGGTGTGCTGGTGGCCCTGTTCAAGACGAACGCTCCCTGGGCCGCGCTGCGCTCGCACTGGTACGTGCCCACCGGCGAGCGCATGACCATCACCAAGGTGGATGAGACGCACACGCGCGCCCTGGAGATCGACGGTCAGCCCGCCGCCCGGCGCTACGCGGACATCCTGGGCGTGGAGAACATCGCGGACCTGGAGTTCGGCCGGCCGGGTGGCTTCGCGCTGCGCCCCACCGCGCTCAAGGTGGGCCGCGAGTACTTCATCCGCGCCGCGTGGCGCCCCCTGGAAGATGGCTCCATCCTGTTCGCCAACCTCCTGGAGGAGGGCAGTGAGCTGGACCTGATGAAGGCCGGCGACCTGGCGGGCATGACGCGGGACTTCTTCCAGGAGGAACTGCCCAGGCGGGTACAGAACCCCCAGGCCGCCCTCCTGTTCCACTGCAGCGGACGCCTGTGGTACGCGCAGGCCCAGGGCATGTTGCCAAAGCTCTCCGAGGCCATGAAGCTTGCACCGTCCGCTGCTGGGATGAACGTGCAATTCGAGATCTACTCGGGCTTCCACATCAACACCACGCTGACCGTGCTCGCGTTCGGCTCCAACTAAACAGACCATGGCCCACCACCCGTTCGACGTGGCCCAAGCCGAAGCGCCCCTCGGTTACACCCTGTCGCTGCTCCTGGTGGGCAGCGAGCGTGAGACGCGCGCCATGCGCGACGCGTTGGAGAAGGAGGACATCCTCTCCATGCTCACGCTGGAACCCGTCGGCACGCGGGAAGCCCTGGAGCAGGCGCTGGAGCGCCCCTGGGCCCTGGTGCTGGTGGGCTCCGAGCTGCCGGGCATGAGCTGGGAGGACGTCCAGTCCGCGTGGGTGAAGCGCGGCCGGGAGACGGCCTTCGTGGTGAGCGCGCCCACCTGGAGCGCGGACACGCTGTCCGCCGCCATGCGCGCCGGCGCGCGCGACTACGTCAGCGAGGACCGCTACGGCCACCTGCCCTTCGTGGTGGCGCGCGAGCTGCGCCTGCACGCCGAGCGCGCCCAGCACCAGATGACGGGCGTGGAGCTCAAGCGCACCAACTACCTGCTCAGCAACATCATCGACGCGCTGCCCTTCGTGCTGTTCGTGAAGGACGCGGAGACGCGCCGGCTGGTGGTGGTGAACAAGACGTTCGCGGACGCGTTCCGGGTCACCAAGGAGTGGTTGCTGGGGAAGCTGGACCACGACTACTTCCCCAAGGAGCAGGCGGAGTCGTTCATCGCCATCGACACGGAGATCCTCGAGACGCGCAAGATGAAGACGTTCGAGGAGGTGGCCCGCGCGGACGGCGTGGACCGCATCTTCGCCACGCGCAAGATTCCGCTGCTGGACGACCAGAACGTCCCGCGCTTCGTGATGGGCGTCACGGAGGACATCTCCGACCGCAAGCAGAACGAGGAGGCCCTGCGCGCCTCCAGGGATGAGCTGGAGGCCGCCAACAAGCAGCTGGCCGCCAGCCTGGAGGAGATCAAGAAGACGCGCGCGGTGTCCGCCCGCTCCCTGGCGAGCTACCAGCAGCGCGCGCTCCAGATGGAGATCATCCGCCAGCAGAACGAGGACCTGGACCGGCTGGCCCAGGAGCTCTCCGTGGCCAAGCGCAACGAAGAAGAGCGCGCCCGCGAGGCGGAAGGGGCCGTGCGCCTCAAGAGCGAGTTCCTGGCGAACTTCAGCCACGAAATCCGCACGCCGCTCAACGGCATCATCGGCTACTGCGACCTGCTGATGCGCGAGGAGGGCAGCCGCCTGACGCCGCACGGCCGGCGCGACCTCAACGTGGTGAAGACGAACGCCAAGACGCTGCTGGCGCTCATCAACGACATCCTGGACCTGTCCAAGATTGAAGCGGGCCGCGTGGAGGTCGTCACCGAGCCGGTGGACGTGCAGGAGCTGGCCGACGAGTGCATGGCCACCGTGAAGGAGTACCTGAAGGGCAAGGACGTGGCCCTCACGGTGAACGTGGACAACGACGCGAAGGAGATCCGCACCGACGCGCTGAAGCTGCGGCAGATCATGCTCAACCTGTTGAGCAACGCGGCCAAGTTCACGGACACGGGCGAGGTGGCGCTCACGGTGGTGCCCGCGGGCGGCGGCGAGCTCTTGATGACGGTGGAGGACACCGGCGTGGGCATCCCGTCGGATCAGCTCGCCTTCATCTTCGAGAAGTTCCGCCAGGTGGACGGCACCACCACGCGCAAGGTGGGCGGCACGGGGCTGGGGCTCGCCATCGTGCGCGAGCTCACCCGCGTGCTGGGCGGCACGGTGGACGTGAAGAGCACCCTGGGCCGCGGCTCCACCTTCACGGTGCGGCTGCCGGACGTGCTGGCGACCACGGTGGGCGCGGACAGCCCGCACGCCACGGAGCGCCTGGTGCCCTTCCACGACGTGGCCCAGAAGCTCGCGCCCATGGCGCGGCCGGGCAGCACGGTGATGGTGGTGGACGACGACGTGCTCATCCAGCAGCTCGTCACGGGCCAGCTGGAGCCCGCGGGCTTCAGGGTGGTGACGGCCAATGACGGCATCTCCGCGCTGAAGCTGGCCCGCGAGGTGAAGCCGCAGGCCATCCTGCTGGACATCCACCTGCCGCGCATGGACGGCTGGTCCGTGCTGAGCCAACTGAAGAGCGACCCGGCGCTGGCGGCCATCCCGGTCATCTTGGTATCGGTGGAGGAGCAGCGCGCCCGCGGCTTCAGCCTGGGGGCGTGCGAGTACCTGGTGAAGCCGGTGGAGCCGGAGCGCCTGGTGGACGTGGTGCAGAAGAGCCTGGCCTCCGCGGGCGCTTCCGCCGCCACGGGCGACGTGCTGGTGGTGGACGACGACGCGGCCACGCGCGAGCTGGTCAGCCGCAACCTGCGCCGCGCGGGCTTCTCCACCAACGAGGCGCGCAACGGCGAGGACGCGCTGCTCAAGGCGCGCGTGTCGCCGCCGTCGCTGGTGGTGCTGGACCTGATGATGCCGAACCTGGACGGCTTCGAGGTGCTGCGCCGGCTGCGCGCGGAGAAGCTGTCCGTGCCGGTGGTGGTGCTCACCGGAAAGACGCTGTCCAACGAAGAAGAGACGCTCTTGCGCGACGGCTTCGCGGGCTTCGTGCGCAAGGGCGGCCACGCGCTGGAGGACGTCATCGCGCAGGCCAAGGGCCTCTTGATGTCCCAGCGGGCGGCGTCCGCGGGGAAGCTGCCTCGCGTGCTGTACGTGGAGGACAGCGAGCAGAACCGCGACATCGTCCGCAGATACCTTGGCGGACTGTATGACCTCATCGAGGCGGAGGACGGCGAGCAGGGGCTGGAGCGGGCCCGCAACGACGCGCCGGACCTCATCCTCATGGACCTGTCCCTGCCGCGGCTCGACGGTTGGGAAGTCACCCGCAGGCTCCGCGCGTTGCCGGATGGGCAGAACGTGCCCGTCATCGCCGTCACGGCGCACGCGGGTCGCGAATACCAGGACAAGGCTCAGGCAGCCGGTTGCACGGCCTATATGACCAAGCCCCTGGACCGCGATCAGCTCATCGAGACGATTCGTCAGTACCTAGGGAGAAGCCATGGCTGAAGCAAAACCGCGCGTCCTTGTCGTGGACGACGATCCGGACCTGCTCGACCTCGTGCAGCGCTCGCTGAGCGCGTACGGGTTCGATGTGCAGACCCACACGTCCGCGTTGGGCGTGTCCAACATCGTGCGCGCCTCCGAGCCGGACTTCGTGCTCATCGACGTCAACTTCCCCGCCCTCAAGGGGGACAAGGTGGTGGGCCTGGCGCGCCAGTACGCGCCCCCCGGCACCCGCTTCATCCTCTACTCCGCCTCGGATGAGGCCAAGCTGCGCTCGCTGGCCATCGCCTCCGGCGCGGACGGCTACATCTCCAAGAGCGTCCAAGGCGCGGAGTTGGCGCAGAAGCTCAACGCCATGCGCCTCAAGCCTCGCCCGGCGTCGCCCAACCGGAATCCCTCACCGGTTGAGAGCTGACCCACCCCCTGGGTGAGCCCGGACCCTCGGGCCACCCCGTACTCCGGACGGATGGGAATCTCAAAAATCGATAACCAGCAAGCCCTGTATGACTTGAAGTTCACCAAAAGGGCTGTAAGGTAGTCGCTTCTAGAGATTTACGCGCTCACTGTTCCTCCCGACTGGGGCGCGCCTTACCCACCAGGAACTGCCTGCGTCCCCCCGGAGGCACCTTGCATACGTCGACCGATTACAGCCACGCCGAAAAGCTGAAGCAGGAGCTGACTCAACCCCTGTTCAACGTGATGTTGAAGAAGTGGGTGGGCAAGGGCGAGCTGGACTACGAGCGCTACCTGCACACGGACACCCTGCTGTCGCTGCAGTCGCCGGAAGGCGAGCTGGTCTCCCATGACGAGCTGATGTTCCAGATCGTCCACCAGTCTCAGGAGCTGTACCTGAAGCTGGCGTCGCGGGAGATGGTGGAGGTGGTGGCGGAGATGGACCGCGACGCGCTGTGGGCGGTGGTGGCCCGGCTGGCGCGCGTGCAGAAGATCATCGCCGGCATCAGCGCGGAGATGGCCATCCTGGAGACGATGACCCCGGCCGAGTACCAGGTCATCCGCCGCAGCCTGGGCAACGGCAGCGGCCAGGAGTCGCCGGGCTACAACACCTTGCGCCTCGCGGCGGACGGGCTGGAGTCCGCGATGGAGCGCATGCTGGCGCGTCGCGGGCTGACGCTGTTCCAGGTCTATTCGGCTGGGGGGCCGAAGGACCTGCAGCACGTCTGCGAGCAGCTGGTGACGGTGGATGAGAGCTTCCAGGGATGGCTGTACGCGCACTACCAGCTGGTGCGCCGGACGATTGGCATCGACCGCACGGTGAAGGCGCTGGACGGGCTGCCGTCGCAGGTGCTGCAGGCGCGGATGACGCTGCCGCTGTTCCGCGCGCTGTGGGACGTGCGCGTGGAGCTGACCGCGGGCTGGAAGCGCGAGGGTGGCTACACGCCGGGTGAGTCGCGCACCGGCGGCGGCTGCCCGATGGCCGCGATCAACGCGATGAAGGACACGGCGGTGCACGCGCCGGTGGCCCAGGCGCAGGCGGCGCACGCGCATGTGGCGGCGTACGCGCAGCATGCCTCGGCGGCGCATGTGCATCACACCGCGACGGCGCACGCGGCCCCGGCCCATGCGCATGAGGCGCGCACCGGCGGCGGCTGCCCGATGAGCGCGCAGCACGCTCCGGCCCACGCCTACGCGGTCCACGATCCGGCGGCCCACGCGTCCACGGTCCACGCGCACTCCGCCACGGCGCACGCTCAGCACGCCTCGGTGGCGCACGTGCCCGCGGCCCACGCTCAGCACGCCTCGGTGGCTCACGCCGTCATGGCGCATGCCGCGGAGGCCCACGCGGCCACGGCGCACGCGGCTCCGGCCCACGCGCACGAGGCGCGCACTGGCGGCGGCTGCCCGATGCACGCTCAGCACGCGCCGGTGGCCCATGCTCCGGCCGCCCACGCCCAGCCGACTCCGGCTTCACATGCTCCGCATGCGGTGGCCCATGCTCCGGCCGCCCACGCCCAGCCGGCTCCGGCTTCACACGCTCCGCACGCGGTGGCCCATGCTCCGGCCGCCCACGCCCAGCCGGCTCCGGCTTCACACGCTCCGCACGCGGCGGCCCATGCTCCGGCCGCCCACGCCCAGCCGGCTCCGGCTTCACACGCTCCGCACGCGGCGGCCCATGCTCCGCACGCACCGGTGGCCCACGCTCCGCACGCGCCGGCTCCCCATGCGGCGGCGGCTCCCGCGCCGGTGGCGCACGGGCCGCATGCGGCGGTGCCTCACGCTCCGACCCCTCACGCGCATTCGCATGCCGCGCATGTGTCGGCGTACGCCCACGCCCAGGAGCTGCGGAGCCAGTCGTGACCGTGGCGGCACTCCCGGGCGCCCTGCGCGCGGAGTACCCGCTGCTCCAGACCTGCACGTACCTCAACAGCAACTCCACCGGGGCCCTGCCCCGGGCCGTGGAGGGCGTGCTGGCGCAGTACTGGAACACGATGCGCGCGTGGCGCGATGACACCTGGGACTCCTGGCTGTCCCAGATGCAGGCGTACGCGGACGGCGTGGCGGAGCTCATCGGCGCGCCCGCCGGCTCCGTCGCGCTGGACACCAACCTGAGCGCGCACCTGTCGCGCCTGGCCTCGTGCCTGGAGTTCACCGGAGAGCGCCGCCGCGTCGTCATCACCGACCTGGAGTTCCCCACCGTGCCCTTCATCTGGAAGGGCTTCGCGCGCTACGGGGCGGAGCTGGTCGTCGTCCCGTCGAAGGACGGCCGCGTGGACGAAGCCGCGCTGGAGGCGGCCATCGACGAGCGCACGCTCATCGTCTGCGTCGCGCACGGGGCCTTCGCCACCGGCGCCGTGCTGGACGTCGCGCGCATCGCCAGGGCGGCGCACGCGGCCGGAGCGCTCATCGCCACGGACGCGTACCAGACCGTGGGCACCGTCCCCGTGGACGTGCGCCAGCTGGACGTGGACTTCCTCATGGGCGGCGCGCACAAGTGGCTGGGCGGCTCCGAGGCCGCCTTCCTGTACGTGCGCCCGGGGCTGCTGCCCACGCTCCGGCCCGCGGTCACCGGCTGGCTGGCCGGCGCGTCACCGCTCGGCTTCCAGCAGACGACGGACTACGCGCCGGACGCGCGCCGGATGATGGGCGGCACGCCCGCGCCGCTGATGGTGCTGCTGTCCCGGCCCGGCCTGGAGCTGCTCAAGGGCGTGGGCATCCACGCCGTGCGCGAGCACTCGCTGAAGCTCACCGGCCGGCTGATGGCCCGCGCGGACAAGGCAGGCCTGCGCGTGGTGACGCCCCGGGAGCCGCATCAGCGCGGCGGCGTGGTGGCGCTGAGCTTCCCCGGCGACGTCCAGGTGACGGCGCGGCTGGTGGCGCGCGGCTTCATCTGCAGCCACCGGGGCTTCCTGCGCGCCGCGCCACACTTCTACAACACGCTCGAGGAAGTGGACGCCTTCATGGACGCGCTCATCGAAGAGCAGCACAATGAAGCCGCATGAGCAGCCAGATGCCTCCCTTCACGCGTGAGGCGCCGTCGCCTCGCGCCCTCCTGCACCTGCTGTTCAACGGCGCCCGCGCGATGGACGTCGTGGAGACGGCGCTGAAGCTGGGTCTGCTGGACGCGCTGGAGCCCGGCCCGGTGACGCTGGGCGAGCTGGCCACGAAGTACGACCTGCGGCCCAAGCGGCTCTACAAGTTCCTCGACTGCCTGGAGAGCCTGGGGCTCGTGCAGCGCGAGCAGACCAGCGACGCACTGGAGGCGGCGCGCTACCGCGGCGTGCCCGGCCTGCGCGCGGCGGCGGAGACGGTGCTCGGCGAGGGCTCGCTGGAGCGCGACCGCGAGAAGTACGACTGGAAGGCCCTGCACGGCCGGCTGCCGGAGACGCTGCACGGCCAGCACTCCATGTCCGCCACGTCGTTCGACTGGCCTCCGCGCACGCCCGAACAGGTGGAGGGCTTCGAGGCCAGCATGTCCGCGGGCCTGGGCCCCATCCTGGAGACGTTCCGCGTGCACGCGGGCACCCTGTGGCCCTCCGAGGCCCGGCTGCTCGACGTGGGCGGCGGGGACGGCACGCTCGCGGAGCACCTGCTGCGCCAGCACCCGATGCTCTCCGTGGACGTCTACAACCTGCCCGCCACCGAGCCGCTCGTCGCGCGCACGCGCGAGCGCGCGGACCTGTCCGCCAAGCGGCTGGGCTTCGTGGGCGGCGACTTCCTGAAGGAGCCGCTGCCCCGGGGCTACGACGCGCTGTCGTTCGTGCGCGTGCTGCATGACTGGCCCGCGGAGGTGGCGCGGTCGCTGATGCAGGCCGCCTTCGCCGCCCTGCCCTCCGGCGGACGCGTGCTCATCTGCGAGGAGTTCCGCACCCCGGAGCGGCTGGCGGCCCAGTTCTTCTGGTCCTACTTCCTCATCGGCGTGGACACGTGCGTGAGCAGGCTGCGCGAGGTGGAGTTCTACCTGGAGGCGCTCACCGCCGCGGGCTTCGCGGACGCGCACGTGCTGCCCGGCCCCTTCGAGCTGGTAGTGGCCACGAAGCCTTGAGGCCCTGAAGCCGCCTCCCCACCCCGTCAGGGAGGCATGCGAAGCAGGGCGCCCTCCCCGGGGCGTCCTCGCATGCCCCGCGGGCCCTGTCCTACGCTGGACATCCGGCCCCTTCCGGCAGGTCACAACGGGAAGGGCCATGTTCAGACTGTGTCTCAGCCAGACGCGGTAACCAGCCACACGCAGACGGGAGGAGCCTGTATGACAGGTCCCCGGTCACGAACGGGGTTGAATGCGGTAGGGCAGCACCACGGGTGGGAAGAAGCGCGGGAGTCCGAGGCGCAACGTGGTGGCGGTAGACCGGCGGCGCGCACGCATCTGGAGCGCGAGGTGATGGTGCCGGTGGATGACGCCGTCCTCGTCCGGGGACGGCTGGCGGTGCCCTCGGGGGCCGGGGGCGTGGTGGTGCTGGCGCGCGGCAGCGACAGCAGCCTCCAGAGTCCACGGCTCGCGCAGACCGCGCGCCTGTTCCAGGCGATGGGGCTGGGCACCCTGTTGATGGACCTGCTCACCCGCGAGGAGATGGAGGAGCGCAGGACCCGGCAGCTGCGCTTCAACGTGGGCCTCCTGGGCATGCGCATGGCGGGCGCGGCCCGTTGGCTCCGGCGCGAGGGCCCCACCGCGGGCCTGAACGTGGGCTACTTCGGCGCGCACACCGGCGCGGGCGCGGCGCTGTCGGCCGCGGCCTTCCGGCCTGATCAGGTGGAGGCCGTCGTGTCGCGTGGCGGCCGTCCGGACCTGGCAGGCGCGGTGCTGCCCAAGGTGCAGGCCCCCACCCTGCTGCTGGTGGGCGGCGCGGACACGCTGGGCCTGGACATCAACCGCCGGGCCTACGAGGCGCTCCGCGCCGACAAGCGCATGGACATCATCCCGGGCGCCACCCACCACTTCCAGGAGGACTCGGAGCTGGAGCAGGTGGCCGAGCTCGCCGGGGAGTGGTTCCTCCAGCACCTGGGCGACTCTCGGGACGGCGCGGAGGAAGCCGCGCCGCCCTGAGGGAGAGGCCTCAGGCCAGCACGGGGCGCGTCACGCCCAGCTCGCACGCCAACACCGCGAGCTGGGCGCGGTTCTCCGGCCCCAGCTTGCGGTAGATGCTCGTCAGGTGGGCCTTCACCGTGCGCTCGGTGATGCCCAGGTGCGCGGCGATCTTCAGGTTGTCCGCGCCGGCGGCCACGTAACCCAGCACCTCGCGCTCGCGCAGGGTCAACCGGGACAGCGCGGAGGCCGGCATCTCAAGGTCGTCCAGGTGCATGGCATTGGCGTGGAGCATGTCCACGGGCAGCAGCCGCTCGCCCCGGGCCACGCGGCCCACGGCCCGCACCACGTCATCGACACCCACGTTCAGCTTGCACAGGTAGCCCGCCGCTCCCGCCTGGAAGCAGCGCTCCACCACGTCCGGCTCCCGGTGTCCGGACAGCACCAGCGCGCGCACCTGCGGATGGAAGTCATGCAGGTACTTCAGCGCGTTCAATCCGTCCTCCGCGCCCTCGCGGCCCACGTGCTCCAACCGCAGGTCCACCACCGCCACGTCCGGCGCGGCCGCGCGCACGTTGGACAGGAACGAGCCTGTTTCCGCGCAACGGGCCACCACCTTCATTCCCGCGCCTTCGAGTAGGGCCACCAGGCTCTCGCGGAACACCTGCTGATCTTCCAGCAGTGCGACGCGGATCTCCCGCCCCGTTGAGTTCAATTCCATGGATGACACCCTCGCCTTCCCATCGATTGGTCATCACCCCCTGGGAAGGGATGTCCACCCTACGCCATCCCGCCGCCCCCTGTGAAACCACTCCCCGCATGAGGGCGGCCGAGGAGAAGGGCAGCGAACGTTTTGTCGTTCGAAACCCGGACGAGGAGTATGCCCAACGTTGTCTCTACGAGAGGAGAGTGCGGGTCTTGCCCGGTAAACATCACTGGGCTACTCCCTCCACATGGCGAACAAGCCCCCACGAGACAGTGAGCTCGAAGCCATCCTGGAGAAGGTCCGACAGGTGCGGAACTTCGACTTCCGCAACTACAAGCGGGCCACGCTGCAGCGGCGCATCGAGCGGCGCATGCAGGCCACGCGCTGCCGGAGCCGGGCTGCCTACCTGTCGCTGTTGGAGCGGGACCCCGCCGAGGTGAGCACGCTGGTCTCCTCCATGCTCATCAAGCTGACGTGCTTCTTCCGGGACCGGGAGGTCTGGCAGGCGCTGGAGCAGTGCGTGGCGGAGCTCGTGCGCCAGCGGCCGGACACGGAGCTGCGCATCTGGAGCGCGGGCTGCGCCACCGGCGAGGAGGCGTACTCGCTGGCCATCATCGCGGCGGAGGCGATGGGGCCGGGCTACCCGGGCGCGGAGCTGAAGGTGTTCGGCACGGACGTGGACGAGGACGCCATCGCCACCGCGCGCCGGGGCATCTATTCGCCGGAGCAGCTGGAGAACGTCTCCCCGGAGCGGCTGGCGCGCTTCTTCATCCGCACCGGCAACAGCTACACGGTGCGCAAGGAGATCCGCCGCGCGGTGGTGTTCGGCGTGAACAACCTGGTGTCGGACGCGCCGGTGTCGCGCATCGACATCATCCTGTGCCGCAACGTCTTCATCTACCTGGACTCGGAGCTGCAGAAGCGGGTGCTGGCGCGCTTCCAGTTCGCGCTGCGCCGCAACGGCCTGATGGTGTTGGGCCGCTCGGAGCTCATCCCCTTCGCGGCCCGGCTCTTCCGGCCCATCGACCTGGCCCGGCGCATCTACCGCAAGGACGGCCAATCGGAGGTGACCAGCACGACGCAGGACCGGCTGCCGCCGGAGCCCTCGTCCCTGCCGCGCATCCTCGAACCCAGCATGGACTTCGAGCGCTCGTTCCTGCGCAACCTCGTGGACTCGCATCCCTGTCCGCACATCGCCACGGACAACGACGGCACGGTGACGCTGTGGAGCCGCGCGGCGGCCCGGATGTGGAACCGCAACGAGGGCGAGATGCTGGGCAAGAAGCTGGCCGCGCTGGGCCTGCCGGGCCTCAGCGGCGACCTGCTCGTCGAACAGAGCCATCGCGTGCGCTCCGGCGCCTCCGAGCGCGAGGTGGACGACGGGATGATGGAGGTCGCCAACGCAGAGCCCCTCGCCCTGCGCATCCAGGTGGTGCCCCTGCGCGAGGCGGCGGGAGGCCGGCAGGGCCTGCTGTACATCGTCCACGACATCTCCCACCTGCGCGACGTGGAGCAGAACCTGCGCGCGGCGCAGGAGGAGCTGCAGGCCATGCAGCTGCGGATGCAGTCCTCCACGGAGGAGCTGCGCGCGTCCAACGAGGAGCTGGAGACGACCAACGAGGAGCTCCAGTCCGCGAACGAGGAGCTGCAGACGACCAACGAGGAGCTCCAGTCCACCAACGAGGAGCTGGAGACGACCAACGAGGAGCTGCAGTCCGCCAACTCGGAGCTGGACGCCACCAACCGCGAGCTGGCGCACCGCACGCTGGAGATGGACGCGCTCACCTTCTGCCAGCACACCATCATCCGCACGCTCTCCGCCGCGGTGCTGGTGCTGGACGGCGACGGCCGCATCACCACCTGGAACCTGGCCGCGGAGCGGCTGCTGGGCCTCACCGAGCGCGAAACGGTGGGCCAGCTGCTGTGGTCCCTGCACGTGCCCGCGCTCAAGCGCGCGCTGCTGCTCAAGCTGCGCCGCCACCTGCAGGAGAAGCGCTCGCTGCGCCTGGAGAGCATCCCCTACCAGCTGCCGCACGGGGGCAAGGGCAGCGCCACGCTGGTGGCCACGCCGCTCATCACCGACACGCACGTGCTGGGCTCCATCATCCTCTTCGAGGACACCACCCGGGCCACCGCCCTCCTGGAGGAGAACCGGACCCTGCAGGAGAAGCTCAAGGCATGAGCCCGCGCCGCGAGCCCCCGCCCGCCGCCGTCCCGGGCCCCAGCGTCCGGGAGTCCCAGGGGCTCTTGCGCAAGTACCGCGAGCTCATGAAGAAGCACACCGACCTGGTGCGCAAGCTGGGGGAGCACACCCGGCGGCAGGTCATCACCTTCAAGCTGTCGCGATGGGCGTTGGAGACCAACGACAGCGCGCTCGCGGTGATGAACACCACCAGCGTGGTGCTGGCCAACAGCCGCTGGCACGCGCTGGGACGGCTGCGTGGCCCCTGGCGGCGCGAGGAGGACGGCGCGGAGCGGATGGCCCTGCGCGACGTGGGCCAGGCGGAGGCCGCGGCGGTGATCGCGCTCAGCGAAGGCGCGCGTGTCACCCGCTACCGGCAGGCGCGCGAGGCCCAGCCCCGGGTGCTGGAGGTGCGCGCCGAGCGCGTCACCGGCCACATGCAGGGGCAGGTGCTGGTGCTCGCGCGCGACATCACCGAACAGGCGCGCGCCGAGGACGAGCTGGCGAACGCGCGCGCCACCCTGCTGGAGCGCGAGAAGGTGCGCGCCCTGGGCGAGCTGGCGGCGGGCACCGCGCACGACCTGCGCGCCACGCTCAACGCCATGCGGCTGCGGCTGGAGCTGCTCCAGCGCGACGTGGACCCCGCCGGCCAGGGCCAGCAGCACCTGGACGCGCTCGTGCGCGTCGTGTCCGACGCGGAGGCGCGCGTGGACCGGCTCCAGGACTTCTCCCGCCGCAAGCCCGGCACCATCCTGGAGCGCGTCAAGTTGACGGACGTGGTCCGCGACGCGGTGGACATCGTCCGGGGCGGCATCGAGCACCAGGCGCGCCAGGGCGGCCATCCCCTGCACCTGGAGGTGGAGCTGCCCGAAGGGCTTCCCCCGGTGTCCGGTTCGGCCATGGAGCTGCGCTACGTCATCATCAACCTGATCATCAACGCGCGTGACGCCATGCCCCGGGGCGGCGCCATCCACGTGCGGGCCTTCCGGTTCGGCAAGGCGGTGCGGGTCACGGTGAAGGACGAGGGCACCGGCATCCCGGAGGAGCACCTGCTGAACATCTTCAAGCCCTTCTTCACCACCAAGGGCGACAAGGGCACCGGCCTGGGGCTGTCCATGGCCCATGGCGTGGTGACGCAAGCGGGCGGCACGCTCACCGCGGCCAACCGCCCGGAAGGCGGCGCGGTGTTCACGCTCACCTTCCCCGCGATGAAGGCCGCTCCCGCCCCGCCGCGCGGCGGAGCGCGCTGAGCCTGGGGCCTCAGCCCATCTGCTTCGACTCGCCGGGCAGACTGGACTCCGCGGACGCGGCGCCGGACGGAGGCGCCGCGAGCACCGCCTGGCGCAGCAGCTGCACCTGGGCCTCGGCCGTGCGGGCACGCTCATCGAAGCGCAGCGCGGAACGTTCATGGCTGCGCTCCCGGGCCTGCGTCGCCAGCCGGCGCGACAGGGACGCGCTCTCCTCCAGCGCTCGCAGCGCGGCCCACATCGCGCCGTCCAGCTGGTTCTGCTGCGAGCCGGACAACGCCTCCGCCGTGTACGCATGGCCCGTGCGGCAGCGAAAGCGCAGCAGGCCGTCCTCCTCCAGTTCGAAGAGCACGCCTCCACAGTCGGGGCAGCCGTAATAGGACGGCTTCGCGTACTCCAGCGGGGAAGGCGGGTCGTCCATGGAGGGGATGTCCACCTTCATCGCCTTCACCTCCGTCTCCACCTGCCGCGACCGCTTGCGCGAGCGCGGCGCGGCGGGCGTGGCCACCAGCCGCGTCAGCAGCGCGCCCATGTCCTCCAGGGGCACGCAGTGGTCCACCGCCACGAACTCCAGCGCGCTCCGGGGCATGTCCGGACAGAGCGCGTCGCGCGGGTCCTGCACCACCGCCAGCCCCCCCTCCCGCTTTACCGCCAGGAGGCCACCGGTGCCGCAGTCCAACGCGCCGGTCAGCACCACGCCCACCACGCGCGGGCCGTGGGCACTCGCGGCCGAGCGGAACAATGGATCCACCGCCGGACGGTGCCCGTTCTCCTTGGGGCCCTTCATCACCCTCACGCGGCCCGGCTCCACCAACAGGTGTCTGTCATTGGGCGCCACGTAGATGCGGCCCGGCTCCAGGCCTTCCCCGTCCTGGGGATGGTGGGCCGGCAGCGGACCGGAACGGGTGAGGATCTCCGGCAGGTAGCTGCGGTGCTGCGCCGGCACGTGCAGCACCAGCAGCACGCAGGCCGCCAGGTCTCCGGGCAGCTGCCGCGCCAGCGCGGTCAGCGCCTCCACTCCCCCCATGGATGCGCCGATGACGATGATGTCGTGACGTTGCACGTGGCGCGTCTCCCTGTCGGCGCGCCAGGGGAGTCGGGCGCGTCTGTCTCAAGCTAGGCAGGGGCCCTGTCCCCGTGCAGCCCGGGACGGCGGGACACCGCCGCCTGGCCGGAGCTCAGGCGCTGTCCTCTGCTGGCGGCGGGCTGGCGGGCCCCTCGATGGGTGCCAGGTGCGCCTTCTGCCAGGACACCTGCGCCTCCGCTTCCGCCCGGCCCGCCTCGGCCTCCGCCCGGCGGGCCTGTGTCGCGTGGAGCGAGGCCTCGCGCTCCATCAGTTCCGAGTGGGTCTCCGCCCGTTGACCGTCGTGCCAGGCCCAGCTCCGCTCGTATTCGCTCCCGCCCAGCCGGGCCACGGCGTGATCCGCCAGCCAAACGGCCTTCAGCGCCTGGGCCCGCCGCGCGCAGGCTCGGGAGAGCGCGGCGTAGGCCTCCGCCTGTGCCTGTGCCGCCAGGGACTCCAGCCGCCGGGCCTCCGCGCGGACCTCCAGGGCATGCTCCCGCGAGTCCGGCTCCTGCACCTTCCACTGGGATGCCATGGGTACCTCCAGGTCGGACGGACACCCACCTGTCACGTGACGTGTGTCCACTCCAAGGCTAGGGACGAGCCCCCGGGCTGCCCACCCGGCGGGGCGAGGCATGTGGTTTCAATCGGAAGTTTCCAGAAAATTCCAGGGAGGGTGGCCAGAAGGGAGGGGGGTGGGTCATACTCGGGAAGTGCCTGGGTCCACTGTCTTCCTTGGGGCGGCATCCTGCCGACCGGGGCGCCCAACTGTCGGTTCCAGGGGGAGCCACCATGTCGGAGACCAAGATTCGCGTCCTCATCGTGGACGATGACCCGGACCAGCTCGCGCTGACGGAGCGCTCGTTGTCCTCGTACAACTTCGAGGTGCGCACCCACCGCTCGTCCCTGGGGGTCTCCAACCTGGTGCGCACCACGGCGCCGGACCTGGTGCTCCTGGACGTGAACATCCCCGCGCTGAGCGGCGACAAGGTGTTGGCGCTGGCCCGGCAGCAGGCCCCGGAGAACACCCGCTTCGTCCTCTACTCCGCCTCCGACGAGTCGAAGCTGCGCGCGCTGGCGCTGGCGGCGGGCGCGGACGGCTACCTGTCCAAGAGCACGCAGGGCGCGGACCTGGCGCGCAAGCTGGAGCGGCTGCACAAGCGCCCGCGCGTCGCCGCCGGCACGTAGCGCTCCGCGCTTGCACGGGGCTCACTCGCCCACGAGCGCGCCGACCTCCAGGAACACCTGCCGGAAGTCGCCCTGCGCGCCCACGAGGCGCAGGTTCTGGGCGAGCCCGCCGGTGGCGCGGAAGAACATCATCGCCTCCGGGGGCGGCCGGATGCGCATGATGCGCGCGGCGTTGCGCGTGAAGTGGTTGCGCATGTCGCGGTTGATGTCGCAGGTGCCGTAGTCATACGGCGCCGTGCGCATGGGCCGCCCGGCGATGTGGAGCACCTCGCGCAGGAGCACCTCGGCCTCCGCCTCCGGCAGCTCCACGGAGAAGCCCACCTCGCGGCACAGGCCCAGCACGTCCAGCGTCTCCAGCCGCAGCGCCTGCTGGAACATGCGGCGGTTGGCCGCGACGAAGCCCGGGCTGAAGCGCTTGATGGAGCCGAAGTCCAACAGGCCCATGCGCCCGTCCGGCATCACCATGAAGTTGCCGGGGTGGGGGTCGGCGTGGATTTCGCCCGCGTCCAGGAACGGCCCGTAGGTGGCGCGGATGAGCTGGCGCGCGACGCGGAAGCGCTCGGCGTCATCCGGCGACGTCGTCACCCAATCCTTGAGCGTCTGGCCTTCCAACAGCTCCAGCGTGAGCACGCGGTGGGCGCTGCGCTCCTCGATGACCTGGGGCACGTACAGGTCCGGCAGCCGCGCCACGCTCTTCGCGAAGCCCTGGGCGAGCTTCGCCTCCCGGCGGTAGTCCAATTCCAGCATGAGCTCGTCGCGGAGCTCCTGGAAGTAGGCGGTGCCGTCCATCATCCGCGACGTCTTGGACACCGTCTTCACGATGAGCCCCAGGTTGTCCATGTCGTGGCCCATGGACACGTCGATGCCGGGGTACTGCACCTTCACGGCGACAGGGCGGCCGTCGTGCAGCACCGCGCGGTGCACCTGGCCCAACGACGCGGCGGCGAGCGCGTCCGGGGAGAACTCCTTGAACAGCGCCTCCGGCGGCGCGCCCAGCTCCTCCTGCACCACGCGCGACACCTGCGCGTAGGACATGGCGGGGGCCTGGTTCTGCAGCCGGGCCATCATCTGCCGCACCTCTGGCGTGAGCAGGTCCGGGTCCATGGAGAGCGCCTGGCCCAGCTTCATGGCCGCGCCCTTCATCTCCCCCAGCGTGGCCACCAGCTTCTCAGCGGTGCCCAGGCTGAGCAGCTCCGTGGGGCTCGTCCCGGAGAGCTTCTTGGCCCCCGTCTTGAGCACCTCCGAGCCCACGTGCAGGGAGAGGCCCGCCAGCTTGCGCAGGCGGTTGAAGCGCCCCTGGGGCGGCAGCTTGTCGTCGGGTTCGGAAGCCATGGGAGAGCAGAGGATTAACGAAGACTCCTCTCCCATACGCAAGACGCCCCCGGGGTGGATGCGAGCCCGGCTCCCCTACCGGGGAGCGGCCGAGCCCCGCACCCGGGCCCGGAGGAAGCGCCAGCGCTTGAGCCCCTCCAGATCCAGGGGGTCCGCGCGGACCGCCAGCTCATAGGCGGCGAGCGCCTCCTCCAGCCGGCCCACGGACGCGAGCGCGTCTCCGGACAGGCGGTGGACGGCGGCGCGGCCCTCGCGGCCGGTGTTGCCCGCGAGGAAGCGGCGGCGGCACTGCTCCAGCATGGTGGCGGTGAGGCCCGCGGCGAGGCACCGCTCGATGCCCTCCACGTTGCCCAGCGTGGCGTCGTACTCCACGCGCCGCTCCACGTGGCCCAGCGTGTGGAGCGCTCCGGCCACGCGCTCCATCGCGCGGTCCACCTGGGCGCGCTGGCTGTCCGACAGCGGGCGGGCCTTGAGCAGCTCCAGCGCCCCGCGAGCGCGCTGGGCCGCGGTGCGCACGGACTCCAGCGTGGCGTCGCGCGGCAGCTCCAGCACGGCGTACGGGTCCCCGGCGAGCCGCCGGCGGAACCCCTGGAGGACTCCTTCCGCCTGCGCGTCCTCGGGCGTGGGGATGGCGGCGGTGGCGGCGGCCTGCGCGGACGTGGCGCGCGTGGCGTTGCGAAGCTGGGCCAGCTGGGCCTGGAAGGCGGGGCTGGCGTCGCGCAGCTGCACACCGAAGCCCGGGGACATGTTCCACGACTGGGCCTGCTCGGCGGTGACGTGGCGCACCACCTGCGCGGAGCACGGCAGCTCGCCGCCGGGCAGCCGCAGCACCAGCGACACGTCCGACAGGAGAGCGGGAGGCGGGGTGGCCAGTTGGAAGAAGAGGCCGGAGCGGCCCACCCACTCGCCCTTGAGCTCCACGGGGGCCTGCGTGCCCTGGCCGCGCATGAGCGCGGTGAGCGGCGGGGCGGTGGGCGCGGGCGGCGGCGCGAGCGACGCCTCCAGGGCCGCTCGCAGCTCCGCGGCGGAGGCGAAGCGGTGTTCGGGCCGCTTGGCCAGCGCGCGCAGGAGCACCCGCGACAGGGGCTCCGGCACGGCGGGGTTCAGTTCGTGCGGCGGGACGGGCTCCTTCTGCAGGTGGCCCACCAGGATTTCGGCTGCGGTGCGGCCGTAGAAGGGCACCTGGCCGGTGAGCAGCAGGTACGCCAGCACGCCGGCCGCGTAGAGGTCGCTGCGCGCGTCCACGATGCCGTCGCCGCACTGCTCGGGGGCCATGAACTCCGGCGTGCCCAGGAGGACGCCCACTTCGGTGGTCATCTCCCCGGCGGGGCGGGACAGCAGCTTGGCGATGCCGAAGTCGAGCAGCTTCACGCGCTGCTTGCCGCTGGGGCTGGGGACGAGGAAGACGTTGGCGGGCTTCAGGTCGCGGTGGACGATGCCGTGCGAGTGCGCGGCGCCCAGGGCGTCACACACCTGGGACATCAGGTCCACCACCAGCGCCGGGGCCATGGGGCCGCGGGCGAAGTTGGCCAGGCTGTCACCCTCCAGGTACTCCATGACGAGGTACGGGCGCCCGTCGCGAGAGTCCAGGTCGTAGAGGGTGACGACGTTCTCATGCTGCACGAGCGTGAGCGTGCGGGCTTCGGAGAGGAAGCGCGCGACGAGCTCCGGGGCCTGGGCCAGGTGCGCGTGGAGCACCTTGATGGCCACGCGCTTCTGGATGAGCGCGTGCTCCGCGAGGAACACGGTGCCCATGCCGCCGCGGCCCAGCTCGCGCACGATGCGGAAGCGGCCGAACTCCTGGCCCACGAGGGAAGGCACCACGGGCGTGGGAGACGACATGGGCGTGGGCGGAGCGGGCAGTGACGCCGCGGGTCCCGGCGGCGGCGTGCCGGCGTAGAGAAGCGTGCCGCCGTTGAGGTCCAGCCCGCGCATCAGCGTGGGACACGCCTCCGCGTCCGAGTGGGGCTGACCGCAGGAACAGATGAGAGGCGACTGGGCGAGCACGAGGGACCGGTAACCAGGGAAGGCGACGTGGGGGTGAGGACAGCGTCAGCGGCCGATGCGAGCGGTGTGCCAGGAGCCGGGGTTTTCCGGTTCGCGCGGACGGGTGCGCCAACCGGTTGATCCGCTTCGCTTTTGCGACACTCGGATGCGACCTGGGTCCCAGCTCATCGGCAGACACCCCTCGGTTACGGGGAGTTTTTACAGCCCCGGGACGGAACAGTTTTCCGCCCACCACATCCCAATACGTTCGGTCCGCAAGACCTTGGACGACTTCCGCTCCGCCTTCCCCTCAACCGCCGTGCCGCACCGCGAAAGTCCCTTCAAGATGACAGCACGCCGTGCGGGTTTCCAGTCCGCAGCGACACGAACACCCATGTTGGAAAACATCTCGTTCACTCTCGAAGAAAGCCGTGATTGCGCGGCTGGCTGAGGGAGCCTGGAAGCCCCTGTAGCGCGAGAGGAACGTACGGATCCGACTGTGTCCGGAGCCCGACAAATCGGCCTGGGATGAAGTGTCCTGCGTGGATGGCGGGGGTTTCCGGGCTTCTGGCGGGACGCGGCTGCGTGCGGTGGGGACGCGGGGTTCGTCACCCGTCCTGCATCAGATTCTTCAGCCAGAACCAGCGGCCGTTGGAGCGGAGCGCGCCCGCCAGGAACTCGGAGAACGAGCTGGCGATCCGAGGGCACTGCGTCGGATCCGGGAAGCCTTCGCGGAAGCCGTCGCGCAGGGAATAGCGGCCGTCGTGCTGCTGGCTCACGTCGAGCAGGACGTAGTTCCCATCGCGGACCTCGCAGAGGGCGTACCAGGACGCGGGCCCTGCATGGTCCGTGTCGGCCTGGCTCATGACGACCCGCGCGCGGCGAAGTTCGGACAGTGGAGGGAAGGAGAACGCGGGGTCGACGCGGTCGAACAGGTCCGCGCCGTCGCAGTGCAGGTAGAAGGCGCGGAGGTCCGGGTCCAGGCGCCATCCGACGCGTTGCTCGAAGGCATCAATCTGCGCGGGCGTCGCGGGAGGGCGTGCGTGGTGGAGGCGCGAGACCTCTTCGAGCAGGGCACTCATCGACATGGGGTTACTCGCCATAGGGGTAGCTCGGGCCCACGCCGGTCCACGGGGGCTGGTTCGCGTAGCACTGGGCATAGAGCCCGTTCAGCGTCTGATGGATGTCCTTGGGGAACGGGATGATGTTGTCCCAGTCCGTGGGGTTGCCACCATGGCTGAGGTCCCGGAGGTGGTGGCCCTGGTAGGGCTTCCCGTTGGCCTCGGTGGGCCATGCACCAAAGCGCTCGGCCCAGCGGCCTCGGAACCCGTCGCGGATGTTGTCCCAACGATCGCGGGCCGCGGCGTTCTGGGCCGCGGTGAGCGTGCCGTAGTTGCAGCAACAGTGCGTCATGCCGAACCGGCTTCCCGCTCGCACAATCGTACCCTCGAAGTCCATCTTCACGTCCGCGAGCCACATGCAGCCCTGAAGGACATAGCCGGTGCCAGAGCACTTCTCCCGGCAGTAGTCCATGAGTTGAGCGCTGCACTGCCAGGGGCCGTAGTGGATGACGGTGCGGAACTGGCCGCCACCGGGCACGTTCACCAAAGGGCCGACCCACTTCCGGGCATTGGGGGTGGGGGTGGGCGTCGGTCCTTCGGCGCATGAGGTGAGGAGCAAGACACTCACCAGCACCGTGAACTGCCACGTGAGCCCATTGCGTTTGATGGTCATGGATGCACCCTACAGTGCGAGCACACGCGCCTCCTCCCTGGTAGGAAAGAGGCATGCCGCTTCAGTTCGCAGGGGACTTCCGTGAACTCGACCCAGGCTCCGACGAGGGTCCGTCGATCGTGGAAGCGCTCGGGAAGATTCCGGAGGCGGAGCGCAGCCGGATCGGGCGCTATCTCGCGTCGGGCGTTGTCTTCACGGTCAGCAGTTGGCCGTACGCGGACTGGTTCACAGGGGAGAAGAACATTGCGCCCGCACGTACGCACACAGATGGCGTCTGGCACTGGCGGGCCGACCTTCCGTACTACGTCCTGCGTTACGGCGTCGCGCTTCCGGATGCGTTCCTGCGGCGCATGCAGGACCTGGACTGGAAGTGCCCGGTCCTGTCGCGGCAGGGACTGGACGCGTTCATGGAGCAACTGTCGTTCGAGGGCGAGGTTCAGCAGAAGCTGAGGAAGAAGGCGGGGGTGCGGCAGGCATTGGAGCGGCGACAGACCAAAAAGTGACTGCACAACCGTAGCGTGGTTCAGCCTGCGTAATTTCTTGCGCCTCCATCGAGAATCATCCTGCCGCGTGCGACGGCCAAGCAAAGCCTCTACCGTGCGCTTCGAAGGTTTCCTCCCTGTTCTTGGCTAGAAGGCCCGTCTCTGGCTGCTCAACCCAAAGCATCGCCCTCCACCTTCAACTCTGCCCTGCAGCCACACACCCCAAGATTACGAACCGAATCATGACCGACGGAATCTCCGCTCTTGAGGGCTTCGACTACCAAGCCATGACCGCGCTTGAGCTTATGCTTGAGCATTTCAAAGCCCACGGACCAACCGCTCGGGCTCGTCCGGAGGGCATCGAAGATCTCGATCTTGAATACAGAGACGATCAAGGGCTCGTTCATCGCATTCTCATCCAAATCAAGAAGCCCCGTCAGAACGCCGCAGGCTCTCGCACACCCACTCCATGGACCTTGAGTGGGGCACTTGAAGCCCTGCTTTCGCCCCGCTGGAACGAAATACAAAAAGCAAATACCCAAGTATGGTGGGTGCTTGGAGACTCCCTCGGCGACGACGTAAAAGCCTTGTTGGGTTCAAGTGACAACACCACCGTATGGGCAGCCCGCCGCGCTGCAGCCGAGTGGGTTGTCCGTGAGCAACGTGCTTCTGCGCAGGCAAAAGGCACGGCGAAGATCCAGGTCTGGGAAAGCCCTTTCCGCGCTGGGGCCCGGCCAGAGGGCAGCATCGACGATGCCCAAAAAAAGTGGACTGACAGCTTTGTGCGGCGAGCAAGTCAGGCTGGTTTTGACGCAACCACTATAACCAGCATGCAGAAGACCATTGCTCGCGCCCATATTATCCTCGAACAGTCCTTGCAGCGCGTAGCATGCCGCGCGCCCTTCGCGGATGCCGATGAACTTCGGGCCCGACTAACGACTTATCTTTCTGCACAGCTAGGGCTCAACGAACTAGACGTTCGCGACGTTGTGTTTCGCAACCTACGTGGTTTCATAGACGACGTGGCACGGTCTCGGGGAAAGTGGATTGATCATCCCGCGCTGGAGGGCGAGATTTTACGCGTGTGGCCCCGACGAATCGCCACTGTGCTGCCTCCGCCACTGCCGAAGCCGCATCTTCTTCGCCCCGCATGGACTCGCGCACTAGCCAAGCAAACGGGAGCGGTGGTTGGCCCGTCTGGCGCAGGCAAGACTACGTCAGCGACTGAATTGTTCCACAAACTCCGCGAGACTGAGCCCGACACGGCGGTTCTTTACGCAGAAGTCCGGAACGATACGACGTGGCAAGGCGTTCTGGAGGGAGTGGCTTACGCACTGGGACGCAGAGGAGAAACAGCTCCGTATAAACTGTTACCATCGCTCCGAGACGGCGACGACAAGGCACTGATCGATTTGGCCGATGAACTCGAAGCCTACGCGACGCCTGTTGCTTTGCTGGTAGACCTCATCGACGGCACTGCGTCAAAAAAGTTTATCCGCGATCTCGCTCGATTTGCTCAGCGATTTCCGGCCGCGCCAAAGACCCGACTGTGGGTGTTCGGGCAAGAGGATGCACTTGCGGAGCTCTCCAATACGGAGCGCGCCACCCGGCACCTCCCATGCGTTTCAATTCCAGGCTTCGCCTGGGAAGAGTTTCTCGACCTTGCTCAGCTCCACAGATTCAAGACTCAATCAACTCTCCACTCCGTATATGAGGCACTCGCCTCAGGACGAACAGCCGGCGTCCCACCACGTGTCGCCGATGCCGTTCTGCGGCTTGGGACAGTGGAGTCAGCCCTAAAGGCTGCGATGTCCAGCGATGTACTCCTCGCCGCTGATACGACTCGATATGAAGGCCTATCGCCCAGGGCTCAAGAAGCACTTGGAGCACTCGCATGTATCGCTCACCCGTTTCAAGAGGATGACGCTGAGACCACTTTCCCTAGCGTCGCCGTGAAAGCAGGCATCCGCGCGGGAACTAGCGTCGGATTGCTCCATTCGCTGGGTGATGGCAGATTCGAGTTTCACGAGACGGTCCGCCGCAACATCCTTGCTCAACTCCCTCGGTCCACTCAAATCGCTCACCATGCCCGATTGGCAGACGTGAACGCACAGAGAGGTGATCATGTCCTTGAGTCCCATCATGCTGAAGCGGCCGGCCTTGTTGCTAGGGCCCGGGAAGCCGGCCGTACCGCGTTTTTTGATTGGCACACCGCAGACCGCATCGCACAAAGAGCAGTGGCGCGCAATTGGGTGAGTCCTGCCGAAACACTGTCGCTCCTTCGCAATGCGCCAAAACACTCATCCGGTTGGTGGCTTGCGCTACATCGAGGCATCGATGACATAACCGCCCAAGGTCTTCTCAACTGGTGGCGTGAAGAAGTACGTCACCAAGGCCCGAGCAATGCTCTTTGGTCAGTACCGCGCGCGCTACTAGCCAGTCGACCGGATCTGCTCCTCGACCTGCTCAATATAGCGGCGAGAAGTCCACAAGAAGATGGCCAGCATCACGGAGCAGTCGCACTTGGCCTCGCATGTCGGAATGGCGAACTCAACGAGGAAGCGGTTCTCGAACGATTTGAGAATGCATCTGCAGATGACCGCCAAGTACTGGCTGACACTTTGCGCTACATTGGCACTCCTAAATGCTTAGCTCGGTGGCTTGCATACGTAATCGAGACAAAAAAAGAACCAACACTTCATGCAAGCCTCTCTCCACTTTCCGAAGCACATGTGCTCGCCATTGTGGACGCCCTACCCGACTTAGAGCCGGCGGCGTTGATGGTGCGAAACGATTGGGGGTTCGGGACTGCCACTCCTTTCTTATGGATGCATCATAAGGCCATTGGCGAAGGAGCAGTTCGACTGCTCCAAGACACTGGACTTGCACCGCAGCGAGCAGCCGTCGCAATACGGTTGCTCGGACTGACGGGCCGCGACGAGCTACTCGACAGTTCCCGGCGATGGGGGCGGCACCCCAGCAACGCACAGGACGTTGCGCTCACTGCGCCACTCTTGGTTAACGCGGATGCATGGCGCGAGGAACTCAGCCGCCTAGCTGTTGATCCTTCCGTCGACGCGTTGACCCAAGTTAATGCCTACGGGATATACGCACAATCGGGAGAGGGCGGTGAACTCTTACTCGAAAAGCTCGTGCGGATGTCACCGGGACTTGAGTGTGCGTGCCGTTGGATTGCAGGAATGTCGTTCGTTTCGAGACCGTCACTTTTCGCCCTAGACATTCTGCTCGAAGATTTCACACGTGGCGGCAAAGGGCAGGTCGATCTCTTGTCCGGGTCCGCGCTCATGCGTGCCTCCTATTTCGCAGATGGCCCTCACGCAAAGGCCGTCGCCGAGCGCCTAGTCCCGCTTTTGGACAACCACTCCAACAACATACGAATTGCGACCCTACATGTCCTCACAATGCTCCGACAACCGATCGCCCGAGAGGCCTGTGTCAGACTGGCGCGACTGGAGGCTGGCAACCCAATCGGGAGCATGGCCGCCATCGCAGCAAGCTCCAGTCGACCAGAACAACTATCAGACGTTCGCGAAGCGATAGAAGCGAATCCGAGTTCTTGCTGGATGCTCTCCACACTGGCTGCTCGGCTCAACGACACAGGCGTCACATCCTACCTCATAACAGAGGCAAAGGATGCTCTTCGACCATGGACGGCACGAAGACGCGCTCTCCAGGCGTTAGAACGGTTGCCGTACACGCCAGAAATCGACATCACTGTCGACTGCATTCTCAAAGAGCAACTACTGCTGGGCCGGACTGATTCGTTCGACGGACAAGCATCCACAACCATCTTAGAACTAATGCAAATTCACACCGGATACTTCATCAAACTTCTCCAGCAAGACAAAGAACACTTCGTACGCAAACTTACATCAGACATCCAGGCCAGATTTACGCTTCAGAATATTGACACCTGCCTCCGACTCATATGGCACACCGTACGTGTCGAAGTCTCAGGAGGTTCGTCTTTTAAAAAGGCAGTCAATTCAGTGATCAACAGGATACAAACCTCGCAGGTACAGTCCGCAGCCCTCCGAGTCGCTCGCACCTTCAATAAAGTAGACATCCTAGAGCGCACCTTGGCCACCAGCGATGCTCCATGGATTGTTGTTCGAGCACTTGTGGAGCGTACGAATGCAGAGCCGCGAACCCCAATCGACGCGGCACACTGGGCGCAACTTGTCTCTGATGGGCCGTGCGGCGCGAACTTGTCGCTGCGAATTGCGCTGGGGAACGTGCTGGAGCCATTTCGATCCTCCGACAGGAGGCCACGATCCCCAATTGTCATGCGCAACTCGTCGCCTCAAATCCTCACCGCCATAGATCTCCATGCATTGCTCGACAAGATGCAACCGGCTCCGCCGGATGCTCGCATTGCCGACATGGACGACGCGTCGTTGACATCACTAATCGATCGACTCGACTTCAAGGACGACGACATCGTTGAACTGGATAAAAACACAAATGACGCCGCACGAGTCTCCCTGACTATTAACGGAGCTACTCTAAATGGACCACGCAAACGTTCTACGGGACGCACGGGTAACCGGCCAGGGATTAGAGCGCGCTTGACTGCGCGATTCCCTGAGCGAGTCCCCACAGCGTGGATGAACAGCCCACTACGGGGATATGGCTTCATATCGAGCCTCATCGAAGCCTTGGCAAATGAAGGCAATCCAAAGCGTGCCCTCGCCATCTTGCGTCCGTTGTCTGGCGATATAACGGATATTATTGGACCACGCTCCAACATCTACCGCCTTGGCCACATTGCAGACGATGCTCTCGTCAATTGGCTCAACAGTTTTGCTGGAGTTGGCGGGGGTGCGGAAGTTGCTGCATTGGCGTCATTCGCAAGTCAAGTTTCAGCCGACGCCGTGCTGCCATTGTTGTGGCGATTGATGTGCCGAATCAAAGGTCGCATCTCAGGGCACAATGCCACAACCTTCCGAGGTGTCGATGACCCATGGCAACGGGCATTCGTCAACATCCTCCATGCCAAACGCTTGCGTGATGTTTCTGGTGCAGGCGAGTGGCTCGTCATGATGACCATGCAGACACCACGCTCTGTTGTTCGAGAAACCATCATCGAAGCAATGGCATCATTTCCATCAACATGGTCCATCGTGGAAGCCGAGGCACAGCAGGGGTCAGACTACACGCATCGGCCAAAGCCGGTGTTCCTGCTAGCCGAAGAAGTGGCTCACGCACTTTTCCGGAAAATCCGAGACAATTAGCCCCCCCACCACCAGACATCCTTTCACAAGGCACGCCTGTTGTTCCGCCTCTGCGGGTGAAGCATCCCAGTACTTTGACCGGAATACCATTGGGCAATAAATGTCGTCCGCACGGCTCACGCCCCAGCACGCCGACATTCCCCGAAAGAGACATGGTGAAACAGCGGACGATGTGTCTCGACTGCCTTCGCTACGCAGGCGCGGGCCGCACGTCTGGCACCACGTCCGCGAGCAGGCCCTCCACTTCATCCCGGTAAGGCAGTCCCGCCTGCGCCCCCAGCCGTGTCGTCGCGATGGCGGCGGCGGCGTGCGCGAAGCGCGCGGCGGAGAGCAGCGGCTGGGATTCCGCCAGGGCGACACAGAGCGCCGCGCAGAACGCATCCCCTGCTCCAGTGGTATCCACCGTGTCCACCGGAAGCTCCGGCAGCCACGCCTCCTCCTCCCGCGACACCAGCAGACTGCCACCGGGCGCGGCGATGATGGCCGCTCCCACTCCGCGCATCAGCAGGTTGCGGGCGGCTCTCCGCGCGGAAGCACGACCATGCACCGCGATGCCTGTCAGTATCCGCGCCTCGGAGGCGTTGGGCCGGATGACGTGCACATCCTCCAGCAACACCTCCGGCAGCGGCACGGCGGGCGCGGGATCCAACACCACCCGGACTCCGGCCGCTCGCGCCAAACGGACCGCGGCCTGGGCCGCGGCCAGCGGCACCTCCAGCTGCACGAGCAACACCTTCGCGGTGGCGATCCGCTCCGCACTCCTCAACACATCCCGGATGGACAGTCTGTGATTGGCGCCCGGCGAGAAGAGGGTCTGCTTCCTCCCGGCTCCATCCACCATCACCAGCACCGCGCCCGAGGGCGCATTCGGATCCGGCACCACTCCCTCCAGCGCAACGCCTTCCCGCTCCAGCAACGCCACCTGCCTCAGGCCGCGCCCATCCGTCCCCACCCGCGCCACCAGCGAGGCACGCGCCCCCAGCCTCACGGCGGCCACCGCGCCGTTGGCCCCCTTTCCTCCGAGCGCCTCCTGGAAGACGTCGCCCTCGGCGCTGCCTCCCGGCTCCGGCAGCGACGGCCCGCGCACCAGGTAGTCCGTAGCCACGCCCCCCACCACCACGATGTGCGGGCTCATGGCGGCGCCTCGCCGGACGGACGCTCCCGTGCGGCCGTGGCCAGGTGCTGGAGGAACCAGCCCCGGGCCAGCCGGGCCGCCTGCTCCAGCGTCCCCGGCTCCTCGAAGAGGTGGGTCGCCCCAGGGACAATCTCCAGCCGCTTGTGCGTGCGCAGCGCCTCCAGTGCCTCCTGGTTGAGCGCAATCACTTGCGTGTCATCTCCACCCACGATGAGCAGGGTGGGCGCCCGCACCGCCGGCAGCACGGCGCCCGCGAGGTCCGGACGGCCACCCCGGGACACCACCGCCTGGAAGGCTTCGGGCATCCGCCCCGCCGCCACCAGCGCCGCTCCCGCTCCCGTGCTCGAACCAATCAGCCCCAGCGGCTGGCCCCCCAGCCCCGGCACCCGCGCCAGCCACCGAGTGGCCCCCACGAGCCGCCGCGCCAGCAATTCGATGTCGAAGCGCAGGTGCCGCGTCCACCGCTCGGCCTCCTCCTCCCCTGGCGTGAGCAGGTCCATGAGCAGGGTCGCCAGCCCCGCCTGCTGCATCACTCTCGCGACGTACTGGTTGCGCGGGCTGAAGCGGCTGCTGCCGCTGCCATGCGCGAACAGCACCACGCCCGAAACCGGCTCCGGCACGCTCAGCGTTCCGTCCAACCAGACACCGGGCTCCGCCTCCAGCCGCACCGCGTGCTCCGAAATTCTGTATTCAGCCATGTTTCAACCCTCCGCCGGACTTCACGGCGCCACCGGGGCAGCCTCTTCACCTTGCGCCGCGCGCGCCAGCAGCTCGCGCACCTCGTCGTCGGTGGTCTGCGTGAAGTCCTCGAACCATTGGCCCACCGCGTAGAACGGCGCTGGGGTGTGGACGCAGACGACCACGTCCGCTTCGCGCTCGAACTCCGCGCACGTCTCCGGCGCGCCCACCGGCACGCCCACCACGATGCGCGCGGGCTTCTGACGACGAAGCGCCCGGAGCGCCGCCCTCATGGTGGAGCCCGTGGCCAGCCCGTCATCCACCAGGATGACCGTCCGCCCTTCGACCCGCGCGGGCGGCCTGCCCTCACGGAAGAGATGCTCCCGCCGGGCCAGCTCCCGCGTCTCACGCTCCGTGGCCGCGGCGATGGCCGACCGGGGAATCCCCAGCCTTCGCACGACGCCCTCGTTGAGGACCGTGACGCCGCCCGTGGCGATGGCCCCCATGGCCAGCTCCTCGTGCCCCGGTGTGCCGAGCTTGCGCACCATGAACACGTCCAGCGGCACCCCGAGAATCCGAGCGACCTCGAAACCCACGGGCACACCGCCGCGCGGCAGCGCCAACACCAACAGGTCACCGCCTCCGCCAAGCAGGACGCGGAGCCGTTGGCCCAACGCACGGCCGGCGTCGACGCGGTCTCGAAACAATTGCATGGCGTGCCCCCAGTGAGGTCCTCCTCCTTGAGGTGGAAGACATGCCTGACGGCAGCAAGGGCACCCTGCCCGCTCGCTCGCATCACGCCCGAGTGACTTCGCACCCGATTCCGCGATCAACCATTAACAAACATTTACATCCGACTTCCTGCGCGTAACGCGAAGCGTCACCTGTCTATGGTCTGTTCCGCGTCAAACCCCCGTAGGAGTGCGTCAAAACCCAACGCAGGGAGTCCCCATGTCGAAGGTCTATGAAGCTCCGGGTCAGAAGGGCAGCAAGGTCGAGTACAAGAGCCGTTACGGCAACTACATCGGCGGTGAGTTCGTCCCGCCCGTGAAGGGCCAGTACTTCGAGAACATCAGCCCCGTCACCGGCCGCCCCTTCTGCGAGATTCCCCGCTCCACGGCGGAGGACATCGAGAAGGCGCTCGACGCCGCGCACAAGGCGAAGGACGCGTGGGGCCGCACCGCCGCCGGCGAGCGGGCCAACATCCTGCTGAAGATCGCCGACCGCATGGAGCAGAACCTGGAGATGCTCGCCGTCTCCGAGACGTGGGACAACGGCAAGCCCATCCGCGAGACGCTCGCCGCGGACCTGCCGCTCGCCATCGACCACTTCCGCTACTTCGCCGGTTGTATCCGCGCGCAGGAAGGGTCGCTCAGCCAGCTGGATGACAACACCGTCGCCTACCACTTCACGGAGCCGCTCGGCGTCGTGGGGCAGATCATCCCGTGGAACTTCCCGCTGCTCATGGCCGCGTGGAAGCTGGCCCCCGCGCTCGCCGCCGGCAACTGCGTGGTCCTCAAGCCCGCGGAGCAGACCCCCGTCACCATCCTCAAGTTCGCGGAGCTGGTGGGCGACCTGCTTCCCCCCGGCGTGCTCAACATCGTGAACGGCTTCGGCATCGAGGCCGGCAAGCCGCTCGCCAGCAACAAGCGCATCGCGAAGATTGCCTTCACGGGTGAGACGACCACCGGCCGCCTCATCATGCAGTACGCCTCCGAGAACATCATCCCCGTCACCCTGGAGCTGGGCGGCAAGTCCCCCAACATCTTCTTCGAGGACGTCTTCGCCAAGGACGACGACTTCGCCCAGAAGGCGCTGGAGGGCTTCGCCATGTTCGCCCTCAACCAGGGCGAGGTCTGCACCTGCCCGTCCCGCTCGCTGGTCGCCGAGCGCTTCTACGACGAGTTCATCGCCAAGGCCGTGGAGCGCACGAAGCGCATCGTGCAGGGCAACCCCCTGGACGTCACCACGCAGATTGGCGCGCAGGCGTCCAATGATCAGCTGGAGAAGATCCTCAGCTACCTGGACATCGGCAAGAAGGAGGGCGCCAAGGTGCTGACCGGCGGCGGCCGCAAGTCGCTGTCCGGCGCGCTGGCGGAGGGCTACTACGTGGAGCCCACCATCTTCGAGGGCCACAACAAGATGCGCGTGTTCCAGGAGGAGATCTTCGGCCCCGTCGTCGCGGTGGCGAAGTTCAAGGACGCCGAGGACGCGCTCGCGATGGCCAATGACACACTCTACGGACTGGGCGCCGGCGTGTGGACGCGTGACAACAGCACCGCGTACCGCATGGGCCGCGGCATCCAGGCGGGCCGCGTCTGGGTGAACTGCTACCACCTGTACCCCGCGCACGCGGCGTTCGGCGGCTACAAGCAGTCCGGCATCGGGCGTGAGACGCACAAGATGATGCTCAATCACTACCAGCAGACGAAGAACCTGCTCGTCAGCTACGACCCGAAGCCCATGGGCTTCTTCTAGGCCGCCCCATGCCCGTGCCGCGCGTCGAGGTCACGCCGGCCGCCGAGGCCCTGCTCCGCAAGATGCAGGGCCTTCACGGTCCGCTCCTCTTCCACCAGTCCGGCGGCTGCTGCGACGGCAGCGCGCCCATGTGCTTCCCGCGCGGCGACTTCCGCGTGGGACAGGAGGACGTGTACCTGGGTGACATCGTCCGCACGCCCTTCTACATGTCCGGCCCGCAGTTCGAGCTCTGGCGCCACACCCACCTCACCGTGGACGTGGTGCCCGGTCGCGGCAGCGGCTTCTCCGTCGAAGCCCCCGAAGGCGTGCGCTTCCTCATCCGCTCACGCCTGTTCACCGACGACGAGTACCGCGCGCTCGAACAGGAAGGGCCCCCGCCCAAGGGACCCCAGCACTGAAGGCCGCGCCCTTAGCCTCCCTCACAGCTCCGGGGGAGGCGGGGGCGGCGCTTCGACCGTGTTCCGGGGCAGCCGCAGCGTGAAGGTGGCGCCCTGCCCCGGCTGGCTGTCCACGTCGATGCGGCCGCCCAGCGCCTCCACAATCTGGCGGCTGATGTAGAGCCCCAGGCCCATGCCGCCGTAGTGCCGCTCGCTCACGGCGCGCTCGAAGCGGCCAAAGAGGCGCGGCAGCGCGTCCGCTTCGATGCCGATGCCCTGGTCGCGCACCTCCACCCAGGCCTCGTCGCGCGCATCCACGCCCGCGCGCACCGACACCGGGTGGCCCGCGCCGTACTTCGCGGCGTTCGTGAGCAGGTTCACCAGCACCTGGTCCAACCGCAGCGCGTCCCACTGGCCCGTCAGTGTGCGCGGCAGCTCCAGCTCGAGCGGACACCGCGCCTGGGTGAACACGTCCTCCAGCCGCTCCACCGCGTCGCGCGTCAACTGCACCAGGTCCACCTCCGCGCGCTCCAGCGACAGCTTGCCCAGGGACAGCCGGCTCACGTCCAGCAGGTTGTCCACCAGCGCCGTCAGCCGGAGCACCTGCCGCTGCGCGGTGTTGAGCCTCCCCGCCACGGGCCCGGGCGGGCCCGCCGTCTCCAGCGCCCGGCCAATGAGGTTGTGCTGGAGGATGAGGCTGGTGAGCGGCGTCTTCAATTCGTGGCTCGCCACGGAGAGGAACTCGTCGCGCAGCCGCACCGCGGACTGGGCGTCGTGGAACAGGCGCGCGTTCTCCAGCGCCACGCTCAAGCGCAGCGCCAGCTCCTCCGCCATCGTCACGTCCGCGGCCACCAGCGTGCGCTGGGGCCCGGCGGTGAACAGCGTGATGACGCCCAGCGTGCGGCCCCGCGCGCGCAGCGGCACCGACAGCACGGACGTGGGCGCCAGGCTGTCCACCAGCGAGCGGTGCGCGGCGCTCGTGGAGACGGCGTCGCAGCGCGTGAAGTCCAGGCGCGACAGGAAGCAGACCTCTCCGGTGCGGAAGCACTGGAGCGCCGGGTGCGCGGGCCCCCGGTCCGTGCCCCCCAGGGCCGCGTGGAGCCGCGCGTCGTGCTCGGGCACGCGGTGGGCCGCCGTCACCCGCCGCAGGGTGCCGTCCGGCGCGGCCAGGTCCACCAGGCAGCCGGTGGCCACGTGGTCCACCACCAGCCGCGCCACCTCCGGCAGCGCCTCCTCCACGTCGTCCAGGCGCAGCGCCAGCACGCGGCTTGCGTCCAGCAGCAGCTGCAGCCGCTCCTCGGCCTCCTTGCGCCGGGTGACGTCCGCCATGGCGCCGGTGAGCTCCGTCACCTTCCCGTCCGGCCCGGCGAAGGACTGCCCCACGCTGTGCAGCCAGCGCACGCCGCCGTCGCGGCGAATCACGCGGAACTCCAGCTCGAAGAAGCCCGGCGACTCGCGCTGGTAGCGGTGGAACTCCGCCTCCACGTGCGGCCGGTCCTCCGGGTGCAGCTGTTCCAGCATGTCCCCCACCGGCACCGCCGAGTCCACCGCCGGCAGGCCCAGCATGTGGTTGAGCGCCGCGTCGCGCAGCTCCTTGCCTCGCACCAGGTCCAGGCGCCAGGTCCCCATGTCGCCCGTCACCAGCGCCTGCCGCAGCCGCTCCGTGCGCTCGCGCAGCGCTTCGTAGAGCGCGGCCCGCTCCAGCGCCTGCGCGCACTGGTGCGCCAGCGCCTCCAGGAACGCGCGCTCCGCGTCCGGGAAGACGCGCGGCTCCGGCCACGCGAGCAGCAGCAGGCCCCGCACGCGCGTCTCACCCCACAGCGGCACCACCGCGCGGGCCCCCGCTCCCTGGCGGCGCGCGAGCTCCGCGTTCTCCGGGTAGCGCGCGATGAACTCCTCCAGCGAACCGAACCACCCCGCCTCGCGCCGGATGTCCGGGGCCACTCCATCCGGCGGCCGGGTGAACGAGGCCAGCGCGTCCTCCGGGTAGCCCAATACGCGCAGCGGGCGCATGAGGCCGTCCTCCTCCAGCGCCAGCACCGCGACGCGCGTGGCACCGCTCGCCTCCCACACCTCGCGCGCCAGCACCTGCGCCACCGCGTCCTCGGTGGCCGCGCGGGACAGGGCCGCCGTCACCGCCTGCAGCCGGGCCGTGCGCGCCTGGGCCTGACGGGCCTCGCCATACAGGCACGCGTTGTCCAGCGACAGCGCCGCCCGGCGGGCCAGCTCGCGCGCCAGCTCCAGGTCGCATTCGCCATAGCGGCCGGCCGTGCCGGACATCAATGACATACATCCCAGGACCCGCCCGCGCGCCACCAGCGGCACCACCATCACGGAGCGGCACCCCAGGCGCCACGTCTCCTCCAGGGCCGCGTTCCCCCGGGCCGCCTCCAGGAAGGCCTGTTCGGGCACGTCCGGGATGAGGCGGGGCTCGCCGGTGCGCAGCACATGGGCCATGGTCTGGGAGCCGTTCTCCTGGAGGGCCCAGCGCTCGGCAATGGCATACACGGTGGGCACGAGCGCGGGGTCGCGGTGTGTCGCGGCCCTTCGCACCACCTTGTGCGAAGGCGTGACGACATCCACCGCGCACCAGTCCGCCAGGTCCGGCACCACCAACTCCGGCAGCTCGCGCAGCACCGTGGGCTCATCCAGCGATGACGCCAGCACCTCGCCCGCGCGGGCCAGGAACGCGAAGCGGCCCTCCTCCATGGCCACCGGCGACGCGGGCTCCGGCGAGACGGCGGAGGCGACGGCCTCGCCTCCGGCGTCCACGCCACCGGACGCGGACACGGGAACCGCGGCGTCGTTCGTCGTCACGGCGGACGGCGGAGGTGGCTCGACGGCAGGCTCGGTCGAAGGCTCGATGGACGGTTCGGGCATGGAGCGCGGGCCACGGCGTCATGGGCATGACGCCTCACCAAGGGGACGCTCCGATAATGACGACCCCCGACCGGCCACAAGCCTCCCGGGCCACCGGACTCCTGGCGAGTGTCCGGCAGGCAACCCGCCCGGCCTGCCTGCCCTCGCGCGGTGCCTCAGCCCGCCGCGACGTCCGGTGAAGGAGGGTTCCACCACACCGTCCCCTTCCCCTGGATGGCGGTGTGCGCCCGCTCCCGCACCGCCTGCATGCCCACGACGTCCAGCGGTTGGAAGGCCGAGGCCGCCCGCAGCGCGGCGTCCTGTTCGTTCGGGAAGCCCATCCCCATCAACATCACGTCCGGATCCAACGTGAGCGTGTACTGCACGCACTCCGCCACCGACAGGTGCGGCAGCATCGGCGTGTCGCGCGCCTCTCCACCGGAGCCGACCTTGCCGCGCGGGCGCGCCTGGAGCGGCCGGCCGTAGCCCTCCGTGTCTCCCAGGAGCTTGCCCGCGCCGAACGTCTTGAAGGACACCACGCCCACACCGTGCGCTCGCGCCAGGGGCAGCACCTCTTCCACGTAGCGCGCGTCCACGAACGGCCCCAGTGGGAACATCACCACGTCGCACCGCCCGGAGCGCACCGCCGCCACCAGCGCGTCCGGGTGGTGGCAGGAGATGCCCTTGAAACGCGCCTGCCCCTTCGCCACGCACGCCTCCAGCTGCTCCAGCGCGCCACCCGGCCGGGCCAGCTCCTCCCACTGCGCCAGCGACTTCACCGCGTGCAGCGCGAACAGGTCCACCGACGGCAGGCCCAGCCGCCTCAGGGACGCCTCCACTTGCGGCGCCACCGGCGCGTCCAGCTCGTCCACCTTGTCGATGACGAACACGCCCTCACGCCGGCCGCGCAGCGCCTCGCCCACCACCTCCTCGCTCAGGCCGTCCTCGTAGCCAGGCGCCGTGTCGATGACGTTGAGCCCCGCGTCCAGCGCCCGCGCGAGCGTGGCGACCAGCTCCTCGCGTGGCACCGTGCGGTCCGCCAGGTCGCCAATGCCCACCGCCGTCGCGGTGAAGCCCGTGCGCCCGAGCGCGCGGCGCGGGGTGAAGCGGGGAAGCGATGTCGTGGTCATGAAGCAATCCTCCCGTCAGGCCCAGGAGGAGAACAGCATCTCACCGCGCCTGGCGCCCCGCGCGGTTCTTGTCCCAGATGGCTCCCAGGATGAGCAGGTAGGCCATCAGGCGGACGACATACAGGTAGTGGAGGCGCTCGGCGTCCAGCGTCGGCGCCAGCAGCGCGCCCAGCAGGTTGTGGACACCCATCAGCGTGAAGGCCAGGGAGAACAGCGCGAACAGCCGGTCCTTCGACTGGAGGTAGAAGCGCAGGAAGAAGAGAGCGCACGCCAGGTACGCCATCAACACCGCGCCATCGAGCAGGATCTTCATCATGGCGTCCCCCCCCATTGCGTCAGGACACGTCCCAGATGAGGCCAAAGAGCAGCACGCCGGCCCCCACCAGCGATGTGACGGTGCGCTCCAGCGACAGGTCCCCTTCGGGGATGAGCACCAGGTCCACGAAGAGCAGCACGTTGTTCAGCGTGAAGAGCGTGAAGCACAGGCCGCTGTAGAGCAGCAGCTTCATCCGCGTGCGCCGCCAGGCCCGCAGCAGCAACACCGCGCACGCCAGGCTCGTCAACGCGCACAGGATGTAGACCGCCTCAGCCATGTCCGTCGCCGTCCTTGTCCTTCTTGATCACGAATGCGTCCGCGAAGCCCCTCACCCGGTCCATGGGGCGTGAGAAGATGAACGAAATCACACTCACGCGGCGCGCCGAGTACGCCATCGCCAGCTCCGCCGTGGCCTGCACGTCCTCCGAGCGGCCGGGGCTGAAGCGGTAGGCGTCCTCCGCCCCCCCATCCTGGAGAAGCAGCCCTCCCGTCCGCAGCTCCGCCATGCGGCGGGCCGCGGAGGCTTCGGTGATGCGCAGTTCCAGGGCTACCGCCGGCGCCGTCCAGGCCCGCTCCGTCCGGGCGCGAAGCAGGAGGAGCACCTCCAGCTTCTCGATGGAATCGATGTGCGTCGTGAGGAAGCCCTGGACCCGTGATGAGAGGCCGGCGTCAGTCACGTCTCCACCTATGGACCCAGATACTTTGTGAATCAACCTTTCTATTGAGAGCGGTTGTTCACAGTTACACACGAGCCCGGCCGCCTGCCTGGTCAGGGCGCGTCACGCCAGGGGGTGCCTGATTCCGCCTAGTTGCGAACGCGAGGGGCGGGGGCGCGGACGCGGACGTCCATGCGGGCGTCGCCGGCCACCATGCTGCTCAGGGCCTCTGGCTGGGACGGCGACAGGCGGGCCACGGCGCGCAGGGCGGCCACCAGGATGAGGGACTCCAGGCTGGAGGGCACGGACAGCCCCTGGGGACCGGCCTTCACGGGCAGGGGCAGCCGGGGCGCGCGGCCCGCGGCGGACAGCGCGTCCACGGCGTACGTGGGGCGGGCCTCCAGCGACACGGTGATGGCGGGCAGGGCCTGCGCCTCCTTGTCGGCGCCATGCACCTGGAGCTCCAGCAGCCGCCCCAGCGAACCGGGGGACAGGTAGAGGGCCAGGCCCGAGGGACCCTCGTCCTCGCCGTGGAAGACGCAGCCCTCGTAGGTGTGCTCGTGCGCGCCCGTCACGTCCACGGTGAAGGCCTGGCTGTCGTCCCAGTGCGTCCAGGGCTTCGCGTCCCAGAACTCGGTGGCGGCCTGGACGAAGAGCAGCGCCTTGTCGCTGCCCAGCCCGGACACGCCCATCTGGCCCCACGCGAGGAAGGTGGCGATGGCCGCCCGGGCGGAGAGCGCCGCCAGGGACGGTGGCGCCACGGCCAGGCCCAGCTCGGCGGCGGCGTCCGCCAGGGCGGGCTCGCACGACACCTGGGACGGTTCCAGGCCGGCGATGAGGGCGCGCACGCCGGCCAGGTCCGTCTGTTCGAAGACGGGGGCGGACGGCTCGCCCGTCTCGCCGATGCGCAGGTAGACGCCGGTGGTGCCCACGGAGAGCGGCACGGGACCCAGCTTGAGCAGGTGGAACATGGCGGACCCTCCGGGCACGCGGGCGGTGCGCTTCACCCTCCCCGGACGCGGGGGTTCGCGTCCAGGGACCTGCGGACCAGCTTCATCAGGGCCCGGATGTCGAACGGCTTCTGGAGGAACTCCATGCCCGGGTGCAGGCGCTTGAGGCCGCTGACGTCCACGGCGCTCATGCCCAGCACGGGAATCTGGCGCAGGACCGGGTCCTGCTGGATGCGCGCGATGAGCGCGGGGCCATCCAGCACGGGCATCATCCAGTCCGTCAGCACCAGGTCCGGCGTCACATCCGCCATGCGCTCCAGGGCCTCGCGGCCATGGGACGCAGTGAGCACGCGGTAGCCCTCCTCTCGGAGGAGGTCCGCGAGCGCCTCCAGGATGCCCTGTTCGTCATCCACCACCAGCACGGTCTCGGTCGCGGGAACCACGGAGCCTCTGGGGGTCAGGAGTGGTTGCCCGGGAAGCGGGCGATACCGGTGAGCAGCAACTCGGGCGACGGCTGGAAGGGCGGCTGGATCTCGATTCCCTGGGAGGTGATGAGGAACTCGCGCAGCGTCGGATCATAGTCCGCGTCGCGCAGCTTGAAGATGGAGAGCAGCCGCCGCAGGCGGCCATTGAGTTCCAGGTGGCGCATGAACAGCAGGTTCTCCGCCACGCCGGACAGGCCGGTCCCCAGGGGAACATCCATGTCCGGGCCGAAGAGGCGTGGCGTCTCCAGCGTGAAGACGGTCGTCACCCCGTGGCGTCGCAATTCCTGCGTGAGCGCGGCGAAGAAGGGGCTGATGCGCGCCGGCTCGTTCGTGGTCTCCACCATGGCGCTCAGGCCGTCCACGAACAGGCGCTTCACGCCGCGTCTGCGCACGTCCTCCAGCAGCGTGTGCGCCACCAGGTCCAGGTTGCACTCGGCGGGCATGTTCCACTGGAGCACCAGCCGGCCGTCCTTCACCGCGCCGGCCAGCGACAGCCCCACGTTGGCCGCCTTGTGCATCAGCCGGTCCGGGCCCTCGTAGAAGCTCACCATCAGGCAGGGCTCGCCCAGGCGCAGCCCTTCGGCCAGGTGGCTGACGCCGAGGAGCGTCTTGCCGCAGCCCGGAGGCCCCATCACCAGCGTGGTGGACGCCGCGGCGAAGCCCTCCGGAATCATGGCGTCCAGCGTGGGCACGCCGAAGCGCACTCGCTGTGTGCCCCAGTCCGGCGGCTGCGCGCGGCTGACCATCGTCTCCAGGCGGGGGAAGACCTCCAGGCCCGCCTCGGAGATGCGGAAGTGGTGCGAGCCATTGAGGCTGGCGCTGCCCCGGAACTTGCGCACCTGCAATTCGCGCCACGAACGCATGGCCGCCGTGCGCTCGCGCAGCTCCAGGATGCCGTCCACCATGGTGTATTCCGGGTGCACGGTGGGGCCCACGCTGCTGGTGAGCAGGAGCGCGGTGAAGCGCGACAAGCCGGCGGACACCTGGAGCTCGTGGATGAACTTCTTGAAGTCGCGGCTGCTGCCCGCGGCCTCCTGCGCCTGCACCAGGCCGTCCAGCACCAGGATGCCGGCGCCGTGGTTGCGCATCTCCCGGCGCAGGAGCTCCAGCAGGCCCGGCAGCCCCTGCTCCTCCAGCATGCGGAAGCCGCTGACGTAGTAGATGCGCTGAGGCAGCTGGGAGGCGTCGAAGAACGCCATGCTGCGCAGGTTCGCCAGCATGCGCGAGTGCGACTCGGCCAGGAGCGTCACGTACAGACAGCGCGTGCCCTGGCGCGCCTGCGAGTAACACAGCTGGTTGGCGAAGATGGTCTTCCCCGCGCCGGGCTCCCCCACCACGATGTAGACACCTGAGGCCACCAGGCCACCGCCCAGGATGGCATCCAGTCCGGGAACGCCTGTCGCGATGCGCTCGAAGACGGGCGGGTGCTGCTCGCTAGGGGACATAACGACCGCTCATACCGTAAAACCCGGGGTGTCGCCCTGGGAGTTTCACACCGGGGCCCCCTGAACGCCTGGAGCCCTCTCACCGTGGAAACCCTCGTCCGGTTCGCCGAAGGCCTGGGCCGCTTCTCCGCGCGCTTCGTCCCCAGCGCCTTCGCCATCGCGGTGCTGCTCACCCTGCTCACCATGGCGCTGGCCATGGGCTGGGTGGGCGCCGCGCCGCCGGTGGTGCTGGACGCGTGGGGCGGAGGCTTCTGGGAGCTGCTCACCTTCTCCATGCAGATGGCGCTGGTGATGTTCACCGGCTACCTGCTCGCTCTCACCGCGCCGGTGAAGGCGCTGCTGGAGTGGGTGGCCCGCCTGCCGAAGAGCCCCCGGAGCGCCACCGCGCTGATGGCAGCCGTGTCCATGGCGCTCGCGTATTTCAACTGGGGCCTGTCGCTGGTCGCCAGCGCCATGCTGGTGCGCTTCATCGCGCGCAGGCGTCCGGACGTGGACTACCGGCTGCTGGTGGCGTGCGCCTACTTCGGCCTGGGCGCCACGTGGCACGCGGGCCTGTCCGCCTCCGCGCCGCTGCTGGTGGCGACGCCGGGGCACTTCCTGGAGAAGCAGCTGGGGGTCATCCCCATCGACCGGACGTTGTTCTCCCCCTTCAACGTGGGCCTCACGCTGGCCGCGGTGGCGCTGCTCACGGCGCTGGCGTGGGCGCTGCACCCGTCCCCCGAGCGCACCGTGCGCGTGGAGCCCGCGGTGCTGGAGAAGCTGGGCGACTTCGTCCCGCCGGAGAAGCCCAAAGGGCGCCTGAGCCCCGCGGAGTGGCTGGACCACGCGTGGCTGCTCAACGCCCTCTTCGGCGTGCTGGGCCTGCTGTGGTTCGCGCGGCACCTGTGGCTCCACGGCGGTTGGAAGGCGCTCAACCTCAACGTGGTGAACTTCACCTTCCTCACGTTGGCGGTGCTGATGCACGGCACGCCCGCGCGGCTGCTCAAGGCGAGCGAGGAGGCAGCGAGCGTGCTGCACGGCATCGTGCTGCAGTTCCCGCTGTACGCGGGCATCTACGGCATCTTCAAGGCCACGGGGCTCACGGACCGCATCGGGGAGCTCTTCGTGTCGCTGTCCACGCAGCAGACCTTCCCCGCCATCGTGTACCTGTACAGCGGCGTGGTGAACTACTTCGTGCCTTCTGGTGGATCCAAGTGGGCCATTGAAGCGCCCTACCTGCTGGACGCGGCGGGACGGCTGGGTGTGGCGCCGGAGAAGGTGGTGCTGGCGTACGCGTGGGGCGACATGGCCACCGACCTCATCCAGCCCTTCTGGGCGCTGCCGCTCCTGGCCGTGGCGCGGTTGGAGTTCAAGGACATCCTCGGCTTCCTGCTGGTGGCCTTCCTCGCGTACCTGCCGTTGGTGACGCTGGGCTTCTTCCTGTTCGGATAGCGCGGCGCGGCGTCCCCGGTGCGAAAGCCCGGTATCCGGGACTCGGGGAATGGCGTGGGATGTTTCATGGTAGACAAGCACACCAAGGGGCCGGACGTGGGCCGGCCGCCTTCAACATCAACGAGGGGACCCCAAGTCATGAAGAGCCTGTTCAACGGAAGCGTGCTGTGCGCGGTGCTGGGTGTGGCGGCGGTGGCGGGAGCGCAGGAGGCGGCGGCGCCGGCGGCGGAGTCGGTGAAGGCCCCCAGCGCGGACGCGGTGCGCGAGACCTGGAACTACTTCTACAAGGGCCAGGGCCAGGGTCCCGTGCTGGTGGAGGCCAAGCTCTGCACGGAGGTGGCCAAGGACGGCCCCAACAAGTACGAGTGCACCGCCGAGGTGGGCCCCGAGGGCGTCAAGGCGAACACCAACGTGATGCTGTGGCAGAGCTACCTGGTGCCCCAGGGCGACTCCATCGACGACATCACGGTGCAGGTGAAGCAGGGCGCCACCGTGCGCGAGACGAAGGACGTGAAGGTGAAGGGCGAGGGCTGGCGCGCGCGTCAGTGGACCGGCGTGCGGCTGCCCAAGGCCGGCGCGTGGACCGTGACCGTCATGCGCGGCGACCAGGTGCTCAAGGAAGTGCAGGTGAAGGTGCTGTAGGCCTTCATCCCGTCCAACACATAACACATACATCGACGCCCGCCGGGGAGACCCGTGCGGGCGTCTTTCTTTACCGCCTCCCCTCCCTCCGGTCGGCAGGAATTACCGGCTGACGGACACGGCCTCTGCCCTTCCATCCGGCTCCCCGAGGCTTCCGCCGAGGGGACTCCTTCGCCAGGACACGTTGGCCGCGCGCTTGCAGTAGAGCTTGGGCGCGGTTGAAGGGCGGGGGAGTCGGGGTTGGGTGGGGCGAGTCCGGGACGGGGGGCGGCGGTGGCGTGGATTCGGATGGCGGTGTTCGTGGGGGGACTCTTTCTCGTGGGGTGCGAGGAAGCCCGAGCCACGGCACCGCGCATCCCGGTGCTCGGCGAGGTGGGTGGACAGGTAGCGCCAGAGGGCGTGGAGGCACACGTGTGGTCGCGGACCCTGATGGTTGGGGACCCACAGGCTCCGCACGCGGTGGTGACCTCCAACGGGGACGTCCTGGTGGCGGAGACCTATCAAGAACCCATCGACCTGGGGGCGGGTCCCCTGCCCTTCAATCGCAACGTCGTGGCGCCACACCTGCTGGTGGCGCGGTATTCGTCGGAAGGCACGCTGAAGTGGGCGCGGGGCTGGACGCCCGGGCATGAGGCGCGGGCCCGCGTGGGTGGCCTGGCGGTGGACGCCTCCGACAACATCTTCCTCACGGGCATGTCCGCGGGCTTCACCCGCGAAGGCGCCACGCTGCCGGAGGGGCCGTTCCTGGCCCGGCTGGACGGCGGTGGCGCGCTGGACTGGGTGCGCTCGCTGCCGGGTGAGGGCCCGGTGGCGGTGAACGGCGTCACGTCCGACCAGCACGGGGGCGCGGTGCTGGTGGGGGACTTCGCCGGCGCGCGCGACCTGGGAGAGGGATTGAAGCGCACGCCCCATGGCAGGCACGCGGGCTTCGCGTTGAGCGTGGGATCCAAGGGCGAGCAGCGTTGGAGCCGCGTGTGGATGCCTTCAAGCGAGGGCGAGGTCTCCGCGCGGGCGGTGGCGGTGGATGTCTTTGGCGACGTGCACGTGGTGGGCGGCTACGCGGGGGCGGTGTCGTTTGGAGACGCCACGTTCGTCACCGTGCGCCAGCACACGCCCTTCGTGGTGAAGCTCAGCCGGGACGGCGACCACGTCTGGAGTCACGACGTGCGCGGCACGGATGGCACGGCGGTGTCCGTGGCCGTGGGAGCGGACCGCGTCTTCGTGGGTGGAGGCTTCAGCGGCCGGCTGTACTTCCAGAAGACCTTCCACCGCGCGGACTCGCGAGACGGCTTCCTCCTGGCCTACGACGCGAACGGCGGCCAGCAGTGGGCGCGAACCTTCCCCACCGGCGCGCCGATGGTGGCCACCGACGACGCGGGCCAGCTGACGGTGGCGGGCGGCCATGACGGCGGTCTCGCCCTGGGTGGGGGCAGCCTGCCTCCGGGCCTGTACGTCGCGAAGCTGTTGCCGGAAGAGGGCACGTCGCTCTGGGTGCGCGGGTTCGCGAGCCCCGGCACCGTGGCCCAGGCCAAGGCCGTGAGCGTGGACGCGTCCGGGGGCGTGCTGCTCGCCGGAGGCTTCAACCGGTCCGTGCCGGAGGACGGACCGTCACGGCCGCTGCAGGACGGCTTCCTGCTCAAGCTCCATCCCTGACTTCAGGCCCCGATGCCCTCGGGGTCCGTGGCCAGCTCGCCGCCCAGGTGCATGCCCGTCTGGCAGCGGTAGTCCGTGACGAGCGACGCGGCCAGCACCTTCACGCCCAGCAGCACGTGCAGCGCCGCCGCCACTGGCGAACGCTTCGCGTACCCCAGCACGAAGGGCGCCAGCACCGCGCCCAGACCATAGGCGTAGTCCGCCAGCTCGTGCGCCTCGATGGGGATGAGCTTCGTGAGGCTCAGCCGGTAGTCCGTGAACAGCGACACGCCCACCGCGGCCCCGCCCAGCGCCCAGCCAGCCGCCTTCGCCTTGCTGTCACCGGACGCGCTCCCCACCGCCACCAGCGCCGCACCGCCCACGTAGTCCAGCACCGAGTGCAGGTCCTGCGACAGCCAACGGCGCAGCGGCAGCCGGCCGAACAGCGGACGCGACAGGATGCCCGCCGCCGCGCTGTGGTCCCTCATCCGGCGCCACTCGCGGCGCGCGGCGCCCTCCGCGCGCGGAGGAACTGGGGGCAGCAGGGTCTCGGGGCCTCGGACCTCGTACATGACGTGACTCCTCTCCCGGCCGTCGTGGCCTTGCCCGGAACGGTAGCCACGCCTCCAAACCCAGGCGCTGGAGCCGCCCCTGCTCCACGCCCGCCTGCCTGTGCCAACAACGGTGGGGGGGCTGACTACCCCACGAACTGTTGGCTGCTCAGCAAGGGGGCTTCCACCCACCCCTCCCCGCCGGGCAGACTGTCGTTCGCACTCAGGCCCTCACATTTCGAGAGGACCGACCGCTCCCGGGCGGTGGGTGCCACGCCCCACCCAACAAAGAGAAGACGATTCATGGCTACTGGTACGGTGAAGTGGTTCAACGATGCGAAGGGCTTTGGCTTCCTCACTCAGGACGGCGGTGGTGAGGACGTGTTCTGCCACCACAGCGCCATCAACATGGACGGCTTCCGCACCCTACAGGAAGGTCAGAAGGTGGAGTTCGAGGTGACGCGTGGCCCCAAGGGCCTGCAGGCGCAGAACGTCCGCTCAGTGGGTTGATCTCAACCCGCTCCGGGTCAACCCCAGAGCACGGAAGCCCGGTTCCGCTCACGCGGGCCGGGCTTCTTCATTTTTACAACCTACCCAGAAGGAATAACACGCAATTCCTTTCAAACCTTACACCCTCCAAGGAATCAAGGGGGGGCTGGTGAAAGTCCGAAAGACGTCTGTTAGGCTTTGATCCTGCGAGGGAGGGCGCACCTATGTTCGAAGTCACCAACGATGTCAGCCGTCGGACCATCACTGCCCGCATGAGCGGTTTCATGCGGCCGAACGAAATGAAGGAGTACGTGGCCGTCTACAAGAAGGCCACGGACAGCTACGGCGGAGGGCGGCACCTGGTTCTGGCCGACATGCGGGGTCTGCGCCCGCTGGAGCCGGAATCCGCGAAGCTGTTCTCCGAGATCGTCGACCACGGGCGCAAGAATGGCTGCGCGATGTGCGCGCACGTGTCGGACTCCACCATCGCGCGCCTGCAGACGGCCCGCGTGGCGTCGGAAGCATCCCCCAACGACGACATCACCGTGGATTGTGTGTCGCTGGAGGAAGCGCAGAACCAGCTCGCCAAGGCGCGCGTGCGCCTGCTCAACGGCGACGGCATGTCGGCCGTGCGCTAGAGCTGTCCTCCCGGGCAGGACGCCCGCGAACGCCCCGTCTCCGGCAAGGCCCGGAGCCGGTGGCCCGAAGCGGAAGAGGCCCACCCGGGATTTGTTTCATCCCCCTTGTTTCAAATGAAAGGCGCGGGTGACGGCACCGTCACCCGCGCCTTTTGTTTCATGCCCTGAGGCCTCAGGCCGCGCGGTCGTGCGCCGCGGGCGCGTCCACGGAGAGCGTGGCGTTCGGGCCCTGCGCGCGGGGCTGCTTCTTGCGGAAGGACAGCTTCTCCATCGCCGCGAACACCACCGGCACCACCAGCAGCGTGAGGAAGGTGGAGGTGATGACGCCGCCGATGACGGAGATGGCCATGGGGGCGCGGAACTCGGAGCCGATGCCCGTGCCCACGGCGGTGGGCACCATGCCAATGGCCATGGCCGCGCTCGTCATGAGGATGGGGCGCAGGCGGCGGGGGCCGGCCTTGAGCAGGGCCTCGTCCACGGAGTCGCCCTCGCGCAGGTGCTGGAGCGCGCCGTCGATGAGGAGGATGGCGTTCTTCGTGACGAGGCCCATCAGCAGGATGACGCCAATCATGGCGCCCATGCTGAGGTGGTAGTTCGTGACGACGAGTCCCAGCAGCGCGCCCACGAGCGCCAGCGGCAGCGACACCATGATGGTGAAGGGGTGCTTGAAGGACTCGAACTGGCTGGCGAGCACCATGTAGATGAAGACGAAGGCCAGCAGGAACGCGATGCCGAACGCGTCGTTCTGCTCATCCAGGCTCTTCATCTGGCCGTCGTAGACGATGGCGTAACCGGGCGGCAGCGGCTTCTGGGCGATGGCGGCCTTGAGCTTCGTGGCCACGTCCCCCAGCGCGGCGCCCTTGGCCAGCTGGGACACGACGGCCACCTGGCGCTCGCGGTTCTCGTGCTCGATGACGCTGGGGCCGTCCTTGAGCGACACCTCCGCCACGTCCGTCACCTGGTGCAGGCCGCGGGGCGTGGCGATCATCAGCTGGCGCACGCGCTCCGGCGTGGCGCGGTCCTGCTCGCGCAGGCGCACGCGGATGTCCGTCTCGTCCGTGCCCTCGCGCAGCTTGGCCGTCACGTCACCGTCGATGGCCAGCCGCAGCTGCGTGGCGAGCGCCCCGGCGGACAGGTCCATGTCCGCGGCGCGCGCGCGGTCGATTTGAATCTGGAGCTCCGGCTTGGCCGGGTTGGAGTCCACGCGCACGTCGGAGGTGCCCAGGGTGCGCAGGATGCTGGCGACGCGCTCGGCCTCCTCGTTGACGCGCTTCAGGTCCGGGCCCACCACGCGCACCATGATGGGGTACCAGTCCCCCAGGCCTTCGATGGACGGCGGGTCCGACAGGGTGATGGCGGTGGAGACCAGGTTGGGGACCAGCAGCGCGCGGGCCTCCTCCTTGAGGACGGGGATGCTCTTGGTGCGCTGGTCCTTGCCCACCGTGAGCACGCGCAGGCGCGCCTTGTAGACGTCTCCGTTGGGGCCGACCGTCGTGTAGATGTCCGTGACTTCGGGGATCTTCTTGAGCAGCACCTCCGCTTCCGCGGCGCGCTCCGTGGTCTGAGCCAGGTTGGCGGAGTCCGGCAGCTGCAATTCGACGATGAGCTGCGAGCGGTCCTCCGCGCTCATGAACTCCACGCCCAGGCGGCTGGCGGCGCCGAAGGACAGGAACAGCGCCAGCACGGTGAGGCCGGCGGTGGTCCACTTGTGGCGCAGCACCCAGCCCAGGATGCGGGCGTAGGTGGACTCCGTGGCCTCCAGGAAGCGGCGCAGCGCGCGGAAGACGGCGGGCTCGTGCCGCGGCTCCCCTGGCTTGTGCGCCTTGGCGAAGCGCGCGGACAGCATGGGGTCCAGCGTGAAGGAGATGAACAGCGAGATGAGCACCGCCACGGAGATGGTGATGCCGAACTGCTTGAAGAACTGACCCACGATGCCGGGCATGAAGGCCACGGGGATGAACACCGCCACCAGGGCCAGCGTGGTCGCGAGCACCGCCAGGCCCACGTCCCGGGTGCCGTTGGACGCGGCGCTCATCGGGTCCTCGCCCTGCTCCAGCCGGTGGGTGATGGCCTCACGCACCACCACCGCGTCGTCAATGAGCAGACCGATGGCCAGGGACAGCGACAAGAGCGTCATCTGGTTGAGCGAGTAGCCCAGCACATACATCACGAAGAACGTGCCGATGACGGACGTGGGCAGCGCGAGCGCGGAGATGAACGTGCCGCGCGGGTCCAACAAGAACATCAGGATGATGAGGACCGCCATCAGGCCGCCGAAGATGAGGGCGACCCACACCTCGTGGGTGTTGGCGCGGATGAGGTCCGACTGGTCGATGAGCAGCGTGGCCTGGAAGCCCTGCCCCACCACCGGCGTCATGTCCGCGAGCGTCTTCTTCACCGCGTCGCTGACGCTCACGGTGTTGGAGCCCGGCTGCTTCACGATTTCGAGCACCACGGCGTCGCGGGCGTTGAGGCGCGCGGTGGTGCGGCGCTCGGCGACGCCGTCCGTGACGGTGGCGATTTCCTCCAGGCGCACCTGCGCGCCGGTGCTGCTGCGGGCGATGGGCAGCTTCTGCAAATCCTCCACGCTGCGGAACTCGCCCATGGCGCGCACGGTCAGCTCGTTGGGCCCCAATTGCAGACGGCCCGCGGGCAGGTTGAGGTTCTCCATGGCGATGCGCTGGGACACCTGCGACGGCGCGATACCCACCGCGCGGGCCTTGTCCAAGTCGATGTCGACCTGGATTTCACGCGTGTCGCCACCGGTGATGCGCACCTCCGCCACGCCGGCCAGCTGCGCGAGCGCGGGCTTGATGCGGTCATCCAGCAGCTTGCGCAGCGCCTGGGACTTCATGTCCGCGGAGATGGCGTAGGTGAGGATGGGCGCGGCGGACAGGTCCACGCGGCTGACGATGGGCGCGTCCGCGTCCGTGGGCAGCTTGTTGACGGCCTGGCCCACCTTGTCGCGCACGTCCTGGACGGCGGTGTCCAGGGCGGTGCCCAGCGTGAAGGACACCACCACGGTGCCCACGTTCTCACGGCTGAAGGAGTGGATTTTATCCACGCCGCTGATGCCGGCGACCGCGTCCTCCAGGGGCTTGATGACCTGGGTCTCGATTTCGCCCGGGCCCGCGCCCTTGTAGAGGGTGTTGACCACCACCACGGGGAAGCTGACGTCCGGGTAGAGGTCGGTGCCCAGTCGCTTGAGGCCCATCACGCCCAGCACGATGAGCAGCAGGGACACCATGGCCGTGAACACCGGCCGTCGGATGGAAACGTCACTGAGAATCATTGGAAGAGCTCACGCACGCCGCGGCCACCCTCAAGGACGGCTTCGGCGAAAAGGGGCGGCTTGCGGCTACTTCACGGAGACGCGGGTGCCGGGGGTCAGGGAGGGCGTGGGGAAGTCCACCACCTGCTGGAGGACGGCCGCGGCGCGCACCACCACCTCGCGGTCGCGGCGCTCCAGCACCTGCACGTCCACGCGCTGGAGCGAGCCATCGCTGACGACGAGGACGTGGTCCCCGTTGGAGGAGGACAGCGCCGTGGTGGGGAGCAGCTGCGCTTCCTGCGTCTCGCCCAGCTTCAGCATGGCGCGCGCCAGGGTGTGGGCCACGAAGCGGCCGTCCGCGTTGGGCACGGCGATCTCCACCGGGATGCGGCGGGTGGTGGGGTCCGCGGAGGGCAGGATGGTGCGCACCACGGCCTCGTCGGTGGACGCGCCGTTGCCCAGCGCCGCCACGCGCACCTTCGTGCCGGGCTTGAGCAGCGCGCGCGCCCCTTCCGCCACGGTGGTGCGGAAGACGAGCGTGTCCAGCTGCTCCAGCGTGAAGAGGGGCGAGCCCGGCCCCACCGTGGCGCCCGTCTGGTCCGGGGACTCGATGAGCGTGCCCGCGAAGGGCGCCTTCAGGTCGTGCCGGCGGCGCGACGCGCGGGCCTGCGCCAGCTGTGCCTTCGCGGCCATCACCTGCGCCTGGGCCTGCGCGGCGGCGGCCACGGCGTTCTTGTGCTGCTGGTCGCTGACACCACCGCCGGTGCTGAGCTTCTCCGTGCGCTCGGCCGCGTCCTGCGCCATGGAGGCGCCGGCCTCCGCGGCGGCGACGGCGGCCTCCGCTCCGGCCACCTGCGCGTCCACGATTTCGGAGTTGAGCTGGGCGAGCGTGTCGCCCTTCTTCACGGCCTGGCCCTTGTGGATGCGCACCGTCTCCAGGCGGCCGCCCACCTCGAAGCCGACCTGGAGGCCCTGGGCGGGGTACAGCGTGCCCGTCACCTCTTCCGACTGCGAGGCCTGCACGCCGCGCGCGGAGACGACCTTCACGGCCGGCGCCGGCTTGTCCTGGCCAGCGGCGGCGGCGGCGGCGGCGGGCGGCGAGGACGCATCCGCCTTGTCACAACCGGAGAGCGCGAGCGCGGCGGCCATTCCCAGGGCGGTGAGGGCGCGGGAGGCAGAGGGCTTCGTGGACGGTTTCACGGGCGTTTCCTTGGCGGGCGGTGCGGGTGGGCCGCGCGGGCGTGGCGCCGGCGCGTGGAAGGAGGCGAAGAGGGACGGGCAAGGGCGGCGGGCGTCGCGGGCACGGCCTCGCGGGGCAGCGAGCCTTCGTGCATCAGACGCTGGAGGCCCACGGCCCAGACGGCCAGGTCCGGCTTCTGCGTCAGCCGCCCCATGCGCCGGGCCAGCAGCAGATAGGTGCCCACGATGAAGGAGCCGAAGAGGCTGGGGTCCACGTCCGGGGTGTCCGGATGCTGGCCGCGCAGGTGGTGGAACTCCCGGGCGATGCGCTCCACCTCGCGGTCCACCACGTCCCACATGACGGACTCGAAGGCGGTGCCCTGGCTGCCCACGATGAGCGCGGTGACCAGCTCACGCTGCTCCCACATGAGCTCCAGCATCTCCACGTCGAGCGCGGCCTCCATGCGCAGGAAGTCGCGGTAGCGCTCCGAGCGCACGGCGACGTCCCCGGGGCCCGGCAGGCCGCTGTGGTCGGCGCGGAAGCGGTCCATGCAGGACATGCGCTTCGTGGCCAGCCGCTCCAGCTCCTCCAGGAAGCCCTCCACCAGCGCCGCGAAGAGGGCCTCCTTCGAGGGGAAGTGCAGGTAGAAGGCGCCCTTGGACAGGCCGCTGGCGGCGGTGATGTCGCTGATGCGCGCGCCCTTCACGCCCCGCTTCGCGAACTCCGCCCGCGCGGACGCGATGAGCGCGCTGCGGGCTTTCGGGTCGGCGGGGCGGGGCATGGCGGACGCATTCCTAACCCGCCGGTCAGAAATAGAACAGTCGTTGCTGACCGCCGGGTCAGGAATCCGAGGGGCGTGTCGGCGGGGGGCGCAGGAGTGCGGAGCAGAGCGGACACGCGGGCGGGGCGTGGGGGGCGTCCCGGCGGTGCAGGTCCAGGATGGCGCGGGACACCTCCGCCAGCTCGCGGCGCACCTCGCGGCGGGCGCCCTTCACGCGCTGGATGCGCATGTCGTCGTAGCCGGTGGTCTGGTGGCGCATCCAGGCGATGACGGCGGCCTCCGCGCGCCTCTCAATGGGGATGCGCTCCGTGCGGGCGACGGTGCCGCTGCCCACGGGGGTGGCGTGGCCGGCGACCATCACGGCCAGGCGCTTGGCGTGGGGGAGCCACGCGGGGCTGAAGGCGAGGAAGCGCAGGACGGCGTTGGCGAAGTCGACCTCGTACTCGGCCTGCTCCTTGGCGCGGCGCTCGCGGCCCTGGGCCAGCTTCTTGGCGTAGGCGGGGGTGGCGCGCTCATCGTCCAGGGCGGCGCGGGCGTGGACGATGTGGGCCTCCGGCGCCCACACGCCCCGGGAGAAGAGCTTGCGGCCCACCTTCTCCACCACGGTCCAGGAGGGGCCGGCGGCCTTCACGCGGCGGGTGAGGCCGGCGTCGCCGGGGGGAAGGAGGGCCCAGCCGTCAGGAACGGTGAGCAGGCGGCCGTCCTGGGCTTTCACCCGGCGGGGGTCGGCCGTGGGGCCGACCGTCAAGGAATCAGGCATGGGGGAGGGTCCGAAAGGGCCGGCTGCATAGCACGCCCCCTCGCACCCTGGTAAATGCCCCGGGAACGCGCGCGCCGGGACAGACTCCGCGCGTGCGAGGAGGCCACTCTCGACGTGGGAAGCGCTGGCATGTCCCTACTGAGGCTCACCTTCCTCGGCACCTCCGCCGCACAGCCCACGCTGCATCGAGGCCTCTCCGGCCTGGCGGTGAAGGCGGACGCGGACCTGCTCCTGTTCGACTGTGGTGAGGGCACCCAGCGGCAGATGGTGCGCTTCGGCACGGGCTTCACCGTGGACGCGGCGTTCTTCACGCACTTCCACGCCGACCACTACCTGGGAATCATCGGCTTCTTGCGCACGCTGGGGATGATGGGCCGCACCGCGCCCATGCACCTGTACGGGCCTCCTCCCGCGCGCCGGCTGCTGCACCAGGCCGTGCACCTGGGGCTGGAGTCGCTGGCCTTCCCGGTGGAGATCCACGAACTGAAGGACGGGGACACGGTGCGCCGCAATGGCTACACCGTGCAGGCGGTGGGCGTGGACCACCGCATCCACGCGCTGGGCTACGTGCTGGCGGAGGACGGCCGCCCGGGGAGGTTCCACCTGGAGAAGGCGCGGGAGCTGGGCGTGCCGGAGGGACCGTCCTTCGGCAAGCTGCAGAAGGGCGAGTCCATCACGCTGCCGGATGGGCGCGTGGTGAAGCCGGAGGACGTGCTGGGCGAGTCGCGGTCCGGGCGGCGGCTGGTGATTTCCGGTGACACGCGGCCGTGCCCGGCGCTGGTGCAGGCGGCGAAGGACGCGGACCTGCTGGTGCACGAGTCCACCTTCTCCGACGACGAGCAGGCGCGCGCGCAGGAGACGCGGCACTCCACCGCGCGGGAGGCGGCCCAGGTGGCGCGGGAGGCGGGAGCGAAGCGGCTCATCCTCACCCACCTGTCCAGCCGCCACGACACCGACCCCGGACGGCTGCTCACGCAGGCGCGTGAGGCGTTCAAGGGCCCGGTGGAGGTGGCTTTCGACGGCCTCACCGTGGAGCTGCCGCTGCGCGACTGACGTCCGGTGTCGCGCGGGCGGCGGGCCTTCCCACGGTGCGGCGGGGCTACTCGATCTTCTTCGCCTCGGCCTTGAGGGCGGAGGCGGCGTCGGGGTCCACCTTCTGGAGCAGCTCCCACTCCAGCTCGGAGTCGCGCCGCATCTGGGAGTTGCCGGCGCCGTTCACGCCCTCCCTCTGCTCATTGGCGCGCCCGTCGGTGCTGTCGGCGGCGCGGGATTCGGAGCGGTCCTGGCGGCGGAACTCCACCGCGCACTGGCCGGGCCCCCGCTCGAAGCCGCGCACCAGGTAGCGCGCGTAGGAGGTGCCCAGCGAGGAGGGAGCGCTGGTCATCAGCCACTCCGTCGTGGTCTCGAAGCCGGTCTGCGCGTTCGTCACGGAGAAGCCCTTCTCCTTGACCAGGGCCAGGGCCGCCGGCCACACCTCCGCGATGGGCTTGCGGTAGACGTGGCCCATGGCCTTGTCCTCCAGGTACGACTGCTGACGGCGCGCGGCGCAGCCGCTGCTGAAAGCGAGGGCGAGGGCGGACACCACGAGCAGCGCCGAGGCGCGGGACGATTTCGAGGGATTCATTGCTCCGGACTCCATGAAAGGGAAGACGGCTGCGGAATTTCGCCCGGCGCGGGCCTGGAAGCCAAGTCCGGGCCCGTCCGAAAGAGGGTTACCCCCAGCAGGCAACCTTCATTTGGCTAGAGCCCGGCCGCCTTCCGGTGATGCGTCCGGCGTCGCACATCCGCGCGCACGAGGCCGTCCGGGGGGCCGGGGGCGGGGCCATGCTTGCGGGCGGACATGATTCCCATCAGCGACGACAACCCGACCCTGCGCACCCCGGTGATGACGTACCTCCTGCTCGCGACCCTGGGGCTCACCTGGGTGTTCTTCCAGGGCGCGGGCTTCAACGTGGTGGCGCTGGCCACCAGCATCTGCGAGCTGGGCATGGTGCCCGGGGAGCTCACCGGCCGCGCGCCGCTGGGACAGGCGGTGCCGCTGGGGGACGGGCTGGCGTGCGTGGTGGACAACGAGGCCATCAACCGCCTCACGCCGCTCACGTCCATGTTCCTGCACGGCGGCTGGGGGCACCTCTTGGGCAACGTGCTGTTCTTCTGGGTCTTCGGAAACAACATCGAGGACAGCATGGGGCGCTTGCGCTTCCTCGTCTTCTACCTGGTGTGCGGGCTGGTGGCGGCGGCGGCGCACGTGGCGGTGGACCCCACGTCGCCGGTGCCCACGGTGGGCGCGTCCGGCGCCATCGCGGGCGTGCTGGGCGCGTACCTGGTGCTCTATCCGCGCGTGCGCGTGAACATGCTGTTCATCATCTTCATCCTCATCCGCGTCTTCCCCATCCCCGCGTGGGCCGTGCTGGTGTGGTGGTTCGTGCTCCAGGTCATCACCGGCCTGCCGCAATTGATGACGCTGCGGCCGGAGGTGTCCGGCGGCGTTGCCGTATGGGCGCACATCGGCGGGTTCGTGGCGGGCATGGTGTTGATCAAACTCTTCGAGAACCCCCGCTACACGTCACAGCGCACGACGTGGCGGCACCGGATGCACCCGAACCACCCGTAGTAAGGCGAGCGGGCGGACAGGCCCGCGCCGGCCCGGGATGCGGATGCGACAGGGCGCCCCGACATTGGGGGATGGTGCTCTTCGCGCCGTGAGGAGGCGGGCATGGGAGCGGACGGGAAGTCGGAAGGGCTCTGCGTGGACGCGCCGCCGCCACGCAAGCGGGTGCTCATCCTGGGGGGCGGCTTCGCGGGGATGTACGCGGCGCTGCACCTGGAGCGGCTGCTGGGGAAGCGGGACGACGTGGAGGTGACGCTCGTCAGCCGCGACAACTTCTTCCTCTTCACGCCCATGCTCCACGAGGTGGCGGCGAGCGACCTGAACGCGACCGCCATCGTCATCTCGCTGCGCAAGCTGCTGCCGCGCATGACGTTCGTGGAGGGCGACGTCAGCGGGCTGGACCTGGAGTCCAAGCGGGTCACGGTGGCGCACGGCGGGCTGGACGGCCACAGCCACACGCTGGAGTATGACTTCGTGGTGCTGGCCATGGGCTCGGAGACGAACTTCTTCGGCAAGCCGGGCCCGCGCGACTACACGCTGACCATGAAGACGCTGGGCGACGCGATGCTCCTGCGCAACTGCCTGGTCGACCGGTTGGAGGAGGCGGACGCGGACTGCATCGCCACGGGCGCACGCAACGCCATCGTCACCTTCGTGGTGGTGGGCGGCGGCTTCGCGGGCGTGGAGACGGCGGGCGCCATCAACGACTTCATCCACGGCGCCCTGCCCTTCTATCCCAACATCCAGCACGCCAACGTGCGCGTGATGCTGGTGCATGGCGGCAAGGAGGTGCTGCCGGAGCTGGGTGAGGACCTGGGCGCGTACACGCGCAAGAAGCTCATCGAGCACGGCATCGAGGTGCGCACCGGCGTCCACGTGAGGGACGTGACCGCGGCGGGCGTGGAGCTGCCGGACGGCACGGTGGTGCCCACCAAGACGGTGGTGTGGACCGCGGGCGTCACGCCGCCGTCCCTGCTGTGCACGCTGCCGTGCGAGAAGGAGCGCGGGCGGCTCAAGGTGAACGAGCGCATGGAGGTGCCCGGCTTCCCGGGCGTCTGGGCCCTGGGCGACTGCGCGTCGGTGCCGGACGTCACCAACGGAGGCAAGCCCTGCCCGCCCACCGCGCAGCACGCACTCCGTCAGGGCGTGACGGTGGCGCGCAACGTGTGCGCGGCGCTGAAGGGTCAGCCGGGGAAGCCGTTCCGCTACCGGATGCTGGGGCAGCTGGCGACGATTGGCCAGCGCTCGGGCGTGGCGCGCATCCTGGGGCTGAAGTTCTCCGGCACCTTCGCGTGGGTGCTCTGGCGCACCATCTACCTGTTCAAGCTGCCGAAGCTGGAGACGAAGGTGCGCGTGGCCATGGGCTGGACGCTGGACCTGCTCTTCCGCAAGGACGTGGTGCAGCTCATCGGCCCGCGTGAGTTGGATCAGCTCACGCTGCCGGCCCTGCCGCTCAACAGCCGCCAGCAGGTGCGCCAGGTGCAGGCGCTGCACCCGCGCACGCAGCACTGAGTGTCATTGGGCTCAGACGAGCGGCGGCAGGTGGTGCAGCAGCCGCTCCAGGTCCGGCTGGAGGTCGTCCGGGGTGGCGGTGGCCAGCTCCTCGTGGGCGTGCGTGCCCCAGGTGACGGCGTAGGTCTTGAGGCCCGCGGCCTGGCCCGCGCGCAGGTCCAGCGTGGTGTCACCCACCATCCACAGGCCGCCGGTGCCCAGCGCCTTCAGGGCGTGGTGGATGACGTCCGGCGCGGGCTTGTGCGGGAAGCCATCCGTGCCCTGCACGTGGTGCAGCAGGCCGCCCAGCCCCATCGCGTCCACGAAGCGCCGCGCCATGTCGCCGCGCTTGGTGGTGGCGACGGCGAGCAGGTAGCCCCGTTCGCGCAGCGTGCGCAGGACGCGCTCCACGCCGGGGAAGGGCCGGGAGCGCCGGTGGAAGTTCAGCGGATAGTGCTCGCGGTAGGCCACGCAGAGCGTGGTGGCGTGCTCGGGCGCGAAGCGCGTGTACATGGCTTCCAGTGGCTGGCCGATGAGCGCGCGCACCTCCGAGACGGAGGGCGCGGGCAGACCATGGTGCGTGAAGCCGTGGAGGAAGCTGTCGATGATGTCCGGCAGCGAATCCACCAGCGTGCCGTCCAGGTCGAAGCAGATGCCGCGAGGGGTGACAGTGCTCACCCGTTGCTCCATACGCCCTCCAGGGCCGCGTGTCCTGGCCCGTCCGATATGCTTTCACCCACCGTGCGTTCCCTCCCCTGGAAGGGCGCACGCCAGCGGGGGGAGCCATGCGACGCACGAAGCAGAGGGACGGCTTCTGGGTGACCCCGGAGGTGCCAGGGCTGGAGCTTCACCGGGCGGCATACACCCGATGGACCTTTCCCAAGCACTCGCACGATGCCTTCTCGCTGTGCGCCTATGATGCGGGCGCGGAGTCGCTGTACCTGCAAGGGCAGCGGGTGGTGGCCTCGGTGGGCAGCTTCCTGGTCGTGCCTCCTGGAGAGATGCACGAAGGCCGAGAAGCGGACCCGAGCGTCGGGTGGGCGTATCGCATCCTCTACATCCCGCCCCCGCTGCTCATCCGCGCGGCGGAGGAGACCGGGGCGCCCCCGGGCACCCTGCCCGGCTTCACGTCTCCCGTGCTTAAGGACGCAGCCCTGCTGGAGCGCTTCACCGTCACCTTCGACGCGCTGAAGGGCGGCGGCGTCTCCCACCTGGAGCGCGAGGAGCGGCTGCTGGGATTGCTGATGGCGCTGCTGCGCCGGCACGCGAGCCTGCCCCACCGGCGGCGGGCGCCCCAGTGCGCGCAGGGCGTGAAGCGGGCGCGCGAGCTGCTGGAGGCACATCCCACGCGCAACCTCTCCCTGGAGATGCTCGCGCGCGTCGCGGGGCTCAGCCCGTGGCACCTGGTGCGCGCGTTCCACCGTCAGTTCGGACAGACGCCGCAGGTGTTCCAGCGGGCCCTGCGGCTGCGGCTCGCGCAGGAGTTGCTGGCGGGGCCGCTGCCCATGGCGGAGGTGGCGCTCGCGGCCGGGTTCACGGACCAGAGTCACCTCATCAAGCACTTCGGCCGCACCCTCGGCGTCACGCCTGGCGAGTACCGGGCCGCGGCGCACGCGGGGCGTGGACCGCGCAAGCACGTACAATCCCGCGCGCCCGTGCATCCGTAGTTTGGAGCCCTCTTCTCAAGGAGGGGTCCACACATGCAGACGCACATCATCGCGGTGGCGGTGCTCACGGGATGGCTCATGGGTTGCGCGCCGGACGCAATGCCAGACGAGGTGACGGCGGATCCCGCCGCCTCTTCCGATGAAGCACTGGAAGCGCGGAGCTGGGGCGCGGTGGTGCTGCCACCGAGTGCCCGCGTGTACGGCCGGCCCATCACCGCATGGGCGAAGGAGTGGTACCGCTGGCACTTCCGCGTGCCGGCGGACCGCAGCCCCATGCTGCGGCTGGAGCAGGACTGCGACGAGGACCAGGACGGCCCGGTCTACTTCGTCCCCACGTACGACCTGGACACCACGTACCAGCGCACCTGCCGCGTCCCTCGGAACCGGCCCGTGCTGGTGCCGCTGTGGGTCATCATCAATGACTATCCGTGCCCCGACCCGTCCTTCGAACCGGCGCCGGGCCAGTCACTGGAGGCCTTCCTCCGCCAGGGCGCCATCGACTTCAACAATGGCACGCAGGACCTGGTGGTCACCGTGGATGGCCGGCGCGTGGACACCCGCCGTCACCGTCACACCAGCGGCCTGTTCACCTTCGACGCGGACCCCAGCCTCGTGGGGAAGATTCCAGACCCGTGCCTCGTGGGAGGCGAGCAGCGCGGCGTGACGGACGGGTGGTGGCTGATGCTCCAGCTCGCCCCGGGGGAGCACGTGGTGCGCGTGCAGGCCCTGGCGCCCTTCGGCGCGCCCATTGATTACACATACACGCTGCGCGTGGGGCGCTAGGCACCGGTGACTCGCGGGACTGGCCGTCGCGAGGGGCGTGCGTCAGAGTGCCGCGCGATGTCCCGGGACTTTCCTGCCCGGGCGAACGGTCATGGCGGGTGCGCGGATGATGCGAGGACGTCTCGGTTGGATGCTGGGGGCGCTGGTCCTGTGTGCGGGCGCGGGCTGTTCGCGGCGCGTGCCAGAGGGAGCGCCCGCGGAGCAGGCGGTCGCGGACGCGCCCACGGTGTACGTGGCCAGGCGCATCCGCACGCTGAATGCCGCGAAGCCGGACGCCCAGGCGCTCGCCGTGCGGGACGGCAAGGTGCTGGCCGTGGGCACGCGTGAGGAGGTGCTCGCCGCCGCGGGCGCCACCGCGCGCGTGGTGGAGCTGGGTGACGCGACGGTGGTCCCGGGCCTCACGGACTCGCACGGCCACCTGGCGGGGCTGGGCCAGGCGCTCGCGGGTGTGCGGCTGGAGGGCACCGCGTCCCTGGCGGAGGTGCGCCAGCGGCTGGAGAAGGCCCCCGCCACCGCGTACCAGGGCGACTGGCTGGTGGGTCAGGGGTGGGACCAGAACGACTGGGACACGCCGCGCTTCCCCACCGTCGCGGACATGGGCGAGCACCTGAAGGACACGCCCGTGGTGCTGTGGCGCATCGACGGGCACGCGCTGTGGCTCAACGGCGCGGCGCTGAAGCGCGCGAACATCACCCGCGACACGAAGGATCCGCAGGGTGGCAGCATCCTGCGGCTGCCGGAGGGCGACCCCAGCGGCGTGCTCATCGACAACGCCATGGACCTGGCGCTGAAGGCGCTGCCCCTGCCCACGCGGGAGCAGCACGAGGCGCGCATGCGGGCCGCGCTGGAGCACTGCGCGCGCGTGGGCCTCACCGGCGTGCATGACGCGGGCATGGACCTGCGCACGTTCCAGCTGTTCCAGGCCTGGGACAAGGCGGGCACCCTGCCCCTGCGCGTCTACGCCATGGCGGATGGCCAGACGGACGACCGCGTGCAGTACCTGAAGGACGGCCCCTTCCAGGGCAAGCTCCTGACGATGCGCGCGGTGAAGCTCACCCTGGACGGCGCGCTGGGCAGCCGGGGCGCGGCGCTGGGCGCGGCCTACAGCGACGAGCCCGGCCACCGCGGCCTGCTGCTGTTGTCCCCGGAGGAGTACGCCTTGCGCGTGCACGCCTTCGTGGGCCGCGGCTTCCAGGTGGCGACGCATGCGATTGGCGACCGCGCCAACACGCTGCTCCTGGACACGCTGTCGCGCGAGCTGGCTGCCACGGGGACGAAGGCCGCGCGCCCCCGCGTGGAGCACGCGCAGATCATGACGGCCGAGGACATCCAGCGCCTGGGCGCGAACGGCTTCATCGCGAGCGTGCAGCCCACGCACGCCACCAGCGACATGCCCTGGGCGGAGAAGCGCGTGGGCGCGGAGCGCATCCAGAACGCCTACGCGTGGCAGAAGCTGAAGGCCGCGGGCGCCGTGCTGGCGCTGGGCAGCGACTTCCCGGTGGAGCGGCCGGACGTGCTCGCGGGGCTGTACGCGGCGCGCACGCGGCAGGATGCCAGCGGCCAGCCTCCGGGCGGGTGGCACCCGGACCAGCGCCTCAGCGGTGAGGAGGCGCTGGAGGGCTTCACGGTGGGCGCGGCCTACGCGTCCTTCGCGGAAGCCCAGCGCGGCCAGCTGAAGCCGGGCATGGACGCGGACTTCGTGGCGCTGTCGGTGGACCCCGTGGACGCGCCCCCGGCGGACCTGCTCACCGCGCAGGTCCGGCTGACGGTGGTCGCGGGCCGCGAGGTGTTCCGCGCGGACGCGAAGTAGCTACAGGTCCGCCTCGTAGGAGAGCGACTCGATGCGCTGGTTCGTCTCCGCCTGCAGGCGGGTGCGCTCCTGCTCGAGTCGCTCCAGCTCCCGGCCGATGCTCTCCAGCCGGTCCTCCTGCGCGTTGAGCTTGGTGACGAAGCGCTCCACCAGCTCGCGTTGGGACGCACCGCTCTTGAGCGAGTCGATGTTGGAGCGGATCCGCTCCTGGTCCTTGAAGAGCTGGGTGCGCTCGTCGTTGAGGCGCTGGAGGTCGCGGGCGACGTTCGACTGCTTCTCGCGCATGGCCACCACGTCGCGCAGCGCCTGGGCGACGCGCGGGTCGATGAAGCGCGAGTCGAGGAAGAACGTCACCTCCTCCAGCCCCAGGTTGCCGAGGTAGTACTGACGGTGGCCCTTGGTGCGCTCGGTGATGACGAGCGTGTCGGAGGTGCCCGGGGCCAGCTCGCGCTTGAAGCGCCAGAAGCCATCCGTGGTCTCCGCGGGGGTGGCCGTGTCCTTCAGTTCCCAGCCGGTGCGCGGGTGCTCCACGAAGAGCACCTGGGGGCGCTTCGCCTTGTTGCGCGCGAGGACCTTGGTGCGGCGCTGGTGGAAGAACTCCACCACCAGGGTGCCCCGGTTGAGCCGCGCGCGGAACACCGGGCCGTCCTCCTGGTCCTCCTCCACGGACATGGTGCAGGACAGCTCCACGGCGTAGGGGACGAAGCGCACGTCGTCGGGCTTGAGCGTGTCGAGCATCGCCTCGCCCACGTAGGTCTCTTCCTCCGTGATGGTGACGGGACCGCCCTCCAGCGTGAGGCCGGTGGTGTTCTTGAACTCGATGCAGGCCATCGGGTTCTTCTCACGCGTGGCGCGGTTGTAGAGCAGCACGCGGCGGCCCTCGAAGGGGCGGTGCACGATGGGGACGAGCGCGCTCTGGTTGCGGTGCACGGTGACGGGGCGGTCCACGCCGTACTCGAAGAGGTCACCCACCTCCTTGGTCAGCGTCGTCACCGCGGTGCTCTGCTCCAGCGCCTCGCGCATGCCGCCGCGTCCGCTGCCGCCAATCATCGGGCCGCCCTTGCTCCGCATCATGCGGGGGGCGGGAGCGGGGGCCGCGGCCATGGCGGGCATGATGGTGGACGCCATGTCCGCGGAGCCGAAGGAGCCGTCGTCCGCCGACTCCATCAGGGGCTCGGCGGCGCTCTCGTAGGCCTCCTCGGGGATGACGGGCGCGACGCCGGTCTCCGAGCGCACCTCCACGACGGGGCGGCGCAGGTAGCGGGGGTTGTAGAGGTCGTGGACGAAGGACACGGGCAGGCCGGCGATGAGGGACAGCTCCACGTCCACCCAGTCCTCGTCACCGGTGTTGTCCACCATGGCCCAGCCCTGGAGGAGGGGCGGTTGTCCTTCGTCCAGGAGGATGCGGTAGCTGGTCTTCCACACGGGGGACTCCAGCACGTAGCTGACGAACAGCTCGCGCGAGCCCTCTCCGGCGGTGAGGATGGACAGCCGCTTGGAGTCCTTCTTGTACGAGGACATGACGGTGGCCAGGTAGAACTCCAGGTCCTTGCGCACGGCCTCGTCGAGGAACTCCAGCTCGCCCAATTCCAGCACGTCGAAGGTGCGCAGCGACGCGCCGACGAGCAGCGTGAGGAAGGGGCGCACGACGCTGGCTTCCCCCTGGACGACGGGCAGCGATTCCAGACCGACGATGGCGCCCTCCACCTGCGCGCCGCCGACGCGGGCGCGGACGCGGGCGCCCTTCACCTGGCCGAGCAGCGCGGTGAGGCTGCCGTGTTCGGGGATGCGGATGGTGGCTTCGGAGAGGAGCTGCTCCAGGGGCTTGGTGGAGTCGTAGCTCACGGCGGACACGGAGCCGCCGTTCAGGTCCAGCACGGTCATGGACTTGAGCACGTCGTTCATGTCGCGCGCCTTGAAGTCCAGGTGCGCGGTCTCGCTGCCGGTCACCTTCCCCCGGCGCTCGAAGTAGCCGACGCCGTGTTTGTAGAGGACGACACGGCGGATGGACAGAGGCGAAGGCATGCGTGGGGCTCCAGGTGCGGTGGGACTGTGGGCCATGGTCTAGCAGCGCCGGGGGATGGGGTTCCACTCCGGGTGGGGGTGGCGACCCTGGCATGCTCCACGGAGCGTCATTCCCGGGGGATGCATGCGCGAACTGTGCTGGCTGCTGGTAGGGCTGCTCTGGAGCTGTGCGTCGACGTCATCCGCTCCGGCGTTCTCGCCGGAGGCCTTGTGGGCGGAGGCGGAGACTGGAAGTGAATGCGCGGACGGGGACGAGGACCAGTGCCTCGCGCCCTGGTGCGTGGACGGAACCTGCGCGCTGTTCCGGTGCGAGGACCTGGAGCCGGGCCGCGTGGTGCGCGCTCGAACCTCGCTCGCGCCTCCGGTGTTCGTGGCACCGGGGAGCGGGCCCCAGCGGACGTGGGGCAGTGCGCAAGGGCTGCCGGGCGATGCGATGCCCGTCATGGTGTTCCGCTGGTATCCGCGCGAGAAGCTGCCCAGCGAGGTGAAGCGGCAGAAGGCCCTGGAGGAGTGGGCGAAACGGCCCAAGGAGCGGCACCACATCTTCCCGCAGGCGTTCAAAGGGCACTTCGTCAACAAGAACATCGACATCCACCAATACGTCATCGCCATTGATGCGGACCTGCACAAACGCATCCACCGTGGAGCAAATGGCGGACCCTGGAACCAGGACTGGCGAGACTTCATTGAGGACCAGGGACGCACACGGGATCGGGTACAGCACTTCGACCACGCCTCCCTGATGATTCAGAAGTACGGTCTCTTTGGATTGACCATGACCTATTGGCAGCAGGTGGACCTCGCGCCCATATCGGTGGAGGACTGACAGGTGCGCTACTTCGAGGTATCCACACCACGGGATCTGGATAACTTCCACTGGAGTGGGTCGTACCGCGCTGAGCGCCGCTGGGCTCTGCCAAGCATCCTCTGCCCGCGATGTGACGCCTGGGGAGGAATGACGGCGTATCCGTCAGTGGACCTGTCCGCCCTGCCCGAGAAGGATGAACTGAAGAGCGGCTGGCCGCAGACTCGCGAGGAGTATCAACGGCGCGCAGCTCTTGTGCGCCCCTTTGTTCCTCCAGAACTCCAGCTTGAGCCGGGATGCATGTTCGGCCCACTGGTGGGCACGGCAATAGGCCGGTTCGGACCCGTCACCGCCCTGCCTTCGTGGCAGGTCCTCGTGCGTGAGGACACGCTCGCCGCGATTCAAGAGGCCAGGCTGAAAGGCATCATCCCGGTCCGGGCGGAGCTGCGGAACCGCCGCACGAAGGAGCTGCCGCAATACGAGCTGGAAGCGCGCCCCCTGGTGAAGCTGCATCCCGCGTGCATCCAGGACCGGGACCGGGTGCCCACCTGCGATTACTGCGGGCGCCATGGATTCTCGCTTCCACCGGAGCGCTGGCTGCTCAGTGCATCCATCCCCACGGACCTCGACCTCTTCGGAGTGGAAGAGACCACCCGCATCGTCGTCTCCGAGCGCTTCGTCGACACCGTGAACCAGCTGGGCCCCAGTGACGTGGTCTACCGGGAGATCTCAGTGGAGTAGCGCCGGAAGCCGATCCGTGCGCCAATGGCAGACAGGGGGCATCCACCAGATGCAACGACAGTCTTTCCACCAGGGATTCATCGCGTGGGCCATGGGGACCCTGGCCTTGCTCATGGGCTGCGGGACGGCCAGGCGTCATGTGACGGAGGACACCTCGGTCCAGGTTCCCACCACCTGGCAGGACGCACGCGTGGGTGACCGCGTGGAGTACGCCTTCTACGCCCAGGGGGGGTCCAGCCGGGGGTCCAGCGCTTCAGCGGGCCAGCTCTTCGTGGAGGTCATTTCCGTCCAGTCGCCCTGGGTCTGGCTCTCCATCCGGGTCACGCGCAATGACGGACAGCCCCATCCGCATCCGTTCCTGAGCCACGACTACGTATTGCCCGTGCGGATGGGACAAGCCCCGGCGCATCCGCCCCCAGGCATCGAGGGAAGCGTTCCCGTTCGCATCCGGGCCTTCGCCGCCGGTCATCGTTGGCTGGCACAGCGCACCTCCCGTGACGAATCCATGGGGGACGGTCCTACACAACATCGAATCTACGCGGAGCCTCCAGGCCCGCTCTATCTCACGCGAGGGCTCCTCGAAGTCTCCTTCTCCGGTGGCTTCTTCACGATGAGCCACCACCGCCTCGCGCTCGTGTCATTCCAGCGGGGCTCAGGCACCTCCGGAGGGCGCCCTCCAGGCATGGACCAGCCCTGGGGACCGGGCACCTGGTACGAGACACAGGAGCGCGCCAGTTGGGGTGACGTCAGGAAGCGTGTCTGTCTTGGCGCGGAACAGGGCTATTTGCTGCGCAAGGTTTTGGAAAAACCGCGGGACGAAGTCCGGTGCGAAGACTTCCAGGGCGCGGAGGTCGTTGCGTTGGAGGATGCGTTGATCCACCTCGTCAACGACTCCGTCTACATTCCCACCTGGCCGCCTCGTGACTACGGAGCCCCGCTCCCCAGGAAGGTGCGGGTCCAACTGGGACAAGCGTCCGTGGTGGCGTACCTCGAAGAAGCCCCTGCTCCTCAAAACGGTGGCGCCTCCTGGATGCGGTCCAGGAGCTATCCCACGGACCTGTGGAGCCCCGTTCTCCAGGGGCTACCCATGGAGGTGCGCTTCGACCGGCTCTCGGAAGGGGTGTACCGACAGTCTGATGGAGGAGCGCGTGAATACCGCTCCGACAGCCGGCTCATCCGTTGGGGCACGTGGCTGGAGTCCCCCGAGCTGTCGACCAGCGCACGTTGACGCCGCGCATGCGGACACCGTCCACGCGGATCCGCGCGGGGCTCCGTGTATCTAACGACCGCATGCGACGCCCCCTCTTCCGCGCCCCCTTCCTGCTGTGCTCCGCGCTCCTGCTGACCACGGGCTGCGAGAGCATGAAGCCCCGTGCCGTCTCCCCCTCCGACGGCACCACCGCCACCGCCACCGAGCAGCCCGACGCCTCCGCTCCGACCGAGGCCTCCGTGCTGGACGCAGGCGCCCCCGACACCACCGCCACGCCCTCACCGTGGCAGCGCGCCCGCGTGGGCGACCGCGTGGAGTACGCCTTCTCCGCCCACCGGGGCCGCCCCGGCGCGGACACCGGCGTGGGCGTGGCCGGCCATGTCACGCTGGAGGTCATCGCCGTCCAGGCACCGTGGGCGTGGCTCACCGTCACCTTCACGGATGATCAGGGCAGGCCCCTGGCCCACCCTCGCCTCTCCCAGCCCCGCGTGCTGCCCATGCGCATGGAGGAGACGCAGCCCTGGAAGGAAGAACACCGCGGCCAGCGCTCCGCCGAACAGACCACCGCCGCCGGGCGCACCTGGGATGCCCGCCGCTTCCTGGACGACCGCCGCCCCAGCGACGGCCCCCTCCAGAACCGCCTCTACGCCAATGAGCCCGGCCCGCTGTACCTCACCCATGGGCTGCTCGACGCCAGCACCACGCTCTCCGGCTTCGGCGCCAGCGGCAGCCAGCAGCTCACGCTCGTGTCCTTCCGCCAGGGCTCCGATGCCGCGAGCACCGTGCCCGTGCTCGAGCGGCCCTGGGGCCCGGGCACCTGGTACGACGTGCGCCAGGACCTCTCCGGCACGTCCTCCGTGCGCCGCGTCTGCCTGGGCGCCGAGCGCGGCTTCGTCCTTCGCAAGGAATGGACCGGCCCCACCGGCGACGCCCCCTGCGCCGACTTCCGCGACGCGGAAGCCCAGCCCCTGGAAGAGGCCCTCCTCCACGCCGTCAGCGAAGCCGTCAGCCAGCCGCAGCAGTGGCCCCCCGTCGCCGCCGGCACCGCGCCGCCGCGCCGGGAGACGTTCACCGTCGCCCAGCACCCCATCCCCGCCTTCGTCCTCGAAGCGCCCGCGGGCGAGGGCGCCGAGCGCCGCGTGCAGGTCACCACCTACGCCGCCGACCCCTGGGGCGCCGCGCTGAACGGGCTCGCGGACGAGGCCCGCTTCATCCCGCTCGCGGACGCCGTCTACCGCGCCCCGCCGAAGGGCAAGCGCGTGCCCGAGGACGGGACCGCGCTCGGCGGCTGGGGCAAGTGGGTCATCGACGGCGGCAGGTAGCGCGCGTCAGTCACACGTGCGGCGCTCCGGCTTGTCCGCGCGGCACTGCGCCACGGACGGGAGCGCCTCGCGCGCCTCGTCCGCCACCTCCACCAGTTGGCGCGCGCACTCCTGCGCCGCCAGCGTGCCCTGGATGTCGAAGAGGGACAGCACTTCCTTGCAGCGCTTCTGCATGGACTCCACGCCCGCTACGAAGAGCGGCTGCATCACCTCCGGCGTGAACGAGTAGCCGCTCGCCGTCGCCAGCCCCGTCTCCGGCTTGAACATCCACGTGCTGCGCCAGCTGCTCGCCACCTGGTCGAAGCGCGCCGAGCCCATCCACACCGCCTGCCCCGCCCCCGGCCCCACCATCCGCGGATGGAAGCCCGTGCCCTTGCGGCGGCAGAAGTCCTCCGTCGCGCCGCGCAGCGTGCAGACGTTGTACTCGCCCAGCCGGCGCGTCACCGCGAGCAGCTCCGCCTGCTGCACCTCCGCCACGCGCGGCTGCGCCACGAACAAATCGATGGTGCGCATCAGCACGCTCATCGCGTTCTTCGGATCCATCGACGGTGACGGGTTCATCCCTCCCGTCGAAATCACCAGCACGCGCTCCGCTCCACGCTGCACCGCCTGGAGCAGCGGGAGCCCGGAGCGCACGCCGCCGTCGTAGTACGTCCCCGTGCGGTCACCGGTCGCCGACGGCAGCCTGACCGCCGGGTTCGACAGCACCGGCTCCGCGATGGACGCCACGATGGCGTGCACCATCCCGCCCTTGCGCTGCTTGTCCGACGCGCCCGGCTTGAAGTCCGCCGGATCCTGGTCGCTCACGCCGAACACGTCGCCTGTCTGGAAGTCCACCGACACCGACACCAGCTCCGTGCCGTTGTGCAGCATCTCCGGATGGATGAACTGATCCAGCTTCGCGTAGACGCCGTCGAACTTCACCAGGCCCCGCGTGTCATCCGCCAGGTTCCACAGCCACGTGGAGTTCACGCAGTACAGGTCCGACTCCACCGTGCACGTGTAGTTGCCCAGCAGGAGCCGCCGCGCGTTCGCCTCCTGTCCCGGCGTGTGGAACAGGTCCACCAGCGTGCTGATGAGCGCGCCCGTGCTCGTCCCCGCCGCCAGGTCGATTCGCGCGTCGCCGCACCCCTCCGGCTCGGGCTTGCCCCGGCACTGCTCCAGGATGCCCAACAGCCGCCACATGGCCCCCGCGCTGAACGCTCCGTTCGCCCCACCGCCGCTCAGCACCACCGCGTTGCTGGGCCGTTGCAGGTCGCGGCGCCACGAACGCGCCCGCACGTACGCCGCCGCGGATGCCGCGCCCCGCTGGATGCCCTGCGCGAGCACCTCGCGCGTCAGCGGTACCTCCAGCGACTGCTGCAACGCCGCGAGCGACGGGCCAATGCCCATCGCGTTCGAGAGGAAGCGCTGCGCGTCCACCTCCTCCTCGGCCGCCGCCGCCGCGGAGAAGGACTGCACCGGCAGCGGCACGCCCCACGCCGCCGCCCTCACCGTCCGGTCGACGTAGCCCGCGCGCTCGGCGTTCTCATAGCAGGACGCCGTGTCGTTGCCCGCGTGCTGGACCAGGCACGCCGACATGTCCAGCACGGCCTCCGGAGACGCGCCCAGCGCCTCCATCCACGCGCCCGCGCGCGCCGGGTCCACATAGGAGTCCGTCAGCTGCGCGCGCGTCAGCCCCGCCACGCGCTCCACCGCCGCCACCCGGAGCGGCTGGTCCTTCGGCTCCGGCGAGTCCGGGGCATTGAGCGTGTCCAGGAGGACGTCCGTGCGCAGGAAGCTGCAACCGCTCGCCGTGGCGGCGAGGAACACCAGCAGGGGCGTGAGATGACGGCGCATGGAAGACGCCTCCTTGACGAGGGAGTGGACAGACCGTCTTCCTCCTTAGCTGAAGCCCCCGACACCCGGCCATCACCCGAAACGTCCGGCATCCGCAATCTCGCAAAGCACTGCTCGCGACGCGTCGCGGTGTGGTTAGCATGCGCCCCCCGTCCCGGAGGGTATCCCCTACATGGTTGAGTATGACCCGCATCGCTGGTGGAGCTACTTCCACTACCTGCGCGGTTCGATGGTGAAGGAGATCGTCGGCCGAGTGTTGATGTGCGTTGTCTGGGCCGCGGCCGTGGTGGTCTTCCACCAGCAGGTGCACAACGTGGGCGTGCCCCCGACGGTGCACACGCTGGCGGGCATGTCGCTGAGCCTCCTGCTCGTGTTCCGCACCAACGCCTCCTATGACCGCTTCTGGGAAGGCCGGAAGCTGTGGGGCGGCATCGTCAACGAGACGCGCAACCTGGTCCGCGCGTCGGAGCCCTTCCTGGGCCGCACGGAGCTGTACGCCACGCTGGTGCGCTGGACGGCCGCGTTCCCCTTCGCCACCGCCGGGTGGCTGCGCGGCCAGCAGCGGCACCTGGGCCCCCACACGGACGCCCTGCCCTCCGGAGAGGTGGCGGACGTTCTCAAGGCCCAGCACGTGCCCCTCAACGTGGCCCGCCGGATGACCGCCGTGCTGGACGAGGGCCGCCGCCAGGGCCTCTATCCCGAGTACGTCCAGATGCAGCTGGACCAGAACGTCCACCAGCTCATCGACTACCTGGGAGGTTGTGAGCGCATCCACCGCACGCCCATGCCCTTCGCGTACATGGTGCACCTGCGCCGCGCGCTCATCCTCTACTGCTTCACCCTGCCCTTCGCGCTGGTGGACACTTTTGGCTGGGTGACAGTCGTGGCCACGTTCGTCGTCGCGTATGTCTTCTTTGGTATCGAGGAGATTGGCGTCGAGATTGAAGACCCCTTCGGCACGGACGACAACGACCTGCCGCTCGACACCATCTGCCAGAACATCCAGAACAACCTGCTGGCGCTCCTGCCAGCCTCCACCGCGAGCACGCATGGCGACTCCGCCACCTGAGCCCTCGGCTCCTGCGAATTCCGTCATCTTCCAGCGCAAGTGGAAGGCGGAGCTGCGCGCCAGCGGCGCGATGACGCCCCGGGTGCCGGTGCAGTTCGTCGCCGAGCAGGGCCGGGCCATCCGCGTCATCGACATCCGTGAGAAGGAGGACCTCACGGGGATGATGGGTCACATCCCGGGCTCGCTCTGGGTGCCGCTGGAGCGCATCGCGGAGGTGTACCAGCAGCTGGGTCCGGACGTGCCCGTGGTGCTCGTGTCCCACAGCGGCCGGCGGGCAGGGCTGGGCGCGCAGTACCTGCACGCGCTGGGCATGCAGTACGTGGCCGCGCTGGCCGGCGGCATGATTGGGTGGCGCACGGCGGGCTACTCCACCAGCCGTCGCACGACCATCCTCGAGCGCGGCCTCACCACGCCCAGCTTCGCGACGGAGGAAGGGCCCACCACGGGGCCGCTGCGGAAAGAGCACATCGAGCGGCACGTGGGCGACCCCAGCCAGGTGCGCTGGGCGCGGCTGTCCGCGCTGCTGATGATGGGACGCCGCTCGTGCGTGGACGGCCGTGACGAGCAGGGTGTCATCGGCACGCCCGGCGGCGACGCGGGCGAGTTCCTCGTGGCGCTGGCCGCCGTGGAGAACATCACCGGCGCCCGGTTCGATGACACGACGGTGGAGGAGCTCCTCTTCCAGGAGCTGGAGGTGTTCGGCCGCTTCTACATGCACACGGACACGCTCGCGTGGGGGAAGCTGGTCGACGCGCTCGCGGCGGATCCGCGCCTGTCCGGCCACCGCCAGCCGGGCCAGGACGACGAAGCGGGCTGGCACGCGTTCGTGGACCACCCGCCCGTGGACGCGCGGCCCGTGGTGATGGAGCAGCTGCTGGAGCCCGCGCACCTGGGCTGCGGCCACCTGAAGCTGATGCTCACGCGGCCCCAGGACTACGGCGTGCGGCCGGACCTGGTGCGCGCGTTCCTGCGCGCGTTCCACGACCTGCGCTGGCAGGGCGTGCCGGAGCTGGAGTTCGTCGTGCTCTCCGGAGAGCACGACGAAGCGGCGGTGTTGCAGGTGTTCGTGGAGGAGGAGTTCTGGGACATGACGTCCATCCCGCTGGTGTCTCCGTCCGTGGGGCCCAAGCAGGTGTTCGTCGCGCACCCGCAGGTGGCGGCGAAGCACCGCGACCACTACGTGGAGTTCTTCCGGCGCCTTCCCAGATGGGTGAAGGTGGAGCCGCACCAGGTGGAGCCGCTGCGCACGGAGATGAACGCGCTCGCCGCCGCGCAGCTGGGCCACACGCTCAAGAGCCTGGCCAACGGACTGCCCATCTTCGAGGCGCGCTTCGACGGCGCGGAGACGGTGCGCGTGGTGGAGGCAGGCAAGGTCTAGCCCTGCCTCCGGGTGCGTGAAGGACTACTCCGCGACGGAGACCTTCACCTCGATGTTGCCGCGCGTGGCGTTGGAGTACGGGCACACCTGGTGGGCCGCCTCCATCAGCTGCTGCGCCTCCTCGCGGGGGATGCCCGGGAGGATGCCCGTGAGCTCCACCGCCAGGCCGAAGCCGCCCTCGGGCGTCTTGCCGATGGTGACGGTGGCCTTCACGCCGGCCTTCTCATCCAGCTTCTTGCCGGCCTTGCCCGCGACCAGGCGCAGCGCGCTCTCGAAGCAGGAGGAGAAGCCCGCGGCGAAGAGCTGCTCGGGGTTGGTGGCCGTCTCCTTGCCGGAGCCGCCCAGCTGCTTCGGCATGGCCAGCTCCAGGCCGTTCAGCGGGCTGTTCTCCAGGAGCAGCTTGCCGTTGCGGCCGCCGTGCGTGATGGCGGTGGTGGAGTAGAGCGGCGAGATCTGGACCGGGGCCATGGTGTTGCTCCTTCGTGACGTCGTGAGTGGAAACCGCGTGTGTCTCAAGCGCTGCGTGAAACCTTCTCGAACAACCGCTGGATGTCCCGGCGCAGCCGCGCCAGTTCCTCCAGTGAAAGGCCTGTGCGACAGACGATGGCCTCCGGGATGGACGCGGCCTTGCGGCGCAGGGCCTTTCCCGGCGCGGTGAGCGACACCGTCACCGACCGCGCGTCTTCCTTGGAGCGCTCGCGGCGTACGAAGCCCAGCGTCTCCAGCCGCTTGAGCAGCGGCGTGAGCGTCCCCGAGTCCAGGTACAGCTTCTCCCCCAGCTCCTTCACCGACACCCCATCCGTCTCCCAGAGCACCAGCATCACCAGGTACTGCGGATAGGTGAGCCCCAGCTTCGCCAGCAGCGGCGTGTAGGCCTGCACCATCGCGCGCGACGCCGCGTAGAGCGGGAAGCACAACTGCAGGTCCAGCCGGAGGAAGTCATCCGTCGACATGGGGAATATGTAGTGCGCAATTAAATTGCGCGCAACTGAATTGGCGGCGCGCGAGGGGAAGCGCCGTCAGGTGTAGGGTGTTTCCCCCGTCGGGCAGGGCCGTGGTACAGCCGCCACCCCCGGAGTGCCCGGGAACTGTCGAGGACGAGTGATGCTCAGGACGGTCACCGCCACGCGCTACGTGACGCCCTTGCGCGAAGGGGGCTCCTTGCCCGCCATCGTGGAGGCGAACGACGCGGGGCTCTATGTCGTGAAGTTCCGTGGGGCGGGCCAGGGGGCCAAGGCGCTCATCGCGGAGCTGTTGGCGGGGGAGATTGCTCGCGTGCTGGGCCTGCGGGTGCCGGAGCTGGTGTTCGTGGAGCTGGACGTGTCACTGGGGCGCAATGAGCCGGACAGTGAAATCCGCGAGCTGCTCAAGTCGAGCGCGGGGTTGAACCTGGCGCTGGACTACCTGCCGCGCTCGGTGACGTTCGATCCGCTGGCGGTGCCGGTGCCGGAGGCGCAGGTGGCGTCCGCCATCGTGGCGTTCGACGCGTTCGTGACGAACGTGGACCGCACGCCGAAGAACCCGAACCTCCTGGTGTGGCACCGCAACCTCTGGCTCATCGACCACGGGGCGGCGATGTACTTCCACCACTCGTGGGACGGGTGGGAGGAGCGCAGCCAGACGCGGTTCGCGCCCATCAAGGACCACGTGCTGCTGCCGTGGGCGCACGGGCTGGCGGAGGCCGGGGACCTGCTGCGCGAGCGCGTGACGCGGGAGGTGGTGGAGCGCATCGTGGGTTCGATTCCGGAGGCGTGGCTGGGCCAGGAGCCCGCGTTCGCGTCCACGGCGGAGCACCGCGCGGCGTACGTGACGTGGCTGATGCGCAGGCTGGACGCGGCGCCGGCGTTCATCGAGGAGGCGACGCGTGCCCACGCCCAGCTCGTTTGATTACGCCATCATCCGGCTGGTGCCTCGCGTGGAGCGCGAGGAGTTCATCAACGTGGGTGTCGTCCTCTTCTGTGTGCAGCACCGCTTCCTGGGGGCGCGCGTGGAGCTGGACGTGGCGCGGCTGAAGGCGCTGTCGCCGGACGCGGACGTGGAGCTGCTCGGCGGCCACCTGGAGAGCTTCCGCCGCGTGTGCGTGGGCGGGAAGGACGCGGGGCCCATTGGACGGCTGCCGCAGAAGGAGCGCTGGCACTGGCTGGTGGCGCCGCGGAGCACGATGCTCCAGACGGGCCCCGTGCACGCAGGCCTGTGTGACGACCCCGACCGCGCGCTGGAGCACCTGCTGGACACGATGGTGCGGGTGAAGCCCGCTCCGTGAGCAGGCAGGCGGACGAGCCCTGCGTCCGCTTGTTGGCACATCGCGGATGGCGCCGACGCATCCCATGGTGAAGAGAGTGGGGAGCCCTGGACGTTTGTCGCGGGGCTTCCCATTTTTCGCCGCGAGGCATGGGGAGGTGGCGTCCGGACATGGAGCCGTCAGCGCTGCGCATCGTCACATACAACGTCCGCTACTTCGGCCACATGCTGAGGGGGCTCGCGAGCACCCTGGGCCCCAAGCGCCGGGTGGCAGCCGCCCTGGCCACCCTGGACCCGCTGCCGGACGTCGTCTGCCTCCAGGAGGTGGAGACCTCCTCGCTGCGCAGCAACATCGTCCACCGGCCCACACGCCCGGGTGAGACGCAGCTGGAAGCCTTCATGGAGCGTGTGGAGGAGACGTTCGCCCTCCAGGGGAGGGTGATGCCCTACGAGGCGTTCTACTTCCGCGCGCACCACTACAAGGTGGGGGAGCTGTCGCTGTACACGACGGGGCTGGCGATGCTCGTCAACACGCGCACGCTCCAGGTGGACCGCCACAACGTGGAGGCGCCGGAGCACATCACGCACCACCACGTGCAGGGCCTCAAGGAGCGCAAGCAGAGCCGCATCTGCGCGCACATGCGCGTCATCCGCCGCGCGGACCAGCGCGCGTTCCACGTCTTCAACACGCACCTGAGCCTGCCCACGCCGTTCGCCCGCGAGTTCTGGGCCACGCGCGACAAGATGGGCGGCGGCGTCAACCAACTCCACGAGGCGAAGAAGCTCACGGGCTTCATCGGGTTGCACGCGAAGGAGGAGCCGTTCGTGGTGTGCGGGGACTTCAACTCGCCGCCGTCGTCGCCGGTGTTCCGCTATCTCACGGGGGATGCGCACCTGACGTGCGCGCAGGCGTCGGTGGGGCAGATCAACCCGACCCTGTCCCGAGCCTTCCCCACCGCGGGCTTCATGCACATGCGCATGCACCTGGACCACCTGTTCTCCGGTGGCGGCGTGAGCTGGCTGGACACGGCGGAGACGCGGCCCTTCGGAGACCTGACCAGCCGCTTCCACGGCCTGTCCGACCACGTGCCGCTCATCGCGCGCTTCCGGCTGGACGCACCGACTCCCGCGCTGGTGACCTGAGAAGCGGGCCGCCGCGTCCCCGCCGGGTGCTTCCCGCGAGCGCCTCGCGTGGGCAGCGTGTCCTTTCGGAGGCTCGCGACGATGATTCGACTCCAGCGCGTTTATGACGAGCACGGCTCGGACCCTCGGGCGGGGACCCGCTTCCTGGTGGACCGGCTGTGGCCACGGGGGCGCAAGAAGGTGGACCTCCACCTGGACGGCTGGCCCCGTGACGTGGGGCCCAGCACGGAGCTGCGGCGGTGGTTCGCCCACGACGTGGCGCGCTGGGACGAGTTCCGGCGCCGGTACACCCGCGAGTTGGACGCGCACCACGACGCGTGGGAGCCGTTGCTCGAGGCCGCGCGCCAGGGCCGCGTCACCCTGCTCTACGGAGCCCGCGACACCGAGCACAACAACGCCGTGGTGTTGAAGGACTACCTGGAAGCCCGGCTGAAGCGCTCCGCGCGAACGAAGCCGCGCCGCACGGTGCACTAGGGGCTGTCCCTGATCTCCGGTCCGAAAATCAACCTGGTGGATCAAACACCGGCGTTGGACCCGGCCTTGAGGGGCACCAGGAGGTTGCCAGCCAGCGTCAGGCATGATCAACGCTGGCTGTGCGCCGACATGAACTGAGCGATGCCGAGTGGAGCCGCATCAAGCCCTTGCTGGGCTCGCGGAGCGGCCCACCCTCGAAGCGAGGAGACCGCGACTTCATCAACGCCGTTATCTGGCGCGTGAAGACTGGGGTGCAATGGCGGGACCTTCCGGAGCGATTCGGCCACTGGAAGACCGTCTACAACCGCTTCCACCGCTGGGCGCAAGCCGGGCGCTGGGAAGCCATCTTCAAGGCCCTGCGACTTCCGGTGGATGAGCTCGGCTCGCTGGCAGACGCTTCCGTCGTCCGGGCGCATCAGGACGCCTCGGGCGGAAAAGGGGGGTCCGAAGAAATGCTCTGGGGCGTTCTCGAGGAGGTTTTTCAACGAAAGTTCACGCCGTCACAACGGCGGGCGGTAAGCCGCTCCACCTCGAAATAACGCCCGGCCAGCAACATGAGTCCACGATGGCCGAGGAGTTGTTGGTGCACGCCGAGGGCAAGGCCTTCATCGCGGACACCGGTTACGACGCAGAGCGCATTCGCGCCAACGCTCTGAAGGTGGGAATGACGCCTGTCATTCATCCCCATCCCAGCAGGAAGCAACCGCCTGCGCTGGACCGCACCCTCTATCGGTTGCGCTACCGGGTGGAGTGCTTCTTCCACGACCTCAAGCGCTTTCGGGCTGCGGCCACCCGCTACGACAAGACGGCGAAGAGCTACCTCGCCGTCCTGCACGTTGCTTCCATGCTTCTTTGGCTGCGGTAATCAGGGACAGCCCCTAGCCCGCGTCGCGCTCCAGCGCCTCCCACGCGTCCAGGATTTCGCGCGTGCGGCGTTCCGCGAGCGCGTGGAACTCCGGCGCCAGGTGGGCCACCTTGTCCGGGTGGTATTGCGCGATGAGCGTGCGGAACGCCTTGCGCGCCTCGTCCTTGGGGGTGCCCCGCTCGATGCCCAGCACCGTCCAGGGGTCCTTCGTCTCGGGCTCGGCCGCGACGGCACGGCTGCCGCGCGGAGGCGTGGCTTCGTCCGCCTGCCACGCGCGGGCCCTCGACGCGCCTTGGCGGCCTCCGCTGCCCGAGGCTCCGTCGTCACGGGCCCTGGCGGAGCCGGAGCGGGCGCCGTCACGTGCGGACGCATTTTCGCGGGCGCTGGAGCGGCGCCAGGGGTCGGCGGGTTCTTCCGGTGCTCCGCTGTCGCTCGCGGGCCCGTATCGGGGCGGGGCCCTGGGCGCGGGCTCGGGGCGGCGGTGGCCGGGGCGCTTCTCCGGGTCGGGCGCGGGGATGCTCTGAGACAGGCGGCTCAGGGCCTCCTGGAGGAACCACAGGTCTTCAGCGGGACTGGCGTGCTTGCGCACCACCGCGCGCGGCTTGCCGCCCTCCAGCAGCACGTAGCCCGTGGCCGCCGCGTACGCGCGCTTCTTGTCGTCCGGGTAGAGCCGGTCGCCCAGGTCCCCCAGCGGATCCCGCCACATGCCTTCCGTGGTGCCTTCATCCGCCACGATGACCTGCGCCAGCACGTGCCCGAACAGGTCCTCCAGCGCCGCGAAGGGCTCGCGCGCCTGCGGTGGACGCGTCATCGCCGCGCCGTGGCGCACTCCCGCCACCAGCAGCAGCCCCTGCGCCGCGTCCACGAACGAGAAGAGCTTCTCGCGGACCTGCTTGTCGGAGAAGTAGAGAACGGCCTGCACGGTCTTCCCATCTTAGGGCCTTCACGCCCCCGGCCCCATCCGTTCCCCTCCCAACCTGCCGGGTCCGTCTCCAGGAATTCAGACAAGACCCGGTTCAAAGCGGCTCGACCCCGGGGCGGGCTTGCGGAAGAGTCACCTTCCCCTATGCGCTGCTGCCACCGCCACGCCCCCGCCGCCGCCGGGTCCTCCGACCCGCATCCGTTCAGCCTCCCCGGCGCCACCGAGCACTACGCCGCGCCCCGCCCCGTGCGCGCCGAGCACGTGCGCATCGAGCTGGACCTGGACTTCGCCCAGCGCGCCCTGGCCGGCACCTGCACCACCCGCGTGTCCGCCGTCCGCACCGTGTCCACCGTCACCTTCGACGCCGTGGACCTGGACGTCACCGAGGCTCGCGTCGACGGCCGCTCCGTCCCCTTCTCCAACTCCGGCGCGCACGTGCGCGTGGAGCTGCCTCGCGCGCTCGACGCGGGCCAGGCGTGCGACATCGCGCTCACCTACCGCGCCCGCCCCCGCCGAGGCCTCTACTTCTGGGGCCCCGACGCGGGCTACCCCGACCGTCCGCTCCAGGCGTGGACGCAGGGCCAGGACATCGACGCGAGATGCTGGTTCCCCTGCCTGGACACGCCCGCGCAGAAGGCCACGTCGGAGGTCATCGCCACCTTCCCGGCGCACATGACGTCGCTGTCCAACGGCGTGCTCGTCAGCGACGTCACCACCGGCGAGCGGCGCACCCAGCACCACCGCATGGCACAGCCGCACGCGCCCTACCTCGTCACGCTGGTGGTGGGCGAGTTCGACGAGGCCACCGACACCGCCGGCACCACGCCGCTGCGCTACCTGTTCCCCAAGGGTCGCCGCGAGGACGCGCTCCGGTGCGTGGCGCGCACGCCAGGGATGATTGCCGCGTACGAATCCATCACCGGTGAGCCCTACCCGTGGAGCGGCTACGCGCAGGTGTTCGTCACGGAGTTCATCCTCGGCGGCATGGAGCACACCACCGCCACCACGCTGGTGGACACCGTGCTGCACGACGCGCGGGCGCACCTGGACTACAACGCCGAGCCGCTCATCTCCCACGAGCTGGCGCACCAGTGGTTCGGCGACCTGCTCACCTGCCGCGACTGGCCCCACGGCTGGCTCAACGAGGGCTTCGCCACCTACTTCGAGGTGCTCTGGAAGGAGCGCGGCGACAACCGGGACGAGGCCGACCACCACCGGGCGCTCGACCTGGAGGCCTACCTCTCCGAGACGCGCGAGCGCTACGCGCGCCCCATCGTCGCCCGGAAGTTCCAGGCGCCCATGGACCTGTTCGACCGCCACCTCTACGAGAAGGGCGGACTGGTGCTCCACGAGCTGCGCCGCCGCGTGGGGGATGACCTCTTCGTGCGCGCCCTGCGCCACTACGTCGCGTCCCACCGCCACGGCGTGGTGGAGACGGTGGACCTGGCGCGCGCCTTCGAGGAGGCCACCGGTCACAACCTGGACCCTGTCTTCGACCAGTACGTCTTCTCCCCCGGCCACCCGGAGCTGAAGGTGGAGGTCCGCTACGAGGCGGACGACGCGCGCCTGCGCATCACCGTGCGCCAGACGCAGCGCACGGACTCGGGCACGCCTGTCTTCCGCCTCCCGCTGGAGGTGGCCGTCATGGTGAACGGCGAGGACACGCGCCACCGGTTGGAGCTCACGGACGCGGAGCACCGCTTCCACCTGCCCTGCCCCGCCGCGCCCACGCAGGTGCGCGTGGATCCTCGCCGCGACGTGCTGGGCACGCTGGACGTGGACAAGGCCGTGGGGCTGTGGCGCGAGGAGCTGGCGAATGCCCCGGAGGCCCGCGCGCGCACGGAGGCCGCGCACGCGCTGGGGAAGGACGGAGGCCTGCGGTCGGTGGAGGCGCTGGGCCGCGCGCTGAAGGACGCGAAGCGGTTCTGGGCCACCCGCGCCGCGTGCGCGAAGGCGCTGGGCCGCATCCGCACGCCGGAGGCCCGCGCGCTGCTGTTGGACGCGGTCGCCACCGAACACCCGCGCGTGCGCCGCGCCGTCGTCGCCGCGCTGGGCGAGTTCCGCCACGACGTGGAGGCGGCCGGGAGCCTGCGCGCGCTGCTGAAGGCCGGAGACGCCAGCTACTTCGTGGAGGCGGAGGCCGCGCGGGCACTGGGTCGCGTGCGCGCGCCGGATGCACTGCCGCTGCTGGAGGCCGCCGCCGCGAGGCCGTCGTTCCAGGATGTCATTGGCGCGGGCGCGATGGACGGGCTCGCGGAGACGCAGGACCCCGCCGCGTTCCCGGTGGCCGTGGCACGCACCGCGTACGGCCAGCCCGCGTTCCTGCGCCGCGCGGCCGTGAGCACCGTGGCGAAGCTGGCGGAGGTGGCGAACCGCAAGCGCGAAGCGGTGGACCTGTTCGCGCAGCTATTGCGTGACCCGCAGTTCCGCGTGCAACTGGCGGTCTGCGACGCGGCCTCCACGCTGGGCGACCGCCGCCTGCTGCCCGCGCTGGAGGGCACGACCTTCAGCGACCCGCGCACACGCCGCTATGCCCGCGAAGCCGTGCGCGCCCTGCGCGAAGGCGCGCCCCAGGCCCGTGAAGTCGCGTCGCTGCGCGAGGAACTGGACGCGCTCAAGCAGGAGACACGCACCCTGCGCGAGAAGCTGGAGACGCTCACGCTCAACGCGCAGCCGGCTGCCCCCGCGCGGAAGCCCGTGCGCAAGCAAGCGGCGAAGCGCGGCCGGACGCAGCCCAAGCGCCGACGCTAGGCAGCCACGACTTCAGTCGGCCCGCCCCTGCAACGACTGGCGCAGGAACGCGCGCCAGTCCTCGAGCAACGCGGGCGACACGTCGTGGCCCAGGTCCGGGTAGGTCCTCACGTCGATGGGGACGCCCCGGCCCTTCAGCGCCTCAACCCGTTCGCGCGTGTGCTGCACGGGGATGATGGCGTCCTGCTCTCCCTGGAGCACCAGCACCTTCCGCGACACAGGCGGCTCCTGTCCCGGGTCACCCAGCAGCCGCGTCCCCATGGGCACCGCCGCGTCCACCAGCTCCGGGTGCCGGATGGCCAGCATCCACGCCAGGTCTCCCCCGTAGGAGAACCCCGTCACCACGACGCGGCGGAGCTCCGGATGCGCCGCCCGGACCTCGCGGATCAACTCCGCGAGCCGCTCCGCCATGCGCTCCACGTCCTCCGTCTTCCCCTCCCACGTCTTCTCCTCGTGGTCGGCCTGGAACCACGTGAAGCCGTCGCGGCGAGGCCTCGGGCCCTGGGGCAGCAGCGTGCGCACCGGGATGCCCAGCGACTGGATGGGCTCATCCCAGAACGCGGGCGTGGAACCGGAGAAGTGCAGCGCCACGAGCAGCGCCTCGGGCTTCGGAGCGCCCACCGCCTCGCTCTTGTAGACGAGCGGGCTCGGCACCGTCGGTGGCGCGCCCCGGGTGCCGGCACAGCCCATCCCCAGCAATGACACGGCGAGCAGCACGGCGGCGGTCCGGGATTCGCGCATGCTCTCTCCTGTACCCGCCCGCTCGCCCGGCCTCCAGGGGCGCTGTCAGCGTCCTGCCCTCCGGCTTCACCGCGCCGCTCCGGCCCACAGTGTGTACCTGTAGTCAAAGGGAACGCGCACGGGCGCCAAGACGCGCGCCCGCCAACGCCGGGGAGACCCCACCTCCCGGCAGGGCCGGCCACGCGGCGGAAAAGGACGCGTGCCGGTTCCCACCAGGAGCGAAGCATGGCCGGAGGAGCCGCACGGGAGCTGGAAGCCATCTTGGACGCCGCGGTGGACCCCATCATCGCGTGCGGCCCGGATGAGTTCATCCTGCACGTCAACGCGGCGACGGAGCGGCTGCTGGGCTGGGACCGCGAGCAGCTCGTGGGCAGGCCCATCACCGACCTCTTCCCGCCTCGCCTGCACCACTTCCACGGCCTCAGCCTGCCGCGCTACCTGCTGTCGCGCCGCAAGGCGCTCGGCGGGCGGCCCACGCGCGTCTTCGCCCGGCGGCGGGACGGCGTGGAGCTGCAGGTGGAAGTCACCGTGGGCGCCACCGGCCTGGACGGAGATGAGCGCATCGTCTTCACGCTGCGCCGGATGCACGAGGTCATCGACTCGCTGGAGGAGCCGGTGGAGCACATCCCCGGCGGCCCCGGCGCGGCCTCGCATCAGGAGACGGTGGACCGGCTCTACCGGCTGCTCGTGGAGAACGCGCCCCTGGGCATCTTCCACTTCGACCGCAACCCCGTCATCACCGCGTGCAATGACCTCTTCTCGAGCCTCATCGGCACGTCGAAGCGCAACCTGGTGGGCCTGCACCTCCTCACGCTGCGCGACGAGCGCATCATGACCTGCGTGCGCGAGTCACTGGCCGGCCGCCCCTGCGACTACGAAGGCGACTACCGCTCGCTCACCACCGGCAAGGTGACGCCCGTGCGCGTGCGCTTCGCCCCCTGCTACGCCGAGGACGGCAGCGTGGAGGGCGGCGTCGGCATCGTGGAGGACATCACCGAGCGCCGCCGTGTGGAGGCCGAGCGCGAGGAGAACATGGCCCAGCTGGACCTGCTCGTGCGCAGCGCGCCGGTGGGCATCGGCTTCCTGGACACGAACCTGCGCTACGTGCGCGTCAACGAAACGCTCGCGCGCATCAACGGCATCCCGGCGGAGGACCACCCGGGCCACACGCTGCCGGAGCTGCTCGGAGAGCCGGGCGCCATCGCGGAGCAGGGACCCCGCTACGTGCTGCGCACCGGTGAGCCCATGGTGGGCCAGGAGACCACCTCCGACGAGGACCTGGGCGTCCCCGGCCCCCGGCGCTGCTTCCGGGGCAGCTTCTATCCCGTGCGCACCCCCGACGGCCGCGTCCTGGGCGTGGGTGTCCTCATCGAGGACATCACCGAGCGCAGGCGCGCGGAAGAAGAGCGCGCGCACCTGTACCGCGAGGCCCAGGAGGCCGTCCGCGTGCGCGACGACTTCCTCTCCATCGCGAGCCACGAATTGAAGACGCCGCTGACGCCCCTGAGCCTGCGCCTGGCCACGCTGGAGCGCCGCCTGGAGCGCGGCGAGAACCTGGACCCCAGCGTGCTGCGCCACGCACGCCACCAGCTCACGCGCCTCACCGGCCTCATCAACGACCTGCTGGACGCCTCGCGCATCGAGGCCGGCCGGCTGGCCCTGCATCCGGAGGCCACCCGCTTCGACCTGCTGGTGGAGCAAACGCTCGCCGGCATGGAAGGCCAGAAGGGCAACCACACCTTCGACTTCGAATCCCCCCGAGAGCCCATCTCCGTCCACGGCGACACGTTCCGGCTGGAGCAGGTCGTCTCCAACCTGCTGGAGAACGCGCTCAAGTACAGCCCGGACGGCGGCACCATCCGCGTGCGGCTGTCCCAGACGGACGACGTCGCGGTGCTGTCCGTGACGGACCCGGGCATCGGCATCCCGGAGGACCAGCAGCAGCAACTCTTCGACCGCTACTTCCGCGCGCGCAACGCCTCCACCCGCTCCTACGGCGGACTGGGCCTGGGCCTCTACATCAGCCGCGACATCGTGGAGCGCCACGGCGGCCGCATCTGGGTGGAGAGCGTTCCGGGCCGGGGGTCCACCTTCTACGTCGCGCTGCCGACACTCGCCTCCGTGCGGCCCGCCCTCCCGCAGGTGTGGCCTGATCGCCACTTCCACTGAAGCCGCGATCGCCCCCTGCCTGAAAGAACTTCAGCCCCGCCTCTCCGCCCCGGACGAAGGCTGCATGCAAGGGGCTGGAATCCCACGCTTCCCAGCCCTGGCACGCCCCCTGCTCATAGGGGCGCACGGGAGGGAGAAGACCCATGGAAAACATGACGATGACGAGCGAGTCCCCTGTCAGCCAGGACAACGAGGGGTGGATTGTCCGGGTGAAGGTCGGCGGACGCATCCAGGAGGTGCGCTGCACCTCGGAGGACCAGGCGCGCTACTTCGCCGCCGTGCTGGCCTTCAACGCGGCCCGCCCCTCGCGCATGCGCAACTGACGCGCGAGGAGAGAGCGCCCGGCGTCAGGCATTGCGCCGGGCGATGTCGGTCGACAGCACGTTGGCGAAGGACACCCAGCCCAGATACGGGGCCATGAACCACGGCGCCTTGCGGTCCACGCGGCTGGCGGCGGCGGTATACGCCGCGATGCTGCCCAAGAGGGCCCAGTTCTCCACCGCCGCGGCCTTGAGCTGGCGCTTGCGGAAGAACAGGTGGGACCACGCGGCGTTGAGCCCCAGCTGCATGAACCACAGGCCCAGCGCGCGCGAGCGCTCCGCTCCCGCGGGTGAGCCCCAGATGCGCCAGCCGGAGACGGCGATGAGCCCGTAGAGCGCCGTCCACACCGGCCCGAAGGCCTGCCGCGGCGGCTGGTAGGGCGGCTTCTTCAAGTGCTTGTACCAGCGGCCCTCCACGGCCTCGCGGGTGCTGCGCGCGTTGAGGAAGACCGCGCCCGCGGTGAGCGCACTGAAGGCACCCAGCGCCACCAGCGATTCACGGTTGAGCGTGGCGTTGTGTTCCAGGCCCTCGGAGCCTCCCAGCTCGCTGAGCTGCATGTCGTTCCTCCCGGACGTGACGAAGCCGTCGTGCGAGCCCACAAGCTGTGTCCTCGCACAACGGCCTGCCATGTCCGCCTGCCTGCCCGGCTGTCCTCAGGGCTGCGCGGGGACGGCCGCGGAGTCCATGGACGCGCGCGCCTCCGTGGCCACGCCCGCCGCCAGCCAGCCCTTCACCAGCGCCAGGTGTTCCGCCTCCGCGTCCAGCGCCAGCGTGAAGCGGTCCGCGAGCGAGTCATGGCCCAGGCCGCGCGCCAGGTCGATGAGCAGCTCCCAGCTCGCGTTGTCCGTCAGCTCCGCCACCAGCAGCGCCTGCATGGCCTGCCGCAGGTTGGTGCGCGCGTCGGAGATGGCCGCGGGCACGCCCATGGAGATGACCGAGGTGAGGTCCGCCGACGGCGTCATCGCCGTGGGGTCCGCGCCCAGCTTCTCCATGGCCTCCATCAGGAGCGCGAAGTGGCTGAGCTCGTCCTCGAGGATCTTCGTGAGCAGCTCCCGCGACGGTCCGCCCTCCCAGCTGCCGAAGACCTCCAGCTTGGAGAGCGCGCCCTCGTAGAGCCGGACGCCGCTGCGCTCGAAGGCGAGCCGCTCCCCCAGCTTGTCGATGAGCACGGTGGGCTTGCCGCCCTTGAGCATGTCCACCGCGGTCTTCGCCATGCCCTTGAGGCTCGCGGGCGGTGGCACGCTGCCCAGGCCGTCCGCGGCTTCGCGTGTGTATTGCTTGCGCACCTCCGCGATGGCCCGCGCGTCGCCCGGGCTGCTGGGCTCGGCCTTCCGCGCCTGGGCGATGATGTCCTTGCTGTCGATGGGCGACGTCTTGATGCCGGTGCGGTTCGCGCCGACGTCGGCGATGTTTTCCTTGCTCATTGCAGCCTCCTCCCCTCGAGCACCGAGCCCATGCGCTCCGCCTTCGCGGCGAGCTCCGTGCCCGGCCTCCATTTGTATCCAGCCGCCGCCGTCTCCGAGGGCGACCCTTCCGAGTTCAGCTGGGACTGGTACACGAGCGTGCGGTGACCCGGCGGCAGCCGCGACTTGTCCACGTACTCGGTGCCGTCGGAGCGCATGTCCACCTCCTGCGAGAGGACCTTGCGCACGAACTCGCGGTGCTCCTTGAACGCGATGGGCTCCGGCAGCGTGCGGGGCAGCACCTCCGCGGGGTCACGCTTCTCCAGGGTCTTGAACAGCTCCATCACGTAGTGGAGGTGTCCCAGCTCGTAGTCCACGAACCGCTGCCACACCTCCTTGATGCGCGGGTTCGTTTCGTACGCGAGGCACGAGGAGTAGTTGTAGACCTCCATGGCCTCGTGGAGCATCCACTTCTCCAGCAGGGACTCGCCGGGGTCCATCAGCGAGCCGTACTGGGTGACGTGCTGCTCCTCGATGGAGGCGATCTCCGCGTAGAGCTGCCGCGCGACGGGGTCCGCGAACGTGGGGCCCACGGTCATGTAGTAGTCGTGCGTCTGGAACTCGGCCGCGGTGATGGTCATCGCGTGCAGCTTGGACAGCGGATCCGCGGCCTTGCGGTCATACGGGCGGCGCAGGTCATCCAGCGGATGGCGGTGCTCCACGGCCGTGGGGCGGCCCGGGATGATGTCCGTATAGGACTGGGTGATGTTGTTGGGGTCCTGGCCCTCCAGCCGGTCATAGAGCGCGGAGTAGCGGTACAGGTGGTCGAAGTCCTCCAGCATCCCGAACCGGTACGTCTGGGCCAGATAGGGGTCGGGCTCGTGGATGGCCACGCTGGCCGTGACTTCAATGGCGAGCTGCTCGAAGCCGAGCGTGGTTTCGATGACCTTCTGGTCCGGCGGCGTGAGCCAGTTCACCAGCGTCTGCTGGTGGTGCTCCGCGCGGCGCACCAGCGCCAGGTGCGGGCGCAGCTCCAGGCTGAGCCGCGCGAAGATGTGCTTCATGCGCAGGGCATCCGCTTCGATGCCGTTCATCAGGATGACACGCGTCCGGGTGAACGCGTCGTCGTCCATCTTGCTGTAGGGCCGCCGCACGAGGTCCTTCCAGGTGAAGGACTGGCGCTCCACGGGGACGCCTTTTTCTTTGAACAGGTCCAGGGCCACGGGGTGACTCCTTCAGGGCAGGGACAGGGCATTGAAACGCGGGCGGTGGGCTTCACCGCCTCGGGTCCCATGGGCATGAAGGTTGGGGGCCTTCATCCAACGGCAACAGACGTGCAGGCGTCGGCCGGCGGACGCCAGGGGCTGCGACGGCTCGCAGGGCCGCCTGCTTCACGGGCCTCTCCGGCTCCTCCTGGCTGAAGGACCCGTTGTATCGGCCCTCCCGCGTGCCTGGGGACTGCTTCCCGGAGTAGCGTCGCGCCGTCGACCTCGTGGGGAGGGGCCGTGGCGGGTGAGACGTGGAAGATGATCCAGGAGCGCTGGCGCCATCACGGACGCGTGATGATGGGGATCGCGCTGATGGCCACACTCGCCGCGTGGGCGTGCGAGTGGGCGGAGGTCCTCAAGAGCACGGAGCACATCGCCTACGACGAGGCCCTGGTCCGGTTCACTGGCGGCCGGAAAGAATCGAAGCAGGTGGTCGTGGTGGCCATCGACCAGAGCACCATCGATGCCATCAGCCGAAACTCGCAGCTTCAGATCAACTTCGGCAACTGGCCGTACACGCGCACGCTGTGGGCGCGTATCGCGCAGGAGCTGAAGGCCGCGGGAGCCAGGGCCGTGCTGTTCGACGCGGTGATGGACGAGCGGACGGCCGACGAGTCCGCCGACCTTGGCTTCGCGCAGGTGCTGCGTGAGACCGGCCTCCCCTTCTACCTGGGCATGGCGAGCAGCGGCACGGCGGAGCCGCTCGCTCGCGCGGACTTCTCGGCCCCCGTGCCGCTGACCGCTCCAGAGGCTGCTCCCGCCAGCCCTCCGGAGGACGACTCCTTCCCCGAGGAGTTCGAGGACGCACCCACCCCGGCCACGCCCGTGCTGGCGCCCGAGGCCCTGGCGCGGGCGCTCGCCTTCCCCGCGAGCCGAACAGATGGAGATCCGTTGCCCGCGCTTCCGCCAGGGCGCTACCCGGTGCCTCCGACGTCCGCGCTGGTGGGCGCGGTGAACGGGTTCGGCCTGGTGGAGACGGAGGCGGACGGGGACGGCTCCATCCGCCGCACGCGCTTCGCGTACACGGACGGCACCAACACCTACGTGACGCTGCCGGTGCGCATGATGGCGGACCTGCTGGGTGCGAAGGAGGTCACGTTCTCCGGCCGCACCCTCCGCATTGGCGAGCGCACGTGGCACGTGGACCCGGACGGCTTCGCCGCGCTGGACTACGGAGGCCCGCTGGACGAGCGCTTCCCGCCGGTGCCCCTCATCCGGGTGCTGAAAGATTGGATCCACCGCTCCAGGGGCGAAGACCTGGAGCTGCCCGCGGACACCTTCCAGGACAAGGTTGTCGTCATCGGCGGCACGTCGGTGGGCCTCAACGACATCAAGGCCACGCCCTTCTCCTCCACGCAGCCTGGTCTGGTGAAGCAGGCCACGGTGGTGGACACACTGCTGTCGGGAACGTTCATCACCCGCACGCCCCTGGTCGTGGACCTGGGCCTGACGTTCTTCGTGGCCCTGCTGTCCGCGGTGCTCCTCATGACGGCGCGCTGGACGCCGCTGGAGGTGGCCTGGCCGGTGGCGCTGGTGGTGGGACTGCACGTGCTCACCGGCATGCTGCTCAAGACGGCGCACACGCACGTGCTGATGGCGATGCCCGCGCTGGCGGGCGTGGGCGCGAGCGTGGCGGCGCTGGCGTTCAACCACCTGGTGGCCAACCGCGAGACGCAGTTCATCCGGCAGGCGTTCAACCGCTTCATGGAGCCGAAGCTGGTGGAGCAGATGATCCGCTCGCGGCAACTGCCGCGCCTGGATGGGGAGAACAAGGAGATCACCGCGTTCTTCAGCGACATCCGCGGCTTCTCCACCTTCAGCGAGCGCTTCAAGGAGGACCCGCGCCAGCTGGTGCGCATCCTCAACACGTACCTCACGACGGTGAGCGGGGCGCTGCTGCGCGAGGGCGGGTGCCTGGACAAGTACATCGGCGACGCGGTGGTGTGCCTCTTCGGCGCGCCCATGGCCCAGGAGGACCACGCCGTGCGCGCGTGCCGGGGCGCCCTGGCGGCGAAGGCGGCGGTGGAGGCGCTGCGCGTGGACTTCCGCGAGAAGGGGTTCCCGGACGTGTACACGCGCATCGGCGTGAACAGCGCGGTGAACTTCGTGGGCAACTTCGGCAGCGACCAGCTCTTCAGCTACACGGCCATTGGCGACGGCATGAACCTGGCCGCGCGCCTGGAGGGCGCGAACAAGGCCTACGGGTCGGTCATCATGATTGGCCCGCGCACGTACGAACTGGCGCGCGAGCACATCGAGGTGCGCGAGCTGGACCGGGTACGGGTGGCGGGCAAGACGGAGGCCGTCACGGTGTACGAGCTGCTCGCGCTCAAGGGACAGCTGGACGCGTCCACCCAGCACACGGTGGCGCGATACCACGAGGCCCTGGGGCTGTACCGCGAGGCCCGCTTCGCGGAGGCCGCGGCGGTGCTGGAGGCGGAGGCCGCTCGGTCGCCGGAGGACGGGCCCACGGCGAAGCTGCTGGAGCGCTGCCGCGAATACATGGAGACGCCTCCGGAGAAGTTCGATGGCGTCGCGAATCTGGAGAAGTGACGGCGTATCAGGGTGGGGAGGATGACGATGAGACGATGGACCTGGGGCATCGTGCTGCTGGCGCTGGGGCTGCCGGCGACGGCCGCGTGGGCGGTGAAGAAGGACGAGAAGCTCTACGTGAAGGCGCGCAACACGCGCGTCCTCAAGAGCGCGGTGCCCACGGCGGACGTGGTGGCGGTGCTCCAACCCGGGCAGCAGGTGACGTGGAAGGGCGCGGACCCGAAGAACGCTCAGTGGCACCAGGTGACGGAGCCCGGAGGCAAGGCCGGCTACGTGTTCCAGACGAACCTGTCCACGAAGCCGCCCGACATGGAGCTGGTGTCCAAGGACGGCAAGACGCGCACCATCGACCCTGCCGCCTTCGTGTCCAGCGGCGCGGCGGTGAAGGCGCTGAGCCCCGGCGCGGAGAAGTACGGCAAGGAGAAGGGCGGCGACTACGCGGTCGCGGTGTCGCAAATCAAGGCGCTGGAGGCCCTGGCCCTCAAGGTCACGCCCGTGGAAATCGACGCGCACGTGAAGCAGGCCGGGCTGTTCCCGGTGGTGGCGCCCAACACGAAGCTGGGTCCCCAGGCGAAGAAGGCGGTGAAGTGATGCGCTCGCGCATGGGGATGCTGGCGGCGGCGGGCCTGGGGCTGTGCCTCACGTCCTGTTCCCAGATGGCGAAGGGCCTGAGGGCCGCGAACCTGGGCGAGGACGCGAACCGGGTGGCGGCCGCGGCGGAGAAGGTGCAGTCCTGCGACAAGCTGAAGGTGGAGCCCGCCATCCAGGAGGAGTACGCGCTGGGCAGCGCGCTGGCCATCCACTGGGCGCAGCAGGGCGGCGGGCTGATGCTGTCGGGCGCGGCGGAGGAGAAGCTGAACACCTACGTCAACACGGTGGGCCGCAACCTGGCGATGCAGTCCCCCCGGCCGGAGCTGCGCTGGACGTTCGGCGTGCTCAAGGACACGAAGCGCTTCAACGCCCTGTCCGCGCCCGCGGGCTACGTGTTCGTCACGCACGGGCTGCTCCAGGGCGTGGAGAACGAGGCGCAGCTCGCGGGCGTGCTGGCGCATGAGATTGCCCACGTCGTGCTCAAGCACGCGCTGCACCAGTACGTCTCCGTGAAGGTGAGCACTTGCAAGGGCGCCGCGGTGACGGGCGCCGTGGTGTCGAAGCTGAAGAGCGCGAGCCAGCTGGACGGCCGGCTGGACCTGGACTCGGACACGGGGCTGATGGGGGAGATGGTCGAAGGGACCGTGGACGCCTTCGGCAAGGGCAACCGCAAGGACGAGGAGCTGGCGGCGGACACGCTCGCGGTGGAGCTGCTGCTGTCCGCGGGCTACGACCCCAGGGAGTTCTCGCGGCTGCTCGAGCGGACGTCCGGGGGCGGCGGCTTCTGGGAGAACCACCCGAAGAAGGAGGAGCGCCAGGAGCGGATCGCCGACCTGCTCCAGGGGCGGCGGGAGAACGCGGATCCGCTCGCGCGGGTGGACGTCGCGTCGCTCCAGCGCCCTGCCCTGCCCGCGTCCTTCACCGCCACCGTGGGGCCCGGGAAGAAGCCCACGGGCGTGGCGAAGGACGCGAAGTAGGCGAAGGCCTTCAGCGCACCGTGGCCTGGCTCAAGGCGCGGTGCACGGACTCCAGGGCCTTGCGCGCCTCCAGCAGCTCGGCGCGCTCGGCGGTGAGGGACGCGACCTGCTGGGCCAGCACGTCGCGCTCGCCCTGGAGCGTCTCCACGGCGCGGCGCAGGGAGGAGGACTCGTCCTTGGCGCCTTCCAGTTCCACGGCGAGGCGCTCCTCTTCCGCCAGGCTGTCGGCCAGGGCCAGCTTGCCCTTCGTGACGACCTGCTCCAGCGCTTCGTGCTCCTTCGCGGCGGCCTGGAGGGCCTGACGGGACTCCTGGAGGGACAGGAGCGCTTCGTCGCGCTCGCCTTCCAGGGAGGCCAGCTCGCGCTCCAGGTCGGCGAGCAGCTTCACGCGGCCCTCCATCTCCGCGGACAGGCGGCGGGCCTCGTCCATGCGCAGGCGGGCCTCCTCGGTGGCCTTCTCCGCCTGACGGCGGGCGACCTCGAGGTCCTGGGTGAGCGTGAGGTTGGCCGCCTTGACCTTGGTGAGCTCCGCCTGGAGGTGGGTGATGCGCTCCACGGCGCGCTGGCCGGCTTCCGCGACGGTTGCGGGCAGCGGCTCCGGGCGCGGGTTCTCGCGCACGGCCTTGAGGCGGGCCTTGAGCTTCTCACGGCGGGATTCGGAGTCGTCCTCGCGGGGAGGCGCGGGCGTCTGCACCTCGACGGGGGCGGGCGCGGCTTCCTGTCGGGCCACCGTCTCGGTGGTGGTGACGGTGGAGGCCTGGACGGCAGCGTACGTCGTCATGGGCTCGGCCTCGGAAGGCATGCGGAGGGCCTGAACGCCCATCCGTCCATCGAACTGTACTCCGGGAGGCGGGCCCGCGAAGGTGACCGGGGCGCCCCGGGGGGCTTCCGCCTGCGCCATCGCCGGTGGCGGCGAGGCGAACGTGACCGGCGCGCCCCGAGTGTCGGCGCGAGGGGCTTCGGCGTACACAGCCGGGCCCGCGACGGGCGCGCGAGCGGCTTCGGCGTGCGGCGCCATGTTCGCGACAGGCGCGCGGGCATCAGCCTGGGGAGGCACCGGCGCGGAGGCGGCTCCCCCGTGCGTCGCGGCCTGCGGCTCCATGCGGGTCACTTCGCCGCGCAGCGCCTCGGTGTGCGTCACGGAGTGGGCCAGGGGCGCCACGCGCGTCGCGTCCACGTGCGTGGCGGCCTCCGGACGCGCCGTCAGCGCATCCCAGCGCGCGGCGGCGGGCGGGGGCGGCTCCACGTGCGTGGGCGTCGGCTCGGCGCCCAGGGGCTCCTGGCCGAAGGCCTCCACCGCGGCCTCCCGCTGCTGCGCGACGGACACGTTCCACGCGGACGCGGCGACGGCCTCCGCCACCTCGCGGTGCGACACCGGCGACACCGCGTCCGCGTCCCAGACGGACTCCTCGGGCGCGGACTCCTGCGCCACGGTCCAGCCGGGCGCGGTCTCCTGCGAGTCAGCGTCCAGCCACGGCGCGGGCGGAGCCTCTTCCTCCTCGCGGCGCGCCTCCGGGGACACCAGCGCGGACAGCGCGTGGGACACCGGCGAGAACGAGGGCGCCGTCACCGCCGGCAGCCCCTGCGCGGCCTGGGGCGGCGCGGTGTGCCTGGGCGGGGCGTTCAGCGCGGCCTCCATCGCCTCGGCGGCGGTGGGGCGCGGGCCGGCGCGGCGTTCGATGCGCGAGCGCACCTCGGAGGACAGGTCCGGCGCTTCCGCGACGGGCGCAGGCGCTTCCGGCGCGGTGGGCTCCGGCGTGGCGGCGGCGGTCCCCGTGGGGTCGGCCGGGTCGAGGGCACCCGTCAGCGCCCCCAGGCGGAGGCGCGGCTTCGCGCGGGACACGTTCTGTTCGAAGGCTTTCTTCATGGGGAAATCTCAGCCGGCTTTCGTCGCGGTGCCGGCCTTCACCGCCGCGGCGTGCGCGGCCACCAGGCGAGGCAGCACGTTGTCCAGCATGGCCTGGATGTCGTTGGCGCCCTTGGACGTGGGGTCCGCCACGAACACCGGGCGGCCCTCGCTGGAGGCCTGCGCGAACTTGGTGCACTGCCGGATGATGGTGGGCAGCAGGTACTCGGGGTAGTGCGTCTGGAGCGCCTCCAGCGCCTCCTTCGCCAGCTTGAAGGTGGCGTTGAAGGAGTTCACCACGATGAACACGTGGTCCAGCACGTGGTTCAGGTCCTCCTCCAGGCTCTGCACCGTTTCGAACAGCAGCTTGAGGCCGTGGAAGGACAGGAAGTCCGCGAGCACCGGCACGAACAGGTCGTTCGCGGCCATCAGCGCGTTCAGGTTGAGCAGGCCGAAGGACGGAGGCGCGTCGAAGACGATGAAGTCGTACTGCGCCTCCACGTCCTTGAGCGCGTTGCGCAGCTTGAACTCACGGCCGGCCATGGGCATCAGCGCCAGGTCCACCGTGGACATGCTCAGGTTGGACGGGATGAAGTCCAGGTTGGGCAGGGTGGACTTCTGAACCACCTGCGCGAGCGGCGTCTTGCGGACGAGCACGTCCAGCAGCGTCTTCTCGAAGTCCTCGCCCTCGTAGCCCAGGCACTTGGTGGCGTGGCCCTGGCTGTCCAGGTCGATGAGGAGGACGGCGTAGCCCAGCTCCGCCAGGCGCCACGCGTAGGACGTGGACAGGGACGTCTTGCCGGTGCCGCCCTTGAAGTTGAGGAAGAGCTGTCTGCGCAGGCCCGCGGTGGGCGGGAACTTGTTGAGCGTCGTGCGCAGCTCCCACACGTCTTCCGGGCCGTAGGCGTCCTTGCGCAGCTCCGCGGGGATGGACTTCGGAGTCACGCCGAGCATCTCGGCTACCTGCTTCGAGCTGTACGTCGGCGCTTCCATGAACGACCCTTCGGATGACGTGTGAGGCCTGGGCGGGTTGCACCTTGCCTCAAGCGGCGAAGTATTTGTGCCCCCTTCGCACGATGGCCCCTCGGGCCACCAGCAGGGCAACAGCCTCCTGGGCCAGCTCCGCCGGAGCGGACAGCCCGGACGTCAGCTCGGCGAGCGAGCGTCCTCGGACAGCGACCCGCACCTCCTGCAACATCGCCCCACACAGCGCTTCCACGGGAGACGGGCCGCGCTTGGGAGGAACCGGCGGCGGGGCGGCAGGCGCCGGAGCCCGGGCGGGAGGAGGCGCCCCCATGGCGACCAGCGCGGCCTGCACGGGCGTCCGCCGCACGGCGGGCTGCGCGGGCACTGCGGGAGGAACAGGGGCCACCGGGCGCGACGGCGGCGCGGCAGGGCCCGAAGCGAAGGACACGGGCCCACCGTTCGCGACCCGGGCAGGCGCCGGAGCCGCACCGTGCATCACAGCGGGTGCGGAGCGGGCCGCGCCCACGGTGGCGACCGCGAGCGCGGGGGCGGCCATCGGCGTGGCGGTCCACTGCGAGGTGTTCGCGGCGACGTCCGCGAGAGACACCGGCACGGCCATGTGTTCGGGAATCGAAGGGAGGGGCTGCGGCGCCGCGACCGGGGCGCTCACCCGCGGCGCGCCCATCGCGGCCACAGGCTGCACCTGCGCCACCGCCACAGGCTGCGCACCATTCACCGCGACGGACTGCGCGACCTGCGCCACCGCCACGGGCTGCGCGGCATTCACCGCGACGGGCTGCGCGGCATTCACCGCCACGGGCTGTGTGGCATTCACCGCGACGGGCTGCGCGGCATTCACCGCCACGGGCTGAGCCTCCGCGACCACGGGGGCCGCGCGCACGGGCTTCACGTCCAGCGTCGCGCGCACGGGCCTCACGGGCAGCGTCGCTAGCCGGCGGATCTCCCGGCGCCGGTGCGCATCATCCAGCGCGACCACCGCGGACACGTCGTGCCCCAGGATGCGCGACAGGCTCTGCGCCGCCGCCTTGCGCACGCGCGCCTCGCCGTCGTCCAGCGCACCCAACAGCAGCGTCCGGGCGTTCTCGCCCCGGCCCGCGCCCAGCGCCAGCGCCGCCAGCGCGCGGACCTCCGGATCCGTGTCGTGGATCGCGTCCTCGCCCAGCCGCCGCGCCGTCTCCCCCTCCAACCCCAGGGCCAGCAGCGACGCGCGCCGGCGCACCGACCGGTCCGAGTCCTTCATCGCCTGCGCCAGGTGCGGCGCCGCGTCCTTCGGCGCCAGCACCAGCAGCGCCTTCAACGCCGCGATGCGCACCTCCGGCACCGGCGACGACAGGAGCGGCGACACCACCGACGCACCCTCCTCCCGGCAAAGCCCCGCGAACGCCTGCACCAGCGCCACCTGCGCCGTCGCGTCCGTCTCCGCGTGCAGGGCCGCCGCCAGCGCGGGCGCCGCCGCCGGATGCGCCAGCGCCTTCAGCCGCTCCGCCGCCCGCACCCGGGCCGCCGCGTCCGCCGCCGACAGCTCCCGCACGGAGAACCCGAACAGCGTCTCGTCCGTGGTGCTGCCCGAATGCCCGGACAGCTCCGCCATCTGCTCCGGGCTCACCCGCAGGCGGCCCTCGCTCTGCAGCCGCTGCGCCTCGCGCGCCACCGGCGACAGCCCCGACTCCGCCGCGCCCGACGACACCATCGAAGCCCGGGACGGAATGGCCGGCGCGGGACGCTCCGCCCACGGCACGCTCGGCTCGGAGGACTTCAGCGGCACCGCCGGCCCGTTGAAGGGCGCGCGCATCGCGGGCACGTCCCCGCGGAGGATCACCTCGCTGCGCAGCTGGGAGATGAACGACGCCAGGTCGAACCCCAGCTCGTCGGCGTCATCCTCCGCCATGGCGCGGGCCTGCCCGGAGGAGTGGATCCGGCTCGCATCCAGCAGCTTCGCCATCAGCTGGTCGCGCTCCAGCCGCAGCGCGTGGTTGAGCCGGGACAGCTCCTCGCGCTCGGCCTGCGCGCGGGCGCTCTTCACCTCCATCGAGGCCACCTCCCGGCGCAGGTCCAGCTCACGCTGGTGCCCCTCCGCCAGGTCCTCCTTGAGGTGCGAAAGCTCGTCGCGTGCGGACGCCAGCTCGCCATGCAACTGCTGCGCACGGGCCTCGAAGTAGACGATCTTTTCGAGTGCGCTCTTGAGCAGCGCGTCCGGACGCTCGTCACTCACGACTGGCTCTGGCCTCCCCGCGAAGGCGCTCGGCGGCGCTCCCCGGTTCGCTTCACCGAAGGGACTCCCCGGTATCCCGGCTCGCCGCCGGGGCAGGCACCTTATGTCAGCCCTACGTGCTACGTAAACCACGGAAACACCAGGGGTTTTCCCCCGCCGGGGCACGCTGTGATTGACAACGCCGCCCAGGCCGATTTTTCGGCCTCGCGCCCGCGCGCACGCATGCTCCAATGCGCGCATGGCCCCTTCGCGCATCGATACCGCGGTCACCCGGATGTTGGGCATCCGCTATCCCATCATCGCCGCCCCCATGTTCCTGGTGTCCAACGCGGCGCTGCTGGAAGCCGCCGGACGCGCGGGCGCCATCGGGGCGGTGCCGTCGCTCAACTACCGCACCGCGCAGGCGTACCGGGACTTCCTCGACACGTTCCCGAAGGACGTGCCCTTCGGCGTGAACCTCATCCTCAAGTGGGCCGAGCGCCTGGAGGAGGACGTGGCCGCGACGGTGGAGCGCAAGGTGCCGCTGGTCATCACCAGCCTGGGCGACCCCACGCCCATCGTGGAGCGCGTGCACGCGTACGGCGGCAAGGTGTGGAGCGACGTGATTTCACTGCGCCACGCGGAGAAGGCCGTGAAGGCCGGCGTGGACGCGCTCGTCGCGGTGGGCAGCGGCGCGGGCGGCCACGCGGGCAACCTGAGCCCCATGGTGCTGGGCCCCTGGCTCAAGGCGGAATTGGGCGTGCCGGTGGTGCTCGCGGGCGCGCTGTCCACGGGGCGCCACCTGGCCGCCACGCTCGCGCTGGGCATGGATGGCGCGTACGTGGGCACGCGCTTCCTGGCCACGGTGGAGGCCGGCGCCGCGCCTGACTACAAGCAGGCACTGGTGGACTCAGGGCCCGAGGACCTGGAGTACACGAAGGAGGTCACGGGCGTGCACGGCAACTTCATCAAGAGCGCGCTGGAGCGCTTCCGCGCGGGCCAGGGCAAGGCGTGGAAGGACACCTGGAGCGCGGGCCAGGGCGTGGCCTTCGTGAAGGACGTGCTGCCCGCCGCCACCGTCGTCGAACGCATGGTGCGCGAGTACTCCGAAGCCCGCGCCGCGCTGCCGTCCGAATCCTGAAGCAGCACTGAAGCAGCCCGGGTGTCGAGCCCCGCTTCCGGCCCACTCCGCCGGAAGCGCGCGGTCTCCCCGGACCCGCGAAGTCGTCGCGAATCGCACGAAGCAACCTGCCACGTCGGGCGACCTCTCACGGCCTTCCCGTGACGTCTTGGGAGGGGCGGAGGCGTGCGCGCCTACCACCCCGGTTCGGCGCGCGTGACGCGCAAGAAAAAACACCCGGGAAGCCTTGCCAAACGCGCGCGTGAGAACGGCGGAAACGGCGGATTGTCGAGGGTTTGCGGGCCCTGTCCGAACGCCCGGGGATGTCAGACCCCACTCGTAATCTGTGTCTCACGAGGTCACGCAAGGCAGCGACTTCTCCCCGGTACCTCTCCGTCTGAAAAGCGGGGGGAGAAGCTCCTCTTTCGACAGGTTTTGCACGCCATGGAACAGCGACTGGCAACCCTCATTGGAAACGCGGTGCGAGTGGCCCGGCAGCGGCTGGAGCTGACGCAGGCCGATGTCGCCGAGCGCGTCGGCATCGCCACCGAGGTGTACGGCCGTTTGGAGCGCGGGCACATGCTGCCCAGCGTGCGGACGCTGCGGAAGCTCTGCCTCGTGCTGAGCTGCTCGTCGGACGTGCTGCTCGGGTTGAGCGCGACGGCGGCGGTGACGGAGGACGGCGCGCCGCAGCTCGCGGAGGATCCGCCGGAGTACCGCGAGCGTCCGGAGGTGCGGCGCCTGATGCGCACCGTGCGCAAGCTGGACTCCCCGCGCCTGCGCCTCTTGGGGCAGGTGGCGCACGCGCTGGAGCGATGAAGCGCTGAGAGGGGCTACTCGGCCGCGGGCTCCGCGTTCGCGTCCACGGGCGCTGGCGCTTCGCGGTGGACAGGGGGGGATGCGGTACCGGCGACGGGCAGCCGGAGGATGAAGCGCGCACCGCCTTCCGCGCGGTTCTCCGCGTCCAGGGTGCCGCCCGCGCGCGCCACGTAGTCGCGGCAGAGCGCCAGGCCCAGGCCGGTGCCCTTGCCGGGCGGCTTCGTGGTGAAGAAGGGCTCGAAGAGGCGCGACAGCGCGGCCTCGGGGATGCCCGGCCCGTTGTCCTCCACCTCCACCCGCACGCGGCCGTCCTCCATGCGCGCGCGCAGCATCACGTGCGCGGGCTTGCTGGAGCGGGCGGCCTCCAGCGCGTCCGCGGCGTTGAGCAGCAGGTTCACCAGCACCTGCACCAGGTGGCGGGCCGTGACGCGCGCGGGGAAGAGCTCCTGCGCCACGTCGCGCTCCACCAGGCCCAGGCTGCGCAGGCGCACCGAGGCCAGCCGCTGCGCCTCGGCCAGCGCCTGCGCGACGTCGCAGGACTCCAGCTCGTCGGGGGCCTCACGGGAGAACAGGCGCAGGTCGGTGACGATCTGCTGGATGCGCAGCACGCCCTGCTGCGTCTCGTCCAGCACGCGCCGCACGTCCTCCAGGTCGTCGGGCGCGCCGTGCGCCCATTCCTCCTGGAGGTAGTGCAGGTTCGACTTCACGTACGCGAGCGGGTTGTTCACCTCATGGGCCACGCCCGCGGCCAGCTGCCCCACCACCACCAGCCGCTCCACCTCCGCGCGCTGGCGCTCCACGCGGGCGCGGCGAGACTCGCTCTCCGCCAGCTGGCGCAGGGCCTCCACGCGCTCCAGGTGCGCGTTGCGCTCGGCCGCGCGCAGCTTGCGGAAGGCCTCCGCGCCGTGCGCGGACACCGCGAACACGAAGACGAGGCTGAGGCACTGGCTGACGAACACCGCCCAGGGCACGTGCGACAGCCACGTCATCAGCCCCACCGCCACCAGCGTGCCCCCGATGGCGGACCACACCGGCAGGCGCTGGCCCGGGACGAAGACGGTGACCAGGAGGGGCACCGTGTAGAAGGCGGGGAACAGCGGGCTCTCCAGGCCACCGGTGAGCTGGATGCTCACGGTGAGCGCCGTCAGGCTGACGGTGCCCGCCGCGATGCCGCTGAAGGGCGGGCGCAGCCACCCCGCGCCGACCGCGGTCCCCAGCGCGAGGAACGCCACGGCCCAGGCCAGGTGCGCCGCGAGGAAGTCCGCGCGGAAGCCGCCGAGAATCAGCGGGTGCGCGAGCGAGCCCAGCGTGATGATCAGCGCGCACCACCAATACGTGCGCCGCCGGACCCGACGGCGGGCCCGGACATCCGCGTTCGCGTCGTCCCACGCGCTGGAGGTTGGAGGCGTCACCCCGCGCTGGTCCCCCAGGGCGCGTTGCGCGGCGCGAAGTGCAGCTTCATGTCGAGTCCTCCCGTGGACGTCGCAGCCGGCGGGACTTCCCCAAGCGCACCGCGTCCCGTCCCCGTTTCTTCGCCTGTCCGCCGCCGGAGGGCAAGATGGGGTCAGGACACACCGCTCGAAGCCGACATCCCCGGCACTCGGCGCCGCTCCACACGGCCTCGAAGAGGGCGGTCGTCCGGTCGATGGTGTCGAAGTCCTCCGTCACGAAACCCATCTCGAAGTTGCGGACATCGTCGCCCTTGGCGCCCAGGCCCGCGCCGGTGAGGTTGGCGCTCCCCAGGTAGACCCAGGCGCCGTCCACCACCACCGCCTTGAAGTGGACGCGCGGGCACACCTTCAGTTCCAGCCCCCCCTTCACCAGCCGGGAGCGAGCGTCGAACGCCGCCCGGAACGGCCGGCTGGGCAGCTCCGCGTGCAACAGCCGCAGCGCCACGCCCCGGGCGGCCAGCCCGTCCAACACCTCCAGCAGCGGCACGAACGCCCCCTTCGAGCGCTCCACGTACATGGCCTTCACGTTGGCGGTGGCCATCCACACCGACTCGCGCGCGTGGGCCAGCTTGCGCAGCACCACCTCCTGGTACAGCGCGCTCCCCGACAGCAGCTCCGCGTCGATGGGCCTCATCATGTCACCCAGCGTCGCACACAGGATTACACGACACCATCCCCCCTCCCCTCGCGAACGTCCTGCGGTGGAAGGAGACCCAGGCGCCGGCTTGACCAATGACCGACGGTCATTTAACTGCGGGTCATGGTGGGAGCACTGGCCGCGAAGCGGGTCGTTCCACTGCGGGCGCGGCGGGACGAGGACAAGGAAGCGCGGCGGCGCGAGCTGCTGGACGCGGCGCGGGCGCTGTTCGAGGCCACGTCGTTCGCCGAGGTGAAGATGGCGGACGTCGCGGCGCGCACGGGCCTGGCGAAGGGGACGGTGTTCCTCTACTTCCCGACGAAGGAGGCGCTGTTCCTGGCGCTCCTGGACGACCTGCTCACCGCGTGGTTCGCGAAGCTGAACGGGCGCCTGGCCGAAGACGGCACGTGGACGGGCCACCAGCTGGCGCGCACGGTGGCCGAGTCGCTGGAGGGCGAGGAGACCTTCACGCGGCTGCTGGCGCGGGCGCAGACGGTGCTGGAGCAGAACGTCACGGTGGCGCAGGCACAGGCCTTCAAGGAGCGCGTGCTCGTGTCCATGGGGACGACGGCGGCGCTGCTCCAGGCGCGGCTGCCCTCCCTCACGCCGGAGTCCGCGGTCCAGCTCATCCGCCATGTGCACGCGCTGATGACGGGCCTGCGGCAGATGGCGGACATCGCACCCGTGGCGCGCGAGGTGCTGACGCTGCCGCACATGGCGCCCCTGCGCGTGGACTTCTCCGCCGAGCTGACGGCGGCCATCACCACCCTTCTTCGCGGGCTCGAGGCCCGCTGACCCTTTGCGTCTTTCTTGAAACGGAGCCCGTCATGCTGGAAGCCGTCGCGTCCCTCCTCCCCCAGGCCACGGTCGAAGTGGACCGCATCCGCGCGGTGTTCGAGTCGCAGCGCGCGAACCGCTGGAACCTGTCGCGCAGCACTCCCGCGGAGCGCATCGCCAGGCTGCGCAAGCTGCGCGAGGCCATCATCGCGCGGCGCGAGCAGCTGGCGGAGGCCATCCACCAGGACTTCCGCAAGCCGGCGATGGAGGTGGAGCTGACGGAGATCCACCCGACGCTGGAGGAGCTGAACCACACGGTGAAGCACCTGAAGTCGTGGATGAAGCCCAAGCGGGTGGCGACGCCGCTGACGCTCAAGGGCGCGTCCAGCCACGTGCGCTTCGAGGCGAAGGGCGTGGTGGTCATCCTGTCGCCGTGGAACTACCCGTTCCAGTTGGTAGCGGCGCCGCTCATCGCGGCCATCGCCGCGGGCAACGCGGTGATGATCAAGCCCAGTGAGAAGACGCCGCACACGTCGCGCTTCCTGGCGAAGCTGGTGCGGGACATCTATCCGGAGAACGAGGTGGCGGTGTTCGAGGGTGGCGCGGAGGTGGCGGAGGTGCTGCTCCAGCACCCGTTCGACCACTTCTTCTTCACGGGCAACCCGAACATCGGCCGCAAGGTGATGGCGGCGGCGACGAAGTTCCTGTCCAGCGTGACGCTGGAGTTGGGTGGCAAGTCGCCGGTCATCATCGATGAGTCGGCGAACCTGAAGGCGGCGGCGGAGGCGCTGGCGTGGGGCAAGTTCGTCAACGCGGGCCAGACGTGCGTGGCGCCGGACTACATCTACGTGCCGGCGTCGAAGCAGCAGGCGTTCCTGGAGGCGTTCAAGGCGGTGCTGACGCGCTTCTACGGCGCGACGGAGGCCGAGCGTCAGGCGAGCCCGGACTTCGCCCGGGTGGTGGACCCGGCGGCGTGGAGGCGGCTCAAGGAGGTGCTCGACCGCACGGTCGCCGCGGGGGCGAAGGTGGAGGCGGGCGGCACGGCGGACGGCCCGTCGCGGTACGTGGCACCCACGGTGTTGTCCGGGGTGACGACGAAGATGCCCATCATGGAGGCGGAGATCTTCGGGCCGGTGTTGCCGGTGCTGACGTACGAGCGGCGCGAGGAGGTCTACGCGCACATCAACGAAGGTGGGAAGCCGCTGGCGCTTTACGTGTTCTCGCAGGACTCGAAGATGGTGGAGGAGGTGCTCCAGCACACGACGTCCGGCGGAGTCGTGGTGAACAACGTGCTCATCCACGTAGCGAACCCGAACCTGCCGTTCGGCGGGGTGGGAATGAGCGGGTTGGGGAGCTACCACGGGCACTACGGCTTCAAGACGTTCAGCCACGAGCGGGCCGTGATGGTTCAGTGGATGAAGTCGCTGGCCGCGGTGTTCTTCCCGCCGTATCGGGGAAAGACCCAGGAATGGGCTTCCAAGGCGACCCGGATGCTGGAGTAGGTCCCGGGGTGGGAGAGAGGAACCGGCATGCGCGTGGTGTCAGTGGAGGAGGCCCTGGTCCCGGGAGACCTGCAGGCGGTGTTCGACCGCCTCCAGGCGCGCCGCTGGGAGCTGGCGAAGACAGGGCCGAAGGAGCGCCTCGCGCGGCTGGAGAAGCTCAAGGCGCTGTTGTTGGAGCGGCGTGAGGAGCTGGCAGACGCGCTGCACGAGGACTTCCGCAAGCCGCCCGCGGAGGTGGAGGCGACGGAGATATTGCCCGTGCTGCTGGAGCTGGCTCACGTGCAGAAGCACCTGAAGGCGTGGATGAAGCCGCGCAAGGTGGGGGCGCCGCTGCTGCTCGCGGGCACGAAGAGCGAGGTGCACCCGGAGCCCAAGGGCGTGGTGCTCATCCTGGCGCCATGGAACTACCCGTTCCACCTGCTGGTGTCGCCGCTGGTGGCGGCGGTGGCGGCGGGCAACGCGGTGCTGTGCAAGCCCAGTGAGAAGACGCCGGGCACGGCGCGCTTCCTGACGCAGCTGCTGCGGGACGTGTTTCCGCAGGACGAGGTGGCGCTGGTGGAGGGCGGCGCGGAGGTGGGCGAGGCGCTGTTGCGGCTGCCGTTCGACCACTTCTTCTTCACGGGCGGACCGCGAGTGGGCCGGCGGGTGATGGAGGCGGCTGCGCGGCACCTGGCGGGAGTGACGCTGGAGCTGGGTGGGAAGTCGCCGGTCATCGTGGATGCGTCAGCGGACGTGGACGCGGCGGCGGAGCGGATTGTCTGGGGAAAGTTCCTGAACGCGGGGCAGACGTGCATCGCGCCGGACCACGTCTGGGTGCATGCGTCGAAGGAAGAGGCGCTGCTGTCCGGGATGAAGGCCGCGCTGGAGCGCTTCTACGGGAAGACGGAGGAGGCGCGGCGGGCGACGCCAGACTTCTGCCGGATGGTGGATGACGGCGCGTACAAGCGCGTGTGCCGGCTGTTGGACGAGTCCGTGGCGGAAGGAGCGCGGGTGGTGGCGGGAGGCGGCGTGCACGCGGAGACGCGCTACATCGCGCCCACGGTGCTGGCGGACGTGACGCCGGAGACGGCGGTGATGGATGAAGAGATTTTCGGGCCGCTGTTGCCGGTGCTGCGCTTCGAGTCACTGGATGAAGTGGTGACGCAGGTGCGCGCGGAGGGCAAGCCGCTGGCCATGTATGTCTTCAGCCACGAAGAGGCCACGGTGGAGCGCCTGCTGAAGGAGACGAGCGCGGGCGGCACGGTGGTGAACAACGTGGTGTTGCACAACGTGAACCCGCACCTGCCCTTCGGAGGCGTGGGCCAGAGCGGCCTGGGCGCGTACCACGGCGAGGCGGGCTTCAAGGCCTTCAGCCACGAGCGCGCGGTCGTGCGCCAGGGCCGCACGTCCTTCACGAACCTCTTCTTCCCGCCCTACCGGGGCAAGGCCCAGCGCCTGGCACGGCTCGCGAGCAAGCTGTTCGAATAGGAATGAACTCCGACGACACACCGCCGCCTCGTGGCCTCTACGGACAGCGCCCCAGCAAGAGCGCGGATGCGGCGCGGAGGGCTCAGTTCGAGCGACTGGCCGCGATGACTCCTCGGGAACGCGTACTGCTCGCGCTGAGCCTCAAGGAGCGGATGCGCTACATCACGCCTGCGCGCACGCATGAGCCCAGCCCGGGTACGCCCAAGTGAGCGACACACTCAGTGCCAAGCGACGGGAGCGTACGCTCCAGATTGCCGAGCGCATGGTCGGCCTCTTGGGATTTCCTGGAACGCAATCAGCAACACCTGGATGTCGCTGAGTTGCGCGATGGCTGCGAGCGTCATGGAATGGGGCCAGTCCTCCAGCCCCTCCTCGAAGAGCTTGGGATTGCCTGACCGCGCAAGCCCGGGCTTTCGTGGCCCGTGCGGGCAACGCACTCCGTGTCACCGCCGAAGCAGCTCGTCTCTCATTTCCTGGCACTCCGGCTGGCAGGAGGCCTTCGCTTTTTCCGCGCGGTGAGAGCCAAAAGTGTCGGGTCCCGGAAGGAACGGGGCCCGGTGCGACTGGCGGGCAGGTTGAGCCACTCCGCAAGGACAGACAACCCATCCCATCCCCTCGTTGACCTGCCTGGCTGACGACCGACAGGCTATGGGCCGGCTCAGTCTTTCGGGGGGAGATGGATGAAAAGGCAAACTCGTTCCAGGCCAGTCCTATGGCCATGGCATGGCTTCTTGCTGTTGTTGGGAGCGGGGCCATGGGGATGCTCTGGACAGGATGCTCCCTCTCATCCCGACGAGGCCTGCCTTTCCGCTCCTTGTGGCGGAGCGGATGGCGGACTCTCAGGTGATGCCGGCATGGATGGAGGCGAAGTGCAGGCGCCCGCTGCCATTGCCCCCACCGTCCCGACGGACTTCGGCGCCTCCATCGAGTTTCTCTACAAGGGTCCGAACCCGGCTCAGGTGGACGTGACCGACGGCGCCCTGGATCCACGCCGGGTTGCCGTCATTCGCGGGAAGGTGTTGGGAAGGAATGGGCAGCCCATCGTGGCTGCTCGCATCGGTGTTCTCGCGCACCCCGAGCAAGGCCATACGCTCACGAATGCCCAAGGTGATTATTCGCTCGCCGTGAATGGCGGTGGAGCACTCACGATTGAAGTGGAGAAGCCAGGATTCCTGCCCGTCCAGCGACAGGTGGATGTTCCGTGGCGCGAATTCGCTCCGCTTCCAGATGTGGTGTTGACGGCCTTGGACTCCAGCGTCACGGCCATCACGCCGGAAGCAGCGGAGTTCCAGGTCGCGCGGGGCAGCGTGGTGGAGGACAGCGCCGGCAGCCGTCAGGCCACCCTGCTGTTCGCTCCCGGAACCCAGGCGGAGATGCTCCTGCGCGACGGGACCCGTGTTCCCCTGACGGGGCCGTTTCACGTGCGCGCGACCGAGTACACCGTCGGGACCGAGGGCCCCGCGGCCATGCCCGGCTTGCTGCCCGCCACCAGCGGCTACACCTACGCCGTGGAGCTGAGTGTGGACGAAGCGCTGGAGGCAGGCGCCACCGAGGTGCGCTTCAGCCCGCCAGTCCAGGGATACGTGGACAACTTCCTGGCCTTTCCAGCGGGGCTCGTCGTGCCCTCCGGCTACTACGACCGGCAACAGGGGCGCTGGCGCGCATCGGACAATGGGCGGGTCATCGCGATCGTGGGGAAACGCGACGGCATCGCTCAAGTGGATGCGGACGGAGACGGCGCACCAGACGACCGCGAGCAACTGACGGCCTTGGGCTTCACCGATGCGGAGCGTGCGCGCCTGGCTGCCCTGTATGCCGTGGGAAAGAGCTTGTGGCGGGTGCCCGTCACTCACTTCACTCCGTATGACTATAACTGGCCTTTTGGGCCTCCACCGGATGCGCAAGAGCCCCAGCAACCCGAGCCACATGCTGAGACACCGGAGGCCCAGCCCGACTGCGAAAGCGGCAGCATCATCGAATGCCAGAACCAGACGCTGGGAGAGGCCCTGCCCATCCCCGGGACGCCATTCCAGCTCTACTACCGCAGTGACCGGGCCGCCGCTCGCACCGCCAACCGGGCCCTCCGGATCCCGCTGAGCGGAGGTCACGTCCCCGCGAGCCTGAAGAACATCGTCCTCATCGTGAACGTCGCGGGACAGGCCTTCGCTCGAACCTTCCCCGCGCGTCCGAACCAGAGCTACCGCTTCGTATGGGATGGCCTGGATGCCTTTGGCCGGCAGGTCTGGGGAGAACAGACCGCCCGCATCCGGATCGGCTACGTCTACGGGTTGAGCTACTACGCGAGCCCGGATGATCAGTCCCAGGCCTGGGCCCGGTATGGAGATAGAAGCACCCGGTTCGAGGGCCCTGACGGCCGGGACCTGACGCTGTGGCAGTTCCACACCGCCACGGTGGTGTCCCTGCCGGACTTCAGCCAACTGGGAGGCTGGAGCCTGGATGCGCATCATGCCTACGACCCGTGGCGCAGCACCCTCTACCCGGGCCAGGGAGGAGCCCTTCCCGGGCGGGAATCCCTGGGCAAGACGCCCCGGGTGCTGACCACCGCGACGCCCACCTTTAGTGGAGACCACGGCCCAGCGAAGCAGGCGCGCCTCGCCGCGCCCCAGGGGGTCGCCGTCGCGGCGGACGGAACGGTCTACATCGCGGATACGGGCAACCACCGCATCCGGCAGGTGAAGCCCAATGGAGTCATCTCCACGGTGGCGGGCAACGGGGTGAAGGGCGCGACGGGAGATGGTGGCAGGGCGCTCATCGCCCGCCTGGCCTCTCCCGAGGCGCTGGCCGTGGGCTCAGACGGAGCGCTGTACATCGCGGACACGGGCAACCACCGCATCCGCCGGGTCACGCCGGACGGACTCATTTCCACGGTGGCGGGCACAGGACTCGCGGCGGACGGCGGCGACGGAGGTCCCGCGACCCTGGCGAACCTGAATGCGCCCGCGGGCGTCGCGGTGGGACCGGACGGCAGCATCTACCTCGCGGATACCGACAACCACCGCATCCGTCGCGTCACGCCAGACGGCATCATCTCCACGGTCGCGGGCACGGGCGCTCGTGGCAACGCGGGAGAAGGCAGACTGGCGATCGCATCGCGCCTGGATACGCCCCGCGCACTGGTCGTGGGCCCTGAAGGCGTCCTCTTCTTCGTGGACTCAGGCAACCGCCGTCTGCGCCGTGTCGATACGGAGGGCAGACTGTTCACGCTGCTCTACTCACTGGACGAGGAGGAGCTGCGCACCGGCAGCAGGAGCCGCAGGCAGAATCTGTACGACGAATCACCGCGAGGCTGGCTCTGGGGCCTGGCCCTCGGCCCTGACGGCAGCCTCTACACGTCGTCTTCTCACCGATGCCTTCTGCACCGCCTCCTCCCGGATGGCAGCGCATGGGCCATCAACAACGGCGGATGCGGAGGAGATCCTTCCAAGGAAGGGCCCCTCGCCAGTCTGACAGCGCCCAAGGGGCTCGCCGTGACCCTCGATGGCAGCCTCCTTGTGGGGGACGCGTCCCAGTTCGTCGTCCGCAGGGTCTCATTGGACGGCAACCTCTTTGTCTTCGCCGGAGGGGGACCCGAAGCACCGGTCGTCACCGCGCCCGCGCCGCCCCAGTATCCGGTAGGGACGTTGGAGACACCCTGTGGCCAGGTCGATGACCTCGTGCCCTCCCCCGACGGCAGCGAGCTGTATGGCTTTGGTTGGCAGGGGCGTCACCTCTGCACCCTGGAGGCCTGGACGCTCTCGGTCCGCCACCGCTTCACCTACGACGAGAACGCGCGGTTGGTGTCCGTCGCGGACGGGTCCGGCCTCATCACCCGGATTGAACGGGACGTGACAGGGGCACCCACGGCCATCCTCGCGCCCCACGGCCAGCGCACCGTGTTGCAGACAGGGCCCGATGGATTGCTCGCCTCCCTCGCCCGGCCAGGCAGGGAGAGCGTGGCCTTGACCTACCAGGACGGCGGACTGCTCTCGTCCCTGCGAGACGAACGCGGCGGGATGCACCTGTTCGAATACAGCCCGGAAGGCTGGCTGACGAAGGACGCCCAGCCCTCGGGAGGATTCAAGGCCCTCGAACGGACGCGGTTGGACAAGGGCTACCTGGTGGCGCTCACCACCGCGATGGGGCGCACCCGGAGATACCAGGTGGAAGACCTGGAGTCCGGCGTCCAGCGGCGCATCACCACCGCGTCTGATGGAACGGCGTGGATGACGCTGCGCTCGCCCAATGGCACCACGGTCTACACCGCACCGGATGGCAGGGTCACCACGGTGGTGGAGATACCGGAGCCCCGCCTGGGCATGCAGTCACCGCTCGTGGCATCGCGCACCGTGAAGCTGCCGAGCGGGTTGACCTCCACGTCCACCCACCAGCGGGAGGTGACCCTCCTGCCCCAGGGCACGCTGCTGGACGTGGGTACGCAGACGGACACGGTGACGGTGAATGGCCGGACCACCACCTTGCGCTACGAGGCCGCTGGAAGACGTCTCCTCTCCACCAGCCCCATGGGCAAGGTGTCTGTCCTCACACTGGACGCGCAGGGACGCATCCACACGGCCGAGACACCGGGCCTGCTTCCGGTGGAGTTCACCTACGACGGGGAGGGCCGTCCCGGTTCCGTCGTCCAGGGGAGCCGGCGGAGGACGTTCACGTATGGAGCGGAGGGTGCCTTGCGCTCTGTAACAGATGGGCTGGACCGCGCCACCGTCCTCACAAGGGACGAGGCAGGTCGCATCACGTCCAGCATGCTTCCTGGACACCGTGTCACGGGGCTCACCTATGAGACAGGGGACGCCCCCGCCTCGGTGACGCCACCCGGACGGCCCTCACACGCATTCCAGTACACGGCCATGGAGGCACTGGCGTCCTATGCACCTCCCGGAGGGAGCGCCTTCTCATCCGGCTACACCTACGACCTGGATGACGCCCTCACCGAACTCCGGCAACCAGATGGCACCGTGTCATTCGCCTACGATGCCGCGGGCAGACTCGCCACCCTGGACATCCCAGGCACGCGCGTAACGAGTGGCCATGACGGAGCAGGTCGTCTCCGCTCGCTCGCGAGCACCTCCGGGGTGGGGCTCGAATTCAGCCACGACGGTCCGCTGCTGACCGGGGTTTCCTGGAAGGGAGCCGTGACAGGGGCGCTCCAGTACAGCCATGACACGGACTTCCGGATCGCGACAGCGTCCGTCAATGGTGGGTCACCCGTGGCGTATGCCTATGACCTGGACGGGCTGCTCGTCTCAGCGGGAGCGCTGACGCTGTCACGGCGCGACGACAATGGCCTGCTCGCGGGAACACGCCTTGGAGCGGTCTCCACCACTGAAACCTCCAACGGTTACGGAGAGCTGGAGTCCTGGTCCGCCGCTACCGGGAACGTCCCGCTGCTGTCCTACCAGTTGGAGCGCGACGTGATGGGCCGCATCGTCCGGCGGACTGAAACCGAGGGAACCACTGTCCATTCGGACGTCTTCACCCATGACGAGGCGGGACGGCTGGCGTCCGTCACCCGCGACGGAGTCCTGCTGGAGGCGAACACCTACGACGCCAATGGCAACCGCACCTCCGTCCTCCGGGACACGTTGCAGACAGCCACCCATGACGCCCAGGACCGGCTGCTGTCCTTTGGGAGCAAGACCTACAGCTACGGCGCCAACGGGGACCTTCAGACGCGCACGGAGGGAACGTACACCACCCAGTACGCATATGACGCGCTGGGCGCGCTGGTGCATGTCGAGCTCGCCGGCGGCAGGCAGCTCGAGTACGTGCTCGACGCCGCGTCGAGGCGTGTCGGCAAGAAGGTGGATGGCACGCTCATCCAGGGCTTCCTCTACGAGGGGCGGCGGGTCATCGCGGAACTCGATGGTGCGGGGAATGTCGTCAGCCGCTTCGTCCATGGCACTCGGGGGCATTCCCCCGACTTCATGCTCAAGGGAGGCATCACCTACCGCATCCTCACGGACCCGCTGGGAAGCCCGCGCCTCGTCGTCGACACCCGGAATGGGGCGGTGGTGCAGCGCATGGAGTTCGACGTCTGGGGCAACGTCGTCGCGGATTCAAATCCCGGCTTCCAGCCCTTTGGCTTCGCGGGCGGCCTCTATGACCGGGACACGAAGCTGACCCGCTTCGGGGCTCGGGACTACGACGCTGAAACGGGTCGGTGGACGGCCAAGGACCCCATCCGGTTCGCAGGCGGAGATTCCAACCTCTACGCCTACGCCGCGAACCAGCCCCACCAGTTCATCGATCCTGATGGACGGCGCATCGTCTCCATCGCCCCTGCGCTACAGTCCGCGTTCAACAACATCAAGGCCACGGAGCTGGGCAGCTTCGCCATTAACACGCTGGAGAACAGCCCGCATGAGTTCAGCTTCAGTCAAGGGAGCCAGATGCGAGATCGTGAAGGGAATCGCACTCCGGGCCATTCACGCCGGATGGGAAACGCATGCTCCGCGCGGCCAGACGGAATCCAGCGCTATCTCGCCCCTCAAGCCTTCGTGAGCACCATCGACACTCGCCTCGCCCTCGGGTCTGGGCGCTCCGTCGAGGAAGTCTTGTTCCACGAGATGTGGCACGACACCCAGTTCTCACAAAACCCATACAAGGCCTCTTTCGAGGGGCTTGACTTCCTTGAAGTTGAAATGGAGGCCCAGGGCATGACAACGGCCTTCCTGGACGAGGTTTTCAATGCCAACCCATAGGACGTCCTGGCTTCTCCTGGCTGGAGCCACAGGAGGTTTTTTGACCGTGCATTGGATGAACTCGACGAGTCCAGTCCCGCCAGAAGCATCATTACCCGATGCGTCACTCAACGCTCCCTCTCAAGCGCAGCCCATGCAATCCATTGCCCTATTGACTCGACTCCGCCATGGCATGACACGAGCCGAAGCGGAAGCGCTCGGACAAAACCTCACATTGAGTGGGTACCCGGCGAAGGTGACCTACTTGTTTTCCTCTGACGAAAAGCTTGAGAACTTTGGGGCCTCGGTCGTTCGCCGGGAAGCGCGCTGCGCAACGGCGTTCAAGGCCCTCCACGATGAGGCAGTTTCCGTTCTTGGCTCTCCCACCTCCACCAACCGCGAGGTGGGAGAAAAGCAGTGCGAAGACTGGACCCTCAGTGACTCAGTTCTTCGCATCTGCTGCAGACAAATCGCCCCATCGGACGGAGGAACCGGCTGGATGCTCCTGATGGCGATCAAGTCCTTCTCTCCTCACAAGATGATCGACATCACAAACGGCTTTCACTGAGATTCATGATGGAGCTCGGTCCCAGACTCGATACCTTCAGGCTCCTCACGTTCGCGAACAGCAAGCCATGAGCATCCTGGACGAGGCAGATCGAAAGCTGACCGGCAACGAGTGCGCCGGCGCTAGGGACGACTACCGCGTGGCCAAGGTTCGCAGGAGCCATCTAGCGCGGCTCTTGCGAACCTTGGCATTGCGGAGGAGTACGAGGCCATCCAGTCAAAGCCGAACGACTTCGACGCCCTTCTTGCGGCCACGGCGGCAGAACGCGAGGCGCTCCGGCAGTTCGAGGCCGGCGCATGAGGCTCACTGCCACCATCTCTTCACAAACAATGAAATCAATAGGCGAAACCGTCGCGTCGCTTGAAATCACCAGCGCAGACGACGCCTTCTACCTGTTCCGCCTGGGCGCCAACGAACTGCCACTCGATGACACATGGCATCCAAGCCTTGAGGAAGCCATGCGGCAGGCGAAGTTTGAGTTTTCAGTAGGCCCTGCCGACTGGACGCAAGTCGAAGATTGAGCCCAACGGCAGCGTCGCCCAGAGCGCTTTCACGCTCTGGGCGTCCGGTACGTCTCAGCTGCGCAGGCCCGGGGCTTCCTGGCCCGTGCGCGCGACGTACTCCGTGTAGCCGCCGCCGTACTTGTGGATGCCGTCCGGCGTCAGCTCCAGCACGCGGTTGGACAGCGCTCCCAGGAAGTGCCGGTCGTGGGACACGAACAACATCGTGCCCTCGTAGCGCGACAGCGCCGTGATCAGCATCTCCTTCGTGCCCATGTCCAGGTGGTTCGTGGGCTCGTCCAGCACCAGGAAGTTCGGCGGGTCGTAGAGCATCTGCGCCATCACCAGACGCGCCTTCTCTCCACCCGACAACACCCGGCACTTCTTCTCCACCTCGTCGCCGCTGAAGCCGAAGCAGCCCGCCAGCGCCCTCAACGAGCCCTGCCCCGCCCGGGGGAACGCGTCCGACAGCTGCTCGAAGACCGTCTTCTCTCCGTCCAGCAGGTCCATGGCGTGCTGCGCGAAGTAACCCATCTTCACGCTGCCACCCAACGCCACCGTGCCTTCATCCGGCTGCGTCGTGCCCGTCACCAGCTTCAGCAACGTGGACTTGCCCGCGCCGTTCACGCCCATCACGCACCAGCGCTCCGCGCGGCGCACCAGGAAGTCCAGGCCGTCGTAGATGGTCCGCTTGCCGTAGCCCTTGGACACGCGCTTCAGGTTCACCACGTCGTCACCGGAACGCGGCGGCGGCTGGAACTCGAAGAGCACCGTGGAGCGGCGCTTCGGCGGCTCCACCTTTTCAATCTTCTCCAGCTTCTTCACCCGGCTCTGCACCTGCGCCGCATGCGACGCGCGGGCCTTGAACCGCTCGATGAACTTGATCTCCTTCGCGAGCATCGCCTGCTGACGCTCGTACTGCGCCTGCTGCTGCGCCTCGTTCTGCGCGCGCTGGCCTTCGTAGAAGTCGTAGTTGCCCGAGTACGTCGTCAGCGAACCGCCGTCGATCTCCACCACCTTCGTCACGATGCGGTTCATGAACTCGCGATCGTGCGACGTCATCAGCAGGCCGCCCTCGTACCCCTTGAGGAAGCCCTCCAGCCAGATGAGCGACTCCAGGTCCAGGTGGTTGGAGGGCTCGTCCAGGAACATGGCGTCCGGCCGCATCAGCAGGATGCGGGAGAGCGCCACGCGCATCTTCCAGCCGCCCGACAGCTTGCCCACGTCGCCGTCCATCATCTCTTCGCTGAAGCCCAGGCCCGCGAGGATTTCCCGCGCGCGGCCCTCCAGCGCGTACCCGCCCAGCTCCTCGAACCGGCCCTGCACGACGCCGTAGCGCTCGACGAGCTTCTCCATGTTGTCCGCCTGGTCCGGGTCACCCATGGCGGCTTCCAGATGCTTCATCTCCGCCGCCACGGTGCTCACCGGGCCCGCGCCGTCCATCACTTCAGACACCGCGCTGCGGCCGTTCATCTCACCGACGTCCTGGCTGAAGTAGCCAATGGTGACGCCACGGTCGATGGAGACCTGTCCCTCGTCCGGGTACTCCTGGCCGGTCATCATCCGGAACAGCGTCGTCTTGCCCGCGCCGTTGGGGCCCACCAGGCCCACCTTTTCGCCCTTGTGGAGCGCGGCCGACGCCTCGATGAAGAGGATCTGCTGACCGTGTTGCTTACCGATGTTGTCGAGACGGATCATGTGCGTACCGAAAGGGCCCGGGGAATCAGGCGGCGCGCCCTTATGCCATGAGCCGCCCGCCGGAGGGATGCTTCCGAACCCCCAACCGCCCCAGGTCCATCCACGCGGCCGGGCAGGCAGGCCCCCGCCCGGGATTCCGCCCGGCTTGGAACCTGGACCCTGGAACGCGGGCCTCAGTGGTCCCGGTGCACGGTTCCCGGGGAGAACGCCGGGGTGCAGATGGCCACGTACTCCGCGCCGTCCTCCTCGGGGGTGCTGTAGCGGACCCACTCGCCGGGCTCGCACACCACCGTCTGGCCGGCGTGCACGTCCATCACCCCGCCCTTGTGCTCCACCCGCAGCGTGCCCGCGAGCACCAGGGTGATTTCACGGAACTCGGGCGTCTGGCCCGGCTCCTCCCACCCACCGGGGCTGCGCATGTGGGCCACGCTGATGTTGGACGTCTTGGAGTTCACCCGGCCCACGTACTCGTCGATGAGCTTCGGCTTGTTGCCCACGGCCGTCACACGGATGGGCTTCGGGATGAGCGTGGGCATGCGGATGCTCCAGGAGGGGACGAAGGGGAACAGCAGCCATCCCTACCCTACCAGCGCGTGGCGTAGAGTGCCGCCGTGCTGACCGTCGACCCCCATCCCCTCCTCGACCTCATCGCCTTCACCTCCTCGTGGCCCGCCCCCCTGGGGGACCTGCCCGCGCCCGACTGGCTGCAGGCCCTGCTGAAGCCCGGCGCCACCGCGCCCGTCCAGAGTGACGACGCCGTCCGGGGCGCCGTGCGCGACCTGCTCCGCCACGGCGGCTACAAGCCCACGGGCCGGGGCAAGCCCGCGTCCGAGTACCTGGTGCGGGCCTCCGGCGACGGAACCCTGGGCACCATCAACGCCGCGGTGGACGCCTGCAACGCCGTGTCGCTGCACAGCGGCCTGCCCATCAGCGTGGTGGACCTGGACAAAGCCCAGGCCCCGTTCCGCGTCTCCACCGCCATCCAGGGCGACCGCTACGGCTTCAACGCCTCCGGGCAGACCATCGACCTGGAGGGCCTGCTGTGCCTCTTCGACGCGCAGGGCCCGTGCGCCAACGCGGTGAAGGACGCCCAGCGCACCAAGACGGACGCCACCACGCGCCGCACCCTCACGCTGCTGTGGGGCACGAAGGAGCTGAAGGGCCACACCGAGCGCGCCTTCACCTGGTACCGCGAGCTGCTGGAGCGCCTGGGCGCCACCGTCGAGCCCGTACGCTGAAAGCGCTCTACACCCGGGGCGTCAACGCCAACCCCGCCACGATGCGCTCGACGATCTCCTCGGGCGGGGGCGTCACGTCCACGGTGAACGCGTCTTCGGGCACCTCCATCGTCTCCAACTGGCTCTGGAGCAGCGACGCCGGCATGAAGTGCCCCATGCGCTTCTGGATCCGCTCGAGGATGACGGACGCGGGCGCGTGCAGGTACACCCAGCGCTCGCGCGCGGGGTCCACGGTGAGCCTCGCCCGGTAGAAGGCCTTGAGGCCGGAGAACGCCAGCACCAGGTCCTCGTCCGCCTCCAGCGCCTTCTCCATCCTCGCGCGCAGGAGCTCCAGCCAGGGCTGCCGGTCCACGTCCGTCAGCGGCGTGCCCGCGGCCATCTTCCGGCGGTTCTCCACCGAGTGCAGGTCGTCCGCGTCCACGAACGTCCACCCCAGCCGGTCCGCGAGCGCCCGGCCCACCGTGGACTTCCCGGTGCCTGAAACGCCCATGACGATGACCACCATGCCGTTGCCGCCTCCCTCGGGTCTCGCGCGCTCCCGCATGCTGCGGCCTTCTTGCCTCGGGCGCCACGCGAGATGCACGGCCGGTGACACACCGGACATGAGCGTCCGCTGTCCAACGCCATCCCCCCCGCGTCCAACATGACTTCCACTTCACGACGGAGGAACCATTACCCTCCCGCGCCATCATGACTTCCGTGGGAGCAACCCCCGGCCGGACACTCGCCCGGCTCCTTCTGTGCAGCGGCCTGCTCGCGCTGGTGTCCCTGGCCGCCTGTCGTGACCCCGCCGCCGCGGCCGGCACCGCGCTCTTCGTCACCGCCCAGTTCGAGCCCTCCCTCAACCTCACCCGGCTGCGCATCTCCGCCACCGCGGACGGCGCCTCCGTGCCCACCTCACTGCTGCCCGAGGACTCCAGCCGCGCGCTCGTGAACGGTGAGACGTTCCGCGTCCTCCTGGACGGCGCGGCCAATGGCACCCAGGCCACCGTCCGCGTGGACGGCCTGCGCGACGACGCCACGGTCGCCACCGGCGAGGCCACCGCCACCGTGCGCGACGGCTACGAGGTGGAGGTCACCGTGCGGCTGACCGCGTCGAACGGCGGCACCTTCTGCGTGGACTGCCCGGACGGCTGCTGCCGCGAAGGCGTGTGCACGTCCCGCACCTTCCGCACCTGCGGCGTGGGCGGCGTCGCGTGCGAGGTCTGCGATTCGATCCGCGCGGACACCTGCACCGACCGGGGCACCTGCGGCTGCGGCACCGGCCCGGCCTGCGACATCAACGCCAGCCGCTGCGCCGGGGGCAAGTGCGTCTGCGGCCTCAGTGGCACCGCGTGCGGACCGGGGCTCGCGTGCATCAACGGCTTCTGCAAGTGCGACCCGTCCACCTGCGGCGGCTGCTGCGAAGGCAACAGCTGCATCCCCGCGCCCAACAAGAACCAGTGCGGCAAGGGCGGCGAGTCCTGCAAGAAGTGCGACAAGCGCTGCAACCCGGACGGTTCCTGCGACTGACGCGCGCTACTTCACGGTGAACGGGCGCGAGCTTCCCGAGTACGGGTGGATGCGCCCGTCCCAGCCGGACTTCCAGTTCCCCTCATGCACCAGCCGGTACGTGCCCGGCTGCGTGTCCCTGGAAATGGGCCAGGTGATTCGCACCTGCGAGCACGCGAGCGTGGGCACGCAGTACTCGCGCTGCCAGTGGTACAGCGCGACGCCGTCCCCGTCGTTCGCCACGTCCCGCCACGTGCCATCCGCCTCCCGCCGCTGTACGCGAAGGAAGGTGCCACCCAGCTTCAGGTCATTGCGCGGATGGCCGCCCCAGAAGGTGACGCTCGCCGTGTCGCCCCGCGCGTAGGACGCCTTCGCCTCCTCCGCGACGGCGCCGAAGTCCACCCAGAGCAGCTTGTCGTCGAACACCACGCCGGGCTGCAGCCCCACCACCGCCTTGCGCAGGTCGCGCGGCGTGGGGCCGGGCGGCACGGATGTCCCGTCGCGCAAGCTGGCCGCGAGCCCCGTGAAGGACTGCTGCAGCGCCGCCAGCGTCCACGGGCCGAAGTGCGTGGACGCGCCCTCGTAGTCCTGGCGCGCGTACTCCTCGCGCGTGGCCACGTAGCCCGAATAGGCGTTGGCCGGTCCCGCGATGACCACGTCCGTCACGCCCGTGCTTTGGAGCTGCGCGCGCACCGTGTCGCGCAGCCGGCGGCCCGCCATGGTGGTCATTTCGAAGGGCACCGCCACCAGCGCCAGCGGCCCCACCGTCACCACCTGCAGGGGCAGCACCTCCGGGGACCACGGGTAGGGCTTCATGGTGCCCATCTCCAGGACGATGGGCTTCTCCCCCTGGCAGGGCGTGGTGACGGCGGCGCAGGTGAACTGGCTCCACACGTCGTGCACGGACTCGCACGTGGCCCCTTCCGAACCGAAGCCGGGCCCATCCTCCGCGCCCGCCAGCATGGACAGTCCAATGGCCGCGGGACAGGTGCGGTGCGCGCTGCCGTCCGCGAACGCGGGCGCGACGTCCACCGCGTCCATCTTCACGTAGGCGTGCCGGTAGTCCACGCCGCCCATCACCGGCATCCCGGCGGTGGACCACAGGTGCTCGGCGAAGTCGTACTGCTTCTTCGCGGACAGGGCCGCGTCCTCGAAGTCGTTCGCGCCGCCGCCGTTCGTGCCGCCCAGGATGTTGGGCGTGACGTCGCCTTCATTCGAGTTCGCGAACGCCGCGACGAAGGAGTCCGGGCCTCCGGGCGCCCGTCCTCCCTTCTCCACCTCGAACGTGTGCGCCGCGAGCCCCTTGTTGTCGCCGCTGATGTACGTGTTCGTGTTGCCGAAGGACGTGGCGTGCACGGCGAACCAGTTGACGAGCCCCAGCTCGCGCCCATCCGCTCCCGTCATCCGCAGCAGCGTCATGCGGTTGTCCACGTTGTCGGGATAGCGGACGCGCTCGGACTCCGGGTTGCGCAGGTAGGCTTCCGGTGAGCGGTTGATGCTGGCGCCGTGCAGGTCGCCCGAGGACAGCCGCAGCGAGCCCTCGGCCAGGCGTGCGTTGGCGCGGATGATGGAGTCCGTGATGCCGGAGACGATGGCTTCGAAGTTCTGGGGCACGAAGCCGAAGGTGGTCAGGTTGTAGAACGTGTAGTGGCTGAAGCCGCCCGGCCCGGAGTGCGTGTGCGTGGCGCTGAGCAGCACGTTGTCGTCGGAGAACGTGTCGCCCAGCTTCGAGCGCAGCCGCTCCACCACCTGCTGCTTCACCGCCTGGAACACCATGCCCAGGTCCGCGCTGACGAAGGCCACGCGGCGGCCGTTGCACGGCGAGGCGATGACGAACGCCCGCGAGAACAGCCGCAGGTGGATGCCCTCCGTCTTCTGGCCCACCTGCCCGTAGCCCATCATCCCCACCTCCGCCGCGGGGCCGGTGATGTCCGAGCGCGCCGCGCCGATGAGGAAGTTCGCGGAGCCCGCGCACCCGTTCGCCGGAGCTTCCACTGGAGCCGGAGCCTGCGGCGTCCCATCCTGCGCGCTGGAAGCGCCCGGCCCCAGCGCCAGCACGCAGCCCAGCAGCAACCCGAGCACGGGAGCGAGGCGGCCGTTCAGCGTGTGCATGACATCCTCCACGGCCTTTCGGAAGGGAAGGCCCCCGGCGGCGGGGCGGGTCCCAAGCGTGCCGCCGTTGCCCCCTGGAGGGCAGCGCACGCGAGGGCAGGCCGTCCGACGCTCCACACTCGAACACGGGAGCGCGGCGGATTCAGTCCATTTCGAGGCAGCGGACGGGCGGCCCGCTCCGCCGCATGGACGCGGAATGCAGGCCTGCTCAGGCCACGCGTGCGGGCCGCGCGGCGACGTGCAGGGTGACGCGGAAGGTGGCGCCGTTCCCCGGAGTGGACTCCGCGGCGATGGTGCCGCCCAGCGCGCGCACGATGGTGTCGCAGATGGACAGGCCCAGGCCGGTGCCCTGGCCCGGCGCCTTGGTGGTGAAGAAGGGGTCGAAGATGCGGCGCAGCAGCTCCGGCGCGATGCCCCGGCCCGTGTCGCGCACCTCCACCACCACCCGGCCGTCGTCGTCCACGCGGCTGATGAGACGGATTTCGTGCTCGTCCGTGAAGCCTTCGGGAATCGCGTGCGCGGCGTTGATGACCAGGTTGAGGAACACCTGGAACAGCTTGCCCTCGTTGGCGCGCACCGTCGGCACGACGCCGTACTGCTTCACCAGCCGGGCGCGCGGCCGGATTTCACTGGCCGCCATCTGCGCCACGGAGTCCAGCACGCGGTGCAGGTCCACCGCCTCCTCGTGCGCGTCGTCCACGCGGGAGAAGACCTTGAGCTGGCGGACGATCTGGCGCATCCGCTCGGAGCCCTCGCGCGCGTCGTCCAGCACCTGCTGGTACTCCAGCAGCTCCTCGGCGCCCAGGGGCCGGGGCATGGGGCCCAGCGCGCGGTGCAGGAACTCCAGGTTGGAGAGCACGTAGGACAGCGGGTTGTTCAGCTCATGCGCGATGCCCGCGGCCAGCATGCCCATGGAGGCCAGCCGGTCCCCCAGCATGAGCTGCGCCTGCATGTGCTTGCGCTCGGTGAAGTCGCGCGCCACCGTCACCCGCGCGGGCACGCCGTCGAAGAGCACACCCAGCGTCACCAGGTCCGCGCTCACCACCTGCCCGTCGCGGCGCACCAGCGGCACCTCGTGCGAGCGGGCCGCCAGCGCCCCGTCCTGCGCCTCCTCCAGGTGGCGGCGTGCGACCTCCTGGTCCTCGCGCCGCACCAGGCCCAGCAGGTGCCGGCCCAACAGCTGCGCGGGGTCCTGGTAGCCCAGGTAGTTGGCCATGGCCGGGTTCACCGACAGGAGCATGCCGTCCGTCGTGTGCACCACCACGGGGTCCGGGAACCCTTCGATGAGCAGGTGGAAGCCGGCCTCCGTGCGGCGCAGCGCCGTCTCCGTGCGCACGCGCAGCGCGTCCGTGGTGTGCTGCTCCAGCGCCAGCGACAGCGCGCCGGCCGCGCCGGAGAGCAGATTCACCTCCACGTGCGACCAGGGCCGCGAGTCGTCGCAGTTGTCGAAGCCGATGAAGCCGAACGGCTCGCCGTGCACCACCAGGGGCAGCACCAGCAGCGAACGGATGCCCTGCGCCAGCAGCACGGGCGCGTTGTCCGCGCCGAAGTCCTCCGGCGAGCCCTGCACGGCCTCGCCCCGGTGGAGCTGCTCCAGCTGGTGCAGCGTGAAGGCCTGATCGATGGGCCACGCCTGCGTGTCAGGGTTGTCCAGTTCGCGCGAGATGCCGGGCGCGCACCACTCCGCGCGCTGGGACTGGAGCATCCGGCCGGAGGCGTCGCGATGGAACTCGAAGACGTAGGCGCGGCTGGCGCCCGCGACGCGGCCCAGAGGCTCCAGGATGGAGTTGTACACATCCCCGGAGGCCTCCGGCGCGAGCAGCTGCCGCTGGACCTCCACCATCGCGCCCAGGTAGCGCTCGCGCGTGGCGGCGGCCTCCTCCGCCAGACGGCGCGGGGTGACGTCCACCAGCGTGCCCAGCACGCCGCCCAGGTGCTCCGGATCGCCCGTCGCGGACAGCTCCACCCAGCGCGGCTGCGTGCCGCCCGACAGCCGCAGCTCCAGCCGCGAGGGCACGTCCGTGCGCGCCAGCGCCGTGCGCAGCAGCACGCGCGCCTGGTCCCGGTCCTCCGGATGGAACAGCTCCACCAGCGCGCGGCCCAGCCACGCGTGCACGGGCGCTCCGACCAGTCTCTCCCAGGCGGGGGTCGCCAGGACGAGGCGGCCCGCCGCGTCCAGTTCGAAGAGCGCCTCGCGCAAGAGCGACCCGGCGCGCTGGAAGCGACGCGTGTCCACGAGGTCGCCCGCCACGGATGACTGCCCCAGAGCAGCGGCGCTCCCCGTTTCGCGTTGCTCCTGCGTCACCGCGGCCTCCTTCATCACGGATGAAACGGAATGAAATCTGGATTGGAGGGAAACCCACCCGGTGCGTCCGGGCCCGACCCCTCTTTCCGTCTCACCGCGACCTGAAGCATAGGGCGCTCGAATGTTTCAAAGTCAATGGACCCACCCGGGACTCAGGGGTTTCCCTCGGAGTCTGGAGGCTCCCACCCCCCGGGAATTCCGGAACGGGGGCGTTGACGGCGATCCCCGAGCAGGCGTGCAGGCACGCCCCCGACGATGGCCCACGGGGGCACGTCGCGGGTGACGACGGCGCCCATGCCAATCACCGCGTGGTCACCCACGGTGACACCGTCGGTGATACCCGCGTTGGCGCCCACCCAGACGTCCTGGCCGATCACGATGCCCTTCGAGGTGACGGGCTGCTCGCGCACGGGGCGGTCCGGCGCGAGGCCGTGGTCGAAGGCGTAGAGCGTGGCGCCGCTGGCGATGCGGCTGCCCTCGCCGATGCGGATGCCGCACGTGCCGCCGTCCAGGCTGACGCGCGCGTTGAGGCTGACGCGCGGTTCCAGCACCACCGGCCCGTGCACGAAGGCGTCCGCGCCGATGCTGCACCCCGGCCCGATGCGAACGGTGCGGCCGGGCTCCGCGAAGATGCGCGCCTCCGGGGCGATGAAACATCCTTCGGCGATATCAACTGTCTCCAGCGCGCGCAGGCGGTCCTGCACCTCGCGCTGCCAGGCCTCCGCCCATTCGCGGTGGCGCGGCTTGAGGCTGAAGTAGAGCCACGGCATCCACGACAGCCGCAGCTTGTGTTGTTCACGGCGTTGCGCGTCCAGGTCCACGTGTCCTGACTACCACGGGCCCGGCTTCAACCGGACGCGGGCACCACGGTGAAGTGGCAGCGCTCGCGCTCCATCGCCACGGCCTCCGCGTCCAGGGACACGGGTGACAGGCGGCAGAGCATGTCGTCCGGCTCCCACGGATACGGCTGGCCATCCAGGCGCACGCGCCCTTCGGCCACGGCGCGTGTGGCCTCCACGAGCGACAGCGAGGACAGGTCGCGCATCAGCGCCTCGAAGCGGCCCTGACGCTCCGGGGTGGAGAAGTGGAAGCGGCCGCGCGCGACGACGGCCAGGTGGTACCACATGGGCCGGAAGGCCACGCCGGCCAGGCTCAGTCGCTGGGCCATGGCGAGCAGCACCTCCGTCGTCTCACGCGACAGGCCCAGGCCGGGCACCTCCTGGCCGGGCAGCTGCGGGCGCTTGTCGCTGAAGCGCGCGCGGGGGTGGCGCAGGGACAGCCAGTTGGCGAAGAGGAAGGTCTCGCCCTGGAGCTCCTTCTTCTCCACCACCGAGTCCGACAGCAGGTGCTCGCGGCCGCCCGCGTGGCCCAGCACCATGATGCGGTCGCCGGTGCCGCCGGTGGAGGCCACCTGCACGCGCAGGCGGCTGTAGCCCAGGCGCTCCACGTACGACAGCAGGCCGTAGCGGAAGAGCGCGTACTCGATGCCCTGCGCGGTGTAGTGGCCCAGCACGCGCGGCTGCACCTCCGGCCCCAGCCGCAGCGGGCCCTCCAGGTCCTCCAGCGAGAAGGGCTCCCAGTGCGGCACCTTCCCGGCGGTGTTCGCCTTCTCCGGATCCAACAGGTGCGCGATGCGCTGGAAGCGCGCGCTCAGCGGGTCGTAGCGCGCGGTGATGCGCTGGTGGCCCAGGCCCGCGAGCACCAGCACGGTGCCCGCGAACAGCTTCCAGGACTCCGCGTGGTAGCCGCCACCGGGCAGCCACACGCTGGCCTGTCCCCGCAGCGCGGCGGCGATGGCCACGTCGCGCTTGCGCGCCCCCTGGAGCGTGATGCCCACGCGCCCGAAGCGGTCCCCGGACAGCACGTCCCCGCCAGCGATGACGAAGGTGATGTCGGAAGCGGGCATGCGCGCGAGCAGGTCCTTCACCTTCTGCACGTAGGTGACGTCGTCGCAGCCGTCCGGCACGCGTGTTTCGTCCACGCCGGGGGGCAGCACGCCCCAGTCGCTGCCGGACACGGAGCCGATCCACACCTTGGGCTGTCCGGCGAGACACGCCGCGGTGCCATCCGGCGGGTGCGCGTCCAGGTCCAGCACGGCCACGGAGCCGTCGAAGCCGGAGGCGCGGAGGTCCGCCACGGCCACGGCGATGTCATTGACGGTGCAGAAGCCGCCGCCCTTGTCCGGGCGCGCGTGGTGGAAGCCGCCGGCCATGTTGACCACGGGCCCCTGCCGCGCGAGCGCCAGCCGGGCCGCGCCCAGCGTCCCGCCGCACACGAGCCGCACGCTGTCCAGGAGCGCGTCCACGGGGACCTCGGACGGGTCGGTGGCGTAGATGCGCGCGAGGGTCGCGGGGTCGGAGAGGGACTCCAGGTAGCGGGCGTCGTGCACGCGCGAGAGCTGCGCGTAGGACACGGGCACGGGGTGGCGCACGTCCGCGGCGCGCACCACGCCGGCCTCCAGCAGGTACCAGGTGGTGAAGTCGGTCCCGCGCGGCTCGATGCCCACGGAGGACTCGATGCCGGTGAGGGGGAGGCGGTAGGCCTCGTCGTAGAAGACGTGCACCCGGCCGCGTCCCAGGCCCAGCTTCCACAGCCACGCTTGGATCATCCGCGCCTCGCGGGCGGCAGGGAGTGGCGGGTGTTCACGGGGACGAGGGACACGGGAGGTGGGTCGAAAAGGGTGGTGGCCCCTTCATCCTGCGTGGGGGCCGTGGGCGCAAGGCTCATTCCACGGGGCGCTGGGCCTCTTCCCGAAGGGCGGGGCTGCGGCGGCGCACGGTGCGGGCAGCGACGGTGACGAACAGGGCCCACGCGAGCCCGGCCACCCAGCCGCCGAGCACGTCCGTGGGGTAGTGCACGCCCAGGTACACGCGGGTGCAGCCCACGAGGACGGAGAGCACCAGGGCCACGGAGAGGAGATAGACCTTCACGCGGCGGTGTTCAGCGAACTGGGCCAGCAGCGCGCCCAGCGTGAGGTAGGTGATGGCGGACAGCATGGCGTGGCCGCTGGGGAAGCTGGTGGACATCGTCTCGGTGAGGTGGGGCACCACCGAGGGGCGCGGGCGGTGGAACAGGTTCTTGAGCAGCGCGTTGAGGATCCACCCGCCGACGATGGCGGACAGCACGAAGAGGCTGGTGCGGTAGCGGCGGGCCACCACGAGGAAGCCGCACACGGCCGCGGTGAGGAGCGCCAGGACGGGGAAGCCGCCCAGGGACGTCACGTCGCGAGCGGTCTCCGCGAGCCACCACGGGCCTCGGGGGAGCGCGGGGTCTTCGTCACGGCGCAGGGAGCGCACGATGCGCTCGTCGATGTCCTGCGTGTCGCCTTCATGGACTTCGTCGGACAGGACGACGAAGCCCAGGACGCACGCGACCACGAGCAAGAGCAGCCCCAGGGGCCGCGTCACCATCACGTCCCAACCCGACACCCACCGCCATGGCCCTCGTGACATGGATGTGACTTAGGACAGCGGGTGCGGGCTGGCCACGGGCTTTTCGCGGCGAGTGTCGGGCAGGCTCCAGGTGCTTAGGGGTTCTGAACGGACAGGCCCAGCGCCTCCGCTCCCGCGACCTTCGCGCCGTCGAGGGCCACGATGAGCTGGGTGTAGGGGGCACGGGCGTCAGGCTGGAAGAACAGGCCGCGTTGGCCCTTGGGACGGGCCTCCAGGAAGGCACGCAGGCGCGGCACGAAGTCGGCTTCGCTCACGGGCTCACCTTCCAGGAGGAGCGTGCCGTCCGCGGTGAGACGCACGAGGCCGGGGGCCAGCTCCTTCGACGTCGGGGGCTCTTCGGTCGGGGTGGCCTGCGCGGACGGGAGCTGGAGCTGGAACTCCCCGCGCATGAGCGGGGTCACGACCATGAAGATGATCAACAGCACGAGGACCACGTCCACGAGCGGCGTGATGTTGATGTCCGACTGGATACCGGATGGGGGTTTCACCACGAATGGGCGTCTTGCGTGCATGGCGGTCCTCCTCAGTTCTTCCGCATGGAGACACCCAGGGACACTTTCAGCGCACCCGCGTCCCGCGACTGTTGCAGCACCCCGAGCACGTCGCCGCAGGTCAGCGTCTCATCGGCCTTGAGGAGCAGCTTGCGGTCTGGCTGGGCGCGCAGTTCCTGCTGAACGCGTTCCTGGAAGCGCGCGGCGTCCGGGAAGGCCTCTTTGCCGACGTACAGCGCCTTGTCGGCGGTGAGGGAGAAGACCAGTGGCTCGGGCTTCTCGCGAGGCTCGCCCTGAGCGGTGGGCAAGGTGACGTCCTTGTCCTGCTGGGCCAGCGGCGTCACGACCATGAAGATGATCAACAGCACCAGCACCACGTCCACCAATGGGGTGACGTTGATGTCGGCCTTCACTCCACTCCTGCCTCCCACGGCCATTCCCATGCACAGCCTCCGCGCGAGTTCCTGCGAGTCGGAAGCCATGGGACCACGGGGCCTAGATGCCGTTGGCCGTGGGCACCCGGTGGTTCGGTCATGATTCGGTCACGGATGCCGGGCAGAGACGACGATGGGTCGTTCCTCATCAGTCCTGAAAGGCATGGTTCACGCCAGGGAGTTCGGGGCGCGCTCGGCCCGCGATCCAGACGTCGGTACCAGCCATGCGGAACTCGTCGACGGTGTTGAGCACGAAGCCAGGGGCCGCCGTGGGCACGCCGTCGTCGAACCAGCGCAACAGCAACTCGTGAGCGAAGAAGTCGATGAGCAGATGGGCCGTCGCAGGGTCCGCGAGCGCTCGTGCCGGCTCTGGCCAGCCGAGGGCACGCAGCGCCTGATCCAATGGATGATCCGGCGAGAGAAAGCGCTGACCGTCCTCCACCACTTCGACCCAGTCCTGTTCGAGCAGCGCCACGGCGTAGGCGCCGGGCAGGATGACTTCGTAGCGCACCTCGACGATGCCCGGCGTCCGCCAATGCTGGCCGAAGTTCATGGTGCGGACGCTCAAGTTGTCTACCGCCACCGGGCGGCCCTCCACGACATAGCTCGACCTGTGCGGTGAAACGGAGAATCGGGGTCGCCACTCGTTCTGATAGGTCATGGTCCCTTCGGCAGGATACCTGGAGCAGAAGTGAGGACGCTCAGGCGAGGCCAAGGTCATGCGAACGACTGAGGGTGGACCATTGCTGAGCAACGCGGACCTGGATGCGTTCGAGCAGCGATATGGGTTCGCGCTCCCACTCCCGCTTCGTGAGTTCCTGCTGACCAGCAATGGTGGCCGGCCGGAGCGCGACCTCTTCAAGCTCCAGGGTCTGCCAGGGAATCCCTTCGGCCGGATCCACTTCTTCTTTGGGCTCAACGACCCCATCGAAGCCTGCAACCTGGACTGGAACCTGGAGGTCTTCCGGGATCGCATCCCCCCAGAGCTGCTCCCCATCGCGACGACGGAGGGCGCGGACAAGGTGTGCCTGTCCGTGACCGGTGCCACAGCGGGCCAGGTGTTCTATTGGGACGCGCATGCCCGGCCGGGCACGAACAGCGTCCATTTGCTGGCGGAAGACCTCGACACCTTCATCTCCGCGCTCCAGTCGGATGCGCTGTCGCCTACCGTCCTGGAGTCCTGAGTCACCGGCGTCCGGCGTACGCCCCTGGACGCTCGGACCCGGGAGGCATTGTCACGGGGGTGTGGCCTGTTATCACCCGGTGACGTTCTCACCGGGAGGCACCCGCACATGGCCATCGCCACCATCAGCCCCACCACCGGCAAGACGCTGCGCACGTTCGACGTGCTCTCGTCCGAGGAACTGGAGCGCAAGCTGCAACGGGCCGCGGACACGTTCCGCTCCTACCGCGAGACGTCCTTCGCGGACCGCGCCCGCTGGATGCGCCGCGCCGCTGAGATCCTCGAAGTCGAGGCCGGTCGCTTCGGCCGCATGATGACGGAGGAGATGGGCAAGCCCCTGGAGGCAGCCAAGGCCGAGTCCATCAAGAGCGCCACCGCGTGCCGCTACTACGTCACCCGCGCGGAGAAGCTCCTGCGCGACATGCCCATCGACGTGGACGGTGACACCGCCTTCGTGCGCTACCAGCCCCTGGGCCCCGTCCTCGCCATCATGCCGTGGAACTTCCCCTTCTGGCAGGTCGTGCGCTTCGCCGCCCCCGCACTCATGGCCGGCAACGTGGGCCTCCTCAAACACGCCAGCAACGTGCCCCAGTGCGCCATCGCCCTCGAAGAAATCTTCCGCACCGCCGGCTTCCCTGAGGGCGCCTTCCAATCGCTGTTCATCGAAACGTCGGACGTGAACCGCGTCATCGAAGACCCTCGCGTGAAGGCCGTCACCCTCACCGGCAGCGAGGGCGCCGGCCGCGCGGTCGGCGCCGCCGCGGGCCGTGCCATCAAGAAGGTCGTCCTGGAGCTGGGCGGCAGCGACCCGTTCATCGTCATGCCCAGCGCGGACCTGGACAAGGCCGTGCACACCGCCGTGTCCGCGCGCCTCATCAACAACGGCCAGTCCTGCATCGCCGCCAAGCGCTTCATCGTCGCCGACCCCATCGCCCAGGAGTTCGAACGCCGCTTCGTCGAACGCATGAAGACCATGGTGGTCGGTGACCCCATGGATCCGAAGACCGACGTGGGTCCGCTCGCCACGCCCGGCATCCTCGAAGGGCTGCACGCCCAGGTGCAGGAGAGCGTGAAGGCCGGCACCCGGCTGCTGCTCGGCGGCAAGCCCCAGGGCGGCCCCGGCAACTTCTACCCGCCCACCGTGCTGGCGGATCCGCCGCCCAAGGCCCCCGCCTTCCATGACGAGCTCTTCGGCCCCGTGGCCACGCTGCTGCGCGCCCGCGACCTGGAGCACGCCATCGAGTTGGCCAACGCGACGCCCTTCGGCCTGGGCGCCAGCGTGTGGACCCAGGACGCGAACGAGCAGCGCCGGCTCATCGACGGCATCGAGGCCGGCATGGTGTTCGTCAACGCGCTCGTCGCCTCCGACGCGCGCCTGCCCTTCGGCGGCGTGAAGCACTCCGGCCACGGCCGCGAGCTGGCCGACCTGGGCATCCGCGAGTTCGTCAACGCGAAGACCGTCCGCATCACCGGCGCGTCCGGCGCACCGCCGCCGTCGAAGCACGCGGGCGAATAGCCCCGCACCGCCCTTCAGCGCGTGCGCACCCGGCCATCCACGGGTGCGCCGTGCACCTCTTCCAGCGCGGACGTCACCGCGTCCACCTCCGCGCCCAGTTGCTCCACGCTGTGGCGCAGGCCCGCGCCGGCCACGTCCGCGTCCGCCGCGTCCGCCGAGCGCACCCGCAGCACCTGGGCGTAGAGGTTCTCCAGGGTGTACGCCAGCCGCGTGAACTCGGCCTCCAGCCGGTCCGCCGCCTTCGTCAGCTCCGCGCGCTGGCGCACCTGCTCATCCAGCACCTGCAACGCCGCGCGCAGCCGGTCGCGCACCACCACGTCCTCCTCCGCGGCCCAGCGCGTCTCCAGCTTCTTGCGCTCGTCCGCCAGCCGCTGCACGTCCTCCGGCGGCGCCACCGTGCGCAGCTCGCGTTCGCGGCGGATGAGCTCGTGGCAGCTCTTGCGCAGGTCCTGCACGGTGCGCTCCGGCGAGCGCACCATCTCCTGCAACACGCCCTTCCCCGCTCGCAGCTCCGCGAGCAGCTTCTCGCAGACGGCGTCCACGCGCGTCAGGCGCGGATCCGCCGGCGCCTCCGGCACCTTCGCCTGGGGCAGGACCGGCGCGGGCGGCTCCTCCACGCGCGTCAGCAGGGGGTTGTTGCTCGGCCGCAGGTGCTTCGCGGCGCCCTTGAAGAACGCGAGCGCCACGAACACCAGCCACCAGTACTGCTCCGGCAATCGCACCACCGTGGCCACGCACGCCAGCGCGACGACGAGCTGACCCACGCCCACCACCGGGTTTCGCGCGGCCTCCTCCCGCGCCGCCTTCTCCGCGCGCTTCGCATCGCGGTGCGCCTGCTGCTGCGAGATGTACGCGTCGCGTTTGGCCTGCCGCTCCGCGCGGCGCAGGGCGTCCTTCGACTCGCGCTCCCACTGCTTCTCCCACCGCTGGCGCTCCCGCTCCGCGCCGCGCTCCCACTCCCGCTCCCAGCGGTCGCGCTCCTTCTCGGTGGGCAGGCGGCCCATCCGGCGCACCCAGCCTTCCAGGGCCGCGTCCTTGCGCGCACGTCCCTCCTCGATGGCCGCTTCCAGCCGACGCAGGCGCTCGGCCGCATCGTGAGGGGTCGAGGAGGCAGGGGGCGCTTCGCGGTCTCGGGGCACGAGGTGACGCTAACAACTTCCCCCCGGGTTGGGGACTGCCGTGGGTGGCCCCATAAGCGCAGGTGTTGAGCCATTGGCGCGCGGCGGGCAGGCGGACACGGGCACGCGGTGGTCCCCTGTAAACGAATGCGGTACTGGGAGGGCACGATGACCCTTCCCACCGCCGCGACCCGCCGCTTCCAGTGGTTCAGCCAGGGCGTGCTCCTCTACACCCTGGGTGTCATCCTCTGGGGCGCGTTCGTGCGCGCCACCGGCTCCGGCGCGGGCTGCGGTGACCACTGGCCCGTCTGCAACGGCGAGGTGATACCCCGCGCCCCCTCCATCCAGACCCTCATCGAGTACACCCACCGCGTCACCAGCGGCCTGGCCACGGTGCTCGCCGTCGCCCTCTACGTCTGGGCCCGCCGCGAGTTCCCCAAGGGCCACCCGGGCCGCGGCGCGGCGTTCTGGGCGCTGGTGTTCATGCTCACGGAGGGTCTGGTGGGCGCGGGCATCGTGCTGCTCAAGTACGTGGCGCAGGACGCGCGCCTGGGACGCGCGGTGTGGATGGGCGTGCACCTGACCAACACCTTCCTCCTGGTGGGCGCGCAGACGCTGGTGGTGTGGTCATCCAAGGGCCGCGCGCGCATGGTGCTCCAGGGCCAGGGCGTCGTGGGCGCGCTGCTGGGCGGGAGCATCGCCGGCATGCTGGTGCTGGGCGTCAGCGGCGCGGTGGCCGCGCTGGGCGACACGCTCTTCCCCGCCACCAGCCTCGCGCACGGCTTCGAGCAGGACCTGTCGGAGACGGCGCACGTACTCTTGCGCCTGCGCATGTTCCACCCGGCCATCGCGGTGGCCATGGGCGCGCTGCTGGTGTTCGGAGGCCGCCAGGTGGCGCGGCTGCGGCCCTCGCCGGACGTGCGGCGCGCCTCCACGTGGCTCACCGGCATGTACGTGGCGCAGCTGTGCGCGGGCATCATCAACCTGGTGCTGCTGGCGCCGGTGACGATGCAACTGGTGCACCTGCTGCTCGCGGACTGCGTGTGGATGTGCGTGGTGCGGCTGTGCGCGGCGGGGCTCGCGGAGGACGCGCCGCGCCTGGAGCCCGCCACCGAGCCCGCCTCCCGCGTGGAGCCGGTGTAGCGCTCAGCCGCGCAGTCCCCGGGGCACCAGCACGCGCGCCACCGCTTCGAAGAGGCCGCTGACCGCGAGCGCGAGCACCGCCGCGGGCACCGCGCCCTCCAGGATGAGCCCCACGTCGTCCAGGCGGATGCCGGTGAGGATGGGCTGGCCGTAGCCGCCCGCGCCCACCAGCGCGCCCAGCGTGGCGGTGCCCACGTTGATGACCGCCGCCGTCTGGATGCCCGCGAGGATGGACGCCGCCGCCATCGGCAGCTCGATGCGCCACAGCCTCGCGCCGGACGGCAGGCCCAGCGCCTCCGCGGATTCGCGCACCTCCCACGGGATGCCCTGCAACCCCGCCGCCGTGTTCCGCACGATGGGCAGCAGGCTGTAGAGGAACAGCGCCGCGATGGCCGGCTTCGAGCCGATGCCCAACAGCGGAATCATGAACACCAGCAGCGCGAGCGACGGCACCGTCTGGATGACGCTCGACAGGCCCAGCACGCCCTGCCCCAGGCGCGGACGGCGCGCGGCCACCACGCCCAGCGGGATGGCCAGCGCGATGGCCGCCATCAACGACAGCCCCACGAGGAACAAATGCTCGCGCGTGCGCTGCCAGACGCGCGCACCCCGCCCGTCCGTGCGCACCTCCGTCGTCAGGCCCAGTGAAGCCTGGAGGAAGTCCGCCGCCACCCGAGCCTCCGGCACGTGCTCCAGCCGCGCGCGGGCGTTGAGCTGGACCATCTCCGCCTCCGTCAGCGAGCCCTCCAGCCGGCGCAGCGCCTGGACCACCCGGGGCGCTCGCGTCTCCAGGTCCGCGCGGTAGAGGAGCACGGCGTCGTACGCGGGGAAGTGGTGCCGGTCGTCCTCCAGCACGCGCAGCCCGTAGGCGGCGATCTCCGCGTCCGTGGAGTACAGGTCCGTGAGCTGGATGGCGCCGCTCTCCATGCCCCGGTACGCCAGGTCGTGGTCCAGGCCGCGCACGTCGCGCTGGGGCAGGCCGTACGCGTCGCGCAGCGCGGGCCAGCCGTCACCCCGCTGCATGAACTCGTTGCTGAAGCCCACGCGCAGCTCCGGGTGCGCCTTCAGCTCGGAGATGCGGCGGATGCCCAGCCGCTCGGCCTCCGCTTCCTTCATGCCCAGCGCGTAGGTGTTGTTGAAGCCCAGCGACGCGCCCATCCGCAGGCCTTCGTCCGCGAGCGCCTTCCTCAGCGCGTCGTCGTCCGGCAGCGCGCGGCCCACGAGCAGCTCCTGCCGCAGCGTGCCGGTGTACTCGGGATAGACGTCCAGTTCGCCACGGCGCAGCGCCTCCCACAACACCGTGGTGCCACCCAGCTCGCGCCGGTGCGATGCCCGCGCGCCAGCGTGCTCCGCCACCTGCGTCACCATCTCCCCGAGGATGACGGACTCGGTGAATTTCTTGGACCCCACGCGCACCTGGGGCCCGTCACCTCCTTCGGTGCTCGTGCACGCGACGGTGAGCAGCAGCAGCCACGCCAGCGACAGCGCGCGCATCATCCCTGCCTCCGCAGGGGCAGCGGGCGCTGCGCCTGGATGAACCGCGTGACGAACGGATCCTTGGGACGCGCCTCCAGGTCGTCCAGCGTGCCCTGCTGCACCACCTGGCCCTCGCGCATCAGCACGATGCCGTCGCCCAGGAAGGCGGCTTCCGCCAGGTCGTGCGTGACGAGCACCACCGTCTTGCCCAGCCGCTCGAAGATGCCGCGCAGGTCCGTCTGGAGGTCATGGCGCACCAGCGGATCCAACGCGCCCAGGGGTTCATCCAGGAGCAATACGTCCGGGTCCAGCATCAGCGCGCGCATCAGCGCCACGCGCTGCCGCTGGCCTCCGGAGAGCTCGCCCGGGAAGCGCTCCAGCGCCTCCGCCGGGAAGCGCGTCAGTTCCACCAACCGCGCCAGCCGCTCGCGGATCCGCGCCTCCGGCCAGCGCAGGTGCCGCGCCATCAGCGTGACGTTCCGCGCGCCGGTGAGGTGCGGGAACAGGCCTCCGCCCTGGAGCGCGTAGCCCACGCGTTGGCGCACGGCGAGCAACGCGTCCGCGGCCTCCGGCAGGGGTTGTCCGTCGAAGAGCACTCGCCCCGTGTCGGGCCGGAGCAGGCCGTTGAGCAGCCGCAGCAGCGTGGACTTCCCGCAGCCGCTGGGGCCGATGAGCACCGTGGTGGCGCCCTTGGGCAGACTCAAGTCCAGCGGGTGCAGGGCCTGCGCGGCACCGAAGCGCTTGGACACTCCTTCCAGGAGGAACACGAACGCCACGTCCCTTCAGCGCGGAGCGAACACGCCGTTGCAGGCGGTCGGAAAGAGGAAGGGCGCACTCGCCGGGAGGCTGCACGCCGCGAACAGGCCCCAGCCCTTGTAGTTCACGCCGCCGGTCCAGACCTGGACGTCACCGCCCCCCTCCGGTGCGGGCGCGGTGAAGCGGACGCAGCGCGTGGCCAGGCCCTCCACGTAGCAGTCGCGCACCTCCACCGGGCCGGCCCCCGGGAGCGCGTCGCGCAGCTCCTCCGCGCTCCGGTCGCGCCAGCGCTCCACCTGGCCCGTGCCCGGCAGCACCGGCAGGAAGACGCTCCAGGAGAAGGTGGACGCGGCACAGCGGATCCTCCCCGCGCGCGTCGTCGCGTCCGCGACCTCGCAGCCCTCCGGTACGTACAGCACCCGCCACGGAAGCCGGGGCGGCGTGACGAGCGCCGACGGCGACAGCGTGTCGCCCTCCGGATTGCCCCGCGTGGCCAGGTACGCGAACAGCTCCAGGCACCGGCCCAGCCCCGCGCGGACGTCGTCGCGCACCACGCAGCCCAGCTGCCGCACGTGGCCCGCGGAGGGCGTCACCGCCGTGACGTAGCCGCCCACCGTGCAGGCGTTCTCACGGGAGCACTGCTCGAATCGGAGGGAGGGGTGTGGCTGTCCCGCGAGCGGCAGCTCACCGCGGGCTTCCTTGAGGCCCGGGCCCAGCCGAGCCTGGACGCGGGCACGGCCGGAGTCCACGGCCTGCGCCTCGCTCAGCCCGGGCTGTTCGTGCAGCCACACGGAGAGCGCGCCGCAGCGGTACGTGCGCGACGTGGCGCTGTCCGGGACGGGGACGCAGCCGTCGAAGAGGGTGCGCGCGTCGTCCACGAAGGGGCCCGAGGGCGTCACGCCCTCGGCCGGGACCGCGTGGGCCACTGGCGCGGACGCAAGACACGCGCTCAGCAGTCCCCCGAATGTCACCCCCATCACCGCGAGTGCCGTGCGCATCCGCGAGGGGATAGGCGCCGGACCCGGCCGAGTCAACCGGCCCGTCGGCCCGACGCCCACCGCGCTACACACGCGGTCACTGCTTCTTCAGCTGCTTCTCGATCGCCTTCGCCTGCGTCTCGTTGCCGCTGACGACGCGCTCTTCGTTGCCCAGGAGCGCCAGGAAGCTGGCGTCGTTCTTGTACTCCTTGTGGCCCTCCTCGAGCAGGCTCTTGCCCTTCTTCTGGTCCTCCGCGATGCGCGACATGAAGGCCTTGTCGAACGCGGGGCCCTGCTTCGCCTGGAGCGCGTTGATCTCCTCGGTCGTCTTGTCGACGGCCTTGCCCAGCTTCTCGCCGGTGCCCCGCATCTTCTCCTGGTAGCCCTCCTGCACGCCGGAGCCGCCCGTGCCCATCTGCTCCTCGGAGGTGATGTTGCTGTCGGTGAGCGCGCTGACCTCCATCTTCTTCTGCTCGGCCCAGTCGCGCAGGCGGCTCTGGCTCTGCTCGTGGTCCTCGCGCAGCTTGGTGGCGAACTGCTTCACCTGCGGGTCCGACGCCTGCTGCTCCGCGAGCCGCGCCAGTTTGATCTGGCGGTTGTTGAAGACGGCCAGCTTGCCCACGTACTGCACGCGCTTGGCGGCCGCCTCACCCACGGCCTTGCCCCGCTTCGTCTCATGCTCTTCCTGCTTGGCCGGGTCATCGGCATGGGCCGCGAAGCCCATCAGCCCCGTCATGACCGCCGCCGTCACCGCCCGCGTCTTCCAGTTCGTCTTGCGCATGGTCCCTGCCTCCCCCGCCTTCGCGGATGATCGTTTGACGGGGGCAAGGTGTGGATGCGGAAGCCGGGTGCCAGGGCCGCCTGGCTGAGCGCCCTCCCCCCGGGTACGAGGCCCGAGGGAAGAAGCCGCGTCACTCCACCGGCAACAGGCCGCGCACCACCGCGCCGCGCCCCTGCGCCGTGGCCTGGGCCCAGCCGCGCAGGAGCGCCAGCACATCCGAGGAGAAGGTGGGCGTGTCGAGCAGCGTGACGGTGGTGGCCATCCCGCCCGTCTGCGCCTGCTCGAAGCGCGCGGAGAGCCAGCAGGCTCCGGCGCCCACGCCCTCGGGCACCGTGCGCGACACCTCCAGCTCCAGCAGCGAGGACGGGGAAAGCCACCCTTCCGCCCAGCGCAGCCGCCGCTCCAGCAGCGCGCTCAGCGATTCGCTCGCGGCCTTGGCCTGGAGCGGCAGGGGTTCGCCGTCGCCGGAGGGCAGGTACACCTCGCGCAGGAAGGGCGGCTCGCGGGTCAGCGCGTGCGCCGTCGCGCGCAGCCACAGGCGGCAGTCTCGCAGCACGTCCGCCGTGGCCGCCTCGAAGGAGGGCAGCGGGTGGCGCGTCGGGGAGCGGCGGTTGCCCTTGCGGTCCGGCTCCACCTCCACGAAGGGGGACACGCGCGCGCAGCCCTCCACCGTGCCGTCCACCTCCAGCCCCAGCCGCTCCAGCCGCGAGCCCCGGCCCAGGCCGCGCCACAGGTCCACGAAGGCCGCCGCCAGCGGCGCCGCGTTCGCGACCGAGTACGGCCGCCACTCCACGCGCTGACACACCACGCGCGCCGACGGCACCCGCGCCCCGGGAGGCCCCAGCCCCAGCGTCAGGTCCTCGCCGCCCACCGCCACGCGCGCGGACAGCACGTGCCGCACGGGGCCCTCCAGCAGCCACACCCGCAGGGCGCCTCGTGGCACCGCGCCCTCCACGTAGCGCGCGCCCAGCAGCCACAGCTCGCCCTGGATGAGCACGTCCTCGCCCCGGGGCGCGTGCAGGTTCGGCCTCGAGTCCTGACAGCCCAGCACCCAGGCCCCGCGGCCCTCCTGGACCCAGCGCACCCGAAGGCCCTCCGGCAACGCCTCCAACGCGCGCCGCGTGGCCTCCGCCTCGCTCAACCCTTCCGCCATTGGGCCCCTCAAACCAAACAGCGCTACGGTATTCTTACATAATAGCTGTGATTCGCTCCCCGTGTCAGCACGTTTTTCGTGGTTTCCCGAGTGGGTAACGGGAAACCCGGTAGGTCTGGGTGGGGGTACGGCCGGGGGACTCAGGGGGTGGGGGGCCGGGCGCGGTAAGCGCGCTCCAGGAGGGCATCGCTGGAGAGGCCGGGACTGGCCTTGGCGGCTTCGACGTCCAGGCCTTCACCGTGGCCACGGCCCTGGCCTTCGAAGAGGACCTGGGGTCCGTCGAAGGAGGCGCGCTGGGGGCAGGAGGGGAGCTTCAGGCCGGCGCGCAGCGTGTCGCACGGGAGGGAGCGTGCGTCCTCGTAGGGAGCGGCGGGGGTGCCTTCGGTGCGCAGGTAGCGCACGCGGCCGGACTCGAAGCGCAGGGAGACGAGGTTCGTGCCCAGCAGGGCCTCCACCTCGGAGCGGGTGCGGGCTTCGCGCCACGGGGTGTCGCCGCCCTGCGAGAAGGTGAGCCAGGCGTCCCACTTCAGGGGTGGAAGCTGGAGGGCGCGGGTCTCTTCCGGGCGGATGCGCACGGTGCCCCGGAAGGCCTGGCAGTGGGTGGTGTCGCAGAGGGCGCGGCCGGAGTGGCGGGTGTCGGCGTGGCGCTCGTTGTGCGCGGCGACGCGGGCCAGTGCGACGCGGGCTTCGCCTTTGAGCGTGACGTCCTCGGCGGCGACGACGCCGGCGGCGTACTGCACGCGCGTGGTGCGGAAGACGAAGTCGGAGCCGCGCCGGGCCTTGAGGGCGCTGGGCGTGGTGGGCACGCCGGGTGGTGGGCGGTACGGCGGAGGCGTGGACCAGGTGAAGACGCCCGCGTAGTCGCGGCCACCGTCGGGGCCGTCCGGGAAGCGCACGCGCCACGGGCTGCCCAGGCAGACGGCGGGGCCCTTCGCGGTGAGCGCGTCCAGGCGTGAGAAGTCCGGTGGCGCGGCGCGCGGAGTGCCGTCATCGAGCGAGAAGCCGGCGCCCGAGCAGCGGGCCTCCACGGTCGCGGAGGGCAGCAGGCCGAGCACCTGCACTCGCGCGGCGTCCAGTCCCGCCTGACGGCGCACGCGGGTGAGGAGCGCGGGGAGCTCATCCACGAAGTGCCGGGGCATCTTGCCGGGCCGCACGATGACGGCGACGAGGTCCGCGTCCACGGCGGCGATCCATCCGAACTGGGGGCGGCTCGCGGCGTCGCGCACGGTGCCCGTCTTGGTGGCGACGCCCTTGAGGGCCTTGGACGTGGAGAGGCCGCTGAGCGTGCCTTCGTCCACGTTGCCGGTGAGGAGCGCGAGCACGTCCGGCCGCGCCTCCGCGAGCAGCCGGTACGCCTGTGCCATGCCCCACGGGGACAGGCCATGCGCGGAGCGGAGCCCGATGGCCTCCGTCATGTCCGAGGGCAGGCCGGTGAGCCCGACGGCGGACAGCACGGGCCCCCAGACACCGAAGGCCTTCGGCGCGAGGCCCGTGGCCTCCCAGTCCAGGAACCAGCCGTTGCATGAGCGCAGGAGCGCGAGCCGTGCATCCACCTTGGGAGGCAGGCCCGCGCCGCAAGCCCACTCCTGCACGCCCCGGCGCGGCGCGAGCAGTGGCGGCGCATCTGCGTTCGAGGCAAGAGCCGTTCCCGCCGCGTACAGGAACGGCTTGAGCGTGGAGCCGTAGGGCACCGCGCGGCGCACGTCTCCCTCCGAGAACAGCACCTCTCCCGAATGCCGGCTCACCACCACCGTGGCCGCCTCGGGCGCGAGCACCGCCACGTCCGCCAGCTCCTCCACCGTCAGGGGCGTGGCCCACCGCGCTCCGTCATGACACTGACGCAGCCGGCGCGTCAGCGCGGCGGGAAAACCCGTGTGCTCTCCCAGGATGCGAGCGAGCCCCCTCCTCGCTCGCGGCGTGTCCACCGCTGGCGCGCTCGCCACTTCCTTCGCCGCGCGCGACAGCGATTGATAGGGACCGTCGCGCCACGCGGGCAGCTCGCCACTCACCGTCAGCGCGAAGGCTTCGTGGAAGAGCCGGTCCTCGCTGGACGCGGGACAGGCCCACCACAGCAGCTGGTGCGCCAGTTCGTGCCGCAGCGCCGTGCGCGTCCTCGCGTCCAGCACGCCGGGCGTGTTCTGCCGCAGCTCCACCACGCCGGGCCGCCCCTGCGCGTTGCGCTCGGGAGACAGCGACGTGCCCCTCTGGAGTGTCACGGTGGCGGGGGCCCTCGTCGGAAGGCCTCCCGCCTGCGCCGCGTATTGCGCCTCCAGGGACGTCCAGGCGGCCTGGGCCTCACGGCGCAGGTCCGCCTCGGGCGTCACATCGCCCCGCGTGACGAAGGTGGGCGAAGCCGACAACAGCACGGCGACGGCGACGGCCCACCCCATGGGCTACAGGTCACTCACGGACGTCTTCGAGGGCACCACCTTCAACACGACCGAAGCCGTGCGGCCCCGGATGCGCGCCGAGTACATGTCCTCGATGGTCGCGGGCGGCGCCGCGAACGTGCCCGCGAACTGCGCGCGCATCACGTAGCCCACCGTGCGTGGGCTGTCGCTCCACCACGCCGGCTCCTCGAAGAAGAACGTCGCGTGCGAGGGGTCCAGCTGCCGGCGCTTGAGCGCCTCCGGAGCCAGCGGCAGCGAGTGCGGCGGCCCGCGGAAGACCTTGTCCTCCTGGAGCGGAACGAAGCCCGCCGGCACCGCGTCCTCCACCACGTAGTACGCCGAGCGCGCCCGGTTCTCCCCGCGCGCGTCCAGCGTCAGCTCCACGTAGACCTCCTCGCCCTGCGTCACGGAAGCGCCCGCGTCCAGCTTCACCTTCCCGCCCTCGCGCAGCACGTAGTACGCGCGCTCCACGGACATCCCGTTCACGCGCGGCTGCACGCTCTTGAGCGGCGTCATCGCGGCGGCGCGCAGCGTGGCCACGCCGTCGAAGCCACCCACGTCCACCGTGCGAGTCCCCGCCGGCAGCGTGGCCACGAGGCCCATGCCGCGCACCGAGAACTTCACCGGCGCCGAAGCGCCCTTCACCTCCGGCGGCGCCATGCCCTTGAACGCCTTCGCGTCACGCTCCACCAGCCAGAGCGAGTGCAGCAGCGCAGTGCTCCGGTCGAAGGTGGACAGGCCCGGCTCGCTCAGCATCTCCAGGATGCGCTTGCGCGCGCGCGTGACATCCAGCGACCCGAACGACGCCGCGTGCGCGGTGATGGCGGTGAGGCCCACGCGCCGCAGCGGGAAGCGGTAGAACGCCTCGGACGTCTCCGCTTCGCCCCGGAGCCCCGCGAGCTTCGCGAAGCCCTCGCCGCTCTCCTTCACCAGCTCCTGGATGCGCCCCTGGAGGCCGGGCTCCTTCATCACGCCCGCCTTCTCCGCGGCCAGCACCGCGAGCGCCAGCGGATACAGGTCCCCCGGCTTCGCGGCCTCCACCAGCGCACGCACTCGCGCCGCCTGACGCGGGCCCTGCAGGCGCGCCAGCACGTAGGCGCGCGTCGCGTCGTACTCCGGCGGCAGGCCCTCCTGCGCCTCCAGCCACTTCGCGCTCTCCTGGATGCGCGCGTCGTCGCGGTCCACCAGCCCCGCCTCGGACGCGTACGCCAGACCGTCCAGCGCGATGAGCGTGAGCGGCAGGCTGGGCTCGCTGTAGCCGCCGAACCAGGTGAAGCCACCGCCCTTCACCGCGAGCCCCAGGATGCGGGCCGTGCCCTGCACGGAGCGGCTGCGCGCCTCCGCCAGCAGCGCCTGCGAGTCCGGGTCCAGCTTGTCCAGCGCGCCCGCCTTCTGGAGCACCTGGTACACCGCCACGTTGGGCACCGTCGTGGAGACGAGCTGCTCCAGGCACCCGTACGGATACGTGAGCAGCTCGCGCACGTTGGAGAGCGCCGCGTCCACCGTGGACGGCTGGAGCACCAGCTCCACGCGCGTCAACGTGGACGCCTCCGGTGCCTCCAGCGCCAGCGCGCCGCCGCCCCACGCGCTCACCTGCACCGCGTCCTCCACGGCGGCCGGGGCCACGTCGAAGCGCTTCAGGTCGCGCAGCGGATCCTTGCCGCCCACCACGTCCACGGCGAGCTCCGCCGGGCCCGTCTTCGCCGCGTGCAGCGTCACCGGCACCACCTGCTCGCCGCCCTCGCCCAGCTCCACCTTGCGCTGGAGCACCTCCGCCTGGAGCGCGCCGCCCGGCTGCAACCGCACGTCCAGCACCTGGCTGCCCTTGGACTTCGAACCCGCGGCCAGCCGCACGGACGCGAGCGCCTCGTCGCCCTCGCGCAGGAACTGCGGCAGCGCCGCGTAGACGTTCAGCCCGCCGCGCGTGGCGAACTCCGCCGTGCCCTCACCGAAGCGGCCGGACGTGTCCGCCGCCACCGCAGTCACCACCCACAGCGTCTGGTTGGAGGGCAGCTTGAAGCGCACCGTCGCGCGTCCGTCCCGGTCCGTCACCACGGCCGGGTCCCAGTGCGCAGTGTCCTTCTCCAAATCCTTCGCGTTGCGACTGGGCGGCTTGATGGACGCGAACGCGTGGTCGGGCAGCCCCGCCATCTTTCGCGCCAGCTGCTCGCCGTAGCCGTAGCCCTGGAACTCCGCCGAGTAGAAGTTCGTCACGTTGTCGCGCGCCGGCGGATAGAAGAAGTCCAGCACGCCGGGGCGGAACTCCGACTGGATGGCGTAGACGGCCTTGTCCACCACGCCCACGGACAGCTGCGCGGACACGCCGTTGCCGTCGCTGTCGGTGACGCGCACGTCGATGGCCTGCTCCGTGAGCGGCAGCGCCTCCGCGCGGCGAGGCTGCAACGCCACCGTGAGCGTGCGCTCCTTCGGAACCACACGGAACGCCACCGTGCGCTCCTCCCAGCGGCCCGTCGCCGTGGGGTACGCCACGGACGCGTACACCGCGCTGCCGAAGCGCTTCTCCACCGGGAACGAGTGCACCAGCGTGCGGCCCTTCAGCGGCACCACGGTGGTGCCGTACAGGTTCGCGCCCGTCAGCGTCACCCACACGGGCCCCGCGTCCTTGCCGTCCTGGCCCCAGCCGTCCGGCATGAGCGCCACCAGCTTCGCGCTGTCGCCCGGCTCCAGCGTGCCGGACAGCGACGCGAGCGTGAGGTTGGGCACCTGCGCCACGGGCTCGTCCGCGCCGCCGATGACGAGCAGCGACTCCTCGCCCGTCCATTCCTCGCCCTTCTTGTCCTTCACCGTCACGCGCGCAACCACCCGGCCCACGTTGGTGGTGGGCACCTTCTGGCGCGACGTGCCGTCCTGCTGCGTGGTGAAGGTCTGCGTGCCCAGCTCCTTCTCGCTGCCGTCCGCGCGGACCAGCACGAAGTCCACCTCGCCCGTGGTGACGCCGTAGCCCTTGCCGGACAGCGTGGTGGCGCGCACGGACAGCTGCGCGTCCGAGCCCTTCTGCACCACCGCGTCCGAGAACCGCGCCACGCCCAGCACCTCCACCTTCGACAGGAAGAAGGCGGCGGTGCCGGTGGCGAACGTCTCCTGATCATCCCGTGCGCGCACGGTGAGGCTGTAACGGTACGGCAGCCGGTCCTCTCCCGCGCCGAGCGGGGGCACGGCGACCTCCACCTGGGCCTCGCCGTCCGCGTCGAACTCGCTCGCGGAGGACCACGGGTCGTCCGTGGCCTGGCGCTCCGCGACGGACGAGTACAGCCGCTCCGGCACGCTCAGCTTGCCCTCGCTGCTGGAGGCGGTGCCGTACGTCACCGCGCTGCCCTGGCCGCCGCGGCCGGAGTCGTCCACCCACGCGGGCGCGTCCAGCAGGCTGCGGTAGAGGAACACCTCGTACTTCGCGCCCTTGGGCACGCCGCCCGCGTAGCGGCGCGCGCGCACCGTCACGCTCACCGTCTGGCCGGGCACCACCGTCTCCGACGCGGGCTGCACCTCCAGGTAGAACGTGGGCTTCACGTAGTCCTGCACGCGCGCCTCGCCCTGGTGGGGGTGCTCGTCCAGGTCCGCCTCGATGCGCAGCACGCCCGTGCCCAGGTCGTCCGGCACCTTCAGCGTGCCGTTGAACGCGCCGAACTCATCCACCGCCGCGCGCGTGGTGATGGCGCGGCCCTCCTGCGACACCAGCTTCACGCGCACGTCGCGCTTCTTCGGAGTGAAGAGCCGCGCGAGGAACGTGTCCGGCTGGCGCACGAGGCCGCGGAACTTCACCTCGTTGCCCGGCTTGTAGATGGGCCGGTCGCTGTAGATGAACACGTCCGGCGCCACCGCCAGCGTGGAGTAGAAGTCCGTGTCCACGATGGCCGTGTCCTTCCCGGCCGTCACCGTCGCGATGATGCGCGGCTCCGTCACCGCCAGCGTCACCTCGCCCTTGTCGTCCGTGGTGCCCGCGGGGCCCTTGCCCGTGGGCAGGTACACCTGCACCTGCGCCCCCGAGCGCGGCTGCTGATCCCGTCCCGCCACGCGCACCAGCACCTGGCCGTCGGTCTGCTTGAGCTGCACGGTGACGTCGCTGACGACGAGCACCACCTGCCCCTCCACCCGGCCCTGCACCAACTGGAGCACGTAGGTGCCCGCGGGCAGCGGCGCGAGCAGCACGCGGCGCTCCTGGAAGCCGCTGCCGCTGTCACCCGTGTCGAAGCCCGGCACGTTGAAGTCCCGGTTGGCGCCGCCCAGGTCCAGGTTGAGCCACTGGCTGCGCACCACGGAGAAGCCCGGCGGCGTGCCCACCAGCTTCTCCGGCCCTTCCGCCACCTTCGCCAGCGGCTCGCCGGACGAGGACTCTCCCGGCGGCGGCGGCAGCGACGTTCCCACCTCCTGGCGGAAGTCGGGCGACAGCGCCTCCATCAGCACGAGGCCCGGCGAGCGCACCGCGTTGAGGCCGCGGCTCAGGCCGCGGCCCGGGTTGAGCAGCGTGGGCGGCGTCTCATACGCGCGCCGCAGGTCGCCCTGCGCGCGGATGAACGCGTCCAGGTCCGCGGGCTGGAGCACGCGCAGCTCCACGGGGCCCTTGTCCTCGAAGGCGACGTCCACGGCCACCGGCTCGCCGCTGCCGTAGGAACGCGGGACGGTGATGTAGAGCGGCTTGGCCAGCGCCACGCCGGACAGCAGGAGCGCGGCCAGCGCCGCGAAACGCACGGAGGTCTTCATGTCCCGAACCCTTCCGACAGCATGACGTAGCCCTGCACGTTGCCGCGGAAGCCCAGGTACGGCAGGGCCTCCAGGTCGCGGCGGGCCGCTTCGATTTCAGGGGGCAGCGCCTTGGGCATGGGCGACGAGCGGTCCACGCGCGCCTCGGACGTGTAGCCGTCCGTCGCAAGGCCGCTGAGCAGCCGCCCCATGTTGACGCCCAGCACCACCGTGGAGGGCGCGCGCAGCCCCGCCACCACTGGGCCCGCGGCGTTGAGCATGTTGGGCGCGCGGCCTTCACACGCCTTCTGGAGCCGCTCCACCTCCTGCTGGCTCGTGGCCAGCACCACGTGCTTGCACAGCGTGGTGCGCACCAGCGTCCGCGCGCCGCCGGAGAACAGCGCGGCGAGGCCGTCCGCGTCCTTTTCATCACCCCACAGGAGCGCCAGCTCCGGCTCCAGCGACGTGCTGCCGCGCGGCGTCCACACCAGGGCCACCTGGCGCGTGCGTATCCGGGGCCGGCCCTCGTGCTTCCAGAAGGCATTGAGCTGGGCGGGCTCCAGCGACTCCGGCAGCGTGAGCTGGAACGCGAACAGCACCGGCGTGTCCTCCGGCACCAGCTTGAGCAGGTCGTCGGAGAGGGGCTTGCCATCGAAGGCCATCCCGTCCGGACGGAGCTTCCCGGCGATGCCCTTCGCCACCAACCGGTCGCCGTCCACGCGCAGCTGCAGCCGCGTGTCCTCGCCCAGGCCCAGCACGTGGGTGAAGAGCTGCGCTTCTCGGCCGTAGGCGTTCGGGTCGAAGCCCACCTCCACGTCCACGCCTCTGTCCGCGTCCAGCTCCGGCAACGGCGTGCACAGCGCCTGGAGCACCACCACCGGGTGCCGCGACAGCACCAGCCGGTCCGCCGAGCGCGCGGCCCACACCGTCTGCTCCGCGACGAGCCAGCGCGACAGGTGGAAGCCGCCGTCAGGCACCTTCCCCGTGCTGGCGGGGCAGCTGTCCGCGACCATCTCCCCACGCTTCGCCACGGCGTCCAGCGAGTCCCACGCCGCCTGCGCGGTCTTGTTCGCCTTCGGGACGATGAGCGCGGGCGTTCCCACGCGCGCGTCGCCGGTGAACCACACCGTGCGGAACGGCGTGTCGAGCAGCTGCCCGGCGACGACGTCCAGCACCGCGCCCTTGAAGGACGCCTTGAGGTCGGTGCCGGTGGAGCCCAGGAACGCGGCCCAGCCGCTCGCGAAGCCCTGGCCCAGCGGCTTGTCCCACTGCGCCTTCAGCCACGCGTTGCGCGCCAGCGCGTCGCGCACCTTCGCGGGCGAGTGCACGTCCACCCAGACGGCGGGCAGCGCCGCGGCGCCGGGCACCTCCATCTTCGTGGGCTCGGAGGACACCTCCGGCATGCCCTCCACGGTGGCGCCCGCGGTCGGCGGGCCCTTGGATTCTCCGGAGGAGAACGCGGAGCTGCCGCCACCGCCGCTGCTCTTGCGGCCGAGGACGAAGGCCCCCACGCCCACGCCCACGACGATGGCGCCGATGAGCGCGATGCGCACGGCGGACGAGGGGCCCTTGCCTCCGCCTCCAGCGGGGGGCGGCGGGCTCACGGGAGACGTCATGACATCCACTCCTTGAAGCGGAAGAAGCCGAGGAAGGCGGCGTTGGCCGGCACGGGGCGCCACTCCAGCGGCGCCTCGGTGGCGAGTGAGTCCAGGATGCCGGTACGCACGCGCGCTCCAGCCTCACCGGGGTGGTAGACGACGCGCGCGGGTGCATGGGCCCGGTCCTCCGGGCGCACCACGAGCATCAGGTGGAAGACGGGGCCCGCGTCGTGCTCCTGGCGGAAGGCCACCACGTCCCCGGTGCGAAGCTGCTCGCGCGCGTCCACGCCACGGCCCAGCGGAACGAAGCTGCGGCTGATCAGCGTCTCCGCGTCCGCGAAGTCGGAAGGTCCGCCGCGAGCGTCCCGCCACAGCGGCGAGGAGAGGCGTTCAGAAGCCACGCGCCGGTACGCCGTGCGGTACGCGTAGCGGATGAGGCCCGCGCAATCGCGCTGCGCCGGCTGCCACGCGGCGTCCGGAGCCTTCACCTGCGCGAGCGCCACCTGCGCGACCTCCCGGCGAAGCAGCCGCGCGCGAGTCTCCGGAGCCACGGGCTCCGACGCGATGACCGCGCCTTCACGCACAGGGGCCGTCCCGGACGGAGCGGGAGCGGCGTTCACCAACAACGTGAGCATCAGGACGCGCATGGCGGGGCCGAGCCGGGAGCGCCGGTCGCTTCAGTAGCCCTCGTCTCCCCCGCCACCGCCGTCACCACTCTTCTGGAGCTCCTTGACCGCCTCCTCCAGGTTCGTGGGCCAGCCGTTCCCCTTGGGCTTCGGATCCGCGGACGGCACGTACACCTCCGCCTGCCCGTCTCCCAGGATGTTCACCCACGCGAGCACGCGCGTCGTGCCCGGCGTCGCCAGCGGGATGCGCACGCGGCGGCGCACCTCGCCCGGCGTGCCCTCGAAGAGCGCCAGGTTGAGCGTGGCCACCGTGTGCGCCTTGTCACCGCTGGGCCAGTAGTTCGTCGCCACCAGGTACACGCCCTTCGGCGGCGCGCGGTGGACGTAGAGGTACGGGCCGTATGCCGGCTGGTCGAAGTCGCCGCCCTGCTCGTTGAGGAAGAACGTGCCGCCGGACGGGCTCTCCGTGTCCGCCCAGTACACGTGCGCCATCGACGTCACGTCCAGCGTGTCGCCCGCGCTGCTCGCGTCCGTGGGCTCGTAGATGTGCAGGTCCGTGTAGACGCCGTCCGTGTCGCTCGTGAGGATGGCCTTGAGCGGCACCGGCGGCACCTGCGCGTAGCTCGTCGCCTGCGCGCGCGCCGTGCCACCCTTGTTGGTGGCCATCACCGTCACCACGTTCTTGCCGCTGGCCGCGGGGAACTTGCGGCTGAAGCGCCCCCCTTGCGTGCGCATCAGGTAGCGGTCGCCGTTGATGGACACGACCACCGGATCCACCGAGGGGTCGCTCACCGTGCCCTCGATTTTCAGCATCCGGTCCACCGTCCACCCGCCGGACGGCGCGCTCAACACCACCTTGGGAACCGTGTCGCCCCGGCCAATGGGCACCCCCTGCTGGCGGGCGGAGACCGGCGCCGTCTGCGTGAGCAGCCCGGCGAGAAGGACGGAGAGCATGGTGGAGCCTGCGAGCCTGGGAGTGGGGTGCGCGAACCGCGTGTCCGCGAAGAGACACAGCGTGCGGCAAGCCCCTACCCCTTTTCAAGCCACCCGGCCCCCGCTGGCACCACGGCCCGGGAAGCCCCCCCGCCGCGACGCTGGACGTCGCGGCCTTCGCCTCCCTCTTCGCGAGTCCGTCCGTCCGCCTTTCGGGCCCGGACACCCACGGTCACGCGTCAGAAGGGCCCTGCCTGCCGCACCCGACTACTGCGGGCGCTCCCAGCCGTGGCGGGTCACGAAGTCCGACACCATGGCGGCCGTCGTGTCGCGGATCTTCTCCACGTCCGCCGCGGACTTGCCCACCGTGTCCTCCATGGGCCAGTCCTCGCGCTTCTGGTCCGCCACCGACGGCGCGTCCGGCAGCCCGCCCAGCGTCACCAGGATCTGCGCGCTGCTCGCCAGCTCCGGAGTCAGGCGCTGCGGCTTAGCATCACCCAGATCCACGCCCATCTCCTTCATGGTGGCGAGCACCTCGGGATGCAGACGCTCGGCCGGCTGCGTTCCCGCGGAAATCGCGCGCGCCTTCGCCGGGTCCGCCAGCAGGTTGAAGAAGGCCGCCGCGATCTGCGAGCGACCCGCGTTGTGCGTACAAGCGAAGATGACCGTGTTCATCGCACCGCCTTTGGAGTGTTGATAATCATGATGTTCCTGGGCTTCCTGGGAAGTATCACATCCTGAGCGGGGATGAGGACAACGCTCGCCCCTCCCCCATCACGTCCCCCTGACAAGGGGTGTCATGACGACGGATATGGGTAGGATTTGACTCCGCGCGAACCCTTCGCTCGGGCGGAAGCCGGGGGGATGCCTAGGTTGGTGGGGTCATGCAAAGCACCCCTTCCTGGGCCTGGGTCGTCTTCTGGGCGCTGCTCCTGGCGCTGCTGGTGGTGGATCTGCTGGCGCACCGGGGAGGACGGGGGCAGTCGCGCCGCGCGGCTGTGCTGTGGAGCCTGGCGTGGGTGGGCCTGGGCCTGGGCTTCTGCGGCTTTGTGTGGGTGACGCTGGGCAGTGAGCGCGGCCACGAATATCTGGCGGCGTGGCTCATCGAAAAGAGCCTGAGCCTGGACAACGTCTTTGTCTTCCTCGTCATCTTCCGCAGCCTGAACGTGCCCCAGCGCTACCAGCACGAGGTGCTCTTCCTGGGCATCTTCGGCGCGCTGGTGTTCCGGGCCCTGTTCATCTTCGTGGGGGCGGCGGCGCTGCAGCGCTGGGGCTGGGTGTCGTACGTCTTCGGCGCCATCCTGCTCGTCACCGCGTGGCGCGTCTTCCGCGAGGATCCGTCGAAGCAGGAGGACAACCGCGTCGTGGGGTGGCTGGCCAGGAAGCTGCCGGTGACGGACCAGGTGGAGGGGCCGCACTTCGTGGTGAAGCTCCAGGGCCGCAGGCTGGCCACGCCGCTGCTGCTGGCGCTCGTGGGCCTGGAGGTGACGGACATCCTGTTCGCGGTGGACTCGGTGCCGGCGGCCTTCTCCGTCACCACCGACACGTTCATCCTCTACAGCTCCAACGCCTTCGCCATCCTGGGGCTGCGCGCGCTCTACCTCGTCATCGCCGGGGCGGTGGGGCAGCTGAAGTACCTGCACTACGGGCTTGCGGGGGTGCTGGCGTTCGCGGGCGTGAAGATGGTGGTGGAGACGTGGGTGCACATCCCGCCGCTCCTGTCCGTGGCCATCATCGTCGTGGTGATTGGCGGGGCGGTGGGCGCCAGCCTGGCGCACCGCCGGTCCGTGCGCCAGGCGGAGGCCTGACGCTCAGGGCATGGGCAGGTCCGCGGTGCCGCCGGGATTCAGGGGCTTCGTCAGGAGCGTGTCGAACATGGGGTTCGCCGCCTTCGCGATGCGCGCCGCGTGCTTCTTCAGCAGGGCGGCGTTGGCGTCCTTCACGTCCTTGCCGGAGGCCACCTTCAACTGGGTGATGTACTTGCGCAGCCCGGCGCGGCGCTGCTCCAGTTGCAGCCGCTCCGCCTCGCTGAGCTTCGGGTCCTCCAGCTGAGGGCCAATCGCGGCGAGCTGCTCCTCCAGGAGCGCGATGTTCGCGGGGTCGGACGCCTGGGACACCATCGCCACGCCCGCGTCCGGCGCGGCGGCCACGGGCTCCGGATACACCACGGCGGTGAGGCGGCCGAACTCCTGGGGCGACATGCCCTTCGCCTCCAGGTTCAGGAGGAGGGCTGCCTGGGCCTTGCCCAGCATGCGCAGGGAGGCGCCCGCGGCCCGGAGCTGCGCGCTGCGGTTTCTGCTGTTGAACGAGTCGCCGTGCTTCTGGACGAAGGCCAGGGACTCCTTCTGCAGCACGTCGTAGGCAGGCAGGGTCGCCTCGCGCGCCGCGAGGTAGGCCTCCAGCCGCGCCTCGTCCAGCTTCAGCACCTTGCCCGTGGCAGGCGGCTGGAAGGGGTAGCGGGCGTTGAGCTCGGCGACCTTCTGGGCGCGCTCCTGGGACTTCATCAGCGCGGCCACGCCGGCGCCGTCCATCTGGCGGTCCGCCCAGTACCCCGTCGCGACCAGGCCTCCACCCACGAGGAGCAGCCCGCCGACACCCAGTCCCAGCCCGAGGATCCACTTCTTGTTCATGGCGCTGCTCCGCTCTCCTTCCGGAAGGGCGGGGCCCGCCCGCCGCCGGAGCCCCTTTGCTACCCGGGCCTTCCCTGGAGGGCAAGCGCCCCCCGGGAGGGCGGCCCCTTCAGTCCCGGGGGGGCGGCCGGCGCGGCAGCTGCACGAGGAAGGTTGTGCCATCCCGGACGGTGGAGCGCACGCGCAGCCGTCCGCCATGCGCATCCACGATGTGCTTCACGATGAACAGCCCCAGCCCCAGCCCGTGGGAGTTGCGGTGGCCGTCCTGGGCCTCCGCGCGCTTGAGGGGTTCGAACAGGTGCGGCATCAGGTGCTGGGGAATGGGGCGCCCCTGGTTCTTCACCGCGAGCGTCACCGCCTCCTGCTGGCCGCGCAGCCGCACGCGCACCGGGCAGAGGGCGTCTCCATAGGCGAGCGCGTTGTTCACCAGGTTGGTGATGACCTGCGCCAGCCGGTCCGGGTCGCACCACAGCCGGGCCCCTCCCCGCCCGGACACCTCCAGGCGCCGGTCCGGGTGGGCCTGCTGCACCTCGTCCACCACCTGGCGCACCAGGTCCAGGAGGTCCACCTCGCGCGGATCCATGGGGATGCCGCCGCCCAGCCGGGCCTGGGTGAAGTCCAGCACGTCGCGCAGCATGCGGTGCGCGCGCTCGGCGCTGGAGAGGATGCGGGCCACGGCCTTCTGGTCGCGCGGGTCGGGGTCCTCGCGCTTCGCCAGTGACGTGGCGGCCATGGTGATGGCGGAGATGGGGTTGCGCAGGTCGTGGCCGACGATGCCGATGAGCAGCTGTTCGAACTCCGCGCGGCGCTTCGCCGCGGCTTCCGCCTCGTGCCGGCCGGTGACGTCCTGCATGGCGCCCACCATGCGCACCGGGCGGCCCTGGAGGTCCTTCACCACGCGGCCCCGGTCCTCGACGAAGGCCCACGTCCCGTCGCCCCGGCGAATCCGGTACTCGGCCTCCCAGCGGCCCTCGTGGCTGTCGAGCGCCGCCTGCAGCCCCCGCATCACCCGCTCGCGCTCGTCGGGGTGCATGCTGTCCGTCCACCACGCCGTGTCCATGACGGGCGGCCCCCGGGACGTGTCCAGCCGGAGGACGCGGGGCGCCGATTCGCTCCAGTGGATTTCATCCGTCACCAGGTCCCAGTCCCAGATGATGTCGCGGGAGGCCAGGGTGGCCAGCCGGTAGCGCGTCTCCGACGCACGCAGCTCCTGTTCCGCCCGGCGCCGCTCGGTGATGTCCAGCGACACGCCCGACACGCTCACCACGCGCCCGCCCGCGTCGAACACCGGCAGGAGGCGGACCTCGAACCAGACGCCCATGAGGTACAGCTCCGTGGACAGCCGCTCCCCGGCCAGCGCGCGCAGGATGACCTCCAGCACGTCGCGCCGGTCCCGGAACACGTCGAAGACGGAGCGTCCGTGCATCACCCGGGAGGGCACGGACGTGGACGTCACGCCCTCGCCCTCGAAGAGGGTGAACACGCCCTGCGCGTCGAAGGCCCACAGCACGACGGGCAGCTGCGTGAGCACGCGGTGGAGCTGCTCGCGGGCCTCGTCGCGCTCCTGGCGCAGCGTGCGCGTGGTGGTGATGTCCGTGGACACGCCGCACAGGGCCCACGGCTCGCCCTGCACGACGCTGGGCAGGGGGAACTTCATCGTGTGGTAGAGGTGCGTCCCGTCGGGCTGGAGCACCTCCTCGTCGAAGACGAGCGGCGTCTTCGCCGCCAGCACCCGGCGGTCGTTGTAGCGGAAGCGCTCCGCCGTCTCCCGGGGGAACAGTTCCAGGTCCGAGCGCCCCAGCACCGACCCACGCTCGTGGCCGGAGATGGACTCGAAGGGGCGGTTGATGAAGAGGTACCGCCCGCTGGCGTCCTTCGCGTAGATGGCGGCCGGGGCGTGGTCGAGGATCTCCTGCAGCCGCCGTTCGCGGGAGCGCAGCGCCTGTTCATGTTCGTGGACGTAGTGGGCCACGGCTTCCGTCAGGCTCCGGTCCAACGCGCGCCACAGCGTGCGCAGCTCCTCCGTGTCGAGCGGCCGGTGGGACACATCCAGCACTTCGAGGATGGCCTCGCGCAACAGGCCGTACTCCTCCACCAGCGTCTCCACGCGAGCGCCGGCATGGAAGCGCCGCAGTCCGATCTCCCGGGCATGGGCCCAGACCGCCCCCGTGGACCACGTCTCCACGGCGCCCTGACGGAGGACGAGCACCAGCGCGTCCACCAGCTTGAGCATCCCCTCCAGCCGCTCCTGGAGCACCGAGGACCTGCCCGGAGGATGAGGCTCCAGCCGTGCGCCCCAGCGCCGGAGGATGTCCTCGCGCCGCGCCTCCATCAGGTCCGCGAGCGAGTCCGTCGTGGAGGCGACGGGGTTCATGCCGGCGCTCCGGAGGCACCGGTCGGACGAGGCAGGCCGCCTGCTGTGAGAAGAGTGAATGTCACCGTACCCCTGCTCCCGGGACATGGCTGGAGTGGAGGGAGGATGGACATCCCGCGTCACGAAATGGATGGGGCCCGCGGGATGGGGTGGGGTGGGTTGCCCACCTCTGGGATTGAACCCGGGGACGTGGCGGGCGGCCATGGGAGGCCTCCGTGAACCGCTGGGCCCCGTCAGGGTCCTGGGGGAGACTGACTCCCAAGCACACGGGAGGCAGCAGGCCATGTCATTCGCGGAACGCAGGACCGGCGAGCAGGGCGCGCACGCGCTGGCGACGGGGCGGTTGCCCCCGAGGACGTGGACCCAGGTACAGGTCCAGAGGGGCGGGGGCCGGTCATGAGCACGACCCAGGCGGTGGATCCCCTGGAGTCGCTGGCCCGGGGCCACGTGCGCAGCGTCTGGGAGGTGCTGGAGGCGATGAGCATCCTCATGCGCCGCCGCAACGAGGGCCTGCCGCTGAACCTGCCGCAGGTGACGCTGTTCCTGCGCAGCGGGCGTGAAGTCACGGGGCTCATCCGGGAGTACGGCGAGTTCCGCCAGGGCCGCGGCGTGCTGCTCATCACCTCCGGCGGCTACGGTTCGCGCGGAGAGGGACTGGACGTGACGTTCGTACCGGACGGCGTCATCGAGGCGCTCACGCTGCACGACGCCACGGTGCTGGACACGCCCGCGAAGTCGATGCCCGAGTCCTCGCCCATGCACCTGCGCCGCCACCTGCCCGCGATGGCCGACAGGCTGTCCAGCGCATGGGGCACGAAGGTGACGGCGGAGTTCGGCACGGCCGCGGAGCTGGAGCAGGAGGCCCACATCCAGCCCCTGGCGTGGCTCGTCGAGCGCACCGGCGAGGTGCTGCCCAAGCTGGCCGCGACGCCCGACGTGGGCGACGTGCTCCGGGAGCGGGTGCGCAGGGTGCGGCTGATGGTGAGGGACACCTTCGGGGCGAGGCTCTCTGACGGCACGCTGGACCTCACCACGTCGCGCCGCCCGGCCGCCTGGCCGCTGGAGCCGGAGCTGGCCCGGGCGGTGATGGACACGCTGCCGTAGGGTGGCCGCCGCCGGGCGCCGTCCCCGAGGACATGGCGCCGGGCAGCGGCCCCACAGGCCCCGGCGGGCGCGCCGGGCCTCCAGCTCCAGGGCCTCGAACTCGCCGCGCCGGGAGGCACCGGCCGGCGGGATGAACAGCGTGCACGCATAGCCCCGTTGCACGAGCAGCGCGTTCACGTCCTGGCCGTCCACGGACACGTAGGCGAGCCGCCGCCCGTAGCGGTCCGTGCACGCCTCCGCGTCCCGCAGCCGCACCGTGCGGCCCTCCACGAGCGAGCGGTTGAACGCCGCGGCCTCCTCGCCGAAGCAGTCGTCGTGGCCCTTCGTGGTCTCCGGCGTATCCGCGAGCAGATAGCGGATGCGCTCGCCGTCCTGGAGCACCAGCGTGTCCCCGTCGATGACCTTCGTCACCACGCCCGTGCTCGGGCCGCACTCCCCTTCCCCGCCACCACAGGCGGACAGGACGGTGAGCAGCAGCAGCCACTCCAGTCCCCGCGTCATCGCGCGCACGTCCGGTTCTCCCGGCCCGGGGTGCCCCGGTCGCCCGCGCCGTCGTTCACACCGGCGGGCGTGGGACAGAAGGCCCCGGCCACGTCGTTACCGGTGGCGTCCCGAACGCGTGCATCCAGCTGCGACGACACGCCGGGGCTCGCGGCGTTCGTGAAGGCCACCGAGTCCAGAACACTGCCCTGCGCCGACAGCTTGAGGACATGCGCCCCCGCGCCGTTGCCCAGGCCGAACGCGAACGTGCCGAGCACCGAGGGCAACCCGCCATTGAGTGAAGCGTCATCGCCGCGTGCGAGGACCGCGAAGCTCCCGGCCTTCATCGACAGGCACAGCGGGGACTCCAGGACGGAGCTGCCCGACTCGTTGGCGAGCGTCACCCCGTTGAGGTCCAGCTCGCGCAGCGCGAGCACCTCCACCCATTCCCCCTGCGCATCCGGGACGGCGGCGGGGTCCGCCATGAATTCGGTGAGCACCAGGGAGCCCACGGTGGGAGTCCGGAGCGCGCGGGTCTGCCCCGTGGTCCGGTCGATACAGCCCGCCTGCGCCGTGCCCGCGTCCACTCCAGTGCACGCGCGGTTGGCCCGCCCCGGCGTGCCCAGATTGCCCCTGTCACCGTAGGCCTCCGTGGCCGCGCACCAGGACGCCGTGACGTCGTTGCTCTTCGCATCGGCGGTGAGCGGCGCGGACACCTGGGTGGCCACGCCGTCCTGGGCCGGGCCATACAGCGCGCTGTCGATGAGCACGCTGCCCGCGCGAATGGCGACCCCGCCGCCCGCGTTGCGAAGGTCCACGGAGAACGTGGCCAGCGGCTCCGGCAGACCACCGTTCACCTCCGGCTCCCGCCTTCGCGCGAGCAGCGCGGACTCTCCAGCGGCGAGGGACAGACAGCGCTCCGATTCCAGGCGTGTACCGGACGTGTCTGTCCCCACCGTCAGCCCATTGAGGTCCACGGGCACGTTGGCGCGGACCTCCAGCCACTCGCCCACCGTGTCGTCGCCTCGCGGGTTGGCCATCACCTCGGTGATGATCAGCTCCCCGGGTCGCGGGAGCTGGATGTCCCGAGGAGCGCTCGCGCCCGGCGGCAGGCACGTCGTGCTCCGGCCTCCGTCTCCGGAGGGCACGCCGCCATCCGCCAACGCGGGACACGGCGCGTTCGCGCTTCCCGGACTGCCCCGCGTTCCACCCGGCTCGGTCTCCAGCGCGTCGCACCAGCGCGCCAGGTCGTCGTTACCCTCCGCGTCGGGCATGAACCGGCCGTCATAGGTCCGGGCCGCGCCCGACTTCACTGGAGCGGCCAGCACCACCGAGTCGAGCACGCGCGTCCCGCACCGCAGGCCCAGGAGCCCCGCGCTGTTCCCCAGCGCGCCGAGCGCATCCCCATAGGTCTGGTCCACATGCTCGGGCAGTGCCCCATCGCGCACGTCGCCCAGCACGACGAAGGCCCCTGCGTCCACCGGCAGGCCCGTGGTGAACGTGTAGACCCGCTCCTGTGCCGCCTCGTCGCGCGCGGTGAAGAGCGTGACGCCCAGCAGGTCCACGGTCTCCCCGGTGGGGTTGTGGAGCTCCACGTACTCCTTCCCCGTGTCCGCGCCCGCGGGGTCGTTGAGATACTCCGTGATGACCAGGTCCCCCGGCACCAGCGCATCACAGGCCGCTGGCTCCTCCTCCCACGTGGGCAGTCCGCACGCCCCCATCCATCCCAGCACCCATCCCAATCCCAACCGCACGCCCCATCCCCGCACTGCCCAAGCCGCCACACTCCGCTCCCTTCAGAACCGCGTCTCCACTTCCAGCGCGAACAGGTGCCGGGGCGCATCCGGCGGCGTCCGGGCACCTCTCGCATCCTTCAAGTCCACGACCCACGCGTACCGGGCCCGTGTCGTCACGGCGTCCGCCGTCCAGCTCGCATCGAGCGTGGTCCGGAGGGCCTGCTCCAACCGGTTGCGCGTCAACAGGTCCTCGTCCTTCCACACGGCGCGGCCGCGCAGCCTCACGGCGTCACAGGGCCGCACCTGCGCTTCCACCACCGCGTGCGCGTCCTCACGCACGCCCCGGTTCACCGGATCATCCACGCGGGCATGCGCGTACTGCGCGGCCACGGACACGGCGTCGTGAAGCTCCGCCTTCACCCGAGCCGTGATGCGCAGGAGCGACCCTGAGCAGGGGTCCTCGCCCGAACCGTCGAAGCAGTCCCCCGCCACGCCGACGTCCTTGTCCCGGTACTCGGTCCACAGCGACGGTTGGAACAGCGCGTGCGCCCGCCAGTCCACCCGGGCCGAGGCCCGCAGGTTCACCGTGCCAGCGCTGCCCACCGCCGCGCCGTCGGCAGGCAACGTCCAAGCATCCACCTCACCGCGCAGCCGCAGCGCGCCCTCAACGCGGTGCAGGTAGCGCACGCGCGCGCCCACTTCATTTCGCGCCCGTGAGCCCTCCAGCTCGTCCGGGCCGGACATCGCGCCGGTGTAGGGATTGGCGAAGCCGCGTCCGTAGGCACGCAGCGACAGCTCCAGTTCCTTCGACGTGTCCGCCACCACCGTGCGCTGAAGCGCGCCGTAGCCACCGCCTCCGCCCGGCGTCGCATCGAACGTGCGCGCCGCTTCCACGAAGAGGTCCACGGGCCCAAGCCCCCACGCGCCATCCACGCCCACCGCGCCGAAAGCGCCGCCCGCCGGGTAGCCCGCCGTGGAGCGGAAATCGAGCGTCGCGCCCTCCACGTTCCACACAGGCCGCGCGCCCCACGCCGTCATTCCGACCTGTGCCCGCCGGGTCCACGCCATCGCCGCGTGGCCACCTCCCGCCCACTCGTGGAACACGCCGGGCAGCGTGCGCGACACCACGCGTCCCATGGGGGCGCCCGTCCCCGCGAGCCACACCGCTGGCGCCTTGCAGGCAGTGCCCTCGCAAGACGTCCGCTCCATCAGGGCATGCGAGAGCAGCGAGCGGGACTGGTACGAACCGAAGCCCGTCACGGACACCCCCGAAGAGGTCCGCACCGTGCCCACCACGCCCCGGAAGCCTTCGTCCCACTGGAAGTCCGGCGTCACGTCCGCATCGCGTTCCTCGGGGGTGCAGGCACCTTCTCCCAGGAAGCACCAGCGCTCCACGCCGCCCGGCACTCGCACGGTGTCGTCAGGCAGGAAGCCGTCCGGCGTGGGCAGTCCGGTGGTGTCCAACGTCAGCCGCTGACCGAAGCCCAGCCGGTACGAGCCCACCAGCACGGAGGCCCGCTCGCCCGTCCACTGACCGTGGAACTTGGGCACGACCACCGACACACCGGGAGCCTCCGCCACCAGCGCCCGCCGGTTCGCATCCCGGTGCACCGAGCCCAGCCGTCGCCGAGTGAGGGACGTGAGCAGTCCCACGCGCCAGCCCTCCGGTCCCGCCACGCGCACCTGGAGCGCCAGCGGTGGAAGCACCGGATCCGACGCGGCGAACGCCGTCAGCAGCCGCGCATCGCCCGTCACCCGCTCCGGCGTCGAGGTCGTCAGGAAGGGCGCCAGCCGTCGCCGCTCCTCCGGTGTCAGTCCCCCGGAAGCAGTAAACCCATCCACGCGCGCGTACGTCAGTCCCGGCAACGCATAGAGCGAGGCGCGCGACGCATGCGCTGGATCCACGCCCGAGCGCCGCAGCACCAGCAGCGCGGACAGTGTCTCCGCCGTGATGGCGCCGTCCTCCCTCAGCGCGAACAGCGCCTGCTCTCCCGTGTCCTCTGGCTCTACCTCATAGGTCGCGGCGAGCGCCGTGAAGGGCAGACCCAGCAGGAACAGCCACACGCAGACGAGGACGGAGCGCACGCGGCGGGCCCTCTGCATGAGCGGGACCACCCTTCCCTACAGAGAAGGCACGACGCGCGGTCCATCCGTTCCCCGGACCCGCCGTCCAGGCCAGGGACGGCGGTCCACGCGTCTCCACGTGGGCGTGGGGCGGTGCGGCTATGCTGCGGTGACATCCTCGCGAGGCCGGTCCCGTCCGGCCCCAGAAACAGCGCATGGGCTACGTCCACATCCTTCGCCACTTCCCCTCTCCCCAGGAGGGGTTCAACCGCACCGTCCGCATCTACACGCCGGACACCTACGACTCCCGGCAGGACCACCGCTTCCCGGTGCTCTACATGCACGACGGGCAGAACGTCTTCGCCCATCCGGAGTCCGCCGTCTTCGACACGTGGTGCGCCAACCGAGTCGCGGAGGAGAGCGTCCAGGCGGGGCGGATGGAGCCGTGGATCATCGTCGCGGTGGACTCGGGCCCCGGCCGCTTCCAGGAGTACTCGCCGTGGGACGAGCCGCGCAACGGCGTGTCCGCGCGAGGCGAGGCCTACGGGCGCTTCCTGGTGGAGGAGCTCAAGCCGTACATCGACCGGACGTACCGCACGCGCCAGGGCAGCGAGTGGACCGGCGTGATGGGTTCATCCCTGGGCGGGCTCATCTCGCTGTACCTGGGGTGGAAGTTCCCGCGGGTGTTCGGGCGCATTGGCGCGCTGTCTCCCACGGTGATGTGGAGCCAGGGCCGCCTGTTCGACGCGTGGCGCGAGCACAGCCAGCGCTGGACGCGCATCTACCTGGACGCGGGCGCCACGGAGTACATCCACGCGGGCGGCCTGCCCCTGGACTACGGCCAGGGCACGCGCGACTTCTTCCATCACCTCAAGGGCCTGGGTTACGGCGACCACGAGGTGTCGCTCGTGCTGGAGCCCGGCGGCGAGCACCACGAGAAGGACTGGCAGCGCCGGCTGCCGGGCGCCATGCAGTGGCTGCTCGGGTGAGTCCCCTTCCGTGACACGACGGCCTCGCTCGGTGCCGCCCGAACAGCGGCAGGTCTACGTGCAGGTCGTGGAAGGCCTGCTCCAGCACGGCCTGAGAGGCCAGGTGTCCCCCCGCCTGCGGGAACGGCTGCGTCAGGCGGGCGTGGACCTGGACCGGCCGCTGTTGCCGCTCTACCCCGTGCCGCTCTGGGCGCGGTGCCTGGAGATCGTCGTCGAAGAGGTGTACCCGGGCCTGCCCAAGGCGGAGGGCTACGCCCGGCTCGCCCGGGCGCACGTGGAGGGCTACGGGGCCACGCTGCTGGGCCGCGCGGTGATGGGCGTGATGCGCGTGCTGGGGCCCCAGCGCATGGTGCAGCGGATGCCGGAGGTGCTGCGCGGCACGGACAACTACACGGAGGTGACGTTGGTGGAGCGAGGCCCCGCGCACTTCGAGCTGCACTTCAACTCGAGCCTCAAGGGGCCCGGCTACGTGGAGGCCCTCTTCGAGGCCATGCTGACCGCGGGTGGCGCGAAGGCGCCTCGCGTGACGAAGCTGTACGACGACGGGGAGCGCACCGAGTACGCGCTCACCTGGGCGCAGGAGCCCTGACGCTCACGTCGCCTGGATGAAGCGCACCGCGTCCTGCATGGATTCGAGGTCCGTGTGGCGCGTGAGGTACATCTCTTCACCCAGCAGCGAGTGGTAGATGGGCGGCAGCTCGCGGTGCACGAGCAGCGACTTGCCCAGCCGTTCGACAATCTGCGAGTGGGAGTGCTTGTAGCGCCGGCCGTGACGGCGGGCGCTGTGGCAGACGTGGTGGCGCGGCGTGTACTGGAAGTCCGCCACCGGGTCGCCGGTCACGACGCGGGCATAGAGCCGGTACACGTCGATGTCGCACGTGTAGTTCATCATGTCCGTCATGAAGCCGCCGGGCGGGCGGAGGTTGGCCTCCAGCACGACGAAGCGGCCGTCTGGCAGGCGGAAGAACTCCAGGTGGAACCAGCGCTCGCGCAGGCCGAACGCGGCGACGACCTGCCGGCCCAGCACGTCGAGCGCGGCGGGGATGTGCTGGAGGCTCCAGAAGGAGATGTCGCGCCGCTCGGTGACGGTCTCCATGCCGCCGTCGCTGTATTCGTGGCTGAGGTTGAAGACGATGACGCCGTGGCGGTCCACGATGCCGTCGTAGGTGACGATGGTGCCGCGCACGAAGGGCTGCGCGACATAGGACGTGGGCAGCGGGTGCGCGAGCGCGGCGTCCACCTCCGCGTCGCTGGCGACCTTGAACGTGTGGGCGGCGCCCACGCCCACGTCGGGTTTGAGCACGAGCGGATATCCCACGCGGGATGCGAACTCCTTCACCTGGTCCGCGTCGCGCACGCGCAGGAGGTCCGGGTGGGGGACGCCGGAGGCGTGGAAGACCTCGGCCATGCCGGACTTGGAGCGCAGCTTGTGGATGTCCGAGGGCTGGAGGCCCGCGACATGGAAGTCCTCGCGCAGCCGGGCTTCGACTTCGAGCCAGGACTCGTTGAGGGACTCGATGCGGTCCATGCGGCCGTGGCGCCAGGTGAGGTAGCCGGTGGCGCGCAGGAGGGCGTCGTAGTCGGTGAGGCTGGGGACGAAGAAGTATTCGCGAAGGGACTCGCGAAGTTCCGGGCGCAGGGACTCGTAGGGTGTGTCGCCGATGCCCAGCACGGTCACGCCGCGCTCGCGCAGCGCGGTGGCGAAGTGGAAGTACTGGGAGGGGAAGTGGGGGGAGATGAAGACGAAGTTCATGGCTCCTGGCGGGCGAGTCCTCCGCTGGGGTGGACCATAGCGGCCCCGCCCGCGCCCTAGAAGCCCGCTGGGGAACAGTGTCCACCAGCGGCACTCGCACGGAGGGCCGTGATGGAGGCGCGTCCAAGCACCTCCTTCGGCTCGGGGCTACTGCGCCAGGTCCGGGCGGTAGGTGGCCAGGGTGCAGCGCATGCGTTGCACCTGCTCCGCGCTGAAGCCCGTCATGCAGGCGTCGTCCGTCAGCTCCATGTAGTTCTGGATGGGGACCGGCACGCCGCCGCAGCTCGTGATTCCCGCGGTGCATCCCTTGTGGGAGGTGGCATTGGGCGGGGTGTCGCAGATGCGGTCGCCGGTGGTGTAGCAGTCCGGCGCGGTGGCCGTGCCGCACCCCGAGTAGTACGTGTGGAACAGGCCCAGGTAGTGGCCCACCTCGTGCGTGACGGTCCGGCCGTTGTGGTACGGCATGACGGGCCCCACCCGTCCGAATGCCAGCCAGTTGATGACCACCCGGTCCTGCGGCTGACCGACGGCGCCCGTGGGCTCCGCGGGGAGAAAGGGCACGTACCCGCGCGAGCCGCCGGCGCTGTTGGTGTAGATGTTCACGTAGCGCGTCGGATCCCACGCGGTGCTGAGCCAGTAGCTGCCCGTGTCCTGGTACCACGTCGTGTTGCAATAGCGCTGGATGCCCGTGGTCGGGTTGCCCAAGGGGTCCACGGTGGCAAGGAAGAACTCAATCTTGCTATCCACCCCGCCGCCTCCTGGAGTGCCCGCCAGCGCGCGGAAGTCCTCATTGAGGACCGCGATCTGGCTATGGACCAGCGCGTCCGAGACATTGCCATTCGCGCAAGCACTGTCCGCGACGACATGGACCACCACCGGGATGCGCCGCACCGTCAAAGGCAGCCACTGAGGGCCGGGGACGGTCGAGTCCATGGAGCAGTCAGAGGCGGAGGGAGAGAACTTCGCCACAAAGGAAGGTACAGGCTCCGGGGCGGCACAGACGCCAGAGTCGACCGGGTGGGACGCTCCGGACAGGAGCGCCAGGGCATGACCGACCATCATGGAATGAAGTGTCATTTGAGCCCAGGATACCTTGGGCTCACGCACCTGGCGCCACCACAGCCCGACGACACCTCCGCCCCGGAATCACTCACAGGGCGGAGCACAGCACACGGCAATCTCAGCTCTTCGTCAGCGGGCGGTAGCGGATCCGGTGCGGCTCCAGCGCGTCCGGGCCCAGGCGCTTCTTCTTGTCCGCTTCGTAGTCCTCGAAGTTGCCCTCGAAGAAGAACGCCTTGCTGTCGCCTTCGAACGCCAGGATGTGCGTGACGATGCGGTCCAGGAACCAGCGGTCGTGGCTGATGACCACCGCGCAGCCCGCGAAGCTCAAGAGCGCGTCCTCCAGGCTGCGCAGCGTCTCCACGTCCAGGTCGTTCGTGGGCTCGTCCAACAGCAGCAGGTTGCCGCCGGCTTTGAGCATCTTCGCCAGGTGCAGCCGGTTGCGCTCGCCGCCGGACAGGTCCTTCACCCGCTTCTGCTGATCCGTGCCCTTGAACGCGAAGCCCGACAGGTACGCGCGGCTGGGCACCGTGCCCGCCTTGCCCAGGTCGATGAGGTCCAACCCCCCGCTCACCTCCTGGAACACCGTCTGCTCACCGTCCAGCGAGTCGCGGCTCTGGTCCACGTAGGCCATCACCACCGACTCGCCAATCCGCAGCTCGCCCGCGTCCGGCTTCTCCGTGCCCGTCATCATCCGGAACAGCGTCGTCTTGCCCGCGCCGTTCGGGCCAATCACACCCACGATGCCGCCCGGCGGCAGCTTGAAGTTCAGCTCGTCGATGAGCAGCCGGTCCCCATACGCCTTGCGCAGCCCCTTCGCCTCCACCACCAACCCACCCAGCGGCGGACCCGGCGGAATCATCACCTCGCCCGTCACGTCCCGCTTCTGCTGCGACTGGTTGAACAGCTCCTCGTACGCGGCGATGCGCGCCTTGCTCTTCGCCTGACGCGCCTTCGGAGACGCCCGCACCCACTCCAGCTCGCGCTTGAGCGTCTTCTGACGGTGGCTCTCCGACTTCTCCTCCAGCTCCAGCCGCTTCTGCTTCTGGTCCAGCCAGCTGGAGTAGTTCCCCTTCCAGGGCACCCCCTCGCCGCGGTCCAGCTCCAGAATCCACTCCGCCACGTTGTCCAGGAAGTACCGGTCGTGCGTGATGCAGACGATGGTCCCCGTGTATGCCTTCAGCGCCTGCTCCAGCCACGCCACGCTCTCCGCGTCCAGGTGGTTGGTGGGCTCGTCCAGCAGCAGCAGGTCCGGCTTCTCCAGGAGGATGCGGCAGAGCGCCACGCGGCGCTTCTCACCGCCGGACAGCTTCGTCACGTCCGCGTCGCCCGGGGGCAGGCGCAGGGCGTCCATCGCCATCTCCAGCGTGCGGTCCAGCTCCCAGCCGTTCGTGGAGTCGATGAAGTCCTGCAGCTTGCCCTGCTCGGCGAGCAGCTTCTCCATGGCCGCGTCGTCCATGGGCTCCGCGAACTTCGCGCTGACTTCATTGAAGCGGTCCAGCGCCTGACGGATCTCCTTCAGGCCCAGCTCCACGTTCCCCTTCACGTCCAGCTTCGTGTCGAGCTGCGGCTCCTGCGCCAGGTAGCCCACCTTCACCGTGGGGTCCGGCTTCGCGATGCCGAAGAACTCCGTGTCCACCCCCGCCATGATGCGCAGGAGCGTGGACTTGCCGGAGCCGTTGGGACCAATCACGCCAATCTTCGCGCCCGGGAAGAAGGACAGGTAGATGCCCTTGAGGATGTCCTTGCCGTTCTTGACCTTGCGCAGGTCCTGCATCGTGAAGATGAAATTCTGGGCCATGGCGGAAGGCCTCCTGGGATTCGCCGAAAAGACGTGAGCGGGGCCAGCGGATAGCAGGGAGCCCCATCCGGCTCAAGGCGCCTGCGTCCGCGCCGTGTCCGGTTGGACGGGGCGCGTCACGCGTCCAGGAGCGAAAACGCCTGCTCGCTGACCAGCGAACCCAATTCGAAGGTGTTAGAGGAAGCGCCCCATGTCCGAGCCCACGACCCCCGCCCTGGAGCTGAAGGGCCTCTCCAAGGCCTACGGAAAGTTCACTGCCCTCCACGCCGTGGACCTCACCATCCGCCCCGGTGAAATCTTCGCCCTCCTGGGCCCCAACGGTGCCGGCAAGACGACCCTCATCGGCAGTGTGTGCGGCCTGGTGAAGAAGTCCGCTGGCACCATGAAGGTCTTCGGCAAGGACCTGGACGTGGACCCCACCGGGCCCCGCTACCAGGTCGGCCTCGTGCCGCAGGAGATCAACTTCGACCCGTTCTTCTCCGTCGCCGAGTCCCTGCGCATCCAGCAGGGCTACTACGGCCAGCCCCGCGACGACGCGCGCATCGATGAAGTCCTCACCGCCTTGAACCTCCAGGCCAAGAAGGACTCGCTCACGCGCGCCCTGTCCGGCGGCATGAAGCGCCGGCTGCTCATCGCCAAGGCGCTCGTCCACAAGCCCAAGCTCGTGTTCCTGGACGAGCCCACCGCGGGCGTGGACGTGGAGCTGCGCCGCGACCTGTGGACGTACGTGAAGAAGATCGCCAGCGAGGGCACCACCATCGTCCTCACCACGCACTACCTGGAAGAGGCGGAGGAGCTGGCGGACCGCGTGGGCATCATCAATGAGGGCCGCCTCCTCATGACCGAGGACAAGGCCGCGCTCCTGCGCCGCTTCGGAGAGAAGCGCCTCGTCGTGACCTTCGCCGAACCGCAGGCCGCCATGCCCGCCGCGGGCACGCGCTTCGCCGCGAGCCTCTCCGCCGACGGCCGCACGCTCACCTACGTAGAGCGCGACAACTGCGCGCCCTCCGGTGAGCTGCTCCGCTCGCTCTACGCGGACGGGCTGCCCATCGCGGAGGTGGAGACGCGGCGCTCGCGCCTGGAAGACGTGCTCATCGAAATCCTCCGTGGCCGCCCCTCGCAGGCCGCCTGAAACCCCGCTCCTTCGAAAAACACCCCATGAACGTCCTCGGGATGCAGACGCTGTTCGCGAAGGAGGTCCGGCGCTTCATGCGCGTGCCGGGCCAGACCGTCCTATCGCCTCTCATCAGCACCACGCTGTATTTCATCGTCTTCGGCTATTCGATTTCGGGCCGCATCCACGAGGTGGAAGGCCACCCGTACCTGCACTTCATCGTGCCGGGCCTCGTGTTCCTGGGCATCGCGAACAACGCGTTCCTGAACAGCTCCTCGTCGCTGTTCATCACCAAGATCCAGGGCACGGTGGTGGACCTGCTGGTGGCGCCGCTGGGGCCCGGTGAGCTGATGGTGGGCTTCATCGGCGGCGCCATGGTGCGCGGCCTGGTGGTGGGCCTGCTCACCTGGGTGGTGGCGGCGGTGTTCTCCGGCTTCAGCCTGGAGCACCCGCTGGCGACGCTCTACTTCCTCTTGCTGTCCAGCTACGTGTTCAGCGTGCTGGGCATGCTCGCCGCCGTGTGGGCGGAGAAGTTCGAGCAGATCAACTTCTTCCCCACCTTCGTGATGCTGCCGCTCACGTTCCTGGGCGGCGTCTTCTACTCGGTGCGCGAGCTGCCCTCGCCGTGGAACCACGTCAGCCTCTTCAACCCCATGGTCTACATGGTGGAGGGGCTGCGCTACGGCATGCTCGGCAGCGGCCTGTTCTCACCGCTCGTGGGCGGGGCCATCCTCGCCCTCACCGCGGCGGTCGCGACGGGCGTCACGTACGCGGTGCTGCGCTCCGGTTACAAGATGAAGGCCTAGGCGTCAGTAGCCCGCCTGCCTCCTCAACGGGTAGGGAGGCGGGCCCCTCCCTGCTGGACAGAACCCCGGTCTTTTTGGAGGTCGGCTGTTTCCCGCCCGGTGAGAAAGCGCGGTATCCTCCCGGACACCCATGGCGGTGGTCTTCGGGAAATACGAGCTGCTTCGAAAAATCGCTTCGGGCGGAATGGGACAGGTGTTCCTCGCCCGGGAGCACGGGACGGGCTTCGAGCGGCTGGTCGTCCTCAAGCTCATCTTGCCGCACCTCGCCGAGGACGAAGAGTTCCTGGAGATGTTCCTGGACGAGGCGCGGCTGGTGGCGCGGCTGTCCCACCCGAACCTCATCACCATCCTCGACCTCTCGGAGATTGAGGGCCGGCACTGCCTGGCCATGGAGTACGTGCAGGGTGAGGACGTGCGCCGGCTGGACCGCTTCGCGCGCAAGCAGGAGCGCCCGCTGCCGGTGGGCCTGGTCGTCCGAATCATCGCGGACGCTGCGGCGGGGCTGTCCTACGCGCACGGTGCGAGGGACGGGCACGGCCAGCCGCTGAAGCTGGTGCACCGCGACGTGTCGCCGCAGAACGTGCTCGTCGGGTTCGACGGGGGCGTGAAGGTCATCGACTTCGGCGTGGCGAAGGCGGCCACCAGCGGTCAGCAGACGGCGACGGGCGTGCTCAAGGGCAAGTACCCGTACATGTCGCCGGAGCAGGCCAACGGGATGGCGGTGGACGGCCGGAGCGACCAGTTCGCGCTCGGTGTCGTGATGTGGGAGCTGCTCACCGGCATGCGCCTCTTCAAGGGCGACACGGACCTGATGACGCTGCGGCTGGTGCGCGACTGCCAGGTGCCGCCGCCGTCGCAGCTCAACCCGAAGCTGCCGCCGGGCCTGGATGAGATTGTCCTCAAGGCCCTGGCGCCCACGCCGGAGGGCCGCTACGCGGACTGCGCCGCGTTCCGCCTGGCGCTGGAGGACTGGACGCTCAACCTGCGGCTGCCGTCCAGCAGCGCGCACCTGGCCGCGTACCTGCGGGAGCTGTACGCGGACCGCATCGCCACGGAAGCAGACCCGGCGAAGTTGGATCAACTGGCCGAGGACGTGGACCTGGACTCTCAGTCCAACTCCTCGCGGGACGGGATGCCCACGTCGGGTGCGCGGGGGCAGGCCGGCTCGCGTGCGTCGAAGCTGGTGGGGCCACCGTCCCGTCCGCCCACGCGCGTGGAGCCGGAGAAGACGCGGAACACCGCGGCCCTGATGCCGGAGCCTCCGAAGCGGCGCGCATGGCTGCCCTTCGTGGTGGGCGGCGTGGCGCTGGTGGTGGGCGGCGCGGCGGTGGTGCTGGTGCGCGGCGGCTCCGAGACGGTGACGCCGCCCCCGGTCGTGGCCACGCGGCCCCCGGATGAGGCGCAGGGACGCACGCCGGAGACACCCACGCGTCCCACGCCGCCGGAGACGCCCGAGCAGAACACGGCGCCCCAGCCGGTGCGCCTGATGGTGACGAGCGAGCCGCCCGGCGCCACGGTGCAGGTGGCGGGCGAGGAGCGCGGCATCACGCCGGTGGCGCTGCCGCTGGTGCCCGGGGAGCCGTCGGTGGCGGTGACGCTCGCGCTCAACGGCTACGAGCCGGTGACGCGGCAGATGTCCGCGGCGGACGCGCCCGCGGTGGCGGTGGCGCTCCAGAAGCGGGCGGCGCGGCCCTCGCCCCAGCCGAAGAAGCCGCCGTCCGGGTCTTCGCTGGGCATCAAGACGGGGCGCTGAGGCGCCGCTCCGTGCCGCCGGTCCGGCGGACAAGCACTGCCCGGGTGAAGCGCGTCAGGAGCGCTTCGCTCGCGACTCCGCTGCCACGACGACGACGTAGCCGTCCGGGTCCTTCGCCCAGAACTCCCAGCGGCGCGAGTTCGGGTTCACGTGCGGCGCCTCCACCCACTCCACCTTCAGCGCCTGCGCCGCCTCCACGCACGCGTCGAAGTCCGTGGTCTCGAACCAGAGCAGCACGCCGTGGCCCTTTGGCGCCGAGTCCGGCCCCATCAGGTTCGCGTGCTCATCCAGGTCCCACGCGTGGAGCTGGAGCACGAGCTCGCCGTTGTTCAGCAGCATCTCGTACTCGGGCCCGCCGTGCCCGCTCTCGCAGCCGAGCACCGCCTGGTACCACCGGCTGCTCGCCTCCACGTCGCGCACCGCGATGAGGGGTTGCGAACGGACGTGGCCGGTGCGGCGGGGCTTGCTCGGCATGGAATGATCCGGAAGGACAGGCTCGCAGGCTCGCAGGCTCGCAGGCTCGGAAGGAGGACGGGGCGCGGACGGCCCCGTCCTCCGGTGAGGCACTACCGCTTGAAGTGGTCGGCGACGACGCTCGCCACCGCGGCGGTCAGCTTCTTGCCCGTGGGGATGTGCAGGAACTCATTGGGCCCGTGTGCGTTGCTGCCCGGCCCCAGCAGGCCCGTGATGAGGAACTGCGCCTCCGGGAAGCGCTCACCCAGCATGCCCATGAACGGGATGGTGCCACCCTCGCCCATCGCCATCGCGGGCTTGCCGAAGCACGCCCTGGACGCGGACTCCACCGCGCTCGACAGCCAGCCGGCCAGCGGCGGCGCGTCCCAGCCCACCGACGCCTTGTCGCCTTCGAACGACACCTTCGCGCCGTACGGCGGATCCTTCTCCAGCGTCTCCTTCAGCGCCTTCGCGGCCGCCTTGGGGTCCACGCGCGGCGGGATGCGCATGGACAGCTTCCACGTCGTGAAGGGGCGCAGCACGTTGCCCGCGCTCGCCAGGCCCGGCACGCCCTCCACGCCCGTCAGCGCCAGCGCCGGCCGCCAGGTGCGGTTGAGCACCAGCTCCTCGCCGTCCGTCGTCACCGGGTTCGCGCCCTCCACCCAGGGGAACTTCGAGAACAGCTCGTCGCCCATCGTCTGGGCGGCGGCCTTCGCCTGCTGGCGCCGGCCCTCCGGAATCTCCGTGTGAAGGGCCTGCACCTTGATGTGGCCCGTGGCCTCATCCTCCACGCGCGACAGCAGCATCCGCATGATGCGCATCGAAGACGCCACCACGCCCGTCGCGTCACCGGAGTGCACACCCTCCGTGAGGATGTCCACGCGCAGGTTGCCGGCCACCATGCCGCGCAGGCTGGTGGTCATCCAGAGCTGCTCGTAGTTCGCGCAACCCGAGTCCAGGCACACCACCAGCGACGGCTTGCCGATGCGCGGCGCCAGCGCCTCGATGTACGCGGGCAGGTCGTAGCTGCCGCTCTCCTCGCACGCCTCGATGACGATGGCGCAGCGCGCGTGCGGCACGCCCTGTTCCTTGAGCAGGCGCAGCGCGGACAGCGACGCGAACGCGGAGTAGCCGTCATCCGCGCCGCCTCGTCCGTAGAGCTTGTCGCCCTCGCGCACGGGGGTCCACGGCGTCAGGCCTTCACGCCAGCCGGTCATCTCCGGCTGCTTGTCCAGGTGGCCGTACAGCAGCACGGTGTCGTCGCCGCGCGTGCCCGGCACCTCCATGTAGATGACCGGCGTGCGGTCCTTGCCGTCCGCCGTCTTCAGCCGCACCACCTCCACCGTCAGCCCCGGCAGGTGCGTGGCCTGCGCGCGGCACCAGTCGGCGATGAGCTGGACGGCCTGCTCCATGTGGCCGGACTTCACCCAGTCCGGGTCGAAGGCGGGCGACTTGTTGGGGATGCGGATGTAGCGCTCCAGCGCCGGGACAATTTCCTGCTCCCAGATGCGCTCGGACGAGGCGAGGGCTTGGTCGACGTTCATGGCGGCGCCATGCTGCCCACCCTGGCGCCCCCTGTCGATGGAAAGCCCCGTCTCCCGAGCGGCGGAGGCCCTCGCTCCAGGCCTCCCCGCCCGCCCGGCGCGCGGCCTGCCGTCCTGCGTCAGGCCGCGTGCGGGTCTGGTTTCACGCGGGGTTCAGGGCTGGATTTCGCGGACACTCAGCCACTTGAAGTCCACGTCCGTCGCGCTGTCCCAGCGGAACACCGCGATGGGGCCTCCCCATGTAATCGGCGCGGCCGGCACGGCGCCGCCGCAGTGCTGGGCATCACCGCCCCACCTGCCGGCGTCCGTGTGGTCGTAGACCTTCTTCCACGTCACCTTGTCCGCGTTCTCGTTGACGTACAGCTCCAGCTTCACTGCCGTCTGGCCGCTGACGGTGACGTTGCGCATGACGGCCTTGAAGCCCACCCAGCGGCCCTTGAGCGCGGAGGTGGCGGTGACGTAGGGCGTCTGGTCGTAGGAGACGTGCCACGTCTCCTTCTCCCAGCGGGCGCGGCCGTCATAGTGCAGGCCGGCCTTGTAGCTGCTGCCCTCGCAGCCGGAGTATTTGTCGTTGTGCTTCCCGCCGCGCGCGTACCACGCGAAGTTGTCCTTCACGTCGGCCACCGCGTTGACCTTCACGAAGCCGGTCATCTCGATGTTCTTCCAGTCGTTCGGCGCCTGCATGTAGCCGCGGCTCGCGAGCACGTCCCGGTCGTAGGTGGGAATCTTCCGGTCGTCGTAGCCCGTGGACGTGAAGACGCTCATCCGCACCTGCTTGTCCTTCATCTTCCAGGAGCCGTCGCTGTTGCGGGTGATGGTGTCCTGCGGGTCGAAGCGCGCGTCCGCCAGCGCGTTGTCCGCCAGCGTCCACGCCTCGCCCCCGGACTTCGAGGCGTAGAGCATGGTGACGCCGAACCGGTCCTTGCCGGACGTGGGCGTGTCGGTGCCGGTGATGGCGGCCCACTCCGCGATGCTGGCCCAGGTGTTGACGGAGTTGCCGTTGACGGTGACGCGCACGTAGCGGGCGTTGCGCGCGGTGAAGCTGTAGCGCTCGAAGTTCGCGGTGGTGCCGGACGACGTCGTGGACACGGCCGTGGACCAGGTGGTGCCGTCCGTGGACGTGGCGAGGACGAACGTGTTGGTCCGCTCGTTGCCCCGGTGCCAGGCGATGTCCACCGCGGACAGCGACTTCACGCTGCCCAGGTCGCCCCGGAGCCACTGCCCCACGCCGTCGCTGGACCAGCGCGTGGTGAGGTTGCCGTCGATGGTGGCGGACGGCAGGTTGCCGTCATTCCCACTGGCGGTGACGGCGGTGAAACCCGACGCGGCGAGCGCCGGTGCGGCGGCCCCGAGCAGCAGGAGCGCGCTCGCGGTGGTGACGTGCCGCTTCCACGGCGATGGATGAGATTGAGACAAGGTGCTTCCTCCTGGCGGCCGAGTACCGGCCTGGCCCCGAGGGCATTCCTTGTCTGGGTTTGTTTCACGGACCGGAAACACGGCGGCCCGCCTCCCCTGCTTCCGGGGTGACGGGCCATGCGTGAAACAGTGTCTGCCTTTGCGTGCGGGCTACTCGCGCAGCTTCACCACCGCCGCGGAGGGGCCTTCCAGGCGCACGACGTTGCCGGTGAGCGGAGACGCCTCCACGGTGCCGCCGTAGCGCGGGGTCTCACTCCACATGACGATGCCCGCGCTCGCGTGCGTGGGCAGCGTGTGCACCAGCGAGCCCCTCAGGTTCACGACGATGAGGAACGTGTCCCCTTCCGCGCGGCGCTCCAGCACGAACGCGTCCGGCCCCAGCGCTCGGGCGTCGTGCGTGCCCTGACGGCTGGTGAGCACGGGCTCCGTGGCGCGCAGGCGCAAGAGCTCCTTGTAGAGCGTGTGCACGCCCGCGGCCTCCGCGCCGTCCAGCTCGCCCCAGTCCAGCGTGGAGCGGGTGAAGGTGTCGCGGGCCTGCGGGTCCGGCACCTCTTCACCCTTGAAGCGCGAGAAACCGGCGAACTCCTTGCGGCGCCCTTCGGTGACGAGCTTGCCCAGCTCCGCGTTGTGGTCCGTGAAGTAGAGGAACGGCGTGCGCGCGTTCCACTCCTGTCCCATGAAGAGCAGCGGCGTGAAGGGCGACATCAGGAGCAGCGTGCTCATGGCGCGGTAGGCGGCCGGCGACACGTCCTCCGACAGGCGGTTGCCGAAGGGCCGGTTGCCCACCTGATCATGGTTCTGGATGCAGTGGACGAAGTGCCACGGCCCCAGCCCCTTCGGGTCCGTGCCGCGCGCGTGGCCCAGGTTCTTCGACTTCTGGCCCGTGTAGAACCAGCCCTGCCGCAGCGTCGCGGCCAGGTCCTCCGCGCTGCCCGTGTAGTCCTGGTAGTAGCCCTCGTGGTCGCCCGCGAAGGCGCGCCGCAGCTGGTGGTGCAGGTCATCCGCCCAGACGCCATCCAGGCCATAGCCGCCTTCGGACGCGGGCGTGACGAGCTTGCGCTCGTTGCGCTCGTCCTCGGCGATGACGACCACGCGGCGGCCGGAGCCAGCGGCGTGGGCGCGCTCCACGATTTCGGCGAGCAGGTGCGGCTGGCCGTCATCCACCAGGGCGTGCGCCGCGTCCAGGCGCAGGCCGTCCGCGTGGTAGTCGCGGATCCACATCTCCACGTTGGAGAGCACCAATGAGCGCACGAAGCGGCTGCCCTCGCTGTCGTAGTTCACCGCGTCGCCCCAGGGCGTGTGGTGCTTGCCGGTGAAGTAGTGCGGCGAGTACGCGCGCAGGTAGTTCCCGTCCGGTCCGAAGTGGTTGTAGACGGCGTCGATGAGCACCGCGAGCCCGTGCGCGTGCGCCGCGTCGATGAGCTTGCGCAGCCCCTTGGGCCCGCCGTAGGTGGCCTGCGGCGCGAAGAGGTCCACGCCGTCGTAGCCCCAGTTGCGCGTCCCCGGAAAGCTGGCCACCGGCAACAGCTCCAGCGTGTTCACGCCCAATTCGCGCAGGTGGGCGAGCTTCGGGATGAAGGCCTCGAAGGTGCCCTCCGGCGTGGCGGTGCCCACGTGCACCTCGTAGATGACCAGCGATTGCGGATCCGGCCCCTTCCAGTGCGAGTCCGTCCAGCCATGGTCGGAGCCCACCACCTCCGACGGGCCGTGCACGCCCTTCGGCTGCGAGCGGGACCACGGGTCGGGGAAGGGGTCTCCGCCGTCCACGCTGAGCTTGTAGCGCGAGCCTTCTGCCATGTCCGGCAGCGCGCCGCCGAAGCAGCCGTCCGCTTCCGGGGTGAGCGGCACCTTGCGCAGGACGCGGTCCTCCGCGTCGTAGAGGACGACGTCCACGCCCTGGTGGCCGGGCGCCCAGACGCGCCAGCGCACCGAGGAACCCTCCACCCACGCACCCAGCCGGGGCGCTTGGGACCGTGCTTCAATCGATTGAGCCATGTGCGCCCGTGTTAATGCGCACGCGCGGCTCCGGGGAGCATCCCGCGCACGTGGGGAACAGCGCTGTTCACGGGCCGACCTCTGGGAGCCCACGAGTGCGGACCGGCGGACGGAGGAGCGCACGCCGGAGGAAAGGGGAAGGTGCGCTCCTGGACCGTCTACGTCCTGTTGTCACCTTGCAATCCCACAGGTAGTGTTCGGCCTTTTACCGGAGACGCCCGACCATGAATGTGCCCACGCGAATGCGGCGCCTGGTCCCGCTCCTCCTGGGAGTCGCGGCCTGTGCCCTGCTCCCGGGCTGCGGTTCCTTCGGCTACTACAAGTACGAGCGCCCCGAGCGCATTCCTCGCGAAGAGGGAGAGCGCATCCGGGACCCGCTGACCTTCGAGACGACGAACGAGTTGGAAGGGCCAACCCTGGCCGCGCTCCAGGTCGCGCTGGCGGACTTCCTCCCCCCAGGAGCGAAGGCCAGCGGCAATCACGAACGGCTGGTCCGTTGTCTCAGTCGTCGGGACGTCTACGACGTCAGGCTCCAGAAGGTGAACGACGACCTGTACGTCATCGCCTTCTCCGCCAACCTCGACCGCTGCGACGAGATGCCACCCGACGCCGTGATTCTGGACGCGGGCGCCACCTATCTCATCGACGGGCAGGGCCGCATCGTCGACATACGGTGACGGCCGGAGCTGCCTTCCTCTTGCGTCCAGCTTGTCCGGTTCAACCGACTAGTCTTTATTTACACGAATTAACCTGATAATGAACGAGCCGCAGGAGAGCCTCTTCCCACCAGGACACCGCACATGGGGATACAGCGAAGCCGTCGGGCTGCCCCATGGGTATGGGTCGCGGTGATGATGGGCTGTTCCACGCCGAACCCGGCGGTGCGCTTCCGCGAGCTCCCCGGTGGAGGGCTTGAGGTGGACGGCCCCCTCGCGGGACCCTTCGAGTCGCTGGAGGCGCTCGCGGAACACACGTGTGAGCTGATGACCGGGCAGCCCGGTGCGTCCTCCGGCCCCTACGGAATGGAGTACTGCGCGCTGCACTACTTCTCCCAGAAGGAGCAGGCGTACTACCTGAGCTACCTCTCAGACCTCGGTGGGACCCGCCCCAATGGGGACAAGTACTGCTTCATCCCCTCATCACTGAACGACCCCTCCCATCCGGACGCGCTCATCCTGGGGGGCGACCACTCACATCCCCACAACCGGCGCTTCTCCCCTCGCGACCTCAGCGCCGCGACCATCCGGTACCCCACGCGCATCGTGGATCAGGGCACCGGGAAGGTCCTCCACCGCCAACTGCTGATGCTCTATCGGGAGAAGAACGGGGAGTGCCGGGCCTATGCCTTCGACCACGTGAACCGCGTCGTCTCCGCGCTGCGCTCGGGAGCGTGGGTTCCCATTGGCGATGTGCCCAATGACCAGGGACACATTGAGCTGCGTCCCGGACAGGACCAGGTGCCATGACACGCTCCCCTCTCTTCATCGTCGCGCTGTGCGGCGTGTTGTCCGGCTGCTCGCTGTTCGGCTACCACCGGTACACCCGGCCGCCCCGCGCCCCCGCTGAGGAAGCGGCCCGCGTGCGGTTCCCCGCGCCAGGCGAGGGGGCCATGAAGTTGGATGGGCCGGCGCTGGCGGCGCTCCAGGTCGCGCTGAGTGACTTCCTGCCCCCCGGTGCCAAGGCCTCCGGCCCCAATGAAGCCCTGGCGCGCTGCCTGTCCCGCCAGGACACCTATGACGTCACCGTGGTGAAGCAGGACGACCTCCACTTCGTCTTCTTCACCGCCAGGCTCGACCGCTGCGGCATTCCTCCGGAGCCCGTCGTGCTCGACATCGACGCGGCCTATGCCGTCGACGCCCAGGGCCGCATCGTCGACGTGAACTGAAGCCTCGGGCCTGGGTGGCTTGTCGCGCCCCGGTGCCTCCCGGATGATGGGACGTCCCCACCCTCCTGGAGCCCCCCGCGATGTCCCCCCGTTCCGGCGTCGACCCCTCCGCCTTCCCCGAAGGCCCGCCCATCCAGGAGCGCGTGGCCGCGCTGGAGGTGCTGTCGCCCCAGGAGATCGACGCGCGCCTGGGCGACCTGGGCTACCGGGGCCAGCCCGAGGCCCGCCGCGCCGCCTCCGTGCTCGCCTACCGCCACCTGCGCCGCATCCGCCGGCTGTACCTGGAGGGGCTGGAGCCCGAGCCCGGCACCCGCGAGAACGCCCTCTTCCTGGGCCCCACCGGCTCCGGCAAGACGTTCCTCGTGGAGCTGATGTTCCGGGAGATTCTCGGCGTGCCCACCGTGCTCGCGGACGCCACCCAGTTCTCCGAAACGGGCTACGTGGGTGACGACGTCAGCACCCTGCTGTCCCGCCTCTACGAAGCCGCGGAGCGCGACGTGGCGTGGGCCGCCTGCGGCGTCATCTGCATGGATGAGTTCGACAAGCTCGCCACCAGCCGCTCCGACAGCCGCTTCTCCGGCCAGCAGACCACCAAGGACGTGAGCGGCTTCGGCGTGCAGCGCAGCCTGCTGCACCTGCTCTCCGCGGCGCAGGCCACCTTCCCTCCGGACTTCGGCTTCACCAGCCGGATCCGCTCCGAATCCCTGGACATGGGCTGCATCACCTTCATCGCCTGCGGCGCCTTCAGCGGCTTTCGCGGCACGGCGGCGACCATGGCCCACGTGGAGCGCGTGGGCTTCGGGCGCGAGCCCGGCAAGGGCGGCCAGAAGGACCTGGAGTCCATCGCCACGCGCATCACGGAAGAGCACCTGGAGAACACCACCGCGTTCTCCCGCTACGGCTTCATCCCGGAGCTGATTGGCCGCTTCAACCGGCTGGTGTCCTTCGACCCGCTGGACGCGGCCACGCTGGGGGACATCCTCCAGGACACCGTGCTGCGCACCTGGGAGCGTGAGTTCGCCCACGAGGGCCTGGAGCTCACCGTGGACCCCGCCGTGCGCGAGTGGATTGTCGCCCGCGCCCTCAAGCGCGAGACGGGCGCCCGCGGTCTGCGCACCGCCCTGGCCCCCGTGCTGGAGCAGGCCGCCTACGAGCACTTCGGCCATGGCAAGGCCGCCACCGTGCGCCTGGTGCTCAAGGACGACGCCGTGCACGCCGTGCGCGGCTGAGCGGAAGCAGCCGACATGCCGGGGCCCGGTCCGCGGGGTCCCCGAAGCGTCGTTCAGCCGGGCCCGTCCTTCACCCGCGAGTCAGACGCCTTACGGTTGAGGCACACGACAGTCGCGCGGAGGCGGCCCATGGCACACATCAACCAGGAAATCCCCCGGGATCAGTGGGCGAGCTACCTCGCCGGCATCAGCAAGCAGGACGCCACCCAGTGGGTGCGCGTGGAGTCCATTGACGCGGAGACCGGCGACCAACCCCTCGCCGACCGCCTGCCCCTGGTGGACATCTCCCTGGAGCGGAAGGGCAGCGACGCGGGCGCGGTGCAGATCATCGTGGGCCGCGAGGACGGGCGCATCACCCACCGCATCCTCGAACCGGACCACCTCTACGCGGAGCTGGACGGAGAGTCGGGCGCGCTGGAGTGCCTGGAGATTGGCGAGCGCGGCGGCAAGACGCTCGTCTTCTTCGAGCGCCCCACGGAGGCCGAGGAGGTCTCCGCCCGCTTCTAGCGCCCGAAACGGCACGGGGCCGACGGGCGCGTCGTGAAGACGCTCCCACCGGCCCCTGCCCCCTCACAAGCGTGACGCTTGAATCACGGGTACAGCGCGCGGGCGCCCTGCTTGTCCAGGGTCGTCAGCACGAGGTCGCCCGTCTGGGTGCCGTTGCACTGCGGGTAGTGCATGACGGAGGAGCGGTCGTAGGTGGAGGTCAGCGCGCGCCACTGGCTGTCCTCGTAGCAGCCGCTCGCCGTGGAGCGGGTGTGCTCGTGACGGAAGCCCAGCGTGTGACCCAGCTCGTGGCGCAGGATGCCCGTCAGCGTCCAGGGCGACAGGTTGCCGAAGGCGCTGCTGTCCACCAGCACGTTGCGGCCGGAGCGGCTGGAGTTCGGGAAGAACGCGCGCGCCACGTAGGACTGGCCCGACACCGGACGGATGTCGAACAGCACGCCCGCCTGGGACGCGGTGCAGGACGCGTCGTACTGGGACAGGTAGACGAACTTGACGTTCGCCGTGGCCTGCCAGGCCGCCGTCGCGCTCGCCATCGCGTTCACCATCTTCGTCTTGTTCGTGCCGAAGTTGTTGCTGATGCAGTAGGTGAGGTTCAGCTTCTGGGTGGCGCTCCACTTGATATCGCCGCCGATGTAATAGACGGCGAGACCGTCCTGCGACTTGCCCAGCTGCGCCTCGACGACGTTGTGGAAGTAGGCCTGCAGCTCCTCCTCGGAGTCCAGGGCCTCGTCACCGTTGACGATGAACTTCCCGCCCTCCCACGGCTCACGGTACGCCTGGGCCTTGAACTCCTCCCACGTGGGCTTGACCTCGGACTCCTGCGCGGACTCGGGGCCACCGCACGCACCGAGCATCAGCGAGGCGCCGGCCAGCATCGCAACAGAGCGGAACTTGAGCATTGGGAGACTCTTCCTGTGTGCTTCGAGGGATGCGCGGCCACCACCCCCTGGCCTTCCCGCCAGTCGCGGTCCGCCGCGCGCCGGGCCATTGAGCAACTGCCGGGCCAACGGCTCTCCCCAGGAGAAAAACAGGAAACGCGGGGATAGCTGGAGCGCTCCCGCTCCAGCCCTCCCCACGTCAACCGTCACTTCACGTGACGTTTACAAAGCCAAGCCCTGTGAAAGACTCAGGTTTTCCCGGGCAGCTCTTGCTGTCTGAGAAGGAGACAGCAAGGTGTCCTGATTTCGGTCAGGCCTGCCCGTGGTTTTCCTGGGAATCCCTAGAGGATGGCGCGGCGCATCTTCCAGTAGGTCTCCTTGGCCATGCGGAAGGTGTTGGAGCCCGGGGGCAGCAGGGCGCGCAGCAGCTCCGCGGACTGAATCTGGAGGGGGCGCACGCAGTGGGCATCCAGCTGGTGGCGCAGGTAGCCCACCATGTCGCGGCTCCGGTACTCGTTGAAGTAGTTGCGCAGCTGCGCCTCCGTGCGGGCCTTGCCGTTGTCCGCGTACTTGGCCACGAAGGGGCTGAAGTCCGGGTAGAGGCTGCCCTTGCCGAAGCCGCCGTGCACGGTGGTCTTCATGAAGTTGCCGATGAGCAGGTCGTCGAACACCTGGTACTTCACTGCGGTCATCAGCGAGCCGCGGGGCGCCTCGAAGGTGATGCCCTTGTGGAAGCGGCGCTTGGTGAACTCGATGACGTGCTCCTGGCCGCCCACGCGGAAGCGGAGGAAGTCCATCACCGTGCCCAGGTGCTCCACTGCGCGGAAGTACTGCTCCAGCTGCTTCACCTCGTCCGCTTCCAGGCGCTCGCTCCAGTCGTCCCCGAAGTCCTTGGGGTCCAGCGGCCGGATGGTGCGCTCCTTCGGGTTGATGGAGACGGAGGAGTCGTTGGTGAAGTCGTGGCGCAAGAAGGCCGGGAGCATCTCGCAGGAGTTGGAGGCGAAGCCCCGCGCGTAATCCGGCAGCGTGGTGGTGTACTCGGAGCACCAGACGCTGTCGGCGCGCTGGTACTTGTGCATGGAGCTGAAGGGGACGAAGTAGCGGACGCCGTACGTCTCCGCCATGCGCGCAATCGTTTGTCCCACGGGCGTCTTCGCCGCCGCGTACGGGAGGATGCGCCGCCCGTCCTCGGTGAAGAAGTTCATCATGTCCGCGTCGCCGTAGCCGGACAGGGCCAGCAGGTACGTCTCGCCGTACTCCTTGATGACCCGGCGCACGAAGCGGCCCTGGCCGCGGTCACCGGCGTCGTTGAGGTTGACAATGAGCCGGCCGCCCACCTCCACCAGCAGCACCGCGTCCTGGTTCACGTCTGGGATGCACAGCACACGGATGCGCGGGGACAGGCGCGTCCACTCGCGGTCCTGGAGCACCTGGACCTTGAAGCCCGCCTCGAGCAGGTCGTCGCGGATGCGGCCGCCCACGTGGTTGGGGACCAGCAGGGTGCGCTCGCGCAGCTTCTCCAGCGAGGCCATGCTCAGGTGGTCCGGGTGGCCGTGCGACAGCCACACGTAGGGGCAGTCCAGGATGGACTGGCGCTGCTCGTCCGGAACCTCGTGGGACAGCGTCCAGCTGCCGAAGTATGCGTCCCCGTCCGTCCAGGGGTCGGTCACCAGCACCGGCCCGTTGTCGTGACAGATGAGTGTGGCGTTGCCAATCGTCTCGAAACCCAGCTCCATTGCGCGCCCCCTTGAACCCCTCACGCCGCTCCCATTCATTGCGCGTGTGAACGAGAAGGTGGCACCCGGACTTTTGCCTACAAGCTTGGGAAACAAGCTTCACGCCTGGCCGGTAGCCCTCCGCGCCTGCGGCCCAGGAAAGGGCCTTCCCTTGTCAGGCGGTTCGCGGCGGACGGCACGCCCCCCGGCGGATCCACGCTGTCCCCCGGCATCGCATCCGGGGGCACGCCGCGGCCCTGGCGGGGCTGTTCCACGCGCCCCTGTCCACCGGCGGACACGCGGATCCGCGCCTGCCGTCAGCGCCGGCGGGACACGAGCGAGAGGATCTGCGGGCCGTAGCGCTCCGCGAGCGTGGGGCCCACGCCGTGGATGGACATCAGCTCCGCGCCGCTGGAGGGCCGGGCGCTGGCGATGGCGTCCAGCACGCGGTCGGTGAGGATGCGGAAGGCGGGCACCTTGCGCTTGCGGGCCTCGGTAAGGCGCCACTCCTTGAGGGTCGCCACCAGGGCGGGGGACGCCGGGGGCGGGTCGAAGTCTGGAGGCGCGTTGCGGGACGCGTTCCAGGAGGCGCGGGGCCCCCCCAGGCCCGGTGATGACTCCGGCGTGGCGCGCGCCTTCCAGCCGCGGGCCGGAGGGGGCTCGGCGGGGAAGGACTCCTGGCTGAAGTCCGCGTCGTTGGAGGCGCCGCGCGGGGCCCGGGACTCCGAGGCGCCCCGGCGACCCTTGCCACGTCCCCGGGGCGAGGCCGCCGCGCTGGAGGCGGCGCGCTTGCGAGTCGTGCGCTTCGTGGTGCCGGAGGCCGCCGTGCGGCCCTTGCGCTTCTTGGAGGGCACCTCGCGCGCCTGGGGGAGCACCACCTGTCCGGGGGCGATGACGCGGGCGCGGCGGCCGGTGTCCGTGAGGGACAGCCGCTGGAAGAGGATGACCTGGCCGTCCTTGTCGAAGGAGTCCGAGTCCAGGCGCACCAGCCCCGAGCGCACCAGTCCGCCCACCAGCCGTTCGAAGTCGCGGCGGTGGAGCTGCTCCCCGAAGAGCTCCCGGTGGAGCCGCCCGGTGGCCTGGCCGTCGCGGGCGTGGAGTGCCTCCAGGATGCGGCCCAGCGCGTGGGCCTCCAGGGCGGAGGGCTCCTCGAAGCGGACCACCTCGCAGGACTCGGGGGCGCAGACGTCGCACAGGCCGCAGGCGGCGCCGGAGTCCTGCACGTCGCCGAAGTGCGCGACCAGGTGGCGCATGCGGCAGTCATGCGCCTCCGCGTACCGGCCCATCTGTTCCAGGTGGAGCTGCTTGCGCTCGCGCTGCGCGATGTACGCCACGGCCCAGCCCGCGCGGCCGCGCCGCACGTCCTCGTCCGGGGTCATCTCCACGCCGCCGTGGATCCACAGCTGTTCCAGGGCCTTGTCGAAGATCTCCGGGTCGCCGCGCACGCGGGCCTGGATGGAGGCCTTGGGCTCGAACTCGTTGGAGGTGGCCTGGTAGATGCGCTCCAGGAGTGAGGGGTCCGGGTAGTCGCGGCGGTGGAAGAACTCATGGGTGCGCCGGTCCACGAAGGCGTGGAGCAGCACCGCGCGCGAGTCCTTGCCGTCACGGCCCGCGCGGCCCAGCTCCTGGTAGTAGCCCTCCAGGCTGGCCGGCAGCGCCGCGTGGATGACGGTGCGCACGTCCGGCTTGTCGATGCCCATGCCGAACGCCGTCGTGGCGACGATGACCTCCAGGTGGCCCTTGAGGAAGGCGGCCTGGATGCGGTCGCGCTCCGACGGCTGGAGGCCCGCGTGGTACGGCGCGGAGTGGAAGTCGTGCGCGAGCAGGTCCGCGTACTGCTCCGCGTGCTTGCGCGTGGACGCGTAGACGATGGCGGGCCGGTGCTCCGGGTTCCTGAGCAGGGACAGGATGGCGTCGCCGCGGGCGCCCGGGTTGAGCTCGCGCACCTCGATGGCGATGTTGGTGCGGCGGAAGCCGTGGATGAAGGTGTGCGCGGCGCCGCCGCGTGAGCCGCGCAGGCCCAGCTGCTGGACGATGTCCTTCTGCACGTCCGGCGTGGCGGTGGCGGTGAGCGCGACCACGGGGGCGGGACGCAACAGCGGCAGGCGCGAGCCCAGCAGCCGGTAGTCCGGACGGAAGTCGTGGCCCCACTGCGAGATGCAGTGCGCCTCGTCGATGGCGATGAGCGAGGGCGTGCGGCGGGCCAGGAGCTCCACGAAGCCGGGGACGCCCAGGCGTTCCGGGGCGATGAAGAGGAAGTCCAGGCGGCCTTCGAGGTACTCGGCGCAGACCTGCCGGGAGGTGGCCCGGTCGCGGCCGGAGTGGATGCGGTCCGCGGCGAAGCCCAGCGACTGGAGCCTCAGCACCTGGTCCTCCATCAGCGCGATGAGCGGGCTGACGACGACGGTGGTGCCCGCGCGAGCCAGGCCCGGCAGCTGGTAGCAGAGCGACTTGCCCGCGCCCGTGGGCATCACCAGCAGCAGGTCCTCGCCGGACGTGGCCGCGCGGCAGACCTCTTCCTGGTACGGGCGGAATTCGTTGAAGCCGAAGGCCTCCTTGAGGAGGCCGCGCAGCTTGTCCGGAGGCGTGGGCGCGCGGTGCACGCGCTCTGGCCGGGTGCTGCCCATGTTCACGGTTTGAGGCTGACGTTTGGCCCGGCCGAAGCCCTCGGAGGAGGCCTGCACGAAGGCGGTGCGCACCTCCGCGGAGGGAATCGTGGGAGGGCGCTCCTGCACGTGTGGTGACGCGGCCCGGGCGGTGCTCCCGGTGGCTGCACCCGTCCAGCCCCCCGCGTCACCGTGGAAGCCGTGAGCCGGAGCGCCCGTCGCTGGCCGTGAGGGTCCTGTGTGGGCGGAAGTCCCCGCCGCGTGATGAGCACCACCGAGGTGGGCTCCGGCTCCACCGAGCGCGGAGGCTCCGACTTCATTGCGCGCGGTGTTGGCACGGGCCGCGCTCTGGACGGTGGCGGTCGCGGCCTCACGGGTCCGGAAGAGTTCCTCCGTGGGGCCCTGCGCGGGGTGCGGCCTGCTGGTTTCGAAGCGTCCGCTCGAGGGCGCAGGTCCAGTCTGCGCAGGCGTGGGAGGCAGCGACGTGGGCGCCTGGCCCACGACCTCCCGCACATACGCCTCGATGCCACTCATGAACGAATCCAGCGCGCCCTGCCCGCGCTCGATGCGCTGGAGCCACGCTTCCCACTGCCCCGTCATCACGGGGGACTTCACATCCGGGTGCACCACCCCGATGAGGTGGATGCCCTTCTCCGTGGCCACCAGGCGCTTGCCCTCGCGGGTCAGGTACTCGCGCTCGAGCAGCAGCTCGATGGTCGCGGCGCGTGTGGCGGGCGTGCCCAGCCCCGTGTCGCGCATCGCGTCCACCAGCTCCTTCTCATCCAGCGTGCGCCCCGCGGACTCCATCGCCGTCAGGAGCGTCGCCTCCGTGAAGCGCGGCGGTGGGCGCGTGCGCTTCTTCACCGCCTCCACGTCCTCCACCGTCTGCGCCTGTCCGCGCGCGAGCCCCGGAGGCAGGTCCTGCGGTTCGTCGTCCGGCTCCTCCTCCTTGTCCTTGTCCGCGCCCTTCTTGCCCTCCGGCTTGAGGCGCGGCGCCTTCTGCCCGCCCCCCACGTCCAGGACCTTCCAGCCCACCTTCTCCACCTGCGTGCCCGCGCTGTGGAAGCGGTCCACCACCGGCCCCGCGTCCCCCTTGGACGTCACCGCGGTGATGACCGTGGTCACCTTCCAGACGTGGTCCTCGTGCCACGCCTGGAGCAGCCGCCGGCACACCAGGTCATAGAGGCGCTGCTCGTCCGGAGACAGCCGCACGCCGGACGCCGGCATGGGCGTGGGGATGATGGCGTGGTGGTCCGTCACCTTCGAGTCATCCACGTAGCGCTTGCCCAGCGGGCGCTCGCCCGTGCCCGGCGCCAGGTCCTCCTGGTAGGGCGAGGCGATGGCGCGCACCACCTCCGGCAGCGTGTCCGCCACCGTCTCCGACAGGTGCCGGCTCGCGGTGCGCGGGTAGCTCAGCAGCTTGTGCTTCTCATAGAGCGCCTGCGCGACCTCCAACGTGCGCTGCGCGCTGAAGCCGTAGAGCCGGTTCGCATGGCGCTGGAGCTCCGTGAGGTCGTAGAGCAGCGGCGGCGGCATCCGCTTCGTCTCCGCGTCCAGCGACTCCACCACCGCGTTGCCGCTGCGCACGCGGTCGATGACACGGCCCGCCTCCACGCCGTCCGCGTCCAGCCGGCGCGCCTCGCGCACGGACTCGTAGCCGGGCGGAATCACCGGCTTGCCGTCCGGCCCCGAGCGAAACCACGTGCCCTGATAGCGAGCCCCGACGGGCGCGCCCTTGCCGCGAGGCGAGAAGGTGGCCACGACCTCCAGGTAGTCCCAGGGCACGAAGTCGCGGATGGCCAGCTCGCGCTCCACCACCATGGCCAGCGTGGGCGTCTGCACGCGCCCCACGGACAGCATGTTGCCGTAGGTGCCGCTCGCCAGCGTGTAGAGGCGCGACAGGTTCATGCCCACGAGCCAGTCCGCGCGGCTGCGCCCCATGGCGGCGGCGGCCAGCGGCGCGTAGGCCTTGCCGTCCTTGAGGTGCTGGAAGCCGTCGCGGATGGCGCGCTCGGTGAGCGACGACACCCACAGCCGCTGTACCGGCTTGCGGCACGCGGCGGCGTCGTAGATGTACCGGAAGATGAGCTCGCCCTCGCGGCCGGCGTCCGTGGCGCACACCACCGCGGACACCTCCGGCGCGTTCATCACGCGGCGGACGACCTCGAACTGGTCCTTCGTGTTGGACGACACCACCAGCGGCCAGTCCCCCGGCAGCATGGGCAGCTGCGAGCGGTGCCACTTCTTCCACTCGGGGTGAATCTCATGCGGCTGGGCCAGGCCCACCAGGTGGCCAATGGCCCACGTCACGACGTAGCCGTTGCCGCGCAGGAAGCCCTCGCCGCGCTCGGTGGCACCGAGCACCCGGGCGATGTCGCGCGCCACGGAGGGCTTCTCCGCCACCACCGCGAGGACGGAGCCCCGCCCACCGCGAGCCGTCCCACCGTCCACGCTCGCGTCCCGCGACACCGACCTGTCCCATCCGGGCGACTCGCCCATCTCATCCCACCTCATGACCTGTCCCCTCCCCGCCCCTGGGGCGCCCACCCGCGGGGTCGGGCCCCCCACCGTGCGCGTCCCTACCCTTCCCTATCGCGGCAGGCTGACATGGCCAGGGCCCCCCTGTCCCGCTCCGTCACGCCCGCTTCCCCACCAGGGGGCCAATGAGCGCGGCCAGAAGAAACGATGGGTCCGATCAAAACGGAAATCGCCCCGGCGCCAGCAGGCACCGGGGCGACTTGCGCACCACGTCCCAGGTCTTCTTGCCTCAGTGCACCGGCGCGGGCTGCGACGCCGGGAACTCCGGACGCGCGGGAGGAGGAGGCAGGGCGGGCGCCTGACGGGGCGGAGCCAGGGCGGGCATGCGCTTGGACACGTTGTGGGTGATGAGCCGCATGTTCCGGCCCCCCTGGGTGAAGAACGTGTAGCCCCAGTTCAGCATCACGAAGAGGCGGTTGCGGAAGCCAATGAGGTAGGCGATGTGCACGCCCGCCCAGACGCACCACGCGGGCAGCCCCTTCATGCGCCACTTGTCGAAGAGCAGGCCCACCGCGTAGCCGCGGCCAATCACCGCGAAGCTGCCCTTGTCGTGGTAGCGGAACGCGCGCAGCGGCTTGTTCGCCAGACGGTCGCGAATCGTCTTCGCCACGTGCCGTCCCATCTGCATCGCCGCCGGCGCGATGCCCGGCACGGGCTTGCCGCGCTGCTCCGCCGCCGCCACGTCGCCAATCACATACACGTCATCCAGGCCCGGCGCCGTGAGCAGCGGCGTCACCTTCACCCGCCCCGCCCGGTCCAGCGGCACGTCCAGCGAGCGCACCAGCGGCGACGCCGCCACTCCCGCGCCCCACAGCACCGTGCGCGTGGCGATGCGCTCGTCACCGAACGTGACGCCCTCCGCGTCGAGGTCCGTCACCAGGGCCCCGGTGCGCACCTCGACGTGCAGCTTCTCCAGGTCGCGCTTCGCCGCCTCCGACAGTTCCTCCGGGTAGGCACTCAGCACGCGCGGCAGGCCCTCCAGCAGGACGACGCGCGCCTGGCGCGTGTCGATGCGCCGGAAGTCCTTCGGCAGCGAGTGCCGCGTCATGTACGCCAGCGCCCCCGCCAGCTCCACGCCCGTGGGCCCCGCGCCGATGATGACGAAGGTCATCCACTCGCGCTGGCGCGCCGGGTCGGGCTCGCGCTCCGCGGCCTCGAAGGCCGTCAGGATGCGCTCGCGGATGCGCACCGCGTCGTCCAGCGTCTTCAGGCCCGGCGCCACGTCCGCCCACTCCGGGTGCTTGAAGTACGAGTGCGACGCGCCCGTGGCCACCACCAGCGAGTCGTAGGGAATCTCCCCGCCCTCCACGACGAGCACCTTGCGGCGCGCGTCCACCGACTTCGCGTCCGCGAGCAGCACCTCCGTGTTGCGCGAGTGCAGCACGCTGCGGATGGGCGCGGAGATGTCCGCGGTGTTCAGCACCGACGTCGCCACCTGGTACAGCAGCGGCTGGAAGAGGTGGTGGTTGTAGCGGTCCACCACCGTCACCCGCACGTTGTCCGCCTTGCCCAGGGCCTTCGCGGCCTCGAGCCCGCCGAAGCCCGCCCCCACGATGACCACGTGATGCCTGCTGTCCCGGTCGCGTTCCATGGCGGAAAAGGTGCGGACGCATGACGCGCCCGGCCAGCACCGCATGCCCCTCGCCTGCCCGGCGGCTCATGGATGGACGCCCGGCCGCTCCACGGCCGGGCACCCGGGCCAGCCTGCGGCGGCTCAGCCCGCCTTGGCGGTGCCCTTCGCCTGGTGCCATGCCGCGAGCACTTCCTTCTCGCGTTCAGCGGACAGGCCCGCGCGCAGCTTCTCCTGGCGGTCCGCCGGCAGCGCGTGGAACCAGGTCAGCGTGTCGCGCACGGTGTCCGCCAGCGACCGGGTGACGAGCCCCGCCTGCGTGGCCTTGGTGATGCTCACCGCGCCGATGCCGCCCTCCGGTCCGGTGCGCGGCACCCACGCGGGCATGTCCCCGAAGGCCGTCACCTTCTGCTGATCCAGGAACGCGGTGTCCACCCAGGTGAAGCGCGCGTCGCTCCCGGTCGCCTCACGGAGGGTCTCCAGCATGCCCTTCATCATCATGGGCTGGACCGGGCCGGTGACGTTGAAGATGCCCGTGCTGCGGCGCTCCACGTTCCGGATGATGAACGCGGCCAGGTCGCGCGCGTCGATGACCTGCACCGGGTCCTCGCCGTCGCCGGGGGCCAGCACCTCGCCGCCCTTCGCCACGCGCAGCGGCCAGTAGGTGAAGCGGTCGGAGCCGTCATCCGGGCCCACGATGAGGCCGGGGCGGATGTTGAGCGTGCGGCCGGGCAGCGCCGTCTCCGCGGCCTTCTCACAGAGCGCCTTGAGCGGGCCGTAGCTCGTCTCGCCCACCTCCTCCGTGGTCTCGTCGGGGATGATGCCCACCGCGTCGGACTCGTTGAGGTTCTGCTTCGTCATCTCCTTGTAGACGGAGATGCTGGAGATGAAGACGTACTGCTCCACGTTGGGCGCGAGCAGCTCCGCGGACGCCTTCACGATGCGCGGCACGTAGCCGGACGTGTCGATGACCGCGTCCCACTTGCGGCCCGCCAGCGCCTTCAGGCCTTCGCCCTTGTTGGGGTCCCGGTCGCCCTGGAGCTTCTCCACGTCCGGGAACAGGCCCGGGTTGGACTTGCCGCGGTTGAAGAGCGTGAGCGTGTGGCCGCGCGCCTGCGCCACCTGCACCAGCGCGGGGCCCAGGAACCGGGTGCCTCCCAGGATGAGGATGTTCAGGGGCTTGCCCGGGGCGTTGTCGTCACCGGTCGCCGAGCCTGGGCCCGCCTTGGGGGACGACGCACAGCCCAACACCTGGACCGCGCCCAGCGCGGCCGCTGCTTGAATCACGCCTCTTCGGGTCAGCTTCATGCCGTGGTTCCTCCAGGAAGGGTTGTCTGCGGAAGGGTTTCAGCGGCGCGCGTGCGTTGCTGACGCGCCAGGTACAGGGCCACCGCGAGCCACAGCGCGGCCACGGGCACGGCCGCCAGCGACAGGCCCGTCATGCCCAGGCCCAACGCGGTGAGCCCGCCCTGCAGCCACGCGCTCAGCGTGTCACTGCCGCGGTACACCACCGTGTCGATGAAGCTCTTGGACTTGTAGCGGGCCTCGCGGTCCACCGTGGTGAACAGGATTTCGCGCGACGGGCGCTCCAGCGCGTAATGACTCGCGCCCCGCAGCGACTTCACGGCGATGAGCACCGCCAGCACCGGCGCGAACGCAAGCACGCCAAAGCCCACCAGCGTGAGCACTGGCGCCACCGCCATGGCCACGCCCAATCCCAGACGGGAGATGACCCGCCCGGTGACGAGCGTCTGGATGGCCAGCGTCAGCACCTGCACCCAGAAGTCGATGTCCGCGAACGCCGCCGTGCGCGACGCCGCGTCCTTCGCCAGGGACGCGACCAGCTGCACCTCCTGGTAGTACAGGAACGTGGAGGTCGCCGCGTACAGCAGCACCTGCATCCCCAGCGCGAGCAGGAACGGCGACGTCACCAGGAGCCTCAGGCCCGCGAGCATCCCGCCGCCCACCGGCCCCTCGCGCGTGGCGGGCTGATGCTGCACGTCCCTGGCCCAGTGGCCCAGGCGGCGCACGCACTGCGCGCTCACCTCCAGCATCACCGCGGACACGAGGATGAGGTTCACCGGCCCCACCGGCTCCGCAAGTCTGCCCACCAGGAACGGGCCGACAATCATCCCCGTGGTGCCGCCCGCGGCGATGAAGCCGAAGAGCCGCTTGCCCTGGTCGCTGGCGAACACGTCCGCCATGAAGCTCCAGAAGATGGAGACGACGAACAGGTTGTAGACGCTCAGCCAGACATAGAAGGCGCGCGCCACGGACTCCTTCGCCACGCCCCATTTGAGCAGCGCGAAGAAGACCAGCAGGTTGACGAGGAAGAAGCGGTAGACGCGCGGCACCACCACCCGCCGGGGGTAGCGCGCCACCAGCGCGGAGAAGACCGGCACCGCCAGCAGCATCACGAGGAAGGTGACGGTGAAGAGCCAGGGCAGGTGCTTCACGTCCCCGGCGGTCCCCATCTCGTTGCGGATGGGCCGCAGGATGGCGTAGCCGCACATCAGCGTGAAGAAGTAGACGAACGCCCCGCGGACCGCCCCCACCTCCTCGTCACGGACGTCCACGAAACGCTTGAGCATGATGGCGGCGCCCTCAACGCCACGGCTGGCAGGCTATTCCCTGCCTGCCAGCCTGTGGAGGAAAGTGGCTACCGGGCCTTGAGGATTTCACGCACGGTGGCCTCCACGCGAGGCATCGCCTCCTCGATTTCGGCGACGGAGGTGGCGCCCACGGAGAGGCGGAACCAGCCGGTGTCCTCCGCCAGGCCGAACGCCTGGAAGGGCACCATGGCGAAGCGGGCCTTCTCCAGGAGGCGCTTGCGGATGGCGTCGTTGGTGGCGAGGCCGTCCTTGCCCACCACGTCGAAGCGCACGGTGAGGTAGATGGCGCCCTGCGGCGCGATGGCGTCCACCGGCAGGCCCGCGTCCTTCATGCGCTGGAAGCCCTTGTAGAGGGCCTCCAGGCGCTGGTCGACGCGCTGGCGCATCGTCGTCAGGAAGGACTCGGTGGCGGGGACGTCGTCCAGGTAGCGCGCGGTGGCGACCTGTTCGGCCGTGGGGGCCCAGGCGCCCACGTGGCCCAGCACGTCGCGCATGCGGGAGATGAGGGTGGGCGCGCCCACGCCCCAGCCCACGCGCACGCCGGTGGCGGCGAAGGCCTTGCTGATGCCATCCACGAACACGGTGTACGGCGCCATCTCCGGCACCAGCTCCACGGGCGTGACGTGCTTCTTGCCGAAGGTCAGCACCCAGTAGATGTGGTCGTACATCAGGATGAGAGGCTTCTGGCCGCGGCCCTCGCGCGCGCGGTTCTCCTCGACGATGCGCTGGCAGATGGCGCGCAGGGCCTCCGGGTCCAGCATGGTGCCGGTGGGGTTGAGCGGGCTGCACAGGCACAGCAGGCGCGCGGACGACAGGTGCGGCTCCAACTGCGCCAGCGTGGGCATGAAGCCCGCCGCCGCGTCCGTGGTCACGACCACGCTCTTCGCGCCCAGCATGTGGGCGTAGTGGTTGTTGTTCCACGACGGCACCGGGTAGACGACGACGTCCCCCGGGTCGAGCACCGCGCGGTAGGTGGCGTAGATGACGGGCCGCGCGCCGCCCGCGATGACGATGCCCTCCAGCGGGTACTTCAGCCCCAGGGAGCGCTCGTAGAAGCGCTGCACGGCCTGGCGCAGCTCCAGCACGCCGTCGGACGGCGGGTAGTTCGTCTCACCGGCCTGGAGCGCGGTGCCAATCTGGTCGCGCAGGCCGTCCGGGACGGGGAACTCCTTCGGGCTGAAGTCCCCCACGGTGAGGTTGCACACCTTGTTGCCCTTGGCCACGAGCTCGCGAATCTCCGCGGCGATGCGGAGGATTTCACTGCCCACGAGCCCACGCACCATGGAGCCCACGGTGGTGTCGTCGGGAGAGGGACGCGGGAGGGAGGTCAGGTCGAGGGCCATGGTGCGGAACTCTCCAGTGCGCGAGGGGGGCCGGGCGGACCCTATACGCAACGGCGCTGGGAAGGCGCATCTTCCATGGTCCTGGGGAACGCGGTGTGCGAGGACTCGGGATGTCCCCGGCTGACGGGGTTTGACGGGAGGAACCGGATGCGCCTGCGACAGGGGTTGTACGTGGTGGGAGTGGCGTTGGGACTGCTGGGCCAGGGCTGCCAGAAGCAGGAGCCCCAGACCGTCCCCATGGATGTGCCGGCCGCGCCCCCGCCCGCCAAGACCGTGCCGCGCGAGGGCCCGGCCGCCACCGCCCCGGTGGTGCACCAGGTGCTGGACGTGAAGGCAGACGCGGGCAAGCCGGCGTCCCCGGCGGAAGCCACGTCGGACTCCGGGGACGCGGCTTGGGCCACGGCGACAGTGCAGAAGCCGCGCGGCGAGCCCCCGGCCATCACGCTGCGCTCGGTGCGCACGGGGACGCACGCGGACTACGACCGCACGGTGTTCGAGTTCGACGGGCCGCGCCTGCCGGGCTACCAGCTGGGGTACGTGAAGACGCCGGTGCAGCAGTGCGGCTCCGGCGATGACGTGACGCTGCCGGGAGAGGCCGCGCTGGAGGTGCGCTTCACGCTGGCGAGGGCGCACGACGACCAGGGGCAGGCCACGGTGGCGCAGCGCACGCTCAAGCCCGCGCTGCCGTCCCTGCTTCAGCTGGAGCGCGTGTGCGACTTCGAGGGCGAGGTGACGTGGGTGCTGGGCACCGCGCGCCGCGCCCCGTTCCGCGTGCTGGAGCTGACGAACCCCACGCGCCTCGTGCTGGACGTCCAGCACTGAGACGGCGGGAGGCGGCTACTTCCTGGGAGGCTGGGCGCGCTTCTTCGCGATGAGGTCGCGCGCGTCCTTCTCCGAGTCCGCGAAGTCCACGTCCACCGTCCACTTGCCGGTGAAGTACAGGGCGAGCATCAGCGCCTTGGCGCCCGCGCGCTGGAGCGGGCCCGTGCCCAGGTAGACGTGGCCGCGGAACCACTCGGCCTTCGCCTGCGCCACCAGCAGCTCGCGCGAGTCCTTCTCGATGCTGGAGGTCGACACGTCGGAGATGACGAACACCGGCCCGTTCTTCGACACCTCCTGACAGATTTCCAGCACCTTCTTCGAGTCCTCCAGCTTCGAGGGCCCGTTGAACTTCATCACCAACAGGTCCGGCTCCTCGAAGAACGCGCGATGCGCTCCGAACTCCCACTCACGATGATTCGCCACGCGGTCCCTGCCTCACACAGATCAAGAATTGCGCAGACCCGATAGCACCGAGAACGGTGATTTCCAAGGAGACTGAGGAGACCCGCTCTGTGTGAAGTGAAGCCCCCTGAGGGTGACAGCGACCGCTCAGGTCGGGTCGTGCGCGACGTCTGTCTTGGCTGACCCGGGTCGAGCACGGGCACGCCAGGCCGAAGGCGTGACACCGAAGCGGGTGCGGAAGCGGCGGATGAATTCAGACAGGTCGCCAAAGCCACACGTGAAGGCGACGTCCGCGATGCGCTCACCGTCCGTCCGCAAGCGTTCAGCGGCGAGTGTCAGGCGACGGCCCAGGATGTAGCTGTAGGGGCTCTCTCCCACCACCTTGCGGAAGGTGCGCAGGAAATGGTGGCGACCCATGCCCAGCTCTTGCGCGAGCACGCTCAGGGAAAGGGGCTCCACGAGCCCGGCCTCCATCAGCCGGAGCGCTTCCGCCATGCGGCGCTCCTCGGTGGCGGTGACAGGCCGGGCTGTCCCTCCGTGGATGCCACTCAGCGCCGCGCCCGCCATCCGCAGCGCCAGTTCCTCCGCGCCGCGCGAGCCAGGCTGCTCGGCCAGCGCCTGGACGTCCGCGATGAGCGGCGCGAGCCGTTGGAGGGGCGGCAGCCTGTGCTTGGGGAAATCCGTGCGAGTTACCCCGGACAGGTCCCTGGCCACCTCTTCCATGAGCTCGGGCTTGAAGTGGAAGGCGATGCAGCGGTCACCCACGCCGTGCTCGTGCCCGCAGCAGAAGGACGTGTGCTGTTCCCCGAGCAGCAGCGAGCCGGGCGTCAGCAGCACGCGTCCGTTCCGGGAGCGGTAGGTGAAGCAGCCCGACAGGACGGCGGAGATGGACACCCAGGTGTGCTGCTCCTCGAAGACGGGGTCCTCCGGACCGGAGCGGCAGAGGATCTCGCTCACGCGCCATCCGTCCCCGGAGGCCAGCCGGCGCACCGTGGTCAGGTCCACTTTCCCCAAGTCGGCCACGGTCCGTCCTTCCATCCTGCCCCCGCAATTTCAACGGGGTGACCGAATCATGGCAACGGAGGCAACGGCAGTCACGCGGGAGCTCATCTGGCGGCGCGTGATGGATGAACTGGGATTCGAGCATGCACGCGTGCGGCGAGGCCAGGAGGGCACGGAGCTCTCCGGCTTGATCCTCGTCGCGGAGCAGGGTGCTCCGCTGAGGGCGGAGTATTCGGTCGTCTGTGACAGTGCGTGGCGCACGCGCCGGGTGAGCGTGACGCAATCGTGGCGCGGCGAGCACCGGACGCTCACGTTGGAGCATGACGGGGAGGGCCACTGGAGGAAGGACGGCCGGGTCGCGGAGGAGCTGAAGGGCTGCACGGACGTGGACCTGGGCTTGAGCCCCTCCACCAATGCGCTGCCCATCAACCGGCTGCGGTTGGGCGAAGGCGCCAGCGCGGAGATCCGCGCGGCGTGGGTGAGGTTTCCCGCGCTGGAGGTCGTGCCCGCGCGGCAGGGCTACACACGCGCGGGCCCCACGCGCTACCGCTACGAGAGCCTGGAGAGCGGCTTCAACGCCATGCTGGACGTGGACACGGACGGGCTGCCCATCGAATACGCCGGCATCTGGCGCAGGCTCGCGGAAGGGCCCGCCGCCCCCGTGTCCCCGGCGCAGGCGTTCGTGGAGGCGCTGGTGAGCCCAGGCCCTTCGAGCGAGCTGGGCGACGCGGCGGCCACCTTCGGATGGTTGGTGGGCGGCTGGGCCGGGACCATCCAGGACCATGACCCGGACGGGAGCATCCGCCAGAGCCAGGGCGAGTGGTGGTTCCACTGGGTGCTGGAGGGACGGGCCCTGCAGGACGTGTTCATCGTGCCATCGCGGCACGCGCCCGCGCAGTCAGGTCCCGGGGCGAACAGGCGCTACGGCACCACGGTGCGCTCGTTCGACCAGGCTGGAGGCAAGTGGCAGATCACCTGGATCAGTCCCACGGGGGGCGCCATCAACCGGCTGTCTGGAGGACGGGATGGGGACCGGCTCGTCCTGCTGGGCGAGCACCACGGAAAGCCCATCCGCTGGAGCTTCTCCGACATCGGACCGGACCGCTTCACCTGGCTCGGGCAGATCCAGGAAGCGGATGGGCAGTGGAAGCTCCAGTCACGCTTCGACATGCGGCGCATCGACTGAGCCCCCAGCCACAGGCGTCCAAAACCTGTCCGACTGTCGGACAGGTTCGTGCCGCACGCTCTCGCCGGGCGCGACTCACAGCACGCCGCTTCGCAGTCGGGCCGCGGCGCCGTCCAGTCGGGTCAGCAACTCCGCGTGGCGGGCCCGTGCCTCGGCGCCCCCCGCGCGCAGCGCCATGGCGAGCACCTGCGGCAGGTTGAGCGCGGCCCCCACGCGCAACCGCTGCTGGTAGTGCTCGGCCCAGTCCGTCGGGATGCGCAGCGACCAGTTGCGCGCGTCCACGGAGCCCGGCGCGTTGTACGTGTCCGGCATGCCCAGCAGGTCCGCGAAGAACACCATCACGCTGCGCGCACGGCTGGCGAACAGGTCCGCGAACTTCGCCTGCGCGAGCAGCCCCGGATCCTGCGCCAGCTCACGCGCGAAGGCCTCACGCCCCTCCGCTTCGGGGTGCAGACGCTCCGCGAGGTAGTCCGCCTGGGCGCGCAGCGCGTGCTTCCACTGCCATTCGGAGACCAGCCGCCAGAGTGACTTCGTGTCGTGGTTGCCCACCATCACCCAGTCCTCGGGGGCCACGTTCTCGCTGCGGTACACGTCCGCCGGGTTGTTCAGGTCCGCCTTCTGCGTGACGCGGAAGCGGCCCAGGCCATCGCGGGCCATCACCCGTGACAGCTCATACGGCAGCGTGCTCAGCACCTCGCACAGCACGTCCTCGCGGGCCCGGCCGTGCGCCCGCGCCGTGCGCACCACGGAGTCGAAGAGGATGGCGTACCGGGCCACCTGCTCCTCCGTGAGCCCCGTCACCCATCCATCCGCGTAGCGAGGCACCGAGCGGTTCAGCTGCTCCGGAGCCACGATGGAATACGGCGCCAGCGCCGGGTGATCCGGCAGGTCCGGCGAGGAGAACAGACGCGCCCCACCCTGCACCGCGCGCAGCGGATCCGCCGAGCCCGCGCGGTACACCCACGGACACACGAGCCCGTGCGGATGGTCGATGCGCAGGCCGTCGTACTCGGAGAGCATCTTGCCCAGCCGCGCGTCCATGTAGCTCAGCACCGGCCCGGGGCCCGAGCCGTCCGCAGCGACGTACTGCTCCGGATCCAGCACCGGGTAGTTCCACGGCTGGCCCTCCGGGTTCGTGCGGCTGGGCGGAGCCCCCATGAGGTACGCCCCCAGGAACAGCCCCTGCCGCGCCCACGTGTCCCGAGGCGAGAAACCAATCTGGAGGTCCCCGTACAGCTTGAGCCCCCACGCCCCCGCACGCTCCCGCAGAAACCCATGCTGCTCGTACACGAGGAACTGGCGGAAGGCGTACTGCTCCACCGCCTCGGCTTCGACGGTGAGCAACTCCCGGATGCGCGCCTCCGCCTGCATCACTTCGCCGGCACGTGGCGCGAACAGGCGCCCATCCAGCGAATCCGCCCAACCGCGCCAGTCCTCCGGCGTGTGATGCCGGGCGGCGAGCACGTCGAAGAGCGCATCCCGTTCCAGCCACTCCCGGTTCTCCATGCGGAAGTCCGCGAAGCGGCGGACCAGCGCGAGGATGGACGCGGGAGCATCCACGCGGTCCCGCTCACGGCGGAACGTGTCCCAAGCCTCCTGGAGCGCCTGCGCCTGGCCCCGGCACGCAGAGGAGTACCGGACCTCTGGCCCCCCGTCCTCGGGCACTTCGGAGACCAGCCGCGCCAGGGTGTCAGGCGACAGCAGCACGCCCCACGGGCCGTGCGGATCCGTGAGCGGCGCGAGCGCCACGTTCAGCGTGTTGCGCGAGAACAACGTGCCGTCATACGGCGACGGGTTGTACGCGGTGGTCTGCCCCTGCGGCCCCAGCTGGATGCCGGTGAAGCCCAGGTCCCGGGCGAAGGCGAGGAAGCGCGCGGCGCCCTCGGAGTACGGAGAGCCGCGCCCCAGGTCCTCTCCGGGGAGGCCCGGGAAGTTGGGGTCATGGATGCTCAGGACCCAGCGGGTGACACCCAGTGCGTCCAGGGCTTCGGTGACGAGCGAGCGGTGCGAATCGGGCAGCGGGGACAGGAGCTCCACACTCCCGACCCTATGGCCCTCCGCGCGATGCGCCAACCGTTCCTTGAGGGTGACGCGATCATCTTCTCCGCGTCAGTCCTGCCGGGCCTGAGGCTGGGGCCGGGGCTCACCGCCGCCGTGCGCCGGCCCGTGGGCCTGGCCGCGCGCCTTGAACACCCGGCGCAGCTTCCCCGTCATCCACGCGCGGCCATCCGTCAGGATTTCATACACCGTCGGAATCACCAGCAGCGTGAGCAGCGTGGACGTGATGACGCCGCCAATCACCGCGCGGCCCAGCGGCGCCCGGAAGTCGCCGCCCTCGCCGTGCCCCAGCGCCACCGGCACCATGCCCGCGATGAGCGCGAAGGTCGTCATGATGATGGGCCGCAAGCGGATGCGTCCCGCTTCGATGAGCGCCTCGCGCAAGGGCATGCCCTTCTCGTGCTGCCACTTGGCGAAGTCGATGAGCAGGATGGCGTTCTTCGCGACGATGCCCATCAGCAGGATGACGCCGATGAGGCTCATGATGTTCAGCGTGTCCCCTGTCACCACCAGCGCCAGCACCACGCCAATCAACGACAGCGGCAGCGACACCAGGATGGCCAGTGGATCGATGAACGAGCCGAACTGGATGACGAGGATGAGGTACATCAACATCACCGCCACACCCAGCGCCAGGAACACCCGGCCGAACACCTCCTGTTGATCCGCGGACTCGCCGCCCGTGGACACCTCGTAGCCCGGAGGCACCTTCACCGCCTCGAGCCGCGTCTGGATGCCGTTCATCACCTCCGACAGCGACCGCCCCGCTACGTTCGCCTGCACGTTGATGACCTTCTCGCGGTTCAAGTGATCGATCTGCGCCGGGCCCACCGTCTGCTTCACCGACGCCACCTGTCCCAGCGGCACCACCACCGGCGCGCCCGTGGCGCTGGTGCCCACCACCAGCGGCAGCTGCGACAGCTGGGACGGGTTCTCCCGGAACTGGGGCGCCAGGCGCACCATCACGTCGCGCGTCTCGCCAATGGGGTCCACCCAGTCGCCGGAGTCCAGGCCCGCGAAGGCCGGCCGCAGTGACTGCGCCACCTGCCCCACCGTCACGTTGAGCTGGCCCGCGACACCGCGGTTCAGCTCCACCTCCAGCTCCGGCTTCTCGCCGCGCGTGGACAGCCCCACGTCCACCGCGCCCGGCACCTGCTTGACCTCCTTCATCACCTGCTGCGCCAGCTGGTTGAGCCCCTTGGACTCCGGCCCGCGCAGCTCCAGCTGGATGGACTTGATGGCCCCGCCAAAGCCGCTGGTGAACACCGACACGTTGGCGCCGCCCACCGCGAGCAACTCCTGACGCAGCGTCTTGCCCAGCACCTCCTGGCTCGCCTTGCGCTCCGTCTTCGGCTTGAGCCGCACGTACACCAGCGCCTGGTCCACGCCCGGTGAGCGCAGCGGCAGCGGCACACCAATGGTCGTGTACGTGTACGCGACCTCCGGGTGCTGGCGCGTGAGGCGGGACACCTCCTCCACCTTGCGCCGCGTGTAATCCAGGCTGGAGCCCGCAGGCGTCTCCACCAGCATCTCAATCTCCGCGCGGTCGCTCACCGGCACGAAGCCCGCGCCGCCGAAGACGCCCTGCAGCGCCACCGCGCCCACCAGCGAGCCCACCGCCAGCAGCACCATCGCGAGCCGGTGGTCCAGCGCCCACGCGATGACGCCCTTGTAGCGGTCCGCCTGCCGGTCGAACCAGTGGTTGAAGCGCTCCAGCCCTCGCGAGATGAAGTTGCGCCGCTCGCCCTTCTCCACCTGCGGGTCGGGCCAGTACGCGCTGAGCATGGGGTCCAGCGAGAAGCTCACGAACAGCGACACCAGCACCGAGCACGCGATGGTGAGCGCGAACGGTTTGAACCACTGCCCCGCCACGCCGTACATGAACGCCACCGGGACGAACACCGCCACGATGGAGAACGTCGTCGCCGCCACCGCGAGGCCAATCTCGTTCGTGCCCTCGCGCGACGCCGTGTAGTGGTCCTTCCCCATCTCCACGTGCCGCACGATGTTCTCGCGCACCACGATGGCGTCGTCGATGAGGATGCCGATGGCCAGCGTCAGGCCCAAGAGCGACATCGTGTTGAGCGTGAAGCCAAACGCCCACACGCTCACGAACGACGCCAGCACGGACACGGGCAGCGCCAGGCCCGTAATCACCGTGGAGCGCCATGAGTTGAGGAACAGGAACACCACCAGCACCGTGAGCAGCGCGCCTTCAATCAGCGCCTGCTGCACGTTGATGACGGAGTTCTCCACGCGCGTGCCCGCATCGCGGACGATTTCCAGCTTCGCGTTGGCGGGCAGCCGCTGCTGGAGCGTCTTCACGCGCTCGCGCACGCCGTCCGCGACCTCCGTGGTGCTGTGGCCCTTGGACTTGATGACCTCGATGCCCACCGCCTGCGCGCCGTTGTAGAGCGACAGGGTGCGCGGCTCCTCGGTGCCGGCGAACACATCCGCCACTTCCCCCAGCCGCAGCGTGCGTCCGTTGCGCTCCGCGATGGGCACCTGCGCGAAGTCCTCCGGCGTCTCCAGCCGGCCCTTGAGCCGGATGGTGCGCTCCTGCAATTCGGTGTTGAGCCGGCCCACCGGCGCCGCCAGGTTCTGCGCTTGGAGCGCCGCCACCACCTGCGCCACCGACAGGCCCGCCGCCTGGAGCGCCGCGGGCCGCACCTGCACCGTCATCTCCCGGTCCACGCCGCCCACCACCGTGGCCTGCGCCACGCCCGGTACCGAGCGCAAGTCGCCCACCACCATGGGGTCCGCGATGAGCGACAGCGCGGGCACGTCCAGCGCGTCCGAAGTCAGCACCAGCGACACGATGGGTTGGTCCGCCGGGTCGAAGCGCGTGAGGATGGGCTCCTCCATTTCCTGCGGCAGGTCCGCGCGCTTGCTGGAGATGGCGTCGCGGATGTCCTGGGACGCCTCCTGGATGTCCTTCTCGAAGTCGAAGAAGACCGTGAAGTTCGCCAGGCTGTCCGTGGAGCTGGACGTCGTCTTCTTCCCGTCCACGCCGGAGATGGCGAAGATGGCGTCCTCGATGGGCTCCACGATTTCGCGCTCTACCGTGTCCGGTGAGGCCCCTGGGTACGCGATGGTGACGTTGATGACCGGCTGCTGAACGTCCGGGAATTCGTCCGTCTCCAGGTTGATGAGCGCCACGATGCCGAACACGACGAGCGCCACCATCGCCGTGATGGTGATGATGGGGCGCTTGATGGCGAAGTCGGAGATGAACACGGACGACTCCTGCGGTGCTTCTTCAAGAAGTGGAGACGCCTGGCGCTACTTCGCGGGTGCCTGGGCCGGAGGCGTGGGAACCCCAGCCGCCGCCGGAGCCTTCACCGGAGCCTGTCCCGGGCCACTGCCGCCGGACGCGCTGCCCGCGCCGCCCACGCCCTGCTGGGCTTCCGGAGGAGACGCCGGCCGCTGCTTCTTCGGCCCTTCCGGCCCGGCGGTGAGCTTCACGGGCGTGCCGTTGGTCAAATCGCGCGCGGAGCCCAGCAGCACCACGTCCCCGGCCTTCAACCCCGAGCGCACCTCCACGGTCTGCGCCACGTCATCCCGCAGGCCAGTCATCACCGCCACCTGCTCCACCTTGCCGTCGGAGATGCGCTGCACGGTGGGCGGCTCCTGGCGCGTGTCCAGCGCGTCCACCGGCACGGCCAGCGCCTCCTTCGACTGGGACGCCACGCGCCCCAGCGCGAACAGGCCGGACAGGAGCGTCTGCTCGTTGTTGGGGATGCCCACGTAGATGCGCACCTGGCCCGTGGCGGGATCCACCGCCGGGTTGATGCGCTCCACCTCACCCTTGAAGGCGCGGCCCTCGTAGCCGTTCACGCGGAAGTCCACGGGCGTGCCCACCTTCACCTGGCCCAGCTGCGCCGCGGGCACGGAGGCCTCCAGCCGCAGCGTCGCGGGGTCCACCACGACGAAGAGGGGCGCGCCCGGCTGGACGATGTCGCCCGCGTTCACCTGCCGCTCGCTCACCACGCCCGTGAAGGGCGCGGCCACCTTCGTGCGCGCCAGCTGGTCCTGCGCCAGCTTCAGCCGCGCCTGCGCCTCCGCCAGCTGTCCCTCCGCCTGCGTCCGCGTGAGCTGCGCGCGTTCGAAGTCGCGGCGGGTGATGACGCCCTGCTTGACCAGGGTTTGATTGCGCTGCTCATCCGCCTTCGCCACCTGCAAGGCATTGCGCGCCACACGCAGGCTGGAGCTGGCCGCCAGCACCTGCTCGCGCAGCGTGTGTTCCTCCACGCGAGCCAGCAGCTGCCCCTCCTTCACCGTCTGGCCCTGGTCCGCCATCACGTCCAGGATGCTGCCCCCCACCTCCGCGCGGACGCTGGCCAGCCGCCGCGCCTGGAGCGTCCCGGAGATGACGGGCCCGTTCTCCAGCTTCAGGGGCTCCACACGCACCACGTTCTCCGGCCCCAGCGACACCACCGTGGGCGCGGTGGGCGCGGCGGCCTCCTCGGAGCGCTGTCCGCAGGCGCCAGCCAGCCAGACGCCGGCCAGCACGGCTCCCCACCGTGAACCCGTGCACCGGGCTCGAAGACCCGCTGTCTCTTCGGTGCGTTCCACGGCCTGCCTCCCCGGCCCCCAGGGGCCATTGGCCCTGGAGTTCCACCCGGGGGCGTCCCCGGGGCCGGGTAAACGTGGTGCCGCCTCCCCGGCCGGGGAAGTCGTGCCACCACCGGCCGTGAACCTGGAGAACACGCCCGGCCCGTCCCCCTGACAGGCGGGGAGGCATGCGAACGGCGCCTGGACAGACGACGGCCTCCGTCCCAAGCGAAGGGACGGAGGCCGCTTTTTCACATCCGGGCGAGGCTCAGTGGACGCTCGGCGCGGCGGTCACGAACGCCGTGGTGAGGCAGCTCTGGTTGGCCATCTGGTCCAGGAACGTCTGGCGCGCCAGCACCTCGTTGAAGGTGCGCACGGGCGTGCCGTCCGCGCGGTCCGGCACGGTGAGCGCGCCGCTGAGGAACGGCGACAGCGCTCCGGTCCAGCTCACGTGGGTGAAGTTCGTGCCCAGCTCGTCACCGTGGCAGCCGTCGCAGGTATTGAGTGAGAAGACGTGCCGCGCCTGACGGTTGGGGATGACGGACGCCGGCTGGCTCCAGAACGGCGGGGTGGCCACGGGGTTCGTCACGACGGCGCGGCCCGAGCGGAAGGTGCCGCCGGCCCACGGCAGCGGGACGGAGTACGTGCCCGCGAGGATGGGCCCAGTGTTGGCGTTCACGTAGGCCGGGAACAGCGTCGTCTGCCGGGTGCGGTCCGGCGTCTGGGCCACGGTGTGGCTGTTGAGCAGCCCCAGCACCGGCGGCGGCGTGGTGGAGTAGGAGTTCGGGTTGATGGAGCCGTTCCAGAGACGGAACTCACGCAGCTCCCAGGGGCTGGCCAGCCAGTCGTCGTTGGTGCGCACCTGGTTGATGGAGCTGCGGTTGGGCTTGCGCGGGGACAGGTCGCGCTTGGCGAACTGCTCCGTCAGGGCCTCCAGCGCCGCGTTGTACGACGCGCTGCCCAGCGGCAGCCCGGACAGGGCCTGCCACTGCTGCGCGTAGGTCTTGATGGCCGCGCAGCCGTTCTTGTCCACCCCGTACTCCAGGATGACCAGGAAGGGCACCGTGTAGCAGCTGCTCCCCGTGCCCGTGGTGGCCGCGAAGATGAAGCGCCCCTCGCCCGCGCTGCCAGCGCCGTAGGCCGGGTTGCTGCCGGCCAGGTCCAGCCGGTTCACGATGGCGATGAGCTTGAACGGCGATCTCGCCAGGTTCAGCTCACCGGAGGCCAGCTTCGGCCAGGGGCCGATGAGGTTCCCCGCGATGGACGTGCGCGGCGGATTCACGAAGCCGTTGATGGTGCGCGGCTGCTCCCACTGCCGCAGCCACTCGCGCACGAAGGTGGAGGGGGCCACGCCCGTGAAGGGCTGGTTGGCCATCTCCGTCATCAGGTAGTTGAACGTCCACTTGCCGGTCGGGTTGCCCACGCCGGTGCACGGGTCATACGTGCGCGTCGTGTCGTTCACGACAGCGGGCGCGCGGATGATGAGCGAGCGCGCCGGGTCCACCAGCGACGCCAGGCCAATGGGCTGGATGGGCACGGGCTGGCCCACCGGGAACTGCGTGCTCAGCGCCGTCACCGGCACGGTGCGCACCAGCTGGCGGTTCTCGAACACGGCCGTGGTCAGCTGCGTGGGCGACTGGGATTGCGCCTGGGCAATGCGCTGCTGCTCCGCCTGGAGCGCCACGAAGTCGAACGTGCCGGAGGCCGTGAAGAGCAGGTCGCCCGCCACCGCGTCGCCACCCTGGCCGTTGTCGCGGAACGTCAGCTGCTGCGCGCCGTCCGCCATCGTCAGCGTCCCACCGCGGAACGCCTCGTTCTCCGTGCGCCTCGAGTCCAGCTTCAGCTGGAACACCGTGGCCGTGCTCTTGCTGGCCGCGCCCTGGGGAATCGCGAACAGGGACTCCACCACCGGACGCGCCTCGTCCCCCTCCAGGGCCTGCAGGGTCGTACCGAGCGCCACCTCCAGGTTGCCGGACGGGTCCACGGCCTGGGCGGAGGAGTCCGCCTGGGGCGCGGAAGGCGCGGGAGTCTCCGGGGCGGGCTGACCACAGCCCACCGCCAGCGACGAGGCCAGGAGCGCGAACGGCAGACGCTTCCGGGAATGCTTCCACAGCAGGGACAGCTCAGGCTTCATGGGGTGTGCTCCACTCACGACGGGGATACCGCGACGACAGGCTCGCGATGGGGCACCCTCCCCCTCACCGTGCGCGGAACCCCGGACACACCGGTCCCGTCCCCCTCCGTGAATGCGGAAAACGCCCCATGCCCCTCCGGTCCTTGCGACACGGAGGCGAATGGAGCGTTCTCATAACATGAAACACTGACCTTTATCGACTTCCAGATTTTGTAACCTATTCAGTTACAAGTCTGGGATTGCTGTAGCCGGTGAGGCTACAACCCGCTGACCCCGGAGGGCGCCTCGCTGATGAGGCGGGTGCCGGACTGGAAGTGGCTGGTGCTGCCGCAGTCGGGGATGGGGTTGAAGCCCGAGCACGTCACGGGCTCGTGGGCGCGGGTCTCCGAGGTGAAGCAGCGCGCGCCGGCCTCGTTCCACTCGGCCTCCAGGCTCCAGGACTCGGAGTCGGCCTGGATGCCCACGCCGTCGTAGAGGTTGACCCACTGGCCATCGGTGGTGTGCGACGCGCCGTCGCCGCAGAAGTCCGCGCGCACCATGCGGGTGCAGGCCTGGTGGTGGCCCGCGAGGCTCTGACCGTTGACGGTGACCCAGGGCTTGTAACCGAAGTGCATGCACTTCGCGATGGCGGCGCCCTCGCAGGCGAAGGTGAAGGCGGTGGCGTCCTCAATCTTCTCGCCGCCACCCGCCACGCCCTGGAGGTAGTTCCAGCGGCCGGCCACGGCGATGGCGGGGAGCGCCCCACCGTTCGCGTCCTGGCACACGGCGCGCCAGTTGCCGTCCGAGCCCTGGTAGGAGACCTGGTAGGACCACAGGTCGCTGTCGCCGCCGCTGCCCTGGGTGATGCCGTCCACGCGCACGGGCAGGGTGGAGCCGTCCCCCAGCTTGCCGACGAAGCGTGCACCGGTGAAGCCCGTGCCCGTCACGGGGTTGGGGCCGTCCAGGCCGACGAAGGCGGTGCCCTGCAGCCGCACATTGGTCAGCGTCTTGCCGGAGGCGGAGGTGGCGCCCGCGTACGCCACGGACACCAGCATGCCGCCCAGCTCGCTGTTGTTCAGGTTGCGTCCATTGAGGTTGCGTCCATTGAGGTTGCGCCCATTGGGAGATGCGACCTCCGCCACCTGCGTGCGCAGGGAGGGAGCCTCGGGCTCCGACGATTCCGTGCCACAGCCCACCGCCACGACGGCGAAACACGCCGCGACCACTCGCTGCAACGTCCTCATCTGGATGCCCCTTCCCTGCCCCGACCCCGACCCGCACCGCGTTACAGGGCACAAGGTCAGTCCGGTGGGCGGGAGCGGCAACCACACGAGGCCCGTCCGGGCACTTGCAGCGTCCAGTGGCTTCCAATTGGAGGAGACCCCAGGGTGATGCCAGCGGTTCCCGGGGGGTTCCAGTGTCCGGTGGTGCTCAGCCGCCGGACACGGGCGCGTCCGCGCAGACGCGCAGGCCCACCGTGACGTCGCGCAGTGAGGCCTCCGGCAGCTCCCGGTTGGAGGACCGCGCGCTCGTCACGTTGAAGGTGAAGCTGCCGCCCCGGGCCACCGGGCGGCCGGGCTCCAGCCACGAGCGCGTCCACTCCCAGACGTTGCCGGCCATGTCGTCCGCGCCGAAGGGGCTGCGGGACGCGGGGTGGCTGCCCACGACGTCCGGGCCGAAGCCGCCCGGGTCCTTGCCGTAGGTGACGTCCACGTTGGCCTCGTCCGGGCCCAGGCGGTTGCCGTGGGGGTACTCGCGGCCGTCCACACCGCGCGCGGCGCGCTCCCACTCCAGCTCCGAGCACAGCCGGGCCCCCGGCACCCGGCCAGACGTGGACAGCCACGTCACGTAGGCCTCCGCGTCCGCGAAGTTGATGCCGCTGACGGGGAACTGGCGCCAGTCCTGCTCCGTGCGCTGCGAGCGCCGGGCGTACCGGATGGGCTCGCCCGTCCGCGCCGTGTACCGCACGCCGCCGGGTTGGAAGCGCAGGCGCCAGCCATTGCCGTCCGGCTCCAGCGCCAGGCCTCCGGCGTAGCCGCCCGTGCCCACGCGGGGCAGGCGCGAGGCGCGCCCCTCCGCGGGCAGGGCCGCCAGGTATTGGAGCCAGTCCGCGTACGTCGTCTCGTGGCGGGCGATGAGGAAGCCCTGCACGGGCACGGTGTGCAGCGGGGTGGCGTTGAAGAAGTCGCGCACGCTGGACTCGGCGGCGCTGCCGAAGCGCACGTCACCCGGGGGCACGTACACGAACCCTGGCGGGAGCGAACCCGCGCGGACGAGCGGCAGGACGACGCTCCGCGACTCCCCGCGCGTCAGGAGCAGCGGCTGCACCGACGCCTCGTGGCCCGGGGCGCGCACGGTGAGCTGGTAGGTCCCCGGAGCCACGGTGAGGCCGGTCCAGGGGAGCGCGCCCGGGGAAGGCAGGGGCTCGCCGGCGACCTCTGGCCCCGTGGCCTCGCGCGACACGGGGCGCAGCTCCGCGGAGGCACCGGGCGCGTCCACCTGGAGGGACAGGTGCGCGGGCGTGTTCCAGCGGCTCCAGCGCACGCCGTCGGGGTCGTAGAGGCGCAGGCGCTGGAGCAGCGCTGGCAGCACGGGCTCGCGCTCGCTTTCGGCCCACAGGGCGCGCTCGTAGAGGAAGTCCGCCAGCGCGTCGCGCACATCGGTGCGAGTGGGGGCCAGCGCCAGCGCGCGCTCCAGCCGGTCCGCCACGGCGTCGAAGTGGTGGGACAGCTGTCCGGCGTGCCCCGCCACCTTCGCCCAGCTCCGGTCCCCGTCCGCCTTGTGGCCGGTGTCGTAGAGCTGGAAGGCCTCCGCGCGCTCGGCCTGGAGCGCGTCGCGTTCGCGGCGCACGGCCTCCAGCTCCGACCCGGCCGAGGCCAGCTCGCCATGCACGCGCACGTCGAGGATGCGGCGCTCGCGCCACTGGAGGCCCGCGTACACGAGCCCCAGCGACACGAGGAAGCCCAGCGCCAGGCCCACCTTCAGGCGCCGGCTGCGCACGCCGGTGCGACGCGAGGTGCTGAGGAAGGACTGCTCGCGCTGGGTGAGCTCGGACGACTCCAGGAGCTCCGTCTCCGCCAGCTGGCGCGGGCCCCACAGCGACTCGCGCGCATGGCCCAGGCGCTCCCACTGCGCGGCGGCGGCCTCCAGGCGGGCCTGCACCTCGCGGCGCTCGCCCGCCTCCACCAGCCAGCGCGCCAGCGTGGCCCACCCGGTGAGGAGTGCTTCATGGGCCAGCTCGTACGCGGTGCCGCCCTCGCCTTCACGCGCCACGAGCAGGCGCGCGCGCACCAGGGCCTCCAGCGCCGCGCGGTAGCGGGGGTCATCGCCCACCAGCTCACGGTCCGTCTTGCGCGCGCGGGTGCCGTCCGCCGTCACCAGGCGCAGCATCACCCCACGCGCCGCCGAGCGCTGGTCGGGCAGCAGGCGGGCCACCGCGGCGTCGGCATGCCGGGCGAGCGCGCCGGACACACCGCCCAGCGAGTCCAGCGCCGCCTGGGTCATCACGCCGCGGGACTCGTCGCGAGCGTCCCACAGCTCCGCCAGCGCGAACTGGAGCAGCGGCAGGCCTCCGTCGGAGGCCGCCGTGGAGGCGACGAGCGCGTCCACCACGGTCTCGGATTCGAAGCTCACGCCCTTCACGCGCGCGGGACCGACGATGGCCTCACGCGTCTCCTCCGGCGTGAGCGCGCGCAGGAGGTACAGCGCGTGCGGCACCTCCGGGCCCAGGCCGGGCACGGCGGTGAGGCGGGTGAGGAAGTCGCTGCGGCCGGTGGCGAGCAGCCGCAGTCCGCCGGCCGCCTCCGTGAGCGACCCCAGCGCGGCGCCCGCGAGCGCGGCCTCCTCCGGCGGGGACAGCGTCACCAGCTCCTCCAGCTGGTCCATGTAGACGAGCAGCCCGCCCTGCGTGCCCAGCTTCGCGCGCAGCCTGCGGCCGAGCGACGCGGGGTCCTGGCGCAGCGTCTCCGCGAGCGGCTCCTCTTCCACCTCCAGCACCGGCGCGAGCGCCACGGCCAGCGCGGACACGGGCCTGCGCCCGGGCACGAGCCGCGCGGTGCGCCAGCGCCGGCCGTCCTCCAGCGCGCCGTCCGCCACGGCGGGGAGGATGCCCGCGAGGCACAGGGACGACTTGCCCACGCCGGAGTCGCCCGTCATCAGCAGGAAGGCCTCCGCCTTCAGCCGCTCCAGCACGGCGCGCTGCTCGCGGCGGCGGCCGAAGAAGAGGCCGCGGTGCTCGGCTTCGAAGGCCCGGAGGCCACGGTAGGGATTGCCCTCCGGAATGACGGCCGGAAGCTCCTCGCGCGTCAGCGCCTCCAGCGCGTCGAGCAGCTGCGCGGCGGACGCGTGGCGCTGGGCGGGGTCTCGCTTCAGGCACTTGTCGATGGCGGCGGCGAAGCCGGGGTCCACCGACTGGGCCACCTCCTGAAGGGGGCGCACGTCGCGGGTGCGCACGGCCTCGGACAGCTCGCGCCAGGGCACGTCGCGGAAGGGGCCTTTGCCCGCGCACAGCTCGTAGAGCACGACGCCCAGCGAGTACACGTCACTGCGCGCGGTGAGCTCCTCGCCGGCCCAGGCCTCCGGGGACATGTAGTAGGGCGTGCCCACCAGCGCGCCACGCGGCAGGGACGGCAGGAAGACTCCGTCCAGCGAGCGGGCGCCCAGGGCGGGGCTGGACTCCGGATCCCAGTCCGCGGGCAGCTCCGGCGGCGGCAGGGGCGCGCGCGGAGGGGTGGGCTCACTGGCTTCGGCGCGGTCGAGCAGCTTGGCCAGGCCGAAGTCGAGCAGCTTCACCTCGCCGCTCTCCGTGAGGACGGCGTTGCCGGGCTTGATGTCGCGGTGGAGCACGCCCCGGCGGTGCGCGGCGCCCAGGCCGCGGGCCAGGTCCCGCCCGATGCCCAGCGCGCGCTCCCAGGGCACGGGCCGGGCCAGCCGGTCCAGGCTGACGCCCCGGATGAACTCCGAGATGAGGTAGGGCTGATCCTCCAGCTGTCCCACCCGGTACAGGGTGACGACGTTGGGGTGCTGGATGCGGGCGGCGGCGCGGGCCTCCACCAGGAAGCGCGCCAGCGCGTTGGAGCCCAGCGACGGGATGAACTTCACCGCGACGGGGCGCTCCAGGAGCGTGTCGTGCGCCAGGTACACCCGGCCCGTGCGTCCCCGTCCGAGCGGCCGCACGATGCGGTATTCGTCGAACTCCTCGGGAGGAGTCCACGCGTCGGGTGAAGAGGACGAGGCGGGAGAGCCCACCAGGGTTGCCTACGTTTCCCGCGTCCAGGGGTCAACCGGGGGGCCTGCGGGAGAGCCCGTCCCGGCGCAGGGTGCCGCACCCGAGTGTCCACCCATGGACACTGCGGGGCGGAGCCTGGGGTTACTCCTGACCCGAGCGGGGCTTCGCCTTGCTGGGTTTGAGCATGTTGCGGATCTTGTTCTCCAAGTCCTGGGGCAGGCAGGGCTTGGCGACGAACTCGTCAGCGCCCACGGACAGGGCGTGCTCGGCGTTGCCGGCGAGCACGTGGCCGGTGAGGGCCATCACGGGGATGTCGCGGGTGCGGGTGTCCTGCTTGATGCGCCGCGTCGCCTCCCAGCCATCCATGACGGGGAGGGACAGGTCCATGAGGATGATGTCCGGCTCCCCCTCCTGGGCCTTCTCCACGGCCTCCAGGCCGTTCTTCGCGGTGTCCACCTCAAACCCGCAGAATTCCAGGTATTCGGCGTACATCTCGCGGGCGTCGTCGAAGTCGTCGACGACGAGGACGCGCTGCTTGGCGGAGTTCACGGGAGCGGGCCCACCGCTCGCGGTTGGCTCACCCTCTGGAGATGTCAGGACCGCGTTCTTCATGGAGCAGAGGCCTCGCATGCAGGGGAGGGGCGGGGTGAATCTAAACACGTCCACCGAAAAGCGCCCGTTCTCGCAAGATTTCCCTGGACGGATCCCAGGGTAGGTCCGCTGTCCGCTGCGCGACAGGGGGACAGTAGACGACAGTGTAGGTGGGCGGAGGGACTGGGGGTGGGGGCTCCGCCAGGAGCCCCCGGTGCACCGGACTCAATCGTTGGGGCGGAAGACGTGGAGCCTGGGCTGGGTGGCGTCCTGCTCGTCGACTTCGGTCCAGGCGAGGAAGATGCGCCCGTCCTTGTCCATGCCGAGCTGGGATTGGTTCACCGGCGTGGCACCGGCATTGGCGCTCAGCGCGCCTCCGATCGGCTCCCAGTGATCCGTGTTCCACCGCTGGACGAACAGACCTCGCACGGAGGACGAGGCTTCGGACTCAGGTTCTTCGAGCAGCATGATCAACCGGCCCTGCGCATCGAACTTGAGGGTGGTGGCGGAAGCATCTGTCCTGCCAGGGACGCGGTCGTAGGTGTCTCCCACGCGCTCCCACCCTCCTCCCCCCTCCAATCGTTCCTGCACCAGGACAGACTGACTGCCACTGGACTGGACTGGGCTGGCGACGACGAACCTGTCATCCCTGCCCACCGTCATCGCAAACATGGGCGACGCGGCTTGTCTGGATGGAGACCCATACCCGACATCACTCCCGCCTGACGAACGACTAACGGAAATCGCCCACCCGGGGAATCCATACTCTGTATTGCTCCAGCCCAGGATCTGCTCGTTCCATTGATTCAGTTCCAGGTGTAGAGAAGTGAGGTTTGGGACGCCCTGGGAGCCTGACACGACCCGTGATCTCCACTCTCCCGCCTGCAGGCGGAAGACACTGACTCGGAGTTCCGACGCATTCCTTTCCTTGAAAGCAATGACAGGGACACCCCCAAAGCTTTCCACCTTTATTCGCAAGTCGGTCACACTGGCTTGCGACAACACAGGAATGACGGGCGCCCCCAAGGCAGTCCAGGCGCTCCCGGACCACCGTCGGACATGGACCTCCACGCTTCCATCGAGCTTGGGTTGGACCCATGCCACGTGCGGGGTGTCCGACGAGTCGAGGTGCAGAACACACTCCGTTGCCTGGGGGTCTCCGGCGCTGCCTTGGAGCGGGGCTCCTAGCACTTGCCAGGCCACACCATTCCATCGTTCGACCTGGACGCCGGACGTTCCCGTTCCCAACCTCGCCACCAGCGGAGTCCCCCCGCGCTCCACCTGGAACGAGAAAGAGTCCACGCGGGTTCGAGGAGTCTGGGAGTCCCCCAGGGGAAGGAAGGCAGGAACCCGCCAGGACCACCCCTGGGAAGACATCGCCACGGGGTTGCCCGCGGCATCCGTCACGCTCGGATCGAACACCACACGCATCACTTCGCTCACGGGCAGTGGCTCAAGCGGTTGAAGTGTCAGGACGCGGCCATCCTGCGACAGGGAAACCTCCGCAGAGACCTCTCGCTGTCCCGCCAGAAGTCGGACCGTGCTGTCGTTCACGCTGTCCGCCACCACGGGCTCGGACAGCTCCGCTCGAACCGTCTGGTGCACGGACACCCACTGTGCACCGTCCTGGGGGGTCTGCGCGATCAGCGATGGCTTCGTCCGGTCCACCACCACCTGGCGCTGGGGACTCATGGATTCCTGCCCACATCGACGCGCCCGAACGACGAACGCATGCGGGCCCTCCGAGACGGATTGGGTCTCCCAATCCAGGACGAAGGGGTCCTTCAGGGTCGCGACCGCTGTGCCATCCACTAGCAGGTCCACGTTCTCAGGTGTGGCGCCCGTCAGTTGAACCCGGAGCCTCGCGATGCTTCCGACCTGTGCTCCTTCCTTGGGTGACACCCATTGGACGCCAATCGGCTCCTCGCCCGCGTCACTGCAGTCAGGCTCGTCGGGTGGCGCCGCGATGTCGGGAATCTGGATGCATGCCGCAGGCATGAGCAGCATCGCAAACAGAATGGATTTGAGATTTTTCATGAGGCCACGGCTGAGCAAGAAGGCGTCCATCCGGAAGCGGACTCGCGCCGTATGCATCTACGGGATGTTGCGCGTCCATCGACGGTGAGACAGGTCTCCATTCAAGACGGGAGGATCCCTCCCCGAGGACACCTTGAAACGAAGATGCCCCCGCGAAGCCTGGGCTTCACGGGGGCATCCAGGTGGCTTCAACCACCTACGTCAGGCTGACGCAGGTAGGATCAAGGAGCAGGGGTCGGCGCGGCGTGCTGGCCAATGCCCGTCGCTTCCAGGTCCGTGTTGATCGGCTGGCCCCAGATGGACTCGTAGACGTCGTTGGTGCCCAGGACGGGCGCCAGGCTGCTGAACGAAACGACGAGACGAACCTGGCTCGGGTTGAGGGCAACAGAACCCGTGTAATTGAAGAAATAGCGGGTGCTGTACCCGGACGCCTGGATGCCGAACACAGGCAACTCGGCCGGCGTGCGCGTCCGGACGGGCTTCGTCGGCTCAGCAATCTCCAGGGGGAAGCCCTGGCCGCTGTAGTTGCCGACCTCACCGAAGGAGTTGCCGCCCACGGTGCCGTTGTTGTCGATGTCCGCGTTGAAGAAGACCTGGACGGACTGGCCGACCTGCTTCGCGATAGGCGCGCTGAAGTTCACGAACACGTCTTCAAACTGGTTGAGCTGCGTCGCGGTGACCGCGGGCGGAGCCGACAGCTCCTGGTACCGGAGCTCCGCGATGGTCACCGCCCTCGGCGCGGCCTGGTCGCCGCCGAAGAAGAAGCCCGTGCGGCTGTAGTTGCTGCCACCCTCCGCGGCCACCGCGCGGACGAAGATGTTGTACTCCTTGCCCTCCTGCACGATGCCGTTGCCCGGGGTGATGGTCGCCGAGTAACCGCCGACATTCACCGCGGCCGTCACCGGCAGCGACTCCTTGGCGTACTCGTCCGTCAGGCGCACGAACACCGAGCCCGGCTGCACCGGCTGGTTGAAGTACACGTAGATGGGCTCGCCAGGACGCACCATGTTGCGGAGCGGATCCACCTCCGCGGCGCCCTTCAGGCTGGACACGTTGCCACCCTCGATGTTCAGCGCACCCGCGCCCGTCGGCTTCGAGAAGGACAGCTGCGCGAGCGTCGTGGCCTGCGACCCCACGATGGTGTCACCCGAGTAGCTCTTCGTGTAACCGCCCGTGTCCACGACCCCGTCGCCGTTGGTGTCCATCGGCGCGATCCAGAGGCTGTAGGTGCCGGTCAGCCGCGCCAGCTCCACGCCGGAGGGGATGCCGGTGAAGTTCAGGACGCCGTTGGCGTCCGCCGTGGCCTCCACGTAGACCTTGCTGATCACGGAGGAGACGGAGTCGTAGTTGCTCAGGATGACCGAGCCCGCCTTGTCCACCTCGAGCACGCCCTTCGCGCCCACCGCCGGACGGCCCTGCGGCGTCACCACGGTGACGGCCAGCGAGCTGTTCAGCTGCGCCAGCGTCACCGGACCGAAGCTCGCGTTGCCGTTGTTGATGGGCACCGTGCCCGCGGCCGACGGCACCGTGGAGGTCGCGCGCAGCGTCGAGTAGCCGCCCTTGCTGAACGTCAGCAGCACCTGCGCGCCCGCCGGCACGTCCGTCATCACGAAGTTGCCGCTGGCGTCCGTCGTCGCCGACTTGCCCGTCGGCTGGCTGCCAATCGTCATCGCGACCGCGACGTCCGCGAGCGGCTGCAGCGTCGTGCTCAGCACCTGGCCCGACACCGTGCCCTTCGGCGTGGAAGGAACCACCACCGACACGTTGTTCGGATCACGGATGCCGTCAGCGACACCATCGTTGTCCGCGTCAGTCGCGTCACCGCACCCCCAAGCCAGCAGCGGCAACACGGCCATCAGCACATGCTTCTTCATCGTCCCCACCTTGAATTTATGACGGAATTTTCACGCCCCAGCTGCTCCCAAAAGGGCGGAAATCGGACACTCCCCGACGCGGGCCCACGCCGTCAAGGTGGGGTAAATTCTACCCAAGGGCGGCCAAGCGCCTTGAAACTAGGATGACTCGCCATGTCAGACGTCAACGACCCCTGCCTGGGCTGCGCCATCGTTCGCGGAGAGGTCCACCCACCGGGTGGCGTGCTCGGGAGGGCGCCCGGGCTCGTCCTCCACGGGGTGGCGTCCCCCAGCCCCGTCCCGGGTTGGGTGGTGCTCACCAGCGATCAGCACGTGCGCGGCTGGTATGACCTGGACGAAACGGCCTCGCGGGAGCTGGGGCCGTTCGCCGCCCGGGTGATGCGCGCCCAGCGCGAGGTGCTCGGCGCCGAGCACGTCTACGCCTTCGCCATTGGCGACGTGCTCCGCCACTTCCACCTGCACCTCGTCCCCCGCTTCGCGGACACCCCGTCCCACCTCCGGGGTCGGGGCGCCTTCGACGCGGCCCCGGCGGAGCACCTTTCGCCGGAAACGCTGGAAGCCGCGGCCCGGCGGCTGGCGGCGGCGCTCGCCCGCTGACCCACGCCGGGCGTGCGGTGCCCTCCCGGGCTCTCCAGTGTCATGGACCTGACACCGTATCGGGGGAAGAATGCAGGCGTCCTCATGCGTGCGTTCCCCCTCGGTCCCTGGCTGCTGTCCCTCTGGCTCCTCACCGCCGGTCCCGCGCTCGCGGACAACAACGCGGACGAGGCGGATATCGCCTTCGAGCTGGGCAACGACGCGTACTCCCACGGCAACTACACGGAGGCGCTGCGCTCGTACTTCACCAGCTACCGGCTGGTCCCCAACCGCAACGTCCTCTTCAACATCGCGCGCTGCTTCGAAGCGCTGGGCAAGTTCAACGAGGCGTACCGCTACTACAACGACCTGCTCGGCGAGGACCTGCCCGCCGAGGACGCCTCGGAAGTCACCCGCTCGTTGGAGCGGCTGCGCCCGAAGGTCGCCCTGGTGCGCGTCACCACCAATCCCCGCGGCGCGGAGGTCTTCGTGGACCGCGCGGACCTGGGCAGCCGGGGGCGCTCGCCGCAGACGCTCGCGCTGTCGCCGGGCCGCCACAAGGTCCTGGTCCAGAGGTCCGGCTACCGCCCCACCGAGGCCACCGTCACCCTCGTGCGGGGCCGGGAAGTGCCCGTGGACCTGGACCTGGCCCTCATCACCGGCATGGTGGACATCACCGGCTCCCCCGAGGGCGCGGAGGTCCGTGACAGCCCCACCGGCCCCCTCCTGGGCCGCATCCCCGCGAAGCTGCGCCTGTCTCCGGGCCAGCGCGTGTTGCATGTACGCGCGGCCGGTCACGCGCCCGGCCAGTACGTCATCGACGTGCCCGCCGAAGGCACCCTGCCGCTCGCGGTCACGCTGACCGCCCAGACGGCGCCCAGCGGACGCGTCGTCGTCACCGCCAACCACGACGGCGCCACCGTGCGCGTGGACGGCCGGCCCGCGGGCTTCACTCCCACCGTCGTCACCCTCCCGCAGGGCGAGCACGTGCTGGAGGTGGAGAGCCGCGACGTGCGCCCCGTGCGCCAGAAGGTCACCGTCATCCCCGACCAGGAGGTGAAGGTCCACGCCACCCTGCGCTACGAGCCGCCCCCGGTGCGCGCCGCGTCCAAGCGTCTGCTGTCCGTGGACGAGGCCCCCGCTTCCACCACCGTGCTCACGCCGGAGGAATTGCGCGCGTTCGGCTGGCGCACCCTGGCGGAGGCGCTGGCGGGCGTGCGCGGCTTCTTCCTCACCGACGACCGGACGTACACGTACCTGGGCGTGCGCGGCTTCTCGCCGCCGGGCGACCTCAACACGCGCATCCTCATCCTCTGGGACGGCCACGCGATGAACGACGTGTGGGCCGGCCAGGGCTACGCGGCGCATGACCTCAGCGTGGACCTGGAAGAGGTGGAGCGCATCGAGGTGGTGCGCGGCCCCGGCAGCGCGCTGTACGGCACGGGCGCGTTCTTCGGCGTCATCAACGTGGTGCCGCGCGAGTCGCTGGGCCTGGACCGGCGGCTGGAGATCACCGGCGCAGTGGGCGCGATGGGCTCCACGCTCGTGCACGCCACCACGTCGTGGGAGGACCCCCAGCGCTCCGTCCTCTTCAGCCTCGCGGGCATGAAGTCCCACGGCGCGGACACCACCCGCCTGGGCGACCCGGGCCCCATCGTCACCGGCCTGGACGGCGAGAAGGCCGGCACCGGTTCACTGCGCGCTCGCCTGGGCAACCTGTCCCTGGCGGCCCGGCTGCACGGGCGCAGCAAGGACGTGCCCACCGCTCCCTATGGCACCGTGGTGGGCGCGCAGGGCACGCGCGTGCAGGACGTGCGCGGCTTCGCCGAGGCCAAGTACGAGCGCCCCCTGTCCGAGCGCTTCGTCCTGTCCCTGCGCGGCGCGCTGGACCTGAGCCGCTACAAGGGCCACTGGAACTACGACGGCGGCGACAGCTCGGCGACGAACACCGACTCCGGCGCGGCGGACTGGCTCACCGGCGAGGCGCGCCTGCTGGCGGTCCTGTCCGAAGCCAACCGCCTCACCGTGGGCGTGGAGGGCCAGGCCCAGCTGCGCGTGGACCAGAAGAGCGTGGGCCCCGCGGTGGCCGCGTCGCTGGGCTCGCGGACGCGCTCGCTCGTGTCCGTGTACGCACTGGACGAATGGCGCCTGCACCCGCGCCTGAGCCTGTCCCTGGGCTTCCGCGTGGACAAGTACTCCGACCTGGACTCGCTGCCGCTCACGCCCCGGCTCGCGGTCATCGGCCGGCCGTATGAGCAGGGCCTCACCAAGCTCGTCATCGGCCGCGCGTTCCGCGCCCCCAACGTCTACGAGCTGTTCTACGAGGACAACCTCCTCACCCAGCGCCCCGCGAAGCAGCTGAACCCGGAGACCATCACCACCTTCGAGGTGGAGCACTCACACGACCTGACGCACGAGCTGCGCGTGACGGTCGCGGGCTATCACAACCGCATCTCCCAGCTCGTCACGCTCACCACCGAGTCCGTGGCCACGCCCGCTTGCGGCACCGCGAGCGCGCCCACCCAGTGCCTGGTGTACGCGAACAACTCCGGCGAGACGCTCGCGTGGGGCGCGGAGGCCGGGCTGCACTGGCAGCCGGGCCGCTGGCTGCTGGTGGACCTGAGCTATTCGTACGTGAATCTGCGCAACGCCTCGCAGGACGTGGTGGAGGCCGCGCCCGCGCACCTGGCCTCGGGACGCTTCCTGCTGCCCGTGGGCAATGGCGACATGCGCATCGCCACGCAGGCCACCTACCAGAGCGCCCGGGTGCCGAGCGTCGCTGGCGCGGACAGCGGGGAGGCGCTGCTCGTGGGCTTCGGCGTATCCGGTGACTACGGCCGGCTGCGCTACTTCGCGGGCGTGAACAACCTGCTCGACTCGCGCTACGCCTTCGTCGTGAGCGATGACGTGTCCGCCGGCCCCGTGCCGCAGTACGGCCGCACCTTCAACCTCCAGCTCACCGGCAGCTTCTGAGAGACTCTCGCGCCATGACTGACCTCCGCTTCGACTTCATCGACCCCCGCCACCCGCTCTACGCGGGCGAGCTGGAGCTGCGCTTCCGCGTGCTGCGCGAGCCCCTGGGCCATGTCCGCGAAGACGTGAAGTTCCCCTTCGAGGACGCCAGCCTCCACCTGGTGGCCCACGCGAACGGCGACGTGCTGGGCTGCGTGCTCTTCCACCCGGAGGACGCGCACGGCGGCCGGCTCTTCCAGATGGCGGTGTCACCGTCGCTGCAGAAGAAGGGCCTGGGCGCGAAGCTGGTGCGCGCGCTGGAAGAGGAGCTGCGCACGCGCGGCTTCCGCCACGTGCACCTGCATGCGCGGGCCCCCGTCGTCCCCTTCTACGAGCGCCTGGGCTACGCGCAGTACGGCGAGCTCTACGAAGAGGTGGGCATCCCCCACCGGAACATGCAGCGCGACCTCTGAAGCTTCAGGTCGTGGAGGCGTGGGCCGCCGGCAGACGGCGGCCGCTCCAGAGCACCACCACCAGCGCCGTGAGCGACATCGCCGCGCCCACCGCGCACACCCCCGGCCAGCCCGCGCGCGTCCACGCCGCCATGCCCGCCCACGCGCCCGCGGCGCCGCCCACGAAGTAGGTCACCATGTAGAGCGTGTTGAGCCGGCTCCGGGCGTCGGGACGCAGCGAGTACACCCGCGCCTGGTTGGCGATCTGATTCGCCTGCGCCCCCAGGTCCAGCAGCACCACGCCCAGCGCGATGCCCCACAGTGAGTGCCCCCAGAGCCACAGCACGACGAAGGACGCCAGCAGCACGGCGATGGCCAGCGCGTTGATGCGCCGGTCCCCGCGCTGGTCCGCGTAGCGCCCCACCAGCGGCGCGATGGCCGCGCCCGCCACGCCCACCACGCCGAAGAGGCCCGCCACCTGCGCGTCGTAGTGCCCGGGCAGCGAGCGCAGGTAGAGCGCCAGCGTGGCCCAGAACGCGCTGAACGCGCCGAAGGTCAGCCCTCCCAGCAGCGCGTGCAGCCGCAGCACGGGCTCCGTGCGGGCCAGGTGGATGAGCGACCGCATCAACCGCGGATAGGGCATGGAGGCCAGCGGCGGCTGCGCGGGCAGCGTGAAGCGCAGCACGACGCCCGTCACCACCATCAGCCCCGCGGCCACGAAGAACATGGTGCGCCAGCCCAGGTGCGTGCCCACGAAGCCCGCCGCCGTGCGCGACAGCAGGATGCCGATGAGCAGCCCGCTCATCACCGTGCCCACCACGCGTCCGCGCTCCGAGGGCGCCGCGAGCTGCGCCGCGAACGGGATGAGCATCTGCGGCACCACCGTGGTGACGCCGATGGCGAAGCTCGCCGCCACCAGCACATGCAGGCTGGGCGCGAGCCCCGCGACCACCAGCGCCACGCCCACGCAGCCGCACAACAGGAGGATGACCTTGCGGCGCTCCAGGCTGTCACCCAGCGGCACCAGGAACAGCATGCCCACCGCGTAGCCCACCTGCGTCAGCGTGGGCACCAGCCCCAGCGCGCTCCCGTCCGCCCCCAGCGTCCGGCCAATGTCTCCCAAGAGGGGCTGGTTGTAATAGAGGTTCGCGACGGTGACGGCGCCGGCCACCGCCATCAGCCAGACGAGCGAGGGACGAAGCGAGGCGGAAGGCGCGGGGTCGGAAGGCGTCTGCATGGCGGGCGGCGCAACGGATAAGCCCCGCCTGGACGCGCTTCAAGCAGGACGTGCGCGCCCATCACCGTCCGGGCGGGCAGGCCGTGCGTGCCCCCCTTCCCCACGGGGCCCGCGCGCGGCAGGCTGCGGGCCATGCTTCGTTCCCTTCTGCTGTGCGCGGTGCTGGCCCTGGCCGGCTGTGGTGACTCTTCATCATCCTCCTCGGGTGACCCCGCGAAGGTGACCTACGCCGAGTCCCTGGGCGTGGACCTGTCCGCGATGAACAAGAGCGAGTCCGGCCTCTACACGCAGGACCTGGTCGTGGGCACCGGCAAGGAGGCCGTCAACAAGAGCTACGTGTTCGTCCACTACGCGGGCTGGCTGCCGGACGGCTCCATGTTCGACAACAGCCGCGCTCGCGGTGAGCCCATCGACTTCGTGATTGGCAGGGGCGATGTCATCAAGGGCTGGGACGAGGGGCTCGTCGGCATGCGCGTGGGCGGCAAGCGCAAGCTCGTCATCCCATCCGACCTGGGCTACGGCTCGCGCGGCTCCGCGCCCGTCATCCCCAGCGACGCCGTGCTCGTCTTCGACGTGGAGTTGATGAACGTCTACTGACGCGCGTGACAAAGAGCCCCGGCGTTGGCTTCAGACGCCGGGCGTTCCCCCGGACACCGGCGGCGAGCGCTTCTTCGGAATCGTGGAGCGCCCCTTCGGCCCCTTCAGCGCCACGCCCAGCAGCATCGTCGCGGGCAGCATCATGCCCAGCCCCTGCGTGAGGTCCTGCGGGGGATGGGTCGCCACGCCCAGCACCATTCCGGCGAAGAGCAGGCCGCAGACGATGCGGAGGATGAGGGCGTTCACGGTCGAAGGCTCCCAGGCGGGCGGTGCCCGGTGGCGGGCGGCCGGAGCATAGCGCGCGGCGCCCCGCCGCGCCGTCCGTTAAGGTGGCCCCGTGAGCCTCCTCAAACGCTTCCAGTCCGGCTACGAACCGCCCGCTCGCTCGCGCGACACCGCGCTCCTGTTCGCCGCGCGCGGCATGGACCTGCTCGTGTCCGAGCACGATGGCCGCCTCGACCTGCCCCGGGGTTCGGCCCTACCGGAGGCTGCGGTCAGCGCCCACTTCCTGGGCATGCTCGACGACACCGACTGCTACGCGGCGCCCATGCCCGGGGACTTCACGCCACCGGAGGGGCTGAAGTTCGTGCCTGCCCGCTCGCTCTACAAGCAGGTGGACGAGGTGACCTTCGCCGTGGCGGGCCGCGCGCTCTCCATCTCCGAGTGGGACCTGAACCACCGCTTCTGCGGCAAGTGCGGCACGGCCACGCAGCTCGTGCCTGGCGAACGCGCGCGCCGCTGCCCGGTGGACCACACGCCGTTCTATCCGCGCATCGCTCCGGCGGTGATCGTCCTCATCACCCGGGGTGACGAGATGCTGCTCGCGCGCAACGCGTCCTTCCCGGAGCCCTTCTTCAGTACCGTGGCCGGCTTCGTGGACGCCGGCGAGTCGCTGGAGGAGACCGTGCTGCGCGAGGTGAAGGAGGAGGTGGGCGTGGACCTGAAGAACGTCACCTACTTCGGCAGCCAGCCGTGGCCCTTCGGCCGCTCGCTGATGGTGGGATTCATGGCCGAGTACGCGGGCGGAGACGTCGTCGTGGACGGCAAGGAGATCGCCGAGGCGCGCTGGTTCGGCGTGGACGACCTGCCGCGCATCCCCCCCCGCCTGAGCATCGCGCGCCACCTCATCGACACCTTCATCGACCGGGTGAAGGCCCGCCAGCCCCAACCCTGAGCCTTCCGGGCTTGACCCCCTCCCCCCAAGGGTGCGCTTGATGCGCCCCTTCGCACCGCACGCCATGCCTGCCGCACGCCCGCACATCGAGCCCCGCCGCGTCCCCACCGCCGACTCCGTCGTGGTGAAGGAACTCTATCTCTCACTCCAGGGCGAGTCGTCCCACGCCGGCATGCTGTGCGGCTTCATCCGCCTCACCGGCTGCCACCTGCGCTGCTCGTACTGCGACAGCGAGTTCGCCTTCCACGGCGGCAGCCGCATGAAGGTCTCCGAGGTCGTCGAGAAGGCCCTGGCCTGGAACTCGCCCACCGTGGAGGTGACGGGCGGCGAGCCCCTGCTCCAGCCCGGCGTGTATCCGCTGATGGAGGCGCTGCTGGACGCGGGCCTCAAGGTGCTGCTGGAGACGAGCGGCGCCATCGACGTGCGGCTCGTGCCCCCGGCCGTCCACAAGATCGTGGACATGAAGACGCCGTCGTCCGGCGAGTGCGACCGCAACGACTACCGCAACCTCACGTCCATGAACGCCAACGACGAGCTGAAAATCGTCATCGGCTCACGCGTGGACTACGAGTGGGCGCGCGCGCTCGTGCAGGAGCACAAGCTGGGACAGAAGCCCTACAGCGTCCTGTTCTCCACCATCTTCGACAAGCTCCACCCTCGCCAGCTGGCGGAGTGGATCATCGAGGACCGGCTGCCGGTGCGCTTCCAGCTCCAGATGCACAAGTACCTTTGGGACCCCAACGAGCGCGGCGTGTAACGCGCGCCCTCAGGGCCCGTGCCGCCCCACGGTCAGCACGAAGGCGGTGAGCGCGCCCCACGCCAAGAGCCCCAGCAGGTTCAGCGCGGACAGGACGCGCAGCATGATGGCGAAGGCCCGGTCGCCCACCTCGTCGCGGCGCCGCAGCTTCCGCGTGGAGATGACGGTGCCCGCCACCGCCGCCGCCAGCGTGCACGCCAGCTCCAGCAGCACCTCCAGGCCTCCGCCCAGCCTCCCGTAAGCCGACCCCGAGAGCCGCACCACGGGCGCGCCGAGGAACAGGAAGCCCCCGACGTTGGCCAGCAGCGCCAGCCGCACCGCGCGCGACGGGCGCGTGTCCCGTAAGCGTCGCTCGGCGCAGGGCGCGCAGTACGCCGTCTCCTCCAGCACCTCCGTGCACGCGCCGCACAGGTAGCCGCCGCAGCGCGCGCAGAGGGCCACCGCGGCCTCTTCCGGATGCTGGCCACAGCGGGCACCCGAGGGGCTCGCGGTCATGCGCGGAGGCTAGAAGCCGGGGGGCGGCATGCGGGCCGCCGCCGCCGCGATGCCGTGCGCGCCCATGCCCAGGAACACCGCCGTCAGCACGGTGCTGGCCACGAAGCCCGCGACGATGAGGTTCTTGCGCGGGTGCTCGAACTGGCTGAACGCGTAGACGAGCATGTAGCAGGGGATGAGCAGCACCATGACGCCCGTGCCCACGCTGCGGCGGAAGGCGTGCGTCAGCAGGAGGGCCGCGCACACGAGCGAGACGACCCCGAACAGGATGGCGAGTGGCAGGAGCGGCACACCCGTCCCCTTAGCATGCCTTCGCCCCTTTCGCGGCGGACGTGCGCATACTAAGGACGGCCCGCCGCCCACCCGCCGAGGAGGTCCCCGCCATGGCCACGTTCAAGACGTTCCTCATCTTCATCCTGGCCGGCACGCTGCTGGGCACCTTCATCGCGTCGCTGGTCGCCCCCTCCTACATCGAGTGGTACAACAGCACGCCGCTCGCCTCGCAGACCATGTGCAACCTGCCGGAGGTCGTGCGCCGCGTGACGACGTCGCTGATGCACTCGCAGCTGATGGGCGCGGGCATTGGCGCGGGCGTGGGCCTGGTGGCCGCCATCCTCGTCGCCGTGCGCGCCCGGAGCCGCGCGAAGCAGCGTCCGGGTTCGCCGCCGCCCGCGGCCACCGCCGCCTGAGCGGGCGCTACTGCTGCTTCGGCAGCACGTAGATGGAGGGCGACTGGCCCACCAGCACGCCGCCGTTGTGGTCCTCCACCTCCACGTAGAGGAGGATGGCCTGGTGGGGGTCCTCCGGCGGCGACGGCACCGTCCAGGTGGGCGTGGCGATGCGCGGGTCGCTGAACACGCCGGCCGGCTGCGGCGGCTGCTGCGACCAGCTGTAGAAGATCTCGTCGTTGTCCGCGTCCGTCGCCTCCAGCTGGAGCTGGATGACCGTCCCCTCCTCGAACTTGAGCCCGCCCGGCGTGGACGGCGAGCCCAGCGGGCGCGGTCCAGCGTGGATGACGGGCTGGTGGTTGGGCTCGGAGCACCCTGCGCTCCCCAGACCCAACGCGAGCAAGACGAACACGAACGAGCGAGAACGCGACATGGACTTCCCCCTGCTAGGACAGGCCACACCCTAATTCGGCCCCCGGCGTTCCGTACACCCACCCGCGGGCCCCAACCGTTTCATCAGCAGGCGATGAAACAACCGCGGGCGCCGCGCCAACTGTCGCGAGGCGCGCATCCTGCGTTGTGAAGAGAACCCCTTTCCGCCAACAAATCAGGGGGACGTGCGTCAACGCCGTCCCGGGCGCCGCGCGAACAGCCGCAACTTGTCCGCGCGCGTCAGCCGCTTGATGGCGGCCTCGCGGCGCAGGGCGGTGCTCCGGTCCTGGGCGGGCTCGCTCCACACCAGCGTCACCGGCAGCCGGGCCCGCGTGTACGCGGCGCCCTTTCCCCTGCCGTGCGTGGCCAGGCGGCGCTCCAGGTTGTTGGTGGCACCCGTGTAGAGCGTGCCGTCCCGGCAGCGCAGCATGTACACGGTCCAGGCGGTGGAGGGGGCTTCCGACACGGCGGGCCCCACTCTACCGCCAGGACCGCGCCCCTCAGAAAAGCTTCTGCCCGCCCCCGCGCCTGCCGTGCAGGCGCGCCAGCCGCCGCTTCTGGCTGCGGACCGCGTGCGTCTTGCGAACGCGCGCCATGACGTCCGACACCTGCGCCAGCGGATCCGTCCGCCACCCCGCCAGCACCTGCGCTTCGTGCACCACGCCCACCAGGCTGCCCCCTGCCCCCACCACCCCCACCACCTGCACGTGGTGCCGCTCCATCACCTTCAAGGCCCCCAGCAGTGTGTCTGTGGGAAAAACTGTGCCGATGAAGGACGACAACACTTCCCTGAAACCCCGGCCCTGCCCCATTTCCACGACCTCCCCGCGATGGACTCACATTCCCTGCAACTGTCCTGCCGGTCCTCCAAAGTCCGCGCGCGACACACCGGCATCGGCCGGGCGACGGGCGTAGACTGAAGGGGTGACATCACGACAGGCATCAGCACCCCGGTTGAGCCGGATGGCGGACCTCTTCACCAAGGCGGTGGAGCGGAGCAAGGAGGGGTTGCTGACCCTCTCGTTCAAGCCGGACGAGCTGTACCGGGTGCCCACGGACGACGGAGCGGCCATCGCGCTGGGGCGCTACCACCCTCGCGGAGAGCGCCGGTTCGCGGAGCCCGTCCTGCTGTGCCACGGGCTGGGAGCCAACCGCTTCCACATGGACTTCAACGAGCAGTACAGCCTGGCGCGCTACCTGGCGCGGGCGGGGTTCGAGACCTGGGTCATCGAGCTGCGCGGCCGGGGGCTCGCAGGGGCCTGCGCGGACTGGAATTTTGATGATCAGGCTGAACACGACGTGAGAACGGCTTTGCGCACCGTGATGTCCACCGGTGCCCAGCAAGTGCTGTGGGTGGGCCACTCCAAGGGCGGCCTGATGCTCTACGCCCACCTGGCCAGGAACCCCCAGGCGCCGGTGAAGGCGGCGGTGTCCCTGGGGGCGCCCTTCACCTTCGCGGTGCAGCCGGGCCTGCGGGCGTTCGTCCAGCGGGTGGAGCCCGTGCTCAAGCTCAAGGTCATCCCCACCCGGCGCGTCACCAGCATCGCCTTCTTCGGGGCGCCTCCGGGGCCGCTCACCCGGTACATGATGCTGGCGGACAACATGGATCCGCAGGTGGTGCGCTGGGCGCTGGCCAACGTGCCGGCGGACGTGGCCGGGGGTGTGGGGCGGCAGTTCGCCCGGTGGATCACCACCAGCCAGTTCACGACGTTCGACGGCGGCTTCGACTACCGCGAGCCGCTCGCCGGGGTGAAGATTCCCTTCCTGCTCATCGCCGGCAGCCGGGACCTGCTCGCGCCGCCCCTGGCGGTGGCCCGGGCGAAGGAGCACCTGGGCGGCCCCGTGAAGATGCTGGTCGCCGGGCGCGGCCATGGCTTCGCGGCGGACTATGGCCACGCGGACCTGATTCTGGGCCGCAAGGCGCCGGACGAAATCTTTCCCCAGGTGGAGGCCTTCCTGGCCTCCAACGCCACCCCGCTCTAAGGGGGCAAACCCCTCCTGGAGCGCGGGTTGTCCGGGCCCGCCCGGCGTGCTACCCGGAAAGCCGTCCCATGGGCCCATCCGTTCGCTTCCCATCCCGGCCGTGACGTCCCGCTTGAAAGCCTGGCGGCCCGGCACCACCGTGGAAGGTCCCCTGTCCCCTCCCCCGAGGCCTCCGCGCATGCGTCCCGCTTCCTTCCGCGCCTCCCCGATGCCGTGGTCCGTCGTCCTGAGCCTGGGGCTCGCCCTGGGTGTGCTGGGGCTGACGGGCTGCCGGCCGCAGGCCCAGGAGGGACCGGACCCCTCGGTGGTCGCCACCGTGAACGGCGAGTCGCTCAGCCGAACGGACTTCGAACAGGAGCTGGCGCGGGAGCTGGCCACCACGGAAGGGCCCGAGCCCACGCCCGAGGAGGTGGAGCCCTTCAAGCGGGCGCTCGTGGACACGCTCGTGAAGCGGATGCTGCTGCTCCAAGCCGCGAAGCAGAACAACATCGCCGTGACGCCCGAAGAGGTGGACCGCGGCGTGCTGCGGCTGTCCGGCGACTACCCCGCGGGCAACTTCAACGAGGTGCTCGCCCAGGGGCAGCTTTCCATGGCGGAGCTGCGCGCGCGCGAGGCGAGCCGGCTCACCATCGAGAAGCTCTTCACCCACCACGTCTATTCGCGCGTGGCCGTGACGGAGGAGGAGCTGCGCGCGTACTACGCGGCGCACGAGGCGGACTTCCAGGAGCCGGAGGAGGTCCACGCGGCGCAGATGGTCGTGAAGGGGCTGGACGAGGCGCGCAGGCTCCAGGTGCAGCTCAAGTCGGGCAAGAAGTTCTCCGACCTCGCGCGGCGCTATTCGCTCAGCGCGGACGCCAAGGTGGGGGGCGACCTGGGCTTCTTCCCCCGGGGACAGATGCCGCCGGCCTTCGACGAGGTGGTATTCAAGCTGGGGGTGGGGCAGGTTTCGGACGTGGTGTCCACGGAGTACGGCTACCACCTGTTCAAGGTGCTGGAGCGCAGGTCGGCGAGGAAGCGGGAGCTGGTGGAGGTGCGGGGGAAGGTGGAGGGGCGCCTGCTGGAGGCCAAGCGGGCGGCGGCGCAGGAGGCCTTCGAGAAGGAGCTTCGCGACAAGGCCCAGGTGGTGGTGAACGAGGCCACGCTGCAGACCATCCGCGGGCGGCCGGCGCCGCAGGCGGCGAAGTGAAGGACTTTTCCGGGGGCCAGGCGGTTGGGCTCGCCGGTGTCATGGTGTTCAAGAGGGTCGTTGCGATGAAGAACCTGGTGGCGTTCCTGGCGGCGGTGATGCTCCTGGCAGGGGGCACGTCCGCCCGCGCGGAGCTGGTGGACAAGGTGGCGGCGGTGGTGAACCGCGACATCATCCCGCTGTCGGAGGTGCAGCAGCGCGCCGCGCCGGAGCTCCAGCGCGTGAACTCCGAAATCGACCCGCACAAGCGCGCCGAGGCCCGCGCGCAGCTGATGAAGACCGCGCTGGACACGCTCATCGGCGAGAAGCTGATGGAGTCGGAGGTCCAGCAGCTGGGCATCACCACCACCGAGGCGGAGGTGGATGAGCTGGTGCAGGACGTGCTCAAGCAGAACAACGTCGGCGACATGAGCCAGTTCGAGCAGCTGCTCAAGAACGAGGGCTTCTCGCTCGCCAGCTACAAGGACATGCTCCGAAAGCGCGTGGTGCGAGACAAGCTCTTGCGCCTGAAGGTGGGCCCCAAGGTGAAGGTCACCGAGGAGGACCTGAAGGCCGCGTACACGCAGTACACGCGCATGGAGAGCGAGGACGTGGAGGTGCACGCCCGCCACATCCTGGTGCAGGTGGACGCCAAGGCCACGCCGGAGCAGGTGGCCGCCGCGAAGCAGAAGGCGGAGGGCATCGCACAGGAAGCCCGCCGGCCGGGCATGGACTTCTCCGCCCTGGCGCGCGCCCGCAGCGAGGGCCCCAGCGCGGCGGACGGCGGCGACCTGGGCTACTTCAAGCGCGGCGTGATGGTGCCCGCCTTCGAAAAGGCCGCCTTCAACCTCAAGGAGGGTGAAGTCAGCGAGCCCATCCGCACCAACTTCGGCTGGCACATCCTGAAGGTGGAGGAGCGCCGCAACATCGCCGTGGCCTCCTTCGAGGAGATGAAGCCCAAGCTGGAGTCCAAGCTCCTCAACGACAAGACGGAGAAGTTCCTGGACCAGTACGTCCAGGAGCTGCGCTCGAAGGCCAACGTCGAAGTGAAGATGTGAGCCCGCGCCCGGTGACCACGGAGGACACGCGCCCCCGCGTGGGCATCTCGCTGGGGGACGTGTCGGGCATCGGGCCGGAGGTGACGGCCATGGCGCTGGCGAAGCCCGCGGTGCGCCGCGCGCTGGTGCCGGTGGTGTTCGGGGACGGGCCCACACTGGACGGCTTTCCCCTCTTCCGCCGCTTCCCACGCGTGGCCCCTACGGACCTGGGCCGCACGGAGGGGCCGGCAGTGGTGGAAGTGACGTACCTTCCGGCGAAGCACCGCGTGCCGGGCAAGCCCACGCGCGAAGGCGGCAAGGCGCAGTACGCGTACGTGCGGGCCGCCATCGACGCGATGCGCGCCGGGACAGTGGACGCGCTGTGCACCGCGCCCGTGTCGAAAGAGGAGATTTCGCGCGCGGGCATCCCGTTCATGGGCCACACGGAGGTGCTGGCGGACGCGTTCGGCGTGGACGTGTTGATGATGATGGACGGGCCGCGCGTGCGCATCGCGCTGGCGACGAACCACGTCCCCATCTCCGCGCTGCCGAAGCTGCTGACGGTGGAGAAGCTGGTGGCGCAGCTCCAATTGCTTTCGCGCAGCCTGCAGCCGGTGGTGGGCCGCAAGCCGCGCATCGCCGTGCTGGGGCTCAACCCCCACGCGGGCGAGGGCGGGATGCTGGGGCGCGAGGAGGTGGAGGTGATTGGTCCCGCCATCCGCCTCGCTCGGGCGAAGCGGGTGGATGCGCATGGGCCCATCCCCGCGGATGGCCTGTTCGCGCGGCCCGACGAGGTGGGCGCGAAGTACGACGTGGTGCTGGCCATGTACCACGACCAGGGGCTCATCCCGGCCAAGGCGCTGGACTTCGAGCGCACGGTGAACGTGACGCTGGGCCTGCCGGTGCCTCGCACGTCGCCGGACCACGGCACCGCCTATGCGATTGCCGGCACGGGGACCGCGAGCTGCGTGCCCATGATGGAGGCCCTGCTCAAGGCGGCCCGGCTTTCGTCGGGAGCCGGGCGGACAGGTGCTTCGCGAGGTCCTCGCCGTCCTCCTTCGGGTCGATGAGCTTCGCGTGCGTACCCCGCGCCGTGGCGTCAGGGACGACGAGCACGGTGACCTTCCCCGTGGGGCAGTGACCCAGGCAGGACGCGGGGATGAGCTGCGTCTTGCCCGCCAGGCCGTGGGCCTTGAGGGCTTCACGCACCCGGCGCGGAAGGTCCACCCCGCCCGCGTCCACCGGCAGCCGCATCAGGCAACGGTGACACAGGTGCAACTCGATGGGGTCTGGGTCCTCCCGCGCGGCCATGCGCCAATCTAACGCTGGAACCGCTTGTCGAGCTTGTTGAGCTGGCTCTCCATGCCCATGGACGCCCGCTTCGTCCACTCCTCGCTGTGCATGGCGTCGGACGTGACGACCATCCGCACGGTGCCGCCCTTCGCCTCGAACTCCACCACCGTGGAGACGGTGTACGGCGTGACGCCGGGGATGAAGTCCACCGCGTGCCGGTACGCGAGCCGCTTCTTCGGCGTCAGCTCCGTGTACGTGAGGCTGCTCGGGCTGGAGAGGGGCATGCCCATCTTCTTCATGCCCTCGATGACCTGCGGCGCGGTGGCGATCATGTCGTAGCGCAGCAGGCCGCCCGGGCTCGCGGTGAGCTCGTGCACCTTCACGGAGAAGCCCTCCGGACCCCACCAGGACTCGAAGCCGTCCTTCGTGGTCCACAGCTCCCAGACCTCGTCGAGCGTCGCCGGATAGCTGCGGTCGAAGGTGACGGTGCTGCGCTTCGCGGTTTCGGTCGTCATGGGGGTTCCTCCTCGGATTTGGGGGCGTCCGTGCGTGCCTTGCGTCTTCGCTCGAGCGCCTGGCCGAACCGGTCGAGGCGGGCCTCCCAGAGGCTCCGATACCCGGTGACCCAGGCATCGAGCTCCTGAAAGGGCTCCGGGCGAAGCGAGTACAGCCGCTTCGTGCCCTCGGGGCGGACCTGGACGAAGCCCGCCTCCTGGAGGATCCCCAGGTGACGGGAGACACCCGACTGCTGGATGTCCACCCGCGCCACCAGGTCGTTCACCGCCAGTTCGCCGCCCTTCAGCGCCTCGACGATGCGGCGGCGCGTGGGGTCGGCCAGGGTCTGGAAGACGTCAACATTCATGGACGTGTATATACATATCCGTGAATGCTTTGACTGTCCAAGGCCCTTCGCGTGGGCCTGGCGGGTGAGCGGGCGGGCTAGAAGACGAAGGGGTAGTGCACGGGGGCGTTCATGGCGACGCGGTGCACGGGGAACTTCCAGCCGCGCACCTGATCCTCGATGCAGCCGGCGAGCGGGGAGCCCTTCAGGGCTTCGGTCTCCATGGCCACGCCGGAGACGGTGCCGGCGGTGTCCACGGACCAGCGCAGCTGGAAGCGGCCGCCGTTCTCCAGCGCGGTGCCGGCCTTGAGGTTCTGGACGCAGGTGGCGATGGCGGGCTGGTTCGTGACGACCACGTTGGTGATGTCCGAGGCCGCGAGTTGCTCGCGCTCGGAGGTCGGGGCCGGCGGGATGTAGACGGTCTTCTCCTGGGCCTGCTTCGCGGCGGAGGACTCCGGGGCCCCCTCTTCGTCGGTGAAGCCGAGCTCGCGGGCGAAGTCCTCGTCGATTTCGGATTCAGGCTGCGCGGCTTCCTCGGCCTCGGCTTCGGCGGCGGCCTGACGGGCCCGGGCCAGTTCCTCCTCGGAGATTTCGCTGCCGAAGGACATCTCACGGACCTCGCTGGTGTCCTCGGGCGCTTCGAGCGTGGCCGCGCGCTGGGCCACGGGGGCCTTCTTCTGCGTCACCGGCGCGGGCTGCGTGGACGGCGTGGGGTCCGGAGCCAGCGTGTGCAGGCCGGTGGTCAGGCCCGCGCTCGCGGGGCCCGCGAGGACGGGCGTGTTCGGCGTGAGGGCCTGCGCGGCGCGCTGCGCGTCCGTCAGGGCGGGTGTGTTCACGCCGCCAGCGATGGACTGCGAGAAGTCCGGCGTGGCCGGCAGACTGCCCGTGAGGCCCTGTGCGCCCGCGGCGCCAACGTGCGTGGCCGCGGTGCCCGACTGAGTCGTCGCGGAGCCCTGCGTGCCCGGAGCGCCGACCCGCGCGACCATGGTGCCCGGAGCGCCCACGGTGCCGGCCAGGGGCTGCGCTTGCTGCGCGGGCTGCGCCTCATCCTTCGACGTGAGCCGCAGGCCCGCGACGACGAGGAGACCCGCGGCGAGCGCGCCCATCGCCACGGCGCTGACGAAGGACATGGGGCTCATGCCGAGGATGCGCGTGGACGCATCGGCGATGGCGGGCGGCGGAGGCTCGGGCGCGACCGGGGCGTACGGCATCCACGGCTGCGGTGCGTAGGCTTCGGCCGGAGAGCCGGGCGTGGCCCAGGCGGGCGACGGCGGCGCGGCGTCCCACGACGTCACGGCGCCACAGGAGTTCTCCTGCGAGGTGCTGGACGGGGACTCGTCCGCGCGCAGCCACTCCGGGATGACGAAGTTCGCGGCCTCGGCGGACAGCGTGAGCTGGGGCTCCACGTTGTCGTTGGAAGGCGGCGGCAGCGACTGGAGCCAGGTCTCCTCCGTGGAGGCCAGGTCGAGCAGCGTGCGCAGGGGGCCGGTCGCGAAGGACTCCGGCACGATGTCCTCTTCTTCGAAAGTCTCGGAGGAGAGCGCGCGATCCAGGCACGCATCCAGCTCTGCTTCGAAGGTCTCGGGGTCGCGGGAGAAGTCCGAACCACCCACCTGCGCCCGCGAAGACACATCACCCGTCAGTAGCTCGCTCACGCCACCCTCCCCGCCGCCCATGCCGCGCCAGACCGCCCGACCACTGACTCACTGCCAGGGGGCCGATGTTAGGAACGACCCCCGTTCGCGCTACCGCGAGCGTCCAGCCGTGAACGCTCCAGCGGTCATTTGCCCCCGCGCGAGCCCCGAAACGTACGGCCCCGCACTCCACACTGTACGCCGGTGTGCCGACAGGGTTCGGCTTTCCACTGCCAACCCGCCATGTCAGGAGGGGGAGGTAGACACTCGGGGCCTACCCGCCCTGCATGAGCACGAGGCCCTCCGCCACCCATACGGTCGAGTTCCTCCAGACCGCCGTGAAGCAGTTCGCCGCGGTGGATCCGGTCCATCAGCGCCGCATCGCGAAGCGGATCGACGCGCTGGCCACGGAGCCCCGGCCCATGGGCGCGCCTCGGTGATGCTGACTTCCATCATGGCCGTTCCTCGGGAAACGTACGTTCTGTACGCATCAAACGGAACGTCCCGACACGGCGTGCCACCTCAGTACCGAGGGGCGCCCGCCTTGGGCGTCAGGTTGCTGGGCGGGGCCTGGACTCCGTTCACGCGCAGGCCCGCGTGCATGAAGGAGGGCGCGCCCTGGAGGAAGGCCGCCGGGAAGTTGAGCGTGGGCTGGGATTCGTCATCCAGCGCCTTCACCTGTTCCGGCGTGAGCTTCACGTCCAGCGCGCCCAGGTTGTTGTCCAGTTGCTCCAGCGTGCGCGCACCCAGGATGGTGGACGCCACGCCCGGCCGGCCCTGCACCCAGGCCAGCGACACTCGCGCCACCGAGGTGTTCTGCTCCTTCGCCACGCGATGGAGCACGTCGATGAGCTTGTAGGTCTTCTCGTTGAGCGACGCCTCCGCCCACGCACCCCGGTCCGCCTTCTGCTTGCCCGCGTTCTCCCGCGTGTACTTGCCGCTCAGCACCCCGCTGCGCAGCGGCGACCACGGCGTCACGCCCAGCCCCAGCTCCCGCGCCATGGGGATGAGCTCGCCCTCCACCGTGCGCTCCAGCAGCGAGTACTCGATCTGCAACGCCACCAGCGGCGCCCAGCCCCGGAACAAGGCCATCACCTGCGCCTGCGCCACCTTCCACGCGGGCGTGTCGGAGAAGCCCACGTAGCGGACCTTGCCGGAGCGCACCAGGTCGTCCAGCGCCCGCATCGTCTCCTCGATGGGCGTGTTCGCGTCCCAGGCGTGCATCCAGTACAGGTCGATGTAGTCCGTCTGCAGCCGGCGCAGCGACTCATCACACGCCGCCATCACCGACTTGCGGCCCGCGCCGCCGCCGTTTGGATCCCTCTCGAAGAGGTTGCCGAAGAACTTCGTGGCGATGACCACCCGGTCGCGCTTCGCGGGGTGCTTCCCGATGTGGTCCCCGATGATCTTCTCCGCGTGCCCGAACGTGTACACGTTCGCCGTGTCGATGAAGTTCCCGCCCCGCTCGATGAAGCGGTCCAGGATGGCGTTGGACGTCTCCACGCTGCTGCCCCAGCCCAGGTCCTCGCCGAACGTCATGGCGCCCAGGCAGAAGGGACTGACGCGCAGGCCGGAGCGGCCCAGGGTGACGTAGTGGTCGAGCGACATGGGCGGCTCCCTCGCGAATGGCAAAGTGCGGAGCCAATCCCAGACGCCTCCACAGCGCCAACCGCCCTTGCCCTCGGACGTCCAACGCCAGACAGGCTCCCGCGCCCATCCGATCAACGCCGGACATCCGCGCGCCTCAGAGCTCCCTGCGCTCCTCCAGCGCGCAGCCATACACCGGCGTGCCGCCTCCCTCGCCGTCCTCACTCAGCACGCGCTCCAGCGCCTCGCGTCCCGCGCTGTCGCCCACGTGCCCTCGCGCCACCGTGATGCCTCCGCTGAAGCGCAGGCGCCCGTCCGCGCCGTAGAGCACCACGTGCCCGGAGGTCGTCGCGCCGAAGCGCTTCGCCTCCAGGCCGTCCGGGTCACGCAGCACCGTGACGCCCGGGATGCTCGCGGCCGTGCGCCACAGGTCTCCCTGTTCCCAGCCGTCCTCCAGTCCCTCCGGACGCAGGAACAGGACGAAGGCGTCCGCGCGCCTGTCCACGTGCGCCATCACCTCCGCCAGCTCCGCCAGGCTCGCTCGCGTGCAGGTGCACTTCGGATGCGCGAGCATCACCAGCACCGGACGTCCGGTCCCACGCGTCAGCCGCGCTCCCTCCGGCCACGTCGCCGCCGTCACGGGCGCGACTCCCGGCGTCATCGAGTACCGGGCCAGCGCCACGACACCCGCGCCGATTCCGCCCAACCACAGCGCTCCCGCGAGCATCAGCCAGCCCCGGGTAGAAGGCCCCTTCATTCCGAACGACTCCTGGGAGGTGTCCGTCCCCCGTGACGCTACCGTCACCCGCCCCGGCGGCGTCGCGCCCTCCAGGGCCGGGTCAGTGTCCGGTGCCCGTGTTCCCCGACAGGCCGACGTGCGACAGGATGGCGCTCCTGCGCACCACGGTCAGCCTGCAATGACTAGCGGTGGTACGCGTGCTGGCGGTCCGCGTGGTGTTGCAGCTGGCGCCGCGCGGCCTCGAAGGCGTCGGTGACGGCCTGGTAGGCATCCGCGTGGGCCGCGAGCTCCGCTGGCTCCCGGTCCGCGATGATGTCCCTGCCGGGCACGTGCAGCTCCACTCGGACGTGGAAGTGGTGCCCCTGGGCATGGTGGCGGTGCGGCTCCTCCACCACCACGTTGCAGCCGGTGATGCCGTCGTAGAACTGCTCCAGCTTGTCCGCCTGGTCGCGGATGTGCTCGTTGAGGGTGTCGCTCGTCTCCATGCCCCGGTAGGTGATTCGCAGTGCGCGCTTCATCGTCCGCCTCGGGTAGGGCTCCGTGCTCTGGAGCCGGTGTGGATTCAAGGCATTGCATGAGCCCGGCCAACGTCCCGGGCCCACGAAACACCTATAACGGCCCCCATTTGACGGGGCATGACGGGACACGCGCCCCGCTGCATGGTGCACGTTGACTCATGGCAGCTTGCGCAAGCGAGGCAGCAGCTCCGCTACTGGCCGCCCCAGCTCCTCCGCGTCCAGGTACACCTGCACGGCGTGTCCTACGCCTTCCACGGGGGCGTCGAAGTAGTTGCGCTTGGTGGGCACCACCCACGCGAACCCCGTGCGCGGCAGGACGAAGCTCGGCGCGTTGCCGTAGGTGAGGAAACCTCCGGTCCGCTCGCCCACCAGCGGCGCTCCCGTGGCGCGGTGCAGGGCGTAGGCTCCGCTCTCTCCCGACGAAGCGGAGTCCCGGTCCACCAGCACCACGATGCGCCCGGTAAAGGGCGTCTTCGCATGGCCTTCCGCGCGGCCGCTGTCGAACACGGGGCGCGAGGGCTCCGGCTTCACGGGCCACTTCGGCCGGATGGCTTCACGTTCGGCCTTCGCTTCCGGCGTGTCCAGCCGTCCATCCATGGCCTGCCGCTGGACGCGTGAGTTCCATTCGAAGCACGGGAAGAAGGCGCCGTGCATCCACACTTCGCCGGAAGAGAACCACGGCCCGCGCACCATCGTGTCCAGCCATTCGTACACGTAGCCGTCGTTGCCACCGCTGTTGCCCCGGAGGTCGAACACGAGCAGCTTGTGCTTGCGGTGCTTCGGCGCGTCCGCGACGAACTGGCGCAGCCCGGCCTCCGCTTCCGGCGGTCCGGAGAAGCGGCGGATCGTGATGATGCCCACGTCGCCCTTCGGCTCGTACGTGTAGATGTCCTTCGGCGCGAACTCACGGGCCGGGCGCGGGGGGCGGACCTTGAGCGGCAGCGACGTGTCGCCACAGCGGAGCGTCCGCGCATCGCCTCCGCCTCGCGCGGACACGGTGAGCCGCTGTGCACGGGAGCCATCCGGCTTCAGCACCGGCGCCACCCGCAGCGTGTCCGCCTGCGCGCCCTCCACGGTGTTCGCGTCACAGGATGTGAGTTGAAGTCCCGGAGGTGCGTCGGCCTGGTACTCACGGAAGGCGAGCCGTGGCTCCTCGCGCAGCATGCTCAGGAGGCCGGACGGACCGAAGTGGTTGTCCGTCAGTGCCTCGCGGACGGCGATGGTCGGCGTGAGCACGCCGTCCTGGAAGGACACGGTAGGCCCGGACGCGGCCACCTTCGTGCTCCAGTCCTGGAAGAAGGCATCCGGATCGAACGTGCGGTGCGCGAGCAGCTCCGGCCAGCCGGAGTACGTGGTGCGCAGGACCTGGTGCAGGAAGCGCACGTCCTCCGCCAGCGCCGCGCTGTCCACGCGTGTGTCGGACGTGGGCTTCGGGCGGCGGAAGGCCTCGTGCAGCACGGGGCTCTCCGGGTCGTAGCAATACGCGGCGCCGGTGGTCCGCGAGTCCAGGTAGGGGGAGGGGGCCGCCGTCAGCAGGCCTCCCACGAGGAGGAAGAGATGCATGCCTGGATTACGACGCGGTCCCTCGAGCCATTGCCAGAAACAAGGCTCAGCGACTCACGGTGAAGCGGCCTCGCATCAACTTGGTGACGGGATGGGGGCGCGGCCGGGCTCGACGACCTGCGGCCCACGACCGGGGAACTGCACGCCCTCGTCGGAGTCCTTCTTCTGATTCTCCAGGATTCGCGCCTGCGCACGGGCGCGGTGCAGCCCTTCGCCCACCCATTCGTAGGCCCGGTGCAGGAAGAAGGACGCCGCACTGAGCGCGAAGACGGAGGCCACGAAGCGCGTCTCGCGCGGGCGCACCGTCGAGGCCACCATGAAGCCCGAGGCCACCCACGGCGTCAGGCAGAAGGGGCAGTCCAGCAGCTCGCCCAATGCCCGCCGGGGGCCTTCACCGCGCGCGGTCTCCACCACCTCGCCCGCGGTGCTGTCGGATTCGTAGCGCGTGAACGGTGCTCGGAGCACACCGAAGACCCGGTCCAGGGCCACCAGCCGCGTCACCGCGTGCGTCGCGACTCCGAACAACGCCAGGTCCCTCCACCCCAGGCGCTCCGGCAGCCGCCGCCCTGACGCGTTCATCCAGCCCAGGAAGCCGACCAGCGACGTGCTGAACGTCCCGATGAGCGCCGCGTACGAGCCCAGCGGGTGGTGCTCCGAGTCGTAGCCAGCGAACGGTCCCGTCTCCTGAAGCGCTTTCATGGGGTGCACAGCCTCCGTGCCGCCAAAGCTGTGCACTCCCCCTGGCCTCAAGCATCCGGGCAGCCAGGCGCGCGGGCACTCGCTCCAGCGCGGCCCTACTCCGCCACCGCCATGTCCAGGACCGCGGCCCCGCGCACGCGGCCCTCACGCAGGGCCTGGAGCGCCTCGTTCGCGGCGGACAGGGGAAACACCTGGACCTCCGTGCGCACCGGCACTCGCGGCGCCAGCGCCAGGAAGTCCATCGCGTCCTGACGCGTGAGGTTCGCCACCGAGCGCACCACGCGCTCCTCCCACAACACCGAATAGGGGAACGACGGGATGTCACTCATGTGGATGCCGCCGCACACCACCACGCCTCCCTTGTCCACGGCCTTCAGCGCGGCGGGCACCAGCGCGCCCACGGGAGCGAAGAGGATGGCCGCGTCCAGCGGCTCCGGCGCCAGCGTGTCCGAACCTCCCGCCCACACCGCGCCCAACTCCCGCGCGAACGCCTGGCCCTTCGCGTCGCCCTCGCGCGTGAAGGCATGCACGCGGCGCCCCTGGTACCGGGCCACCTGGATGAGGATGTGCGCGGCGGCGCCAAAGCCATACAGCCCCAGCCGGGGCCCCTCCCCCGCCATGCGCAGGCTGCGGAAGCCGATGAGCCCCGCGCACATCAGCGGCGCGGCCTCCACGTCGCGGTACGACAGCGGCAGCGGGAAGCAGAAGCGCGCATCCGCGACGGTGTACTGCGCGAAGCCCCCGTCGATGTCGTAGCCGGTGAAGCGCGCCGTGTCGCAGAGGTTCTCCCGGCCGGAGCGGCAGAAGCGGCACTGCCCGCAGCTCCACCCCAGCCACGGCACGCCCACGCGCAGCCCGGGGGCGAAGCCTTCCACCCGCGCGCCCGCCGCCACCACCGTCGCCACGATTTCGTGGCCCGGCACCAGCGGCAGCTTCGGGCGCGTCAGCTCTCCATCCACCACGTGCAGGTCCGTGCGGCACACCGCGCAGGCGTGCACCTTCAACAACACCTGCTCCGGCCCGGGCTCCGGGATGGGCCGCTCCTCCTGCCTCAGGCGCTGTCCGGGTGCGTGGAGCACCATCGCCCGCATGGTCCCTGCCATGGCCCGCCTGCCTCCCCACCCGCGCACTCCACGGGTGTCGAAGACAAGCTAGTCAGTGCCAGATGACCCGGCCGCTGCCGTTGACACGGAGCTGGGTCGACAGCGCGTGGCCATACAGGTCCACGTTCCCGGACGAGTCGAGCACGATGACCGCCCCGCCCCCGTCCACGTACGCGGCGACGGTGCCGGAGCCCTTCGACGTGATGTTCACGTCCACGGCCCGGAGGCCCGGGGCCCCGAGACCACCGCTGCCGTCCAGCCAGGCGTCGAGCCGGTTGGTGACGCCCGTGAGCGTCGTGAAGCCGGAGCCATCCAGCCGGGCGCGCACCTGCTTCGCGGCCCCCTCGAACTTCAGGTCGCCGGAGCCGGACTGTGACAGGTCCACCCACTCGGCCAGGCCTTCACCGGCCGCGCACAACTCCATGTTCCCGGAGCCGCTGAGCTTCGCCTCCAGCGTGCGCACCCCGCCGCAGAAGCGCAGGGAGCCGGAGCCCTTCGCCAGCAGCTTCACGTCCTCCTTCACCCGCTCGAATCCTTCCACGCGCAGGGAGCCGGAGCCGTCCTGCGTCGCGCCCACCATGCGCGGCACACGGACCTCCACGCGCGCCAGGCCCCGGGGCGCGAACGAGCCGTCCGTCTCGATGACCAGCGTGTTGCCGGGCGACACGAAGGTGCGCACGCGGTGCTGGAGGTTCTCATCCAGCGTGACCTTCACGTCCGGCACCTCGCCCTCGCGCACCACCACCTCCATCGAGCCCCGGTTCTCCACGGTGGAGAAGCCGGTCGCCACGCGCGACTCCGTGACGGTGTTGCCGTCGCCCTGAATCTCGTCGGTGAAGTAGCAGCTGGACAGCATCCCCGCCGCGAGCGCGGCCCATCCCAAGCGCTTCCACATGTTCCCCTCCCGGACTTCGAATCGAATGCCGCGTCAGATCTGCACGCCCAGCAGAACGCCCGGCCACACGCGCACGGTGGTGCGTCCCCCGTCGGAGACGCTGCGCCACTCGGGCCCGATGCCCAGCTCCTCCCAACGGTCCCCGTTGTCCCAGGTCACGAGTGTGTTGCCGGTGACGCCGCCGATGAGCGCGAACCGCTTCGCCACCTGCCAGCCCGCCACCAGCCGCAACTGTCCCAGCACGTTCAGGCCGTCGCCATCGCGAAAGAGGTTGTCCGTGTGGACGCCGCTGCCAATGACATCCAGGTCGAAGAACAATGGCCCCGCGGGGATGTGCGCGCCAAAGCCCATGCCTCCCACGTAGCGGCGGCGGTGCGTGTCCGTGCCCGGGTTGAAGCCCAGCGTCAGCAGCGTGTGGAAGTGCCGGCCGCCGAACTTCACCGCGACGTTGGTGTACGCGAGGTCGCTGGCCCACAGCTGCAGGTTCGCCTGGCCGTTGCCGATGAAGCTGAGCAGGCCCAGCGCCTCGCCCTGGGACTCGCGCGCCACGTTGATCAACCCCAACTGGAGGCCGTCCACCTTGCCCGCGACGTTGATCAGCCCCACCTGCGCGCCGGACACGTCCCCGCCCACGTTGAGGAGCGACAGCTGCGCGCCTTCCATCCGGCCCGCGTAATTGAAGCCCGAGGAGGCCTGGAGGCCCGACATCGTCGAGGCGAGGTTCGCGCCCGCCGAGAACTGCGCGCCCCTGAACTGCGCGGTCGCGATGTTCGCGCCCACCGTGAACTGGGCCCCCACGCCGCCCGAACCCGCGATGTTGGCGCCCACGGAGAACTGGCCACCGGCCAGCTCGCCGCCGGCCACGTTGCCGCCCACGGAGAACTGACCGGCCACCGCCGCGCCCTTCACGACGTTGAGGCCCACCGCGGCCTGGAGACCCTCCAGCTCGCCCGTGACGATGTTGCCGCCCACGGCGAACTGCGCGCCGGACGCGGTGCCGCGCACCACGTTGGCCCCCAGCGCGAGCTGCGCGCCGGACAGCGACTCACCCACCCAGTTCGCGCCCAGGGACATGGCCACACCATCCACCCGCTTCGCATGCGTCCCGAGCGCACCGAGCGCGAACGTGGTCACCAGCCGCTCCGTGGCCGTGCCCGCCGTGCTCACGTGCGGCAGGGCCATCAGCACCACTGGGACGTGGATCTCCTCCGTGTCCGAGCGCTGCTGCGCCACGGTGACACCCGCGGGCCGCGCGGGCTCACCGCCCGTCGCGGCCTCCACGAGAGGCGCGGGGGACAGCGCCGAGACCGGGACCGCGACGGCCATGGGCTCCGGTGCCTCCTGCACGGGAGCGGAGTGTGACTCCGGAGCGACGGCCCATTCCGTCCGCTCCTCGGCCCCGGCCGCTCCCGCCGCCACCGCGACCATCACCCCGACACACACCGCGACCTTGCGCTTCATCGCCTGGACCTTCCTCAAAAAGGATTCGAGCAGGGCGTCGTCGCCCCTCGCGGCGAAGGGAACACCGCGACCCTCCAGAACTGTCACCTGCCCGTCTTCACCCCTCACGAAGCCCGGTGTCCGGCGCTCCCGGCCGCTACGCTTCCCCCATGCGCCCGTCCCGTCCTCCCCACCCGTCCCGCCGCGAGGTCCTGGTGGCGGGCATCGGCGCCGCGCTCGCGCCGTCCCTGTCCGCCCTCGCACAGACTCCGGCCCCCGGTCCCCGCATGCTCACCCGCCCCATCCCCAGCTCCGGCGAAGCCCTGCCCGTCATCGGCATGGGCACCTGGCAGACCTTCGACGTTGGCGGCGCCGCGAACGAACGCGCGCCCCTGGCCCAGGTCCTCCAGAAGTTCTTCGCGTCGGGAGCGCGCCTCATCGACTCGTCCCCCATGTACGGCCGCTCCGAGGCCGTCGTGGGCGACCTGCTGAAGCAGTCCGGCCAGGAGAAGACCCCGTTCCTCGCCACCAAGGTCTGGACACGCGGCAAGGCGGAAGGGGCGGCGCAGCTCCAAGCGTCCCTCCAGAAGATGGGCCACGGCCGCATGGACTTGATGCAGGTGCACAACCTGCTGGACGTGGACGTGCACCTGCCCGTGCTGCGGGAGATGAAGGCCGCGAAGAAGATCCGCTACGTGGGCGTCACCCACTACCTGCGCAGCGCCTTCGACGACCTGGAGAAGCACATCCAGGGCAGCAAGCTGGACTTCGTGCAGCTGCCCTACTCACTCGCGATGCGCGACGCCGAAGCGCGCCTGCTGCCCGCGGCGAAGGAGCACGGCGTGGCTGTGCTCGTCATGGAGCCCTTCGACAAGGGCAACCTCTTCCGCAAGATGAAGGGCCGGCCCCTGCCGGACTGGGCCGCGGAGTTCGACTGCTCCAGCTGGGCCCAGTTCTTCCTCAAGTTCATCCTGGGCCACCCCGCCGTGAACTGCCCCATCCCCGCCACGTCCGACCCCGCCCACCTGGAGGACAACGTGAAGGCGGGCTTCGGACGGCTCCCCGACGAGAAGCTGCGCGCGCGGATGGTGAAGCTCTTCGAATCCTGAGCGGCGCGGACTACAGGTCAGGTGACGGCGAGTAGCGCAGCTCTCCGCCCGGCTCCAGCACCAGCCCGGTGCCGGGCTCGCCGGCCTCGTCGTCGCGCCCCACCTCCAGCACGCCCTCCTCCGCGTCCCACTGGCCCAGGTAGTACTCGCCACCGGCCACCATGCACGCGCGCCCTTCGGACACCAACGTCTCCACCACTTCCTTCTTGTCGCTGGTGAGCCGGTAGAGCGTCCACGTCTTGCCGTCCTCGCGGAAGCCCTTCACCAGGTCCGCCAGCTCTTCGTCGCGAGGCGCGCCGCCCGCCTTCTCCTCGCGCGTCCACTGGCGCGGCTCCTTCGCGGGCTGCGTCTTCTGCCACGCCCGCGCCAGCTCCAGCAGCTTCTGCTGGGCCGCGTCCTGGAGCGCGTGCATCGCGTCCGGCAGCTCAATCTCCTCCAGCGCCAGCAGGGCCGTCTCCAGTTGCAGCGCCTTCAGGCTCCACTCGTTCCACGCGGTCTTCAGCATCCGTGTCGCTCCCGGCCGGCACGCCTCGTTCCGAAGGACGAAACAAGCGAGAGGGCCCGGCACGCCCCCTATCACACGCCCGGCTGCCGGGGTGCCGACCCGGCGGTACGGACGATGTTCGCTGCCAGGCCGCTGCCTACCTTCAACCCCCAAGGGAGGCGAGCACATGACGACGACGACGAAGAGTCCGCAGGACGTGGTGGAGCACCTGGGCAAGCTCATCCACGGCATCAAGGTCGCGATGATGACGACCGTGGACACCGACGGCAGCCTGCGCAGCCGGCCGATGTGGACCTACGACAAGGACTTCGACGGGGAGCTGTGGTTCTTCACCAACGACCACACGCACAAGGTGGACGAGGTGCAGAAGGACCACCACGTCAGCCTCGCCTACTCCGACCCCACGCGGGACCGGTACGTGTCCGTCAGCGGTCGCTGCTCGCTGATCCACGACAAGGCCAAGGCGAAGGAGCTGTGGAACCCCGCCCTCAAGGCCTGGTTCCCCCAAGGGCTGGATGATCCGAACCTGGCCCTCCTGCGCGTCTCCGTCGAGAAGGCCGAGTACTGGGACACACCCAACAGCAAGATGGTCCAGCTGGTCGGGTTCGTGAAAGCCGTCCTCACCGGCGACAAGTACCACCCGGGCGACAACCAGAAGCTCGACCGGGGCGCCCCCCGCCGCAACTGACGGGAACCCGAACGGGGCCGCCGGAAGGCCGGCGGTTCCCACGCTCTTAAAACCTGACACGTGTGTCATGGGGTGTGTGAAAGCAGGACAGCCTCAGACTCGTACCACCCCGGCCCACCCGGCAGGCGCACCCGAGTGAGCCCGCCGTGGTGGGTGAGACTTTTGTCCCTTGGTTGCTGTTTCTCTGACAGCGCCGTTCGTCCTGGCTTGTAACGCGGCCCCGGCCCGAGTCATGCAGCCGGCCGACGCCGTGGTACGAGCCGGACACCGTCCACACATCACGTTGAAGTGACAGACGGTTTAGAGTATCAACCATCCGCTTTCGAGATTTTCCACCTTCCGTCCGGCATCCTTGCCGGCGCCGGATGGAACGGACTCGGAGACGCTCATTGGGCGGAGCGATTTCCCGCCATTCGAAGGAATCAGGACGATGGAGAATAAGAAGAAGGTCGCGAAACCCGAGGGCAAGCTGGCGGTGCTCATCCCGGGCCTGGGCGCGGTTTCCACCACGCTGATGGCGGGTGTGGAGCTGGCGCGGCAGGGCAAGGGCGCCCCCATTGGCTCGCTCACGCAGATGGGCACGGCCCGCCTGGGCAAGCGCACCGACGGCCGCACCGTGAAGCTCAACGAGCTGGTGCCGCTGGCCACGCTGGAAGACGTCGTCTTCGGCGCGTGGGACATCATCAGTGAGGACGCCTACCAGGTGGCCGTGCGCTCGGGCGTGCTGACGGACAAGCACCTGGAGCAGGTGAAGCCCTTCCTCCAGGGCATCAAGCCGAAGCCGGGCGTGCATGATCCGGAGTTCGTGCGCCGCATCGCGGCAAACCACATCAAGGCCACGAAGACGCACCGCGAGAGCATCGAGGCCATCCGCCAGGACATCCGGGACTTCAAGAAGGAGCTCAACGCCAAGCGCGCCGTGATGGTGGTGTGCAGCAGCGTGGAGACCTTCCGCCCGCTGCCGGAGGCCTTCCAGACGCTGGCCAACTTCGAGAAGGCGCTGGACGCCAACAGCACGGACATCAACCCCACGGCGCTCTACACCTACGCGGCCATCAAGGAGGGCGTGCCGTTCGCCAACGGGACGCCGAACGCCGCCGTGGACACGCCGGCGCTGCAGGAGATGGCCAAGCTGGAGGGCGTGCCCGTCGCGGGCCGTGACCTCAAGAGCGGCCAGACGATGATGAAGACGGTCATCGCGCCCGCGCTCAAGGCGCGCATGCTGGGCCTGGAGGGGTGGTTCTCCACCAACATCCTGGGCAACCGTGACGGCGAGGTGCTGGATGATCCCCAGGCCTTCAAGGCCAAGGAAGTGACCAAGTCGAGCGTGCTCGACACCATCCTGCAGCCGGACCTGTACCCGGAGCTGTACAACAAGTACTCGCACAAGGTGTCGATCCACTACTACCCGCCCCGCGGCGACGCGAAGGAGGGTTGGGACAACATCGACATCACCGGGTGGCTGGGCTACCCGATGCAGATCAAGGTCAACTTCCTCTGCCGCGACTCCATCCTGGCGGCGCCGCTGGTCCTGGACATCGCGCTGTTCATGGACCTGGCGAAGCGGCTGGAGTGGCGGGGCATCCAGGAGTGGATGTCCTTCTACTTCAAGAGCCCCATGGCCCACCCGGGCCTGCCGGTGGAGCACGACCTGTTCATCCAGCTGACCAAGCTGAAGAACACGCTGCGCGTCGTCGCGGGCGAAGAGCCCATCACCCACCTGGGGCTGGACTACTACGGGGATGACCTCCCGCTCGCCCGATAAGAACGCCTCCGCGTTCAAGTGGCTCGTCACCGTCATGGCGACGGGCCACTTCGCGTTGGTGGTCTCCACCGGAAGAGTCCGGTGGGAGCACGTCGCGGCGGACCTGCTGCTGGTGGTGCTGGCCTGGGCCGGCGCCGGCCCGCGGCGGTTCCTCCGCGGCGCGTTCCCGCTGTGGCTCACCGGCATGATCCTGGACAGCCAGCCGCTGTGGCTGTGGCTGCGCGGCACCATCCACACCGGCGACCTGTGGAACCTGGAGAAGGTGCTGTTCCCCGCCCCGGGCGGCACGCACTGGCCCGAGTGGTGGTCGCGTCACCCCAACACACCGTTGGACCTGCTGTGCGGCTGGGCCTACGCGGCCTACCTCTACGAGGTCTTCCTCGTGGCGCTGTGGTTCTTCTTCAAGAAGGACGCGAGATTCGAACAGCTATGCTGGGCCTTCTTCGTGGTGAACGCCATCGGCGTGGTCACCTACGTGATCTACCCCGCGGCTCCCCCCTGGTACGTGCTGAAGTACGGGCCGGGACTCGCGGACCTGTCGGCGCCGCCCAGCCCCGCGGGCACCGCGCGCTTCGATGCCTTCTTCGGCATCCACTACTTCGCGAACTTCTACGCCAAGAACCCCAACGTCTTCGGGGCCATGCCGTCGCTGCACGCGGCCTATCCGCTGATGATGGTGCTCGTCCTCTGGCACAAGGGCCTCGCGTGGCGGGTGGGCACCATCTTGTTCGCGCTGCTCGTCGCTTTTTCCGCCGTGTATCTCACGCACCACTACGTCCTCGACGTGCTCGCGGGAAGCATCGCGGCGGTCGTGGCCTTCGTGGTCGTGAGGGCTGTCTTCGCAAGACGGGCCGTGGAAGCGCCAGGGATGGCGCCCATGACCCTGCCGTCTGGAGGGAACACCCGTGCATGACAACATGCTGGCCTTGCTGAGTGGCGACCTGTCCCCCTCGGCGCGCATCTGGACCGCGCTGGCGCCCGCGCTGTTCGCGGTCGCGTACTTCCTCGTGGGACTGGTGCTCTTCTGTATCCGCTGTGCCATCAAGGGCATCCCCCGGGACGCGGAGACGCTGACGCGCGGCAAGTCGGTGCTGGTGGGCTTCTTCCTGCGCCACTACTTCTTCTGGGTCATCCAGCCGCTGTGGCGGGTGCTGCTGCGCTCGGGCCTTCCGGCCAACGCGCTGTCCATGCTGTCGGGCCTCCTGGGCGTGTCGTCCGGCGTGGCGGTGGCGGCGGGCCGCTTCGCGCTGGGTGGCTGGCTGTTCCTCCTGGCGGGCGTGCTGGACGTGATGGACGGCCGCGTGGCGCGCACCCGCAAGGAGGCCAACCCCGCGGGCGCGGCGCTGGACTCCGTGCTGGACCGGTACGTGGACTCCGCCATCCTGATGGGCCTGGCCTGGTACTACCGGGACACCTGGGTGCTGCTGCCCGCGCTGGGGGCGCTGATGGGCTCCTCGCTGGTGCCGTACGTGCGCGCCAAGGGTGAAGGCCTGGGCGTGAGCGTGCGCGACGGCGCGATGCAGCGGCTGGAGCGGGTGCTGTTCCTCGGCGTGGGCACGGCGCTGTCGCCCATCCTGGAGGCGCTGTTCTGGCCGACGGAGAAGCACCCCATGCACTGGCTGGCGGTGGCGGGCCTGGTGTTCGTGGCCGTGCTGAGCAACGTCACGGCGCTGGCGCGCTTCCGCACGCTGGTGCGGGCCCTGACGCCCAAGAAGCCGGTGAAGCAGCGCTCGGGCGTGGCGCTGTTCGGCTTCAACGCGGCGGCGGGCGCCATCGCCACGGCGGTGGACTTCGCCGCGGTGCTGGGCATGGTGGAGTGGGGGGGCCTCTCCCCGGTGTGGGCCACGGTGGCCGGCTGCGTGCTGGGCGGCGTGGTGAACTACTCCCTCAACCGGGTCATCACCTTCCGCAGCCAGGGGGCGGTGGCGCCGCAGCTGGCGCGCTACACGCTGGTGAGCGCGACCAGCGCCCTGCTCAACGCGGGCGGCGTGGCGCTGCTCACGCTGCACCCGCAGCTGGCGTACACGCTGGGCTGGTGGTTGGTGCGCGGCGTCGTGTACTTCGCGTGGAACCTGCCGCTGCAGCGTGACTACGTCTTCAACGACACCTCGGACGAGCTCCTGGAGCAGCGGCCCCATGCGGCGTGACACGCTCGCCCGCGGCTTGAGGGCCCTGTGGGTGGGGGCCCTGCTTTCGCTTCCTGGGGTGGCGGCTGCGGGTGGCGTGCTGGGGTTGTCCTACGACTCCAGCGACCGGTACGGAGAGAGCTTCTCCTTCGTGGCGGACACGGAAGACGGCACCTACGTGACGGTGAACCTGACGGTGACGAACATCGGCCCGGGGTCGCGCACGGGCATCTGCCGCGCCACGGTCTTGCGGCCGGGCAAGGCGGTCTGGTCGCCGCAGACGCGCGTGGGCGCGAAGGAGTGGAGCTACGCGCCCACCACGGACACGTTGAAGCTGGGCACGTGCCTCGCCCGGGCTTCGGACACGGGCCTGACGGTGGACGCGCCGTTGGACAACGGCCGGGTGACGCTGGAGTACGCGCGCAAGCCCGAGCCGTGGTCGACGGACGGCTCCGTGGTGGAGGAAGGCAAGGACCGCTACCGCCACGAGGTGCTGGTGGCCGGCAGCCCCGTGAAGGTGACGCTCCAGATGCCCAAGACGGAGGCGGTGACGCTGTCGGGCGGCGGGTACGCGGACCACTCGCGCAGCACGGTGGCGCCGGCGAAGTTGGCGAAGCGCTGGGTGCGCTTCCGCGCGATCAAGGGCCCGCCGTACGCGGTGGTGCTGGGGCGCGAGGGCCATGGGGGCGACTACGCGCCCGTGTACGTCTGGGAGGACAAGGGGGCCGCGAAGCTCCTGGAGTCCTTCACGCTCACGCAGACGGGAGCGAAGGAGAAGAGCACGTGGCGGGCGGAGCTCACCGACCGTGACGGCAAGCCGGCCGTGACGCTCAAGGGCACGTCGCTGCTCCAGCGCAGCGCGCCGGTGGAGTCTCTGGGCGTGCTGAGCGGGCTGGTGCGGCCGGTGGTGGGCTCGCCGGTGACGTACCTGCTGCGGGGCGTGATGGAGCGTCCGGGCAAGGCGCCGGTGGACGGGTTGATGGAAGTGACGTTGGAAGGCGAGTAGCGGAGCAGGGGTTTTCAGCGTGAGCGAGTCGTTGCTGCGGTCGGTGCATCACGTCCCCGGGGTCCGGGGGTTCGTTCGCAAGCAGGTGCTGCGGGTGGTGGCGCGCGGGGTGGAGTGGACCACCAAGCTGCCCGGCAAGCGCGCCCTCAACGTGTCCCAGGTGAACCCGTGGCTGCACGTGGGCGGCAGCGTGTCCCGCGCGCGCTACGGCGAGCTGAAGGACCGGGGCATCACCTGCGTCATCGACCTGCGCGCGGAGCGCTGTGACGACCGCGAGGCGCTGGCGGCGCTGGGCATCGAATTGCTCAGCCTGCCGGTGACGGACCGCTACCCGCCGTCCGTGGAGCAGCTGTCGCAAGGGGTGCGCTGGGCGCTGCCCCGGCTGGACGCGGGCGGCGTGCTGTACGCGCACTGCGAGCACGGCGTGGGGCGCGGGCCGCTGATGGGGCTGGCGGTGATGGTGGCGCGCGGCTGGGACGCGCCGGAGGCGTACCGGGCGGTGCGCCACGCGCGCTGGCAGGCGACGCTCAACGACCGGCAACTGCGCGGACTGGCGGACTTCGTGGCTGCTTGGACGGGCGTGCCGGAGAAGGCCGCTTAGGATCCGCGCCGGATGCGGGCGTGGGGTTGGGCGTCCGGGCTCAAGGCTGGGGGCGCCACCACAGGCCCTTCAGTCCCGCCTGATCACACGCCTGCCGCGCCTCCTCGGTGTAGCAGTAGTAGGCCAGCTCGGGGACGAAGAACACGGGCGGGAAGCCTCCGGGTGGCGGGCGGAGCACGAGTGGCTCGGCGTCATCCTCGCCCAGAAGCTCTTCGTCGCACTGGTGGAAGGGCACGCCCTTCACGAGGGTGCGCTCCCGGTCGAGGCAGTCTGTCTGCTCCAGCACCTGGAGGATGACGAAGTCCTCGTTCTTCAGCGCAGGGTCCGTCACCGAATGCCAGGTCCGCCTCCGGGGGTACCCTTTGCTCACGAGGTGCTTGATGCGTTCTGAGTAGATGATGGTGGGGATGAGGCGGTGGCGGAACGGGCCTACTGCTTCGAGCACGCGCACCATGCGCCGGGAGAGCAGCAACCAACCCATGGGCGCGGTGAACAGGTGGTCGAGCCCGGCGATCCTCTCCAGATTGCCGACGAACTCCATGACCTCGGGCGCGCCCTGTTGGCGCTGGTAGTCAATGCCGGGATCGAAGAACGTCACGGACTCGAAGCCGTCGAACTCGATGAGCTTGACGTCGTAGATATCCGCATCCTCCTCGATGTGGGAGACATCCGTCGCCAATGCATACATCATGTGATGTGTGACTCCCCGTGGGGAGACAGCTCCAACAGTGCCAGCTTCTTCCCCGTGAGCACCCTACCGCCGCGCTGCTCCTGAATCACCTTGATGACCGGCTCCTTCAGGCTCCCGGATTGAATGGCCTGGCGCAGCTCGTTCTCGACCTTGAGGATGGCCTCCTCGATGGCCTGCGGCGTCCAACTGGAGGGGGAGCCCTTTCTGGACAGCTCCTTCAAGGCAAATTCAAGCCGGGCACGCACGAACCTGCTGTAGAGGGGATGGCTGCCCGAGTGGATGAGCTGGCCCTCCACGTTGATCCCCGAATGCATGTCGAGGATGTTCGACCCCCGGTCAATCGTATAGCCCTTGATCCGCTCCAGGGCCATGCGGATCAGTGGGTGGCTCTGGGCGATCTCGTCGGGGATGAGGTGGTGCATGGGATGACCGGCGGAGAGCCGGACCTCCGCCGCCGCCCGCGCCGCCGGGCCCTGGGTCTTCTCCACCCAGTCCAGGTAGTTCTTCCGGTAGCGGGTGAAGACACTCAGGCGGGACGTGCCCTTGCCGGCCTTGAGCACCACCAATCCCTCTTCGGTCACCGTGAGCGCCCCATACTCGTCGCCCAGGGCCTTCCCGTCCGGACGGCGCAGCCGATACGGCTGGGAGTCCGAACTCAACTTCTCCAGGCGGTAGCCAGCGGCCTGGAGCTCCCGCTTGAACGCGTTGAACTCCGGCGTCCCCTCCGCCGGGATGCGGCGTCCGACGAAGTCCTTGAGCTTGTCCCAGTTGGGGAGCTTCTCCAGCAGCCTCTCCAACTCGGCGTCACCAAGCGTGCGCTCGGTCAGGGTGGGCTCGGAGTCCGGTCTGGACGCCCCGCCTTCCTCGACCGCCTTCGATAACAACGGTGCGCCGGAGCCCCAGGGATTGAAGGGCAGTGGGACAGACGGAGCGGCGGTGATGGAGCCCGGCTGGAACACGGGGACACCCGCGTAGGCACCTCCCGGCCCCGCCGCCGCCATCATGTAGATGCGGGGCGGGGTGATTCTCACGGACGTCATCAGCTTGAGCCCACGTCCCGTGTTGGTCTTCACGCCCATCAGCGCCAGCGCCGCCATCGCGATGCTCACCAGCATCCGGAGGAAGGACTTGCTGGCCTCCTTCAGCTTCTCAGCGGAGCCATTGGCCGCCCAGGCCTGGGTGAGCCACAGCTGCGCGTGCTTCAGGGCCTCCCCTCCGGCCTCGATGAGGCCATGGGCTCCGAACGCCGCCAGGCCCAACTGGATGAGCGCCGCCGCGAGCTGTCCTACGCCGGT
>NZ_RAVX01000030.1:0-72960 GCF_003611605.1 Corallococcus sp. AB011P
TCGCCCTTGAGCAACCGGAGCACCGCCTCCTTCTTGCGCTTCGCCGAAAACCGACCGCGCTCCGACGTCCTGTCCTGCTTCTGCTGCTTCTTCACATCCACCTCACACGGGGGAGGTTATTCCCCCAAAGAGGTGTCTCAAGAAATCCTGGGGCGGAGGAATCCCATCGGTGGGCTGCCTTCGGCCCTCACCTGACCATTGAGCATGACGTACCTCGCTTCGTGCGAGGGGCGTGCAGGGTTGCGCTGGTCGCGGCCCTCTCCTTCCCCGTCGTTGCTCTCCTCGTGCCCTCCCTCTGGAGCGCATGGCAGGCATGGGCCATGGCGCTCCTCGCCTGCGGGTGGGCCGCCCACCAACTGACGTCCGACTGGAAGGTGCTGCTCAACAAGGAAACACAGCTCTTGAAGCTGCGGTCCGGTGTCGGCGTGTTCTTCTCCGCGAACACGCACCCTCTCGAGTCTTTTACGTCCGTGGCCCTCTCCCCCCGCGGAAAGGCGGGTGGAGGAGGCTCCAGCGACTGGGGATTCTACTCGGTGGAGTTGAAGTCCCCGACACGAACCGTGGCGGTGTCGGGGAGTAACGACCGGGAAGAGGCGCTGGAGCTCGCCCAGGCCCTCTCTCGTTTCCTGGGCGTTGATTTGAGTGTGGACGGCGGACATGCGCGCCCCGCGGACGCCCGTCTCGAAGCAGCGCCACTTGAGGGCGAGCAGGCGATACCTTCACTCCCCCCAGGCAGCCGTATCCGGGTCCGGCAGAGTGCGCAGGGGTTGGTGTTGCAGCTGCCAGGCTGCGGCTGGAGGCCCCTGTTCGTAGTGAAGGCGGGCATCGCGCTTGTCATCGCGGTAGGTGGGCCCACCGTCTTCGGGCTGGCCTGGGTGCGCACGTTCGGCCCTCGACAACTCACCTCCGCGGAGCCGCTGACTGCCCTCGCCGTCTTCCTTTGTCTGGGCGGACTCCTTTTGTGGAGTGTCATCCGGGAGGTCAATCAGGGTTGGTCTCTCGCCGCCTCCTCACGGGGGATTGAGCATTCACGCACCGGGGGCGGGAAGCCGCGAGAAGTCACACGACTCCCGTCGTCGCAAATCGAGGACATCGACCTGCGTGAGACGGAGGAAAAGCTCTTCCGGAGCTTGACCGTCGTCATCGAGCACAAGAAGGGCTTCGTGCGGATGGGGGCGGGGCTGTCCCGAGAAGAACTCGAATGGACGGAAACCATGCTGCGCCGAGCGCTGGCAACACGCGGGTGTCAGGGCAGAGGCGACGCAGAAGCATGATTCACGGAGTGTCGCATGAGTGCCGCCGCAAGAGGTGGCACGCTCGCGCGAGGAGGCGCGTGCCCCATTCCGCCAAGGGTCACCAGGGTCTCGCGTGGCAAGGTCTCCGCGAGGAACCGGGCATTGGACGCGGGATGGGTGGGGTCCTCCGGGGCGGCGATGACAAGCGTGGGTACGGTGACCTGCGTGAGATCCGCGAGCCAATCCGGAAGGGTCGGCTCGGGCATGGGCCGTCGAAGGCATCGAAGGGAATCACGTGGCCGTTGAGCCTGCGCCAGTTTTCGACCCGCATCCCAGGTGGACGCCCTGGTGTCTCGATGGTCATAGCGGATGACCCGGTAACGCCGGGCGAGAAGGGCCACGAGCGCATCCGGCCCATCGGACTCCCAAGGTCGCGGCGCCTGCCCAACCGCCCTTCCCCGCCCCGACGAAATACCCAGTCGGAACGGGGGGTTGCGAAGTGACCCCGACAGGAATCGAACCTGTGGCCTGCGGTTTAGGAAACCGCCGCTCTATCCAACTGAGCTACGGGGTCGGAAGTGCGGGAGTTATAGCAGGGGGCTCGGCGCACGCAACGGGTCTGACACCCGGGAGGGCGGCTCTGTCCACCTCGCGGCGAAGCCCCTGGTGCCACCGGACTGGAGAGACGTCCACCGAGCCGATCTCGTCCTGCGCCACCTTCGAGCAGCGGCTGGCCGAAGCGTACGTACGGCTGCGCGCCGTTGAGACCTTCGTTCAGGGGCTTGTTCGTCTCTGGGGCGACCTTTCAGTAGACTGGAACTCTCCACGAAGCTGGAAGGCGTCTCATGGCAACTCGTCTGGGCGTCACGCTCCTGCTCCTCGTCCTGCTCAATGCGTGCGCCACGCCGCGTGTCATCCGCCTCGACACGGGGCAGGGCGCGCCCCTGGAGTTCAGGCCGTCGTCCTCCTCGAACCCGCCCGTAAAGATGGACACGGAAGCCTTCGAGGAGGCGCTGGCACAACTGGTGCTGGATGTGCCCCTGACGCTCCGTGCTCCGCAGCAGATTTTACTGGTGCGCGCTTCCCACCCAGGTACCCGTGATGACAGCCGATGGCAGCGCTTGATGCGCAAGAGCTTTGGCGGCCTCTGCGATCCGGGCCAGCGCAGGGACCACTGCCTCTCCCTTCTCGATGACGGGATAGGCTTGGGCGAGTGGGACAAGCTGGGCGTTGCCTTGGGGCTGTCGCTGGAGCCCCTCAAGGAAAGCATCGCTCGGGCGGTCGAGAAGACCCTGGCGCCCCAGCTCTTCTACACGGTTATCGCCACGGGCCTCATCACCTGGGCCGTGCTGGCGGCCAATCCCGAGCCGGTGTTCACCAAGGCGGCGGCCATCGTCTCCGCGGTCCTGCTCATCTATCTAGGTGTGGAGACGTTCCTGGAGGTGGTGGACGCCAGCCGGGAGCTGAAGCGGGCCACCGACCGGGCCACGACGTGGATTGAGCTGGATCAGGCCGGTCAGCGCTTCGCCAACAGGGTGGGACCGGAGGTGGCGCGCGTCTTCGTGCTCGCGGTCACCGTCGTGGTAAGTCAGGGCATGACCGGAGGCGCCGCGTGGCTGGCCTCGCGGCTGTCGATGCTGCCTGGCTACATGGAGGCTGCGGCAGCCGGGGCATCACGGCTCGGCATCAACCTCGCGAACGTGGGACAGGTGAGTGCGGTAGCCGTGGAGGGAAGCACCGTCGTCATCTCCCTGCCTTCCACGGCGGTCGCCATGGTGGCACAGGGCTCACGAGGAACCGCAGCGGGAAGCAGTCCTGCCGGCGTCAGATCCTGGGGCTCGTTCAGTGGCCTCAAGAGTGCCATGGGCTCGGCGGGACCTGGCAAGAACTGGCACCACATCGTTGAGCAGACGCCTGGCAATGTGGCTCGGTTCGGGCCTCATTCCCTGCATAACACCGAGAACGTCATCTCTCTGGAAGAAGGGCTGCACACCCAGGTGAGCGCCTTCTATTCACGGAGGAATCTGAGGGTCACCGGCTCGCGAGATCTCACGGTGAGGCAATGGCTGAGAACTCAGTCTTACGAGGCCCAGCGTGCATTCGGATTGCAGACGATCGCGAACATCAGGAACGGAGTCTGGTGATGAAACTCGAAGAACTGGTTGAGCAATTCGCCCGCCAGGTGCAAGCAGAGACAGAGGCCGGCTGGCTGGGAGATGCTAAAGCCGCTAACAGGCACGTCGATCAATACCTCGCAGTATTCGATAAACTCCGCGCCCGGGGAGATACAGGACGCGATGCGCTTGCTGATCTTTTCAGACATCCACGCATGGATGTCCGCGTTGCAGCGGCGGCGTTCCTTCTCCGCCACCGCACGGAGGAGGCCAAGGCAGTGCTGGAAGAGGCCGCGAAAGGCACTGGGATGGTGCCCTTCGAGGCGCAGCAGGCCTTGAAGCGGTGGGAGGATGGTACCTGGGCCTTGGACCCTGAATGACCCTGCGAAACCTCAAAGGGACGAGCATGGAGGAACTCGTCCAAGAGTACGCGCAGGCGTCGGTTGTGTACGGACAAGCGATGTCCGCTGCGAATCATCGTGCTCCTAAACGGCAGCGGGCTCGCCTCTTCCAGACAGGTGACGACGTCGGGAGACCGATTGTCCAGAGTCAAACCGTTCTAAGCCGACTGCGGGGCCGGGCGAGGCCATATCTTCAGCGCCTCCTCGAACAGCGCCTTGCCGCGTCTTTCGATCGCATCCTCGTCCCATGTCCCGTACTGGTGGAGTTGCTGATTGATCGGAAGGAGAGACACCTTCAGCAACTCGGGCTTCTTCACAGCCCAAGCCGAGTTGGAGACGGACGAGTTCAGCCCCTGCGTGACAATCGTTAGATTCCCTAACGTTTGTAGGATCGCATTCCGGCGGCGTGAGGCTACCCCCCCCTCATCGTCAGAATCGGCGTCGAAGAGTTCCTTGGGAGAGAGCCCCTTATTGCCGCCGGGAAGCGGCCAATGCTCGACCCATTTCTGCGGCATGAGGTGCTCAATCGTGAGTGGGCTATCGATCGTGATGCACTCACTGAGCTTCGTGAGGTGTTCGTTGCTAATTCGCCGAAGGATGTGTCCCAGCCTTGCGTTGTTGAGTTGCTCGTAGGCATTGACCGTGAGCCACGTCTCGGAAAACTCCGTGTCGGTCGGCCACCCGGACGACTCTCCCGAGAGCGCCACGAGTGCGGCTTCGAGGTTCTTGCCCGATGGGCCAACCTCCTTGAGCGACTTCGTGAGGCTAAGGAAGACCCGATTGTACGCCTTCGTCGTCCAGCCGAGAACCGCCCGGCGAAGGAGGTATGATTCGAGGACCACCGAGATGGTCTTCCATTCCCCCTCCGATAGATTCGAATCGAGCAGGAATAGCATCAGCGGATAGGCAGTCCGGATGTCGAATCGCTCAAGGAAGGTCGCGAGTTCGAATACGACGTCACCCGGTTCGGGCGCGACGATTCGCCGGAAGTGGTCCCGCTGCCTCGCCAGGGTTGCCAACTCCTTCGTCACATTCTCAAAGGGCCGCGCCCTTTCTATCCAGAACTTGTACTCGACAAACAGGTGTTTGATGGGAATGTCGACGAATTGTCGGCTCGACAAAAAATGTTGAATGAACAGGTCGCTGCGGGGACGGACCAAGCGGCCTTGGCGGACCTCTTCGCGCCAGAAGTCGTCGTCGAATCCCCGCCAATACTTCTCGTAGAGATCCTCCTGCGGCTCGCCCTGCCTCGCGGCTCGCAAGAAGATGTGATTTCGCAGCAGATCGGCGGGAAGCAGGGGCTCCCCCCGCGCATTCAGCGTCTCGAAAATCACTTGAGCGTCGTCCTCCTTCTCAAGATCAATCGATACGACCTGCAGGGCATTCTTGAGCGCTTGGAACGCATCATCAATCCTCACCGCCAAGGGCTGGTCAGCGGCGAGTGGCTTTTCCTGGTCGGTCCCAAGGAAAAAGTCCCGGATCGAATCGCTGAAGAACAGGTACGCCTCCACCATTCTCGGACGCGGATCGTCCTTGCGTGCGTACTTCCGCCGCGTCAGGGGGTGCTTTGTCTCCACGGCGGCGCGAGAAAGCGATCCGACGACGTCGCAGAACTGTGCCCGGTCGAGCTGTGTTGGCCAGACCTTGAACTTGTCAACCTCTGGGTTGGCCAGAATACCCTTGTTGAGGGTGAAGCTCTCAAGTTCGCTCGCGAGATCCTCGCACTTCTGCTCGCGGCAGAAGTCACGAAGGGCCGCGAGAAAGATCTGGAGCGTAGTCAGACGCTGCTGGCCATCGATCACCTGCCGCTTCTCGACGTGCGTGGACGGAGTCTGCTTCTGATCGAGAACCATGGCCCCGAGGAAGTGGACCGGCGCGTCCTTACGGCCGTTGAGGTACTCAGTGAACTTTCGTTCGATGTCTTCCCAGAGAGGTTCCCACTGCTCCTCGCGGCTCCAGACGTACTGCCGCTGAAAAAGCGGCACTTCCAGCCGCATCTTCTTCTCGAATAACGCCAGCAGCGTAACAGCATTGGCTTTCATGTGGGCGCCTCGTGCAGTGCAACAGCCGCATTCACGAACTTGCGAACTACCGTCCGGAGATTCGCACTCTCGGCCTTTGTCGCCGAGTGAAATGCGCGGTGCCAGCCAAGCGGGAACGTCCGACGGCGGATGCCATCGTTCCCTCGCCCAGTCTGCTGCTCGCGGTGCCTCACGTCGCCCCGCCCCCTGCGAGCAGATGGTCCAGAACTCCGCTGACAGCTTCTGTCAAATGTTCGGAGGACAAAGCCAATGGACTGAAGTCCTCATAGACCCACTCGCGGCGGATGCTTCCGAGGGCAATTGGTCGCGGAGACTCTTCGAGTTACAGATGCCCTTCGTGCAGCCATGCTCACGGTTGAGGAGGCAGTGCGCGCCACGGGCATTCACACCCGTACCGGTGAGCGTCGAGGTAGTTGTCGCGTGGAAGGATTCAGCCGAGGCGCCTCACCTCCTGCACCGCCGGGGTGAGGTTCGGAGCGGGGCCAAAGCGGACGGTACCAAGCCATGAAGGGGCGCCGCGGGAAGCTGGGGCGGTGCTTCAGCGTGCGGATGAGAGCCTCGGAAAATGCGTAGTCGTCCGAGACGCGGGGGCGGCTGAAGGAGGGCGTGACGCCCAGCCACCGCATCCGGGCCCACTCTGTCCACCGCCCCCTGAACGGGTACGAGGTCGGCGGGCGTCCATCCCCCCACTTTGGGCCCGCCCCATCCGGACGCTGGAGCCCGCTGCCAGGATGTATGTCTTTGATGAATACGCCTGCCCGCCATGGGACGCGGCAGGCACGTCAAGCGTGATCCGCGGCCCTGCTTCCAGGCCTGACCGGAAAGTCCGCACCTTGAAGTCAGGCCGGGAATCGTCAAAATTGGCGGCCCATCCGCGTGCGTCCGGGCCCCACGGTTCCGGCGGACGCCCTCGCGAGACCTCCATGCTCGACCGCCCGATGTACCTGAAGCCCGATGTCGCCATCGAGCCGCTGTTCAACCAGTGGTACGTCTGGTGGTACCTCATCTCCCCCGCCACGGCGCCGCTGTTCGTCTCCCGCCTGCACCTGAAGCTGATGCAGTCGTTCGTCGCGAACCCGGACGTGCACGTGGCCGCGCTGCAGAACCCGGCGCTGATGGGCGGCCCCTTCATCAACCACCCCGTGTCGCGCGTGAACGAGGTGAAGGCGCTGCTCGACCGCACCACCCGCGAGCAGGCGGACATGCTGGCCTACACCAAGGCCTTGTCGGACCTGGAGCAGCTCTTGGCCAGCTCCAAGGGCGAGTCCCTGGAGCCGCTCTACGCCAAGGTGCCGGACATGCTCCGCGGCTTCGTGGAGCTGCACTACGACCTGGCCCACCGCGCCAACGCCCGCATCATGGAGCCGCTGCTCTACCGCAGCAGCCTCTACAAGGAATCCGCGCAGAGCATCTCGCTGATGCGCGTGGCCGGTGACGCGCGCAAGTACGTCTTCAGCACCCCGCGCCTGGAGGGCGATTCGCCCCTGTGGCTCCAGGTGCCCTACCGGCACGAGGGCATCGACGCCCTCTTCCGCATGCGCCACACGCCGGGCAGCCCCGGGCACGTGGCGGAGATGCTGGGCGTGCCGTCCTCCGCCGCGGAGGCCTTCGCGGACCTCTTCACGGAAGCCGCCCCGCGCAAGCCCGAGCCGTACACCGGTTCCGGCGTGCGCGTGCGCTACTTCGGCCACGCGTGCGTGCTGATGGAGACGCGTGAGGTGTCCGTCCTCACCGACCCCGTCATCAGCTACGAGCACTCCACCGCGCAGGGCCGCTACACCCACGCGGACCTGCCGGAGAAGATCGACTACGTCCTGATCACGCACGGCCACGCGGACCACCTGATGATGGAGACGCTGCTCCAGCTGCGTCACCGCATCGGGACCATCGTCGTGCCGCGCTCGAACGCGTACTCGCTGGCGGACCCCTCGCTGCGCCTGGTGCTGGAGAAGACGGGCTTCAAGAACGTCATCGAGATCGATGACCTGCAGGAGATTAAAATCCCCGGCGGGTCGCTGATGGGCATCCCCTTCATCGGCGAGCACAGCGACCTGGCGGTGCAGGCGAAGACGGCGCACCTGGTGCGGCTGGCCGGCCGCTCGCTGCTGATGGCCGCGGACTCCAACGCGCTGGAGCCGCGCATGTACCAGCACCTGTCGGAGCTGGTGGGCCCGCTGGACGCGCTCTACCTGGGCATGGAGTGCGAGGGCGGCCCGATGAGCTGGATGTACGGCCCGCTGCTCAGCCAGCCCCTGCCGCGCAAGATGGACCAGTCGCGGCGGCTCAACGGCTCCGACAGCGCCCGCGCCACGGAGATCCTCAATCACCTGAACCCGAAAGAGGTCTTCATCTACGCCATGGGCCAGGAGCCCTGGCTGCGCCACGTGATGGTGCTCCAGTACGACGAGACCGCGCCCCAGATGATCGAATCCAACAAGTTCATCGAGGTCTGCAAGGGCCGCGGCATCCCCGCCGCCCGGCCCTTCCTGAGCATGGAGCGCATCCTGGAGTAGCCGCGCGCCCGCTCCCGGTGGCGCCCCCTCCTCGGATGAGGCAGGGCGCCCCGGGGGAGCGCGTCACGTCTTGGGCCAGGTGAAGCGGAACGCCGCTCCCTCACCCGGCACGGAGTCCACCCAGGCCCGGCCGCCGCGGGTCTCGACGATCTTCCGCACCACGGACAGCCCGATGCCGGTGCCCTCGACCTTGTCGCGGCTCTCCAGCGTCTGGAAGATGCCCCAGATGCGCTCGTGGAACTCCGGCGCGATGCCCGCTCCGTTGTCCGCGACGGTGAACTCGTACTGCTCCCCCGCGTCCCGCCACGTCACCTGGATGCGCGGATCCGGCCGGTGCAGGCGCGTGAACTTGAGCGCGTTCCCGATGAGGTTCAGGAACACCTGCTGCAGCTTCACGCGCTCGGCGCTCACCGTGGGCGCGCCCGGCTGCACCGCCACCTCCACCTCGGGCGGCGGGGCCAGGAGCTCCACCACCTCCTTGAGCAGGGCGCCCGTGTCCACGGCGGTCGGATCGCTCAGCTTGCCCGCGCGGGCATAGGTGAGGATGCCGTCGATGAGCGCCTCCATGCGGTGCACGCGGCCGTGCAGGAGCGTGATGAACTCGCGCGCCTCGCTGGTGAGGTTCGTGCCCAGCTCCTCCTTGAGCCACTCCGCCAGGTTGGCGATGCCGCGCAGCGGGGCCTTGAGATCGTGGGAGGCCACGTAGGCGAACTGATCCAGCTCGCGGTTGGACTGCTCCAGCGCCTGGGTGAGCCGCACCAATTCCCGCGCCCGCTCCTCCGCCTGCTGGCGGGCGCGCACCATGTCGGTGACCTCCACCGCGTGGGTCATCACGCCGAAGGTCCCCCCGTCCTCGTCGGTGAGCGGCTGGTAGACGAAGTTGAAGTACGCGTCGTCCATCCGGCCGAAGCGCGCGACCCGCACGGGCACCTCGTTGCCGACCACGGGTTGTTTCGTGGCGTACACCTGGTCGTAGAGCTCGAAGAGGCCCTGGCCCGCCAGGTCCGGGAACGCGTCCGGGATGGTCTTCCCCACCAGGGGGCGGTTGCCCGTCATCTGATCGTAGCCCGGGTTGACCACCTGGATGACGTGCTGGGGCCCGCGGGCCACCATGATGGAAGCGGGCGCCTGCATGAAGACCTGGGTCAGCCGGTTGCGCTCCAGCTCCAGCTGCTGCTCCAGGCGGTGCTGCTGGGTGATGTCACGCAGGGTGAGCACCACGCCCAGATGGACGCGGGTGTCGGTGTACACCGGGACGGCGCTGCCCTGGACGCGCAGCCTGTGGCCGTCGGGCGTGGAGAGGGTCCACACCTCGTTGAGGACGCGCTCCCCCCGCCCCGCCCGCGCCGGGGGCAGCTCGTCGGCGGAGAGCGGCGTGCCGTCGCCCCGCTCCTGCCGGAAGCCCTGGGCGGCGAAGGGCTCGCCCACGCGCAGGCCCGGGTAGAGCGTCCGGGCCATCTCGTTGAGGAAGCTGACGCGGCCCGCGGTGTCGAAGGTGATCACCGCGTCAGCGATGTGGCCCAGCATCGCGACGCGCTCGGCCGCCAGCGCTTCGATGCTCCTGCGCGCCAGCACCTGCTCCGTGGTCTCCACCGCGTGCGCCATGATGCCGAACACGCTTCCGCTCGCGTCCTTGAGCGGCTGGTAGACGAAGTCCAGGTAGACGTCCTCCACCGCCCCGGTGCCCTTGCGGTCCAGGCGGACCAGCGCGTCGTGCGCGATGTAGGGCTTGCCGGTGGACCTCACGGTGTCCAGCAGCTGCAGGAAGCCCTGGTCCGCGATCTCGGGCAGGGCCTCACGCAGGGGCTTGCCAATCAGGTCCCGGTTGCCCGTCAGCTGCTGGTACAGCGGGTTGGAGACGGTGAAGCGGTGCTCGGGCCCCTCCAGCACGGCGATGATGGCCGGGGCCTGCATGAAGACCTCGTACAGACGCTCACGCTCCGCGCGCGCCTCCGCCAGGGCGCGGTCGCGCTCGTTGCGCGCCCGGACCTCGCGGGTCACGTCGAAGATGGAGACGAGGACGCCGCCCACGGCGCCCGTCTCGTCGCGGACCGGGCTGTAGCAGAGCGTGAGGAAGAACTCCTCCGGGCGGCCATGCGGCGCGAGCGGGTACATCCGCTCCTCGTACGTGACCGTCTCCCCGTTGAAGATGCGCGGGTAGATGGTCTCGTTGATGTGCCACACCTCCGGCCAGCACTCCTTGTTGCCCTGCCCCAGGCCTCCGGGGTGCTTGGTGCCCATGAGCAGGCGGTAGCCGTCGTTGTAGAACTGGTAGAGCTGTGGCCCCCACAGGACGATGAGCGGGAACTGCGAGCCCAGCACCATGCTCACCGCGGTCTTGAGGCTCTGGGGCCAGGTGTCCACGGGGCCCAGCGGATGCGTGCTCCAGTCCTTCGCCCGGCACAGCGCGCCCAGCTCTCCGCCGTCGGGGAAGACCCGGGCCGCCGCGTCGGTTGCTGGCTTCCACTGCACGGTCATGTCAGGGCATCTCCACGAGGGTCCAGTACTTGTTGAGCGTGGCCATGACCTCCACGAAGTTGATGAAGGTGACGGGCTTGAGCAGGTAGCCGGCGACGTTCAGGTTGTACGCGTCGATCTTGTCCCGCTCGTCCGCGGACGTGGTGAGCACCACCACGGACACCGTCCGCAGCTCCGGGTCCGCGCGCAGCACGCGCAGGAACTCGATGCCGTTCATCTTCGGGAGGTTCAAATCCAGCAGCACCAGCCGGCGCCCCTCGGGCACCGCGCCGTTGCGCAGCATCTCCAGGCCCTCCAGCCCGTTGGTGGCCACGTAGAGGGGGTTGGCGATGTGGTTCTTCTGGAAGGCGCGGCGGACGTTCATCACGTCCACTTCGTCATCTTCAATCAACAGGATGTGCAGCGTCCTGTCACCGGCGGTGGCGGTGGTCATCTCAAGCCTTTCGAGCCTGCGCGGCGTCCAGACCCAAGAGGAGCCCGAGCACGCGGCATCTAGCGTTCGCTTCCGTTCGGATATCAGGCACCTTCGGGCAACTGTCTGCTTCCTGACGCGACCCTCCGCACGCCTGCTCGGGAGGGCGCCTGGAGAGTGTCGACCATCCTTCACTTCGCACCCATGGGTTGAGGGCCCTCGCGCGGGGACGGTATGGCGATAGGCCCTGTGCGCCGTCCCCCTCCCATGGATGACTCCCAGAAGACGAAGGAAGAGCTCCTCGAGGAGCTCCATGGCCTGCGCAAGGCCTTGCGCCAGAACAGCGCCGACCTGGAGCAGTTCACCTACGTGGCCAGTCACGACCTCCGGGCCCCGCTGCGGGGCATCTCCAACCTGTCCCAGTGGCTGGAGGAGGACCTGGGGCCGCAGCTGTCCCCGGGGTCGCGCAGGCAGATGGAGCTCTTGCGCGGACGCGTGCAGCGGATGGAGACCATGCTGGATGGCCTGCTGGACTACAGCCGGGCAGGCCGTGTCCACCACAAGCCCGAGTCCGTGGCGGTCGACCGGTTGATCCACGAAACGCTGGAGCGGCTGGCCCCCGGGCCTTCCGCGCGGCTGGAAGTGGGTCCCGGGATGCCGGTGCTCGTCACGGAGCGCCCCGCGCTCCAGCAGGTCTTCCGGCACCTGCTCTCCAACGCCCTGAAGCACGCGGGCCGCGAGGACGTGCGGATCCGCGTGGAGGTGGAGGCCACCCCCGCCTTCCACCACTTCCGCGTCGCGGATGACGGCCAGGGAATCGCCTCCCGCTACCACGAGAAGATCTGGAGTCCGTTCCAGACGCTCGTGTCGCGCGACAAGGTCGAGGGCGCCGGCATGGGCCTGTGCGTCGTCAAGAAGCTCGTGGAGGGTCGCGGCGGCCGGACCTGGGTCGAGTCGGCCGAAGGCGCGGGCGCCACGTTCCACTTCACCTGGCCCGGGTCCGAGGAACGCCTCACGTGAGCGACACCCCTGTCTCGACCTCCCCCATGGAAGCCACTCCCCCCACCGAGCGCCTGCGGCTGCTGCTCGTGGATGACGACGAGGTCGACCGGCTCCTGGTCCAGCGGCTGTTGGGCACGACCGGGCTCGCGGTGGACGTGGTGGAGGCCACGAGCGGGAGCGAGGCCCTGGAGCACCTGAAGGCGCGGTCCTTCGACGTCATCCTCCTGGACTTCTTCCTGCCGGGGGAAGACGGGTTCTGGGTGCTGCGCGAGCTGGGCCGCCTGGGTTCGCGCTCCCCCATCGTCGTCCTCACGGGCCAGGGCAGCGAGCAGATGGCCGTGGAGCTGATGAAGGCGGGCGCGTCCGACTACATCGCCAAGAGCCGGTTGTCCGCGGAGCGGCTGGAGCAGAGCCTGCGCCAGGCCATGCGGCTGCACCTGGCGGAGCAGCGGCACCGGGCGCTCGCGGAGGCCCTGCCGCAGATCGTCTGGACGGCGGGCCCGGACGGACGCCCGGACTACTTCAACCAGCGCTGGTACGACTACACCGGGTTGACGCCACGGCCCGCGGCGGTGGAGAGCGGGAGCGCGGCCACCCTGCTCCCCCGGGACGTCATCCACGCCGACGACATGGCGGGCTGCCTGGGCAGGTGGAGCGAGAGCCGGCTGGCGGGGGCGCCCTTCGAGTGCGAGGGCCGCATCCGGCGCCACGCGGACGGCGCCTGGCGCTGGCACCTCATCCAGGCCCTGCCGCTGCGCAACGCGCACGGCCGCATCCTCCAGTGGCTGGGCACCTGCACGGACATCGATGATCAGAAGCGCGCGGCGGAGACGCTGAGCTTCCTGGCGGAGGCGAGCACCATGCTCACCGCCTCGCTGGAGATGTCCGTCACGCTCGAGCGGCTCTCCGCGCTGATCCTCCCTCGGCTGGGCGACTGGTGCGCGGTCTACCTCCAGGACGACGACGGGCCCGTGCGCCAGGCGATGGTTGCCCACGTGGATGCCTCGCGGGTGCCGCTCCTGCGCGAGCAGCACCGCGCCTTCCCTCCATCCGCCACCGCCAGCCACGGCGTCGCGCGGGTGCTGCGCACGGGCGTGCCGGAGCTGGTGCCCGAGCTCACCGACGCCGTCCTCCATGAAGCTCTGGGCGAGGCCCTGGGCGAGGCGCTGGGCCCTACGGGCGACGACGCGCGGATCCGCCCGGGGTCGTGGATCATCGTCCCCCTGTGGGCACAGCGGCGCGTCTTCGGGGCGCTGAAGGTGTGCGCCCTGCCGTCCGGCCGCCGCTACGGCGCGCGGGACCTGGAGCTGGTGCAGGAGCTGGCGCGGCGGGCGGAGATCGCCATCGACAACGCCCGGCTGTTCGAGATGGCCAAGGCCGAGCACCTGGGCGCCGAGCAGGCCAACCGCGCCAAGGACGAGTTCCTCGCGGCGGTTTCCCACGAGCTGCGCACCCCGCTGATGGCGATGGTGGGCTGGACGCGGATGCTGCGCTCGGGGCAGCTGGGCCCGGAGAAGGCCGCCCGGGCCCTGGAGGCGGTGGAGCGCAACACGCAGGTGCAGACGCAGCTCATCGAGGACCTGCTCGACGTGTCGCGGATCATCACCGGCAAGATGCGGCTGGAGATCCGTCCGGTGGTCCCCGGCATGTTCATCGAGGCGGCGCTGGACTCGGTGCGGCACGCCGCCGAGGCGAAGGGCGTCACGCTCTGCGCCGAGCTGCCGCCGGGCACCGGCTCCATCCACGGCGACGCGGACCGGCTGCAGCAGGTGGTCTGGAACCTGCTCTCCAACGCCATCAAGTTCACGCCCCGGGGCGGCCAGGTCACCGTGCGACTGCGGTGGGTGGAGGGCCACGTCGGCATCGAGGTCCAGGACACCGGCCAGGGCATCCCCCGGGCCTACCTGGGCCAGATCTTCGAGCGCTTCTGGCAGGTGGACGGAAGTTCCACCCGGAAGCATGGCGGGCTGGGGCTGGGGCTGGCCATCGTGCGGCACCTCACGGAGCTGCACGGGGGCACCATCGAGGCAACGAGCCAGGGCGAAGGCCATGGCGCCCTCTTCCGGTTGACGCTGCCGTTGGCGACCGCGGCCTCGTCGCGGGGAAGCACGCCCCTCGTCCAGGTCCAGGCGCGCCAGGAAGTGCCCTCGCTCGATTCAGGAGTGCTGAAGGGCCTGCAGGTGCTGGTGGTGGACGACGAGCCAGACGCGCTCGAGCTGCTCACCGTGGTGCTGGAGAGCCGCGGGGCCCAGGTCTTCACGGCCTCCAGCGCCCGCGAAGCACTGGAGAAGCACCAGCTCCACCGCCCTCACGTCATCATCTCCGACATCGGCATGCCGGGAGAGGACGGCTATTCCTTCATCCGCAGGCTGCGCGCCCTGCCACTGGCGCAGGGAAGCCAGACGCCGGCCATCGCGCTCACCGCCTTCGCGCGGATGGAGGACCGCACCCGGGCGCTGCTCGCGGGCTTCCAGATGCACGTGCCCAAGCCCATCGAGCCGGCGGAGCTGATCATCGTCCTGGCCTCGCTCACCGGGCGGCACCCGCGGGTGGACTCACAGGTCCAGGCCGTCCGCCAGGCGCCGTGACCGCACGAACAGGAACAGCAGGCCGCACGCGCTCAGCACCGCGGACAGGCCCAACGCTCCCGCGACCCACATGAAAACGCGTGCGTCGCCCGTGCTCACCTCCAGCACGCTGCGCTCCGGGGCCCCTGGGGCGTAGTGCACCTTCACCGTGGCGCCCACCGGGTAGCGCGCCAGATACGCCGTCAGCTCCGCGCTGGGCTGGGAGTGCACGCTCAGGAACTCCCGCTGAGACACGTTGGACAGGGTCTCGCCAAGATACGAGCGGCCATCCACCTCGTAGGCGTAACGCGGCTTCACGTACCAATAGCGGCTGGACTTCGAGAGCCCGGTCTCCACCGAGATCGCGAGCATCCGCCCCGGCACCGTCGGCCGGGCCAGGAATGCCTGCTCCGCGAGGTGGAGCCGCCAGGCCAGATATCCCAGGAATAGGCCGAAGACCGTTCCCACGGTCACGATGGCTTTCAGGGTGGTGCGCAGCCACATGGTGGAGTGGGCCCTCAGTGCTTGCGGCGCTGGAGCCTGCGCAGGCCCGTCAGCAGCGCCTCGCCATCCGGCGTACCCAGGCCCGTGCACGCGTTCCACAGCGTCGAGTCGCTGGCGAAGTAGGCGCCGTTGCCGCCGTGGGTGATGCGACGGACGACGGGCTGTCCCTCGGTGACGAGCGCGTACAGCCGGGGGTGGAGGAAGCCCACGCGCTCCCCCAGCGCCTCGTTGAGGCGGACGATGAGCGCGGCCCACATGGGCGCCGCGGCGCTCGTGCCCGCGGCCACGCCCTGCTGGCCCTTGAAGACGATTTGATAGCCGGTGTGCAGGTCCGCGTTCGCCGCGACGTCCGGCACGCCACGGCCGGTGCTCCGGGACACTTCGAACACGCCGTTCTTCCATGACGACTTCACCAGGTCCGGCACGCCCATGCCCTGCTGGTACCGCGGCAGCGCGTTCATGGTGCTGACGCCGCCGCTGCTCGCGCCCGCGGCCGTGGAGCTGGGGCCCATGGACATCGCCTCGCCCAGGCGGTTCCACACGCGCTCGTGGTGGAGGACGTCCCCTACCGCCTCCAGCGTGGTGCCGCCGCAGCCCAGCACCAGCGCGCTCGCGGCGGGGTAGCTCGTCGCGGCCAGGGTGATGGCGCCCGTGGGCGAGCGGGCATTCACCGGCACCTGCGACCCCAGGTCACCGGACGCGGCGCACACGGTGATGCCCAACAGCGCCGCTTCGATGAAGAGCCGCTCGAAGGCCAGCTCCTCGCCCTGCTGGATGAGCGACCCTTCGTAGAAGGACCAGCTGGTGGTCAGCACCGACGGCCGGTTCTCCCGGTCGCTGATGGCCTCCGCCAGCACGCGGTGGTAGTCGCGCAGCGAGTAGTCCTTCGACCCCGCGTTGTAGACGACGACGCTCGCGGCCGGACACACCGAGGCCACCAGCTCCACGTCCATGGTGACCTCCGCGTTGGAGGCGGTGTTGAGGAGCCCCGCCTTGTTCGGCCCCACGTTCACCACCGGCGCCGTGCGCTCCACCCCCACGGACTTCAGGTACGCATCCAGGTCCGACTGCTTGTAGCCGCCCGCCAGCTCGATGATGCCCACGCACTGGCCTTCGCCCTGGTTGCGGGGATAGCGGTACAGGTTCGCCACCTGGGGCGCCGTGTACGTGCGCAGCCCGGCCTGCTTCGCCATCTCTTCGGGGATGGGCAGGGCCGCCGCGTTGTGGGTGACGAGCGGTCGCGTGTCCAGGCCCAGGACCCACTCCGCCACGCCTTGCAGCGCGCGCGGCAGGGTCACCGGCTTCGTGTGGGTCAGGTAGGAAGACTTCCCGTGGGTGTAGCGCCGCAGGTCCACCTCGAAGGCCTTGCGAATCGCGGCCGTGGACCCCTGGAGCACGACGTAGCTCCGGTCGCGCCGCTCGGAGGTGATGGTGAGTCCGTGGCTCTTCGCGAAGCGCCGCACGGCGGCCAGGTGCTTCGGGTTCGTGCCGTACTTCGCCTCGAACTCGTCGTGGGTGAGCGGGCGGCGCCGCGGGTTCGCGCACAGCTCCTCCACCGTGGGCAGCGGCGCCCCATGACGCAACAGCAGGGTGATCTCCACCGTGCCGGTGGCGGAGCGGCTCCGGAGCGGAGGGTGGAGGGACGCCGGGGACACACGCGCGCTCTGCGTCAGGGGGATGCGGGCCATGCGCGGCGTTCTACCACGCGGGGTCCGGGCTCCCGGAAGCCGGGGCCGGGTCGTATCCACGAGCGGGGGCTACCGGGTAGGCTCGCCCGCCTGCCCATGGACCGAGTCCTCCGCATCAAGCCCCACCTGCGCGCCGAGGTGCTCGACGCGCGACGCGTGTTCCTCGTCGGGGAGCGCGCCCAGTTCCTGCTGGAGGGGGAGCTGCACGCGAGCATCGTGCCCCTGCTGGATGGCGAGCGCACCGTGGAGAACGTCATCGCCGCGCTGGCGGGACGGGCCTCCGCGCCGGAGGTGCTCTACGCGCTGTCGCTCCTGGAGGAGCGCGGACACGTGGAGGAGGCACACGACGTCTTCGACGCCAGCGTCGCCGGCTTCTGGGAGTCGCTGGGCGTGGGCGCGGCCACCGCGGCCGGTCGGCTGTTGGACGTGTCCGTCTCCGTGCACGCGGTGGACGGCGAGGATGGCGAGGGTCTGGCGGAGGCGCTGCGCGACACCGGCCTGGACGTGCGCGACGACGCCGACCGCCGCGTGCTGCTGGTGGACGACTACCTGTCGACCGAAGCGCTCGCGCTGGCCCAGGAGGCCCGGAGCGCGGGCGCCGCGTTCCTCCCGCTGAAGGTGTCCGGCACCGCGTGCCATGCGGGCCCGGTGGTGGACTCCGGCGAGCGCGCCTGCTGGACGTGCCTCACTGCGCGGCTGTTGGACAACCGCCCCATCGAGAAGTACCTCGCGCGCAAGGGCACCCCGCCGCGCGCCATCCGCCCACCGCGCACGGGGCTGCCCACCACCGCGAAGGCGGGGCTGTCCTTCGCGGCGACGCTCGTGGCCCGCTGGGTGGTGGACGGGCCCGGGGGCCCGGGACAGACGCGGCTGTGGACGCTGGACTTCGCCACCTGGAAGCTGGAGTCGCACGCGGTGGCGCGGCGTCCGCAGTGCCCGGATTGCGGCGACCCCCACTGGATGGAGGCGCGCGCGAAGAAGCCCCTGGAGCTGGCCTCGCGCTCCAAGCGCTTCACCGACGACGGGGGCCACCGCATCCTCACGCCCGAGCAGACCTGGGAGCGCCACCGCCACCTCATCAGCCCGGTGACGGGTGTGGTGAGCGACCTGCGCGCGGTGCCGGGCGACGCCCCGCTGGGCCACATCCACTCCGCCGTCTTCCGCGTGTGCCCGTGGACGGACGCGCCGGCCTCCGACGACTTCCACCGCGTGGCCAGCGGCAAGGGCCGCACGGAGGCCCAGGCCCGCGCGGGCGCGCTGTGTGAAGCGCTGGAGCGCTACAGCGCGGTGTTCCAGGGCGACGAGCCCCGAGTCCACGCCACGGCGTCCCAGCTGGGCGCGCAGGCCGTGCACCCGGACATGCTCCAGCACTTCAGCGCCGCGCAGTTCCAGGCCCGGCCCGAAAGCGCGAGCCGCGACATGCGCACCGCGGTGCCCCGTCCGTACGCGGATCAACCCATGGACTGGAGCCCCGCGTACTCACTCACGCACGGGGTCCACAAGTACGTGCCCACGTCGTTCGCGTACCTCTTCGCGCCCACGTCCCCGCTCGGAGACGGGCCGTTCTGCTTCTTCAACTCCAACGGGAACGCCGCGGGCAACTGCGTGGAGGAGGCCATCCTCCAGGGCTTCCTGGAGCTGGTGGAGCGCGATGCGGTGGCGCTCTGGTGGTACAACCGCCTGCGCCGTCCGCGCGTGGACCTGCGCTCCTTCGACGAGCCGTGGTTCGCGTCCGTAAGCGCGCACTACCAGTCGCTCGGCCTCACGTTGTCGGTGTTGGACCTCACGCACGACCTGGGCATCCCGGTGTTCGCCGCGCTCGTGTGGTCGCCGGAGCGCGGGCGGGCCTGGGCCGGGTGCGGCTGCCACTTCGACGCGAAGCTCGCCGTGCAGCGCGCGCTCACGGAGGTGGCCCAGTGTTACGACCCGAAGGACGTGGCTCCGTCCCCCTGGGACGCCAGCGCGCACGGCGACGTCAGCTGGCTCTTCCCCAACGACCTGGTCCCCGCGCGCGTCCGCGCAGACTTCCCACACGTGGGGCACAACGACCTGCGGGACGACGTGCGCGAGTGCGTGGCCCGGGCCTCGAGCGTGGGGCTGGAGACGCTGGTGGTGGAGCAATCACGGCCCGACGTGGGCGTATCCGCGGTGAAGGTCATCGTCCCGGGGCTGCGCCACTTCTGGCCGCGGCTGGGCCCCGGACGGCTGTATGACGTCCCCGTGAGAATGGGGTGGCTGAAGGCCCCGAAGACCGAAGCGCAGCTCAACCCCGTGCCCTTCTACTTCTGAGCGATGGCGCCGCCTCCCGACCCCAAGCCTCGCATCCTCCTGGTCCAGTGCGGCCCCGACCGGCGCCACGTGGACCGGGAGACGGAGGACTTCGATCCCGAGCGAGGCCTGGTGAAGCGCGCGACGATGACGCCGCTGGCCTGCGCGACGCTCGCGGCGCTCACGCCGGACGCCTTCACCGTGGACATCTGGGACGAGGAGCTGCACGGCCAGCTGCGCGCGGACACGGAGCTTCCGGACTACGACATCGTCGGCGTGTCGGTGATGTACTCCGCCCTCACCTACCAGGCGCGCTTCCTCGGCGGGCACTTCCGCGACCGGGGCGCCACCGTGGTCGCGGGCGGCCCCGCCATCTCCGCCGCGCCGGAGGACTACCGGGGCTTCTTCGACGCCCTCTTCGTCAACGAGGCGGAGCGCACCTGGCCGCGCTTCCTCGCGGACTGGCTCGGGGGCGAGTACGCGCCCGAGTACCGTCAGCTCGACAAGCCCTCGCTGAACGAAAGCCCCCTGCCCCGCTGGGACGCCATCGAGGCGGACCTCCCGCGCTACGCGTGGGGCTCCGTGCAGACCACGCGCGGCTGTCCGTTCGACTGCTCCTTCTGCGACGTCATCTACCTGTACGGCCGCAAGCAGCGGCACAAGCCCGTGGAGCAAGTGCTGGACGAGGTGCGCGCCCACGCGGCGCTCGGGGCGGAGGGCGTCTTCTTCGCGGACGACGAGTTCATCGGTGACGCGGCGTACGCGAAGGAGGTGCTCGCGGGGCTGGTGCCCCTCAACCGCGCACTGCCCCGTCCGCTGCGCTTCTTCACCCAGGTGACGATGAACCTGAGCCGCGACGCCGCGCTGCTGGAAGGCATGGCGGACGCCAACTTCTACACCATCGTCCTGGGCATCGAGTCCTTCGACACCGGCGCGCTCAAGGAAGCGCAGAAGCACCAGAACGTGCGCGCGGACCTCGTGGGCGACCTCTTGCACATCCAGGCGCACGGCATCGGGCCCCGGGGCAGCTTCATCGTCGGGTTCGACCACGACACGCCCGCGGTCTTCGACTCGCTGCACGCGAACATCCAGCGCACGCACCTGCCCTGGGTGGTGGTGGCGCCGCTCCAGGCCCCGCGCGGCACGAAGCTGTGGACGCGGCTGCGCGCGGAAGGCCGGCTCGCCACGCCCCGCAGGGCGCACGCGAAGGACCGGGGCGCCATCGTGCTCAACGTGATGCCCCTGGGCATGACGCGGCCCCAGCTGCTCGAAGGCTTCCGCGACCTGGTGGAGCGGCTGTCCACCTGGGACGCCGCCTGCGAGCGCATCCGGGGCTTCATCGCCGGCATCCAGCGCCCGCCCCAGGTGAAGGAGCCCCACTGGCCGGAGGCCGTCACCGACCGCTTCCTGCGCGAGGCCACCACCGCCTGGGCCCTGACGCCGACCGAGCGCCACGCCCTGGGGGACACGCTCGCCCAGGTGCGCCGCACCGCCCCGGCGATGCTGCCGCGCGCGGTGTTCTTCCTCGCGCGCAACCAGAACGAGCGCCGCCGCCATGAGCGCCTCTTCACGGACTTCGACGCGGTGCTGGCCGCCGAGCGCCAGGGGGACCTCGTCCCGGACACGCAGCCCGTCTACGTCCCGCCGGGCTTCGCCACCGCGATGCGCGACGTGTTCCCGGACCTCTTCGTGCGCCTGAGCCGCGACCTGCCAGACCGCCGCGACGTGCCGGAGGCTTCACGCGACGTGCTGGTGGACTTCGTCGCCCGCTGGGGCGAAGGCTTCCAGGCGCTCCAGCCGCAGCACCACGAATTCCTGCGCGAGTTATGCGACCGTGAGGTGGCGGCGCGCGGTGGCCATCCAGGCACGCTGGAGGTCTCCGAGGAGCAGGCCCTGCGCACCCAGGCGCGCCGCACCGGCCTGCTGGAAGCACTGCTCAAGGACGTGCGCGACGAGCTCGCGAGCTGGGGACCCTGACGCATGCGCGACGGCCTTCACATCTTCGACGCGGACCGGCACGTCCTGGAGCCGCTGAGCCTGTGGGCGGAGCAGCTGGAGCCCGGCCTGCGCCGGCACGCGCCTCGCCCGGGACGGCTCCCGGACGAAACGCTGGAGGAGCGCCTGGAGCGGCTGGGGCCCCAGGGCCTCCTGCCCGTGCTGCCCCTGCCGGAAGTGGACGGCAAGCCGCTGTGGAACCACATGCCGGAGAAGGCCTGGCTGGCGTTCTCCGCGCGCTCCTACGCGCAGCTGGGGCGCAATGAACTGCTGCAACGGCCGGACGTGTACCTGGCCCAGATGGATCGCGACGGCGTGGACATGGCGGCGCTCTTCCCCACCTACGCGTTGCTCCTGGAGGGTTTCTCGCCCCTGGAGCCCCACGTGGCCACCGCGTTCGCGTCCGTCTACAACACCTGGCTGCACGGCTTCTGCGCACACCAACCGGAGCGCCTTCGCGGCGTGGGGCTCATCAGCCGGCACCAGCCGGAGGCCATGGTCGCGGAGGTCCGCCGCGTCGCGGGCTTCGGCTGGCGCGCCGTGATGGTGCGCCCCAACCCCATCGGAGGCCGCCTGCTGTCGGACGCCGCCTATGAGCCCTTCTGGTCCGAGTGCGAGAAGCTCTCACTCGCGGTGGTGCTTCACGGCAGCGGCCACGTGTACGTGCCGTCCGCGGGCGCGGACCGCTTCGACACCCGCTTCGCCAACCACGTGTGCGCCCACCCCATGGAGCTGATGATGGGGCTGCTCGCGCTCCTCCAGGGGGGCGTGCTGGAGCGGCACCCGGCCCTGCGCATCGGCGCCATGGAGGCCGGCTGCGGGTGGCTTCCGTACTGGGCGTGGCGTCTGGATGAGGAATATCGCGCTGTAGGTGCAGAGGTCTCCGCCACCATCCGACAGCTCCCTTCCTCGTACCTACGCCAGCACTGCTTCGTTTCCATGGAACCGGACGAACCGTACCTGTCTGACGTGGTGCGACACCTCCCGGAGGACCGATTGGTATTCGGAAGCGATTTCCCCCATCTGGACCACGGCGAGGATGTGCTGGGTGCGATGCTGTCCTTGCGTGACGTGATGACCGAAAGTCGTCTACGAAAGGTTCTCTGGGAAAACCCGACTCGGTTCTACGGTGTGGAACCGTGAGGCCGCACGAATGAGATTGTCGCTCGCCGAAGGTGTGGCGCTGCGTTGCCCCGACGCGGAGGACGCGCGCGTGGAGGGCCCTGGCCGCTCACTGCGGTTGGGCCCGCTGGCCCCCGGTGTGCGCGCCGTCTTCGAGTCGCTCGCGGACGGAGGCATCCATGAGACGGAGGTGCCGGCCGCCGCGGGCTCGGACACGACGCTCGCCTGGTACTGGCTGGACCTGGCCGGAGACGGCGGCCTGCTGTCGTGGACGGTGGAGGAGCGCGGCAACCTGCTCCTGACGCTCACGCCCGCGTCCGCGTCGTTCCTGCGCCACCGCGCGACGTTCGACGCGGCCCAGCCGCTGCAGCTGTCTCGCTTCGCGCACACGCGCATGGCGGAGGGCCGCGCGGTGCTGGACTGCCCCACGGTGCACGCCACCGCGGCGCTGCATGACCGGCGCGTGGTGTCGCTGCTCTTCGACATGGCCCGCCCCACGCTCCTGGCGCGGCTCAACCAGTTCAACACCGGCATCGAGTCCTTCACGCTGCGCGAGCTGGTGCGCCTGCTGGCGGAGACGGGCATCCTGGTCCCCAACGGCCTGGACGTGCCGGCGTCGGAGGAGACGCAGACAGCGCTCAAGCAGTGGGAGCCGCACGACCTGCTCTTCCACCTGCGCTCGCGCGGCTGGGGCCACCAGACGCGCGCGGGGGCCACCTACCGCTTCCGTGGCGAGCTGCCCAACCCGCCCGCCCTCAAGCCCACCGTGACCGAAGAGGTCGTGGAGCTGTACCGGCCGGACCTGGAGGCGCTGCGCGCGGGCGGCGACCGCTCCTTCACGGAGGTGCTGGAGGACCGCCGCAGCCTGCGAGGCCGGGGCGCCACACCGCTCACCGTGAAGCAGCTGGGCGAGCTGCTCTTCCGCGCCGCGCGCGTGCGCGACGTGCGCACCACGCAGGACGGCGAAATCACCGACCGGCCCTACCCCGGCGCGGGCGCGGCGTACGCGCTGGAGCTCTACCCCATGGTGGGCGAGTGCCAGGGCCTGGCCCCGGGCGCCTACCACTACGATCCGCTGGGCCACCGGCTGGAGAAGCTGAGCGGCCCCACGCCGGAGTTCCACGCGCTGCTGGACGAAGCCCGCTCGTCGGTGGAGCCCTTCGAGCTGCCAGAGGTGCTGATGGTGGTGGCCGCGCGCGTGCCCCGGCTCGCGTGGAAGTACGAGACGCTGGCGTACTCACTGGTGCTGCAGGACACGGGAGCGCTGGTGCAGACGCTCTACCTGGTGTCCACCGCGCTGGGACTGCGGCCCTACGCGCTGGGCCGGAGCGATCCGGACTTCTTCCAGCGCGTGGCGGGCGTGGACGGCTTCGGCGAGGCCAGCGTGGGCGCCTTCGCGGTGTCGGGGGGCGAGTCTCCGGACCGCTGAGCGCCCCCCGCGCCGTTCAGCAGCAGGGGCTGCCGCAGCAGTGCGAGCGGCCGTAGGTGTCAGTGAGGCTGGAGAGCGCCACGGCGTGGTCCGCCACGTCGGCCGGCTTCTTCGGCAGGTGCAGCTCCACCTCCGCGTTGTTCACCTTCCAGGTGCCGTCCGACGCCGCGTCCTTCGCGGTGGAGGGGACGACCTTCAGGTGGATGCTCGCGGGCAGGTCGAAGTCGAAGCGCTTCTTGAGGGCCTGACGGGGGTCCTTCTGGAGGGCCGCCTCGAACTCGGGCTCCTTCCACGCCAGCGCGACGGCGCGCATCCACACGGCCTGCCAGTCATTCACCGAGGCCTTGGCCTCCGGGCCCCGCGTGGGCTTGCGCGCCACCGGACGGGCACGTGCGGGCGCGGCCTTCGACTCCGGCTTCTTCTTGCTCATGTCAGCGTTCTCCTCCCAGCGCATCCAACAACGCGCGGGCCTCCGAGACGGGCGGCGTCCCCCATCCTTCGGAGAACGTACTGTAGACCGTTTGCAGCCGTTGCCGGGCTTCTTCCTGTCGCCCGGATGCTTGGAGCACCCGCGCCAGGGCGGTGACGGCCTGCAGCTCCCGCATCCGCGCGCCCTGTGCGTGTGCCACCTCCGCCGCCTGCCGGAAGCACGTCTCCGCGGAGAGTGCAGTGTTTCCATCCCGCTGCAGCAGCACCCGTCCCTTGACGTGAAGCATCTTGGACTCGTGGTACGCCTCGCCCAGGGCCTGCGCGCGCTGCCGGCCGCGCTCCACGGAGGCGAGCGCCGCCTCCACGTGGCCCAGCTCCAGCTCCAGCTCCGCGAGCATGGCGTAGTACGCCGGCTGGTCCATCTCCGTGCCGAAGGCCTCGCGCAGCGCGATGCTGCGACGCATCACCTCCAGGTCCTTCACGGCCCACGCGCGCAGGATGCCCACGTAGGCGGACTGCTCCAGCAGGCCGTAGCGGTGGGACAGCTCCGCGTGCTGGGAGATGAGCTGGAGCGCCTCCGTCCGGTCGCCGTGCTCCTGGGCAATCAGCAGCAGGTAGATGAACGACAGGCCGATGCTGGTGCCGTGGTTCAGCTCGCGGCCCCACGCCACCGCGGCCTCGCCGTGCGCCTTCGCCTGGTCCGGGAAGCCGAGCAGCCACATCCCCCGGCACAGCACGGACTCACCGCCCACGCGCGTGTCCTGTCCATAGAGGATGCGGTGCATCCGGTGCGCGACCGGGTCGAACAGCGACAGGCACCGGTCCGCCTTCGCCTTCGCCTCGCCCAGGCGGCCTTCCAGCAGCTCGATGTTGGAGAGGATGGTGAGCGCCACCGCCTCCTGGCCCGCGTCCCCGTTCCGCTGCGCCAGCGCCACCAGGCGGTCCAGCAATCCGCGCACCCGGCGCTGATCACCTCCCAGGTGGTAGAAGATGGAGAGGACCCACAGCGTCGGTGCGGCGTAAGGGCTCTCCCCCACCGTGAAGAGCAGCTCCAGCGAGCGCTCGGCCACGTTGCGCAGGTCCTGTGAGCGCCAGCCCTGCGTGGACATCAGCGCCGGCGCGAGCACGCCGTTGAGGCTCAGCTCCAGCTGCGCGCGCTCCACCGGGTCGTCGATGGCGTCCAGCCACGACAGGCCCAGCCGGGCGAAGAGGATGGCCTCCAGGTAGGCGGAGCGCACCAGCGCGGCGAACGCGGCCTTCTGCGCGTAGAGGATGGCCTTGCGCTTCAGGTTCGCTGCGGCCCAGTGGTGCGCGAGCAGATCCGGCCGCGACTCCACCTGTTCCTGGAAGTGCGCCTCCATCGCCTCCGCCGTCTTCGCGTGCATCTGCTGGCGGTACCGCTTGAGCATGGAGTCGTACGCCGCGTCCCGCACCAGCGCGTGCTTGAAGAGGTACACGGGCCCCTTCGGCCGGCGCTTGCGGTGCAAGAGCCCCGAGCCCACCAGCCGCTCCAGGTCCGCCTCCAGCGCCTCGGGCGTCAGCGGGCTTACGTGGCGCAGGAGCTCATGCGTCAGCTCGCGGCCCAGCACGGAGGCGATCTGCGCGGTCTCCTTGGCGCGGCCCAGCCGGTCCAGGCGAGCGACGAGCAAGTCCCGCAGCGTGCCCGGCACCGAGGGGCCCGCCTTGCTAGCCTCCAACGCGAAGCGGCCCTCACGCTCCACCAGCGCGCCGGACTCGCGCATCGTGCGCACCAGCTCCTCCACGAACAGCGGGATGCCGTCCGTGCGCGTGGCGATCTCCTCCAACGCCTCTGGCGAGAGCGGGCCTCCCACGGCGGCGGTGGCCAGCCGCTCCACCTCCGCGCGAGCCAGCGCGCCCAGCTGCACCTGCGTCACCGCCGACGCGGCCCAGGGCGGCTCCAGCTCCGGCCGCGCGCTGAACACGGCGAGCAGGCGCGACGAGGACACCTCCTCCACCAGCGTCTTGAGCAGCTCCAGCGTGGACGGGTCCGCCCAGTGCAGGTCCTCCAGCGCCAGCACCACGGGCTGGCGCTCCGCCATCGCGGCGAGGAACGCGAGCAGCGCGTTGCGCGTGAGCTCCCGGTGCTTCAAGGGTGACACGTCCAGCGGCGCCCAGCGCTCCGGCGGCAGCGGCAGGGACAGCAGCGACGCGAACAGGGGCAGCGTCTCCGGCAGCTCGAAGCTGTAGCCGGACAGCAGCGCCTCCAGGCCCGTCAGCCGGCCCTCCGGAGGCAGGTCGCGGTTCGGGTCCAGCATCCGCGTGAGCAGGTCCACCACGGGGGCATACGCCTGTCCGGAGCTGTCCTCCGTGCAGCGGGACTCCAGCCACGTGTGGGGCTCCGCTCCCAGCCGGTCTCCCAGCTCGCGCATGAGGCGCGACTTGCCGATGCCCGGCTCGCCCGAAATCAGCACCACCTGCCCCTGCCCCGAGCGCGCCTGCTCCCAGCGCGACAGCACCAGGTCCAGCTCGCGCGAGCGGCCCACCAGCGTGAGCGCGTCGTCTGTGCCGCTCCACATCGCGTCCGCGCCCTGGAGCACGAACGTCTCCAGCCCCGGGGGCAACAGCTCGCTCGGGGACGCGGGCGCGGGCTCCAACGGGAAGTGCTTGCGCACCAGCTGCTGCGTGTCGCCCGTGACGAGGATGGCGCCCGAAGGCGCGGAGGTGGACAGCCGGAAGGCCAGCTTCGGCGTGGTGCCCACCACGAAGCCCAGGCCGGAGAGCGTGGGGTCCCGCTGCTCGCGCGACACCACCAGGCCCGTGTGCAGGCCCACGCGGATCTCCACCCGCGTGCCGCGCTCGGCCTCGATGGCACGGCCGCGCCGCTTCACCTCCGCCACCATGTCCAGCGCCGCCTGCGCCGCGCGCCGCGCGTCGTCCTCCCGCGCCGCCGGATAGCCGAAGTAGAAGAGGACGATGTCGCCCAGCGCGCTGGCGATGTGGCCGTTGTAGCGCCGGGCGATCTCGATGCAGACCTCCTGCTGGGCGCCCAGCACGTGATCCAACTCCTCGATGTCCACCGGCCCCGGCGCGGTCTGCGTCGCGGACAGCGTGCAGCACACCACCGTCAGCTGGCGGCGCTCGCCCTCCGCCCACCGGCGCGAGCGCGTGGACAGGGCGTTGGGCGTGCGGCTGGACACCTCCACCGTCGCCGTCTCGGCGTTGGGGGCGGCGGGCTGGATGCGCACGGGCGCGGGCCGGCGCGGCAGGTTGGACACGTCCACCGCCTCCAGCTGGCGCAGCAGCACCTCCGCGGACACGGTGCGCTGGGACGGGTCCTTCGCGGTGACACGCTGGAGCAGCTTGCCCAGCGGGTGCGCGGCGATGCCCGGCGGAATGGGCACCGGCTCCGAGGAGAGCTGCTGGAAGATGACCTCCGCGACGGTGGCGCCCTCGAAGATGCGGCGGCCGGTGAGGCACTCCAGGAACACCAGCCCCCACGCGTACAGGTCCGAGCGCGGCGTGGGCGCCTGCCCGCGAAGCTGCTCCGGCGCCGCGTACGACGGCGTGCCCAGCGATTCATTGGTGGACGTGATGCGCGGCTGCGCTTCCGTGCGCGTCAGCTCGTCCGTCACCGAGCCGATGCCGAAGTCCAGCACCAGCGCGTTGCGACGGGCGCCGGTGGGCACGACCATGATGTTCGCGGGCTTCAGGTCGCGGTGCACCACGTTCTGCGCGTGCGCGCACGCCAGCGCGTCCAGCAGCTGGAGCATCAGGTGGCGCGCCTCCACCGGATCCAGCACGCCCTCGTCCGCGAGCACCTGCGCCAGGTTCTTCCCCGGCACGAACTCGAAGATGGAGTAGACGGCGCCGCCCTGCGCACGGCCCGAATCGATGAGCCGCACGATGTTCGGGTGGTGCATCTGCGCGCACAGCTTCATCTCGCGCTCGAAGCGCGCGCTGCGGCGCTCCACGGACTCGGGCGTCGCGCCGTCCGTCAGGCGCAGGAGCTTCACCGCCACGTTCTGGCCGGTGGTCACCTGGCGGGCCTTGTAGACGCGGCCGAAGCCGCCCTCGCCCAGCTCCGACAGGAGTTCGTACCGGCCCTGGAAGGCTTCCAACAGCTGGGGATCCATGGGGTTCTTCATCGCGTTCCCGAGCCTCGCTCCATTGATGGCCGTCCCCCCCGCCTGGGCAGGGTGATGACGAACTCCGTGAACTCACCCGGCACCGTCTCCATGCGGAACGTGCCCTGGTGGCCCTGCACGATGATGTCATGGCTGAGTGACAGCCCCAGCCCCGTCCCCTGCCCCGGCGGCTTCGTGGTGAAGAAGGGGTCGAAGATTCTTCCCGCACTCTCCGAGGGGACGCCCGGCCCGTTGTCGCGCAGCCGGACCTCCACCCCCTCCGGACGCGCGAAGGTGCGGACCTTGAGCACCGGCACGTACGTGGCCCCTTGCGTCTGCCGCTTCTGACGCATGGCGTAGAGCGCGTTGTCCACGACGTTGATGATGACGCGGCCCACGTCCGCGCGGCTCAGTTCCAGCTGTCCCACGGCCGGGTCGTACTCGGCATCCAGGCGGACGGTCAGGGGCTCGCCCCGCATGCCGCCCTGACCCAGCGCGACGCTCTCCGCGACCAGCGCGTTCAGCTCCACCGGTTCGCGTGGACCGGGCGAGCGGCGCGCGTGCTGGAGCATGTTCTGGATGAGCGCGTCCGCGCGGCGGCCGTGCTCGTTGATCTTCCGCACGTTGGTGCGCAGGCACGCGAGCGCCTCATCCACGTCGCGCACGGAGTCCACTGTCAGCCGTTCGCGCTGCGGCTCCAGCACGCCGGCCAGGTCCTCCGTGAGGCCCACGGAGAGGCCGGCGAAGTTGCTGATGAAGTTGAGCGGGTTGCGCAGCTCGTGCGCCATGCCGCCCACCAGCGCCGCGAGCGAGGCCAGCTTCGCGTCCATGATGAGCTGCATGCGCTGCACCGTCTCCTGCTCGATGCGGCGGTAGAGCCGCGCGTTCTCCAGCGCGAGCGCCGCCTGCCCCGCGAACGCGACGAGGAACTCCAGGTCGTCCTCGGAGAAGCTCTTGGGCGTGGAGACGTTGTCCACGTAGAGCACGCCCAGCACCTCGTCGCGGGGCTTGAGCGGCACGCACATGGAGGCGCGGATGGAGCTGAAGATGACGGACTCCGAGGCGCCCAGGCGCGGATCATTCACCGCGTCGGAGAAGAGCGCCGCCACGCTCCGGCGCAGCACGAAGTCCACGATGTTCTGGCTGTAGATGGGCCCGCGCACGGCCGTGCCCTCGGCCGTCTTCGTCACGCGCGGCTCCAGCTTCCCGGTGTCCTCGTCCACCAGCAGGATGACGCCCCGCTCCACGTGGAGGATTTGAAACGCCAGGTCCAGCACCCTACCGGGCAGCGCCTCCAGGTCGTCCGTGACGGACAAGAGCTTCGCCACCTCCTGGAGGATGCGCATCCGCTCGCGGGCGCGCGTGGCCGTGCTGGGGGCCTCCACCTCGGACTTCTCCGAGCCGGACACCGCCTGCACCAGCGTCTTCAGCGGCACGCGGGTGAGCGCGCGCGTGAGCTGGGGGCGGGGTTCGTTGGAAGCTCCGGACGCCGAGCCGGGCGGGCCCGCGGGCACGGCCGGTGGCGCTTCGTGGGTGAGCAGGAAGACGAGCTCGCCCAGCGTCAGCGTGTCGCCGGGGCGCAGCTCCTTGCGGCGGATCTGCACGCCGTTGACGAACGTGCCGTTCTTGCTCTGCAGGTCGGTGACGAAGAAGCGCCCGTCGGAGGGTTCGATGCGGGCGTGCTGGCGCGACAGGCTGCGGTGGGGAATGCAGATGCCCTGGTCGTCCGCGCGGCCAATGGTGATGGGCGCGTCCCCCAGTGGGTAGGACAGCTCATCCGGCTGCCCTGGATTGTAGACGAGCATCGGCACGGCTTGAGACCCCCTCCCGGGTCCCAAGCCTAGCCGAAAAGCGATGGCCGGCTCAGGCGGCGCTCGCGGCCGGAGCCAGCAGCCCCCGGTCCCGCAGCGTGTCGAGGATGCGCTCCACCCCCGCATCCACCGTCTCCGCGTCGGAGCGGACGGTGATTTCCGGGGACTCGGGCGGCTCGTACGGGTCCGACACGCCGGTGAAGTGCGGAATCTCGCCGGCCAGGGCCTTCTTGTAGAGCCCCTTCACGTCGCGGGCGATGAGCGCGTCCAGGCTGGCCTGGACGTAGCACTCCAGGAACGGGATGCCGGCCTGGGTGGCCAGGGCGCGCACCTCGTCCCGGGAGCTCTTGTACGGCGAGATGGCGGCGGTGATGACACCCACCTCGTGCTTGGCCAGCACGCGCGCCACGTAGCCGATGCGCCGGACGTTCTCCTCGCGGTCCGCGCGGCTGAAGCCCAGGCCGCGGGAGAGGTACGTGCGCACCTCGTCCCCATCGAGCAGCTCCACGCGCTGCACGGGCGACAGCTGCCGTGCCACCGCGGTGGACAGCGTGCTCTTGCCCGCGCCGGACATGCCAGTGAACCAGAGGATGAAGCCCGGACGCTGTTGCATCACCACTCCCCTACCTGTCCACGGCGGGGCCGTTGATCATCCCCGCTCCCACGGTGGCGTTGGTGCCTTCGTCCACGAGGATGAAGCTGCCGGTGCTGCGGTTGCGCCGGTACTCGTCGAAGAAGAGCGGCACCGTCGTGCGCAGCGTCACGCGGCCCACCTCGTTGAGCTTCAAGCCTGAGCTCTGCTCGTCGCGGTGCAGGGTGTTGACGTCCAGCCGGTAGTGAAGGTTCTTCACCATGGCGCGCGCCATGCGGGTGGTGTGCTTGATGGCCAGCCGGGACCCGCTGTTGAGCTGCGCCGAGTCCGACAGCCAGCACACCATCGCGTCGATGTCCTGGCTCGCGGTGGGCGGGTTGCCCGGACGGCACAGCATGTCGCCGCGGCTGATGTCCAGCTCCTCCTCCAGCGACACGTTCACCGACATGGGCGGGAACGCCTCCGTCAGCGGCTTGCCGGCCAGCTCCAGCGACTTGATGCGCGTGGTGAAGCCGGACGGCATCACCATCACCTCGTCGCCCGGGCGCATCACGCCGCCCAACAGCTGCCCGGAGTACGCGCGGTAGTCGTGGAACTTCTTCGCGGACGCCGGCCGGATGACACCCTGCACGGGGAAGCGCAGGTGGATGAGATCCCTGTCGGACGCGATGTGCACGTTCTCCAGGTGGTGCAGGAGCGTGGGCCCCTGGTACCAGGGCATCTTCTCCGAGCGCGTCACCACGTTGTCCCCGCCCAGCGCGGAGATGGGGATGAACGACAAGTCGGACACGTCCAGCTTCATGGAGAACTGGCGGAACTCCTCCCGGATGCGGTCGAACACGCCCTGGTCGTAGTCCACCAGGTCCATCTTGTTCACGCACAGCACCAGGTGCGGCACGCGCAAGAGCGACGCGATGAACGCGTGGCGCCGCGTCTGCTCCAGCACGCCCTTGCGCGCGTCCACCAGGATGAGCGCCAGGTCCGCCGTGGACGCGCCCGTCACCATGTTGCGCGTGTACTGCAGGTGTCCGGGCGTGTCCGCGATGATGAACTTGCGCTTCGCCGTGGAGAAGTAGCGGTACGCCACGTCGATGGTGATGCCCTGCTCGCGCTCGGCCTTCAGGCCGTCCAGCAGCAGCGCCAGGTTGACGTACTCGTCGCCCCGGGCGTGGCTCGTGCGCTCCACCGCGGCGAGCTGGTCCTCGAGGATGGACTTCGTGTCGTACAACAGCCGCCCGATGAGGGTGCTCTTGCCGTCATCCACGGAGCCCGCGGTCGCGAATCTCAGCAGTTCCACTAGAAGTATCCCTCGCGCTTGCGGTCTTCCATCGCCGTCTCAGAGAACTTGTCGTCCGCGCGGCTGGCGCCACGCTCCGTCACGCGGGAGGCCGTCACCTCATCGATGACCTGCTCCACGGTGGACGCGGTGGACGGCACGCACGCGGTGCACGTCATGTCGCCCACGGTGCGGAAGCGCACCGTCTCCGTCGTCACCGTCTCGCCGGACATCATGGACATGAAGGGCGACCAGGCCATCAGCATGCCGTCCCGGCGGAACACCTCGCGCCGGTGCGTGTAGTAGATGGACGGCAGCGCCACGTTCTCCCGGCCGATGTACTGCCAGATGTCCAGCTCGGTCCAGTTGGACAGGGGGAAGACGCGCAGGTGCTCACCGCGGCGGTGGCGGCCGTTGTAGAGCGCCCACAGCTCCGGCCGCTGGTTCTTTGGATCCCACTGGCCGAACTCGTCGCGGAAGGAATAGACGCGCTCCTTCGCGCGGGCCTTCTCCTCGTCGCGCCGGGCGCCGCCGAAGACGGCGTTGAAGCCGTTCTTCTCGATGGCCTCCAGGAGCGGCTGCGTCTGCAGGCGGTTGCGGGACGCGCGAGGCCCCTTCTCCTCCGTGACCTTGCCCGCGTCGATGGCCTCCTGCACGGACGCGACGATGAGCCGCGCGCCCAGCTCCGCCACCCGTTCATCGCGATACTGGATGACCTCCGGGAAGTTGTGCCCCGTGTCCACGTGCATCAGCGGAAACGGCAGCGGTGCGGGCCAGAAGGCCTTCACCGCCAGGTGCAACATCACCGCGGAGTCCTTCCCACCGGAGAAGAGCAGCACCGGCCGGTCCAGCTCCGCCGCGACTTCCCGGATGATGAAGATGGACTCGGCTTCCAGCGCCTCAAGATGTGAAAGCTCGTAGCTCACGGACAGGCAAGCTACCACAACCCGTCCCACGCCCAACCGTGGCCTTGAAGGTTTCCGCTTCCGTGAGTGTGAGACACGGCGGATGTGACATGCCGGAGGGGGCGGTGAAACATCGCCGGAGGACCTGCTGGGAGGGATGTTTCACGCCCCCACTCCGGGTGCGTGCCACGAGCTCCCACGCGCCGTGCGGGAGGGGATTTTCGCGCGGGGGGCGCATGGTATAGACGGCCGCGCCATGGCAAGCGCATCCCCTCCCGTCCTCGACCGTTGGTTCCCGTCCCGCAAGCCGCTTCCGGAGCCGCGCCTGCGCCTGTTCTGCCTGCCCTTCGCCGGCGGGAGCGCGGCCATCTACCAGCCCTGGAGCATGGCGCTGCCTACGGGCGTGGAGCTGTGCGCGGTGCAGCTGCCCGGGCGCGAGCGGCGCCTGATGGAGCCGGCGATGAAGTCCCTGCCGGAGCTGATGGACGTGCTGATGCCGGCGCTGACGCCGCTGATGGACCGGCCCTTCGCGCTGTTCGGATACAGCATGGGGGCGCGCATCGGCCTGGAGGTGGCCCGGACGCTGAAGCGCCAGGGCGGCCCGAAGCCGCTGGGCTTCATCGCCGCGGCGGCGCCCCCGCCGTCGCACAACGACCGGGAGCCCATCCACACGCTGGATGATCCGGGCTTCATCGCGAAGCTGCGCGAGTACGACGGCACGCCGGAGGAGGTGCTCCAGCACAAGGAGCTGCTGGAGCTCATCCTCCCCACGCTGCGCGCGGACTTCTCGCTGGCTTGGTCGGAGAACGGCAAGGACACGGCCCCGCTGGACATCCCGCTGTCCGTGTACGCGGGCAAGGCGGACAAGCACGTGGGCCTGGACGTGATGGAGCACTGGCGCGCGGAGTCCACCGCCGACGTGCGCCTCCGCCACTTCGAGGGCGGCCACTTCTTCATCCGGACGCACGGCCCGCCGGTGCTCGCCGCCGTGCGCGAGGACCTGACGCGCTGGATGACGGCCGCGCAGGGTTAGGCCGTCTTGATGACCGGGGCCATGTCCCCGGACAGCGGCACGGTGTGCTGCCAGCGCACCGTGAACGCCCCGCCCCGGGGCCTGCGGAAGGCCACCGCCGCCTGGTGCCGGTCGGACGGCTTGTGCTGCATGAACTGCCACACGTCCGGCAGGTCGTTCATCCGCGGGTCGAAGCGGATGCCGGGCATCTGCCCCGGCACCAGGTCGAAGCCGAACTGATCCAACGGCAGGGACAGGCCCGCGCCGCGCGCCTTGATGTAGGCCTCCTTCAGCGTCCAGTACTCGAAGAAGCGCTCGCGCTGGCGCTCCTTGGGCAGCGAGCGCAGCGCCTGCACCTCCGTCTTCGCGAAGTAGTGGTCGGCGATCTCCACCGTCTCGCCGGGCCGCTCCGCGTCCTCGATGTCCGCGCCCAGGTCCACGTCGCGGCCCACCGCGACCAGCGCCATGCCGTCCGTGTGGCTCAGGTTGAAGCGCAGCCACTGGCCCTCGGGGCCGACGATGGCGGGGCGGCCGTACTCGTTGGGGACGAAGCGCCAGGCCTCCGGCGCGACGGGCGCGTAGCGCGACAGGGTCAGCCGCACCAGCGCATGGGACACCAGGTACTGCCGCTGGTGCCGCTCGAAGTGGAAGCGCCGCTGCCGCTCGCGCTCGCTGGGATCCAACAGGGCCTTGTAGGTCTCCAGGAGGCGCGGGTCGTCGATGCGCTCGGGTTCGACGATCCACACGTGGACCTCGTCGGGGCGCAGGTCGAGGGGCGTGGAGGAAGAGGACACCGTCATGTCGCGCAGGCAATCAGGAACCGCCGCGCCTGTCACGGGGGCTGGTCCGGCCGCTCGGCGGGCGCGTAGGCTTCGCGGCCCCAAGCCCAGGGAGAGACACGCATGGACCTGACCACCGCGACGACGAAGCTCCAGGCGCTGCGCCGGGACATGACGGGCCACACGGACCGGAACGACGAACGCCGCATCCTGGACCTGCTGGGAGGTGCCACCGGCGAGGAGCTGAACTTCCTCCTGTCCAACGTGGACCTGGTGCGCCTGCTGTCGGACCTGGATGACCGGCGGGTGGGCCCGGACCATCACACGGCGCTGCTGGACCTCCTGTGCACGCGCCGGGCGGCGGAGCTGTCCCTGCCGGTGCGCGCGTCGCTGGCCACCGCGCTCCAGAAGGGCGCGACGCACGCACAGGCGGAAGCGCGGCTGCGCGACCTGTTCCTGGGGCTGAAGGGCCGTGAGCTGACCGGGTTCAAGAACCTGCTGGAGGCGGGCGGCGAGTACCACGACCTGCACAAGCTGGTGTTCGACGACGTGGACGACGTGGCGGTGCGCGCGGAGCTGCTCACCCACTTCCAGCGCGAGGCGGACGCCTTCCCCAGCGGCGAGAACAAGGTCCTGAGCGACATCGACGACACGTTCTTCGCCAACTGGGTGGACAAGCGCTACCCGCCGAAGACGGTGTACCCGGGCGTGCTCGCGTTCTACCAGGAGCTGGACCGGGGGCCGGGCATCATCCCGGGCCGCGCGGGCGACCTCGTCTTCGTGAGCGCGCGCCCGCAGGATCCGCTGGGCCTCATCGAGAACGCGACGCTGGACTCGCTGAGCAAGCGCGGCGTGCCGCTGGCGGTGATGCTCTCCGGCAGCTTCTTCTACCTCGTGGGCAACACGCGCATCGCGCAGAAGAAGTTCGAGAACTTCGAACAGTACGCGCGCCTCTTCCCTGAGTACGGCTTCGTCTTCGTGGGCGACAGCGGCCAGGGCGACGTGGAGTTCGGCGCCCGCATGCGCGAGTCCCTGCCCCAGGCCGTGCGCGCCGTGTTCATCCACGACGTGGTGGCGACGCCGCAGGAGCAGCGCGACAGCTGGCGCGCGAAGCACGTCTTCTTCTTCGACACGTACGTGGGCGCGGCGGTGGACGCGTTCCACGCGGGCGTCATCTCCCGGGACGGCGTGGACCGCATCGCCGCCGCGGCGACCGAATCGCTGGCGGCCATCTCCTTCCCCACCCCGGCCCTGCGCCAGGCGCGGGAGGCGGAGCTGGAGCGCGACCTGGAGCGGATGCGGACGCTCTGAGCCCTCGCTGAAGGCCCGCGCCGCCCGGTTTCCATCACCGGGCGGCCCACCGGTCCCGGACAGTTGGCGGGACGTACGAGGCGCCCCAACCTTCCGTGCGCTTCACAGGGGTGGAGCGGCCGTCTGGGGACGGAAGGAAGGGCTCCGGGAGGTTCCCGGGGCCCTTCCGGGGCGTGAGGGGGCGCGCGGGACCGATGGAACTGTTTCCCATCCATTTGCTGTTCATCGTCGTCTTGATGAACCGCTACATCCTTGGCCCGTTCCTGCGGCGGCTGAAGGGGCGGCGGTTCGAACGGGTGGACGACTCCTACCGCCCGAAGGTCGCCATCGTCGTTCCGCTGTTCAACGAAGGCCAGGGCATCTACCACACGGTCAAGGCGCTGCTGGCCCAGGACTATCCGCACGAGCTGCTGGAGATCATCGTCGTGGATGACTGCTCGCGCGACGACAGCGTCGCGTGGGCCACCAAGGCCGCGGAGGGCCACCCCAACGTCCGGGTGATGCGCAACCCGGAGAACATGGGCAAGCGCAAGGGCATCAACCGGGGCGTCCGCGCCGCGGAGGACGCGGAGATCATCGTCTCCGTGGACTCGGACGTGGTGGTGGAGAAGAGCGCCGTGCGCCAACTCATCCGCCGCTTCGTGCACCCGAATGTCGCCGCGGTGGGCGGGCGCACCTTCGTCATCAACCGTCACCAGAACTGGCTGACGCGGATGATCGAAATCAAGTTCCACTTCGCCCAGAAGTGGCTGAAGGACCTGGAGCGCTCGTTCCGCCAGGTGATGTGCCTGTCCGGTTGCCTGACGGCGTATCGCCGTTCAGTGCTGATGGAGCTGGAGCCCATCCTGGAGTCGCGCGCCATCGCGGGCATCCCCATCAAGTACGGCGAGGACCGCTTCCTCACGCGGCAGATCGTCAAGCACGACTACGAGACGGTCTACACGCTGGACGCGTTCTGCTTCACCGCCGCGCCCTCCACGCTCGCGGGCTACTTCAGCCAGCAGCTGCGCTGGCGGCGCTCCAACCTGGTGGACCTCATCTGCGGCCTGTCGCACGCGTGGCGGCTGCACCCGGTCATCACCGTGCACTACGTGTCGCAGCTGGCGCTGCTGCTGTCGTACCCGGTGGTCATCATCCACAACCTGCTCAACGGAGAGTTCTGGGACATCCTCGCGTTCCACTTCCTGGTGATTGGCCTGTTGGGCTTCATCTACCGGATGGAGACGCGCTACCTGCCGGAGGACCGGCGCGTGCACCCCGTGAGCTTCCTGCCCATGGCGCTGCTCATGCCGGTGACGTACGCGCTCTTCACGCCGCTGGCGCTGCTGACGCTCGACTCCGGGAGCTGGGAGACGCGCGGCAGCCCCACGACGGCGCCAGAGCCCTCCCCCGCTCCCGCGAAGCTCACGTCCAACTCCGCAGGAGAAGGAACCCCGTCATGAACCAGCAGGTCGCCAACCGGATCAACTCCATCGCGGTGTCCGCCTACAAGTTCATGGGGTCGGTGCTGCTGGCGCTGATCCTCCTGGGCCTGATGTCGTTCCTCGTGGTGCAGGGCTTCTTCCTGGCGAGCAACAGCTGGGCCGCGCCCACCATCCTGTCACCCACCGACCCCAACGTGCTGGCGCTCAACGCACAGGCGGCGCAGCAGGAGTCGGAGCGGGACGGGCTGAGGGCCCGGCGGCGCGAAGCGGCGGACCGGCTCCTGGAGGCCGAGCGGACCGTGACCGCGGAGCGGTCCTTCCAGCAGCGCTTCGTGGTGGCGCTGAAGGGAGAGAAGCGCGCCCGCGACCGGCTGGCGAAGCGGCTGTCCACGCTGCGCCAGGAGTACCTGCGCACGGGCGAGGAGATCGCCGAGTCCAACCGCGCGTTCAGCGGCCTGGCCCGCACGCGGACGAACGCGCTCTACGGCGCGAAGCTGATGGAGCGCGAGGACGTGCTCACCACCAACCACCACCTGGCGCAGATGGCGCAGAGCAACCTGTCCCTGGCGCAGGAGACGGTGAACCTGGACATGCGCCTGGACACGCTCCGGCGCGAGCGTGAAGGGCTCACCGCCGCGGAGAACGGCCTGGGCCGCGACGCCGCCGCCGAGGGCCTGACGACGGACACGCTGCTCCTGGAGCGTGAATACACGCAGTCGGTGCTGGCGCTGGCCCGGGCGGACGCGCAGCGCAAGAGCCTGGAGGCGGACGTGCTCGCGCTGGACGACCGCATCCGCCGCTTCGACCACCTGCTCCAGGTGGTGCACGGCTCGCCGTACCTGAAGGCGCTGGAGCAGAACCTCAACGTGGCCTTCGTGCCCTACGAGAACCTGCCCAACGCCCAGGCCGGCACCCCGCTCTACACCTGCGCGCTCAAGATTTTCTGGTGCCGCGAGGTGGGCGTGGTGGGGCCCGTGCTGGAGGGTGAGATCTCCCAGCAGCACCCCATCCGCCAGTACCACTTGAGAGGCGTGATGGTGGAGCTCCAGCTTCGGGATGCGCCGAGCGCGCGAGAGCCTCTGCTTCACCTGGGCCATCCCCCGTTGATGCTGTGAGCCCCGTCGTGAAATCGGAAAGGAAGCGGAGGATGCGGACGAGCCTCGCGAGGGGAGCCCTGCTGGGGCTCGGGTTGTGGGCGGGCGTGGCGCCGGCGGAAGAAGTGGGGACGGTGCGGGCCCGGGGAGACCTCGCGAAGGGCTACTGCGAACGCGTGCGCGGCACCGCGAAGGCGGAGGCCGTACTGGAGCTGGCGCCGGAGGTGTTCGCCAGCGTGGGCGCGGTGAACGCGGGCGACGCGGTGGGAGGCTCGGACGACACGCCCCTGGGTTCTCCCAAGCTGCGCGTCACCGCGGGGCTGGGCTACGACTTCGTGGGCCTGTACCGGGGCCACACGCTGCGCTCGCGCGCGGAGGCCGAGTGCCGCCGCTACCAGGCGCTCGCCGCGCTCCAGAGCGCCGTGGAGCAGGGCTCGCGGTTGGGAGAGGCGGCGGCGCTGGACGCACGCGCCCGGGCGCTGGCCACCTCCCTGCCCCGCGCGGAGGAGCTGGTGGCCCAGCTGCGCGACGACCTGCGCGACGGCGGCGCCACGCTGGAGGAGCTCAACGCGGTGCAGGTGCGGTTGGATCACCTGCGCTCGCTCGCGCGCGACACCGCCCAGGCCCGCGAACGACTGGCGCTCGAACCCGCACTCCCGGAAGGGCAGACCCTGGGCGCGCTGCTCAGCGCCTTCGAGTCCGCGGATGATCAGGTCGAGGTCCTGTCCGGCGGCCTGCGCACAGCGGGCGCGTGGCGCCTGAGCGTGCGCGGCGGCTACGACGAGGTCTTCGACGTGGACCAGAACACGCCCCTCTTCGGCCAGCTCACGCTGGGCTACAACCTGGGCCAGCTGTGGCAGGGCCAGGCCAACGCCCAGGCTCGCGAGGGCCGCCGCCTGGAGTCGCGCGACGCGGTGGACGGAGCGCCCCGGCGGGTGCGCCAGCTCCTGGGCGAACTGCGCATCACCGAGCAGAGCGAGCAGCAGCGGCTGGGCGAGGTGTCCGCGCTGGTGTCCGACCTCCAGGGACAGCTGCGCGAGGTGGAGCAATTGCAGACGCGGCAGGTGCGCCGCTTCCGGGACTACCTGCTGCTGGAGCTGGCGCGACTCCAGGCGGAGCAGGCCTACCTGGGCGCGCATCTGGAGACCCTCCGGGCGCTCCTGGGAGGAAAGGGCTCATGAGCGATGCACGGCAGCGGCGGTGGGTGGCGCTCGGGACGTCTGGCGTGTTGATGCTGTGGGCGGGCGGACTGCTCCTGAGCCACGGCGCCTGTAACAGCGCGAGGAAGCCCATGGAATCCCCCGTGTCCTCCAGCAAGCGCGCGCTGCGCGCCGACCCTCCGCCAACGAAGAACGGACTGGCCCCCGTCACACGGCGGCAGCTGCACGTCACCGAAGGCCAGGTCGTGAACCTCCAGGAGGACGACGAACAGGACGGGACGCACTTCGCCATCGAGGGGCCGCGCCAGCGCGCGGTCGTCCCGGAGACGACGGGGGACGAGGCGGAGCTGCGCTTCACCTGGCTGGGCGCCACCAGCGAGGTGGTTCCGCTGGCTTCGGGCCAGCAGCGCGAACAGGTGGGCCTCAAGCTGCGCGCCCGGGACGGCTGCAACCTCATCTACGCCATGTGGCGCATCGCCCCCTCCGCGGGCATCGTGGTCCAGTTCAAGTCCAACCCGGACGACCACGAGAGCGGCGAGTGCGGCAACGCGGGTTACTCCACCGTGCCGCCGCGCTTCATGGAGCCGTTGGAGCGGCTGTCCCCCGGTGAAGCCCACGTGCTGCGCGCCCGCATCGACGCGAACGTGCTGACCGTATACGCGGACGGCCTGCGCGTCTGGGAGGGATTGCTGCCCGCGGACGCGCTCCGCCTGGAAGGCCCCGCTGGGATGCGCACGGACAACGCGCGCGTGCGCTTCGAGTTGCTCGTGCCCCAGGCGGCCGGCCCCACCTCGCACCTCTGAGGCGGCCGTCCGGAACCAGCCCGACGGGGCGAATGCCTGGGGGGCCCCCTTGCATGGAAGATCCGGGCATGGGTTGCTTGAGGCACGATGCCCGACCGCGACCCGCTGGCTTCGACGTATCGTCCACCGCAGGGACTGGAGGCGTTGGAAGACGCCCTCCGCCGCGACCTGGACATCCTGTCGTACCCCGCCCGCAGCTGGGTGCCGCCGCGCTCCACGCCTGACGGACGTCCCATCCTGGACGTGCTCATCGTGGGCGGAGGCCAGAGCGGGCTGGGCGCCGCGTTCGGGCTGATGCGCGAGCGCGTGACGAACCTGTTGGTTCTGGACGACGGCAGGGACGGCTTCCACGGGCCCTGGAAGACGTTCGCGCGGATGATCACCCTGCGCACGCCCAAGTACCTCACCGGTCCGGACTACAACATCCCCAACCTCTCCTTCCGCGCCTGGTACGAAGCGCAGCACGGCGTGGAGGGCTTCCAGCAGGTGGCCCTCATCCCGAAGGAGCTGTGGGCGGACTACCTCCTCTGGTACCGGCGCGTGCTGGGCATCCCGGTGAAGTGCGGCACCAAGGCGGGCGCGCTGAGCTGGCGCAAGGACCTGGACTGCTTCGAGGTCCCCGCCGCGCACAACGGCGAGACGGAGTTCCTCCTCGCGCGCAAGGTGGTGCTGGCCACCGGCATCGACGGCTCCGGCCGCTGGGAGGCGCCGCCGGAGGTGCAGCCGCTGCCGCGCGCGCTGTGGGCGCACACGCATGACCCCATCGACTTCGCCGCGCTGAAGGGCAAGCGCGTGGGCGTGCTGGGCGCGGGGGCCTCCGCGTTCGACAACGCCTCCGTGGCGCTGGAGACGGGCGCGGGCCAGGTGGACCTGTTCTACCGCCGCAAGAAGCTGCCCAACGTGAACCCCTACCGCTGGGCGGAGTTCGCGGGCTTCCTGCGCCACCACGGCGACCTGCCGGACGCGCAGCGCTGGCGCTTCATCCGGCAGATCCTCGACATGGGCCAACTGCCGCCGCGCGACACCTTCGAGCGCGCCCGCCGCCACCCGCACTTCCACCTGCACGCGGAGAGTCCCTGGGTGGAGGTGAAGGCGCAGGACGGCATGGCCGTGGTGCGCACGCCGCACGCGACGCACGCGTTCGACTTCCTCATCATCGCGTCCGGCTTCACCACGGACCTGTCGCTGCGGCCGGAGCTTCAGGAGCTGCACCCGCACATCGCGCTGTGGAAGGACCGCTTCACGCCGCCGGAGAACGAACGGCACGCGGATCTGCTGCGCCACCCGTACCTGGGCCCCTCCTTCGAGTTCCAGGAGAAGCAGCCCGGCACCGCGCCATGGCTGGGCGGCGTATTCAACTACACCTTCGGGTGCCTGCTCTCGTTGGGCTTCGGCGGTGCCAGCATCTCCGGCATGAAGTACAGCCTGCCCCGCCTGGTGGGCGGCATCACCAAACAGCTCTACCTGGATGACAGCGAGCGCCACTTCCGCGCGCTCGCGGATTACGCGACGACGGAGTTCGAGACGTGAGTGCATCTGTAACCGTGTTTCGCAGCGAGCGCGTGGTGACCCCCGAAGGCACGCGCGCCGCGGCGGTGGTGGTGCGCGACGGGCGCATCGAAGGCATCCACGCGACGGTGGACGTGCCGAAGGACGCGCAGGTGGTGGAGCTGGGCCGGGACGCGCTGTTGCCCGGCATCGTGGACAGCCACGCGCACATCAACGAGCCCGGCCGCACGGACTGGGAAGGCTTCGCCACGGCGACGGCGGCGGCGGCGGCGGGCGGCATCACCACCGTGGTGGACATGCCGCTCAACTCCATCCCCGCGACCACGTCCCTGGCCGCGCTGCGCACCAAGGCGGAGGCCGCGTCCGGCCAGTGCGCCATCGACTACGGCCTGTGGGGCGGCGTCATCCCTGGCAACGCCCACGAGCTCCAGGCGATGGTCGACGCGGGCGCGCCGGGCTTCAAGTGCTTCCTCGTGCACTCGGGCGTGGACGAGTTCCCCGCCGCCACGCGCGACGTGCTGGACGCGGCCATGCCCGTCCTCGCGAAGGCGGGCGTGCCGCTGCTGGTCCACGCGGAGCTGACGGACCATGAGCCGCCCTTCGCGGGCGACGTGCGCGCGTATGCCAGCTACCTCGCGTCCCGTCCGGCCGCGTGGGAGGTGGACGCCATCCGGATGATGATCGACCTGTGCCGCAAGCACCGCGGCCCCGTGCACATCGTCCACCTGTCCGCGGCGGACGCGCTGGACGACATCGCGAAGGCGAAGGCGGAAGGGCTGCCCTTCACGGTGGAGACGTGCCCGCACTACCTCACCTTCACCGCGGAGGAGATCGAAGCCGGCGCCACCCACTTCAAGTGCGCCCCGCCCATCCGCGAGGCGGCCAACCGCGAGCGGCTGTGGGACGCGGTGAAGAGCGGCCTCATCGACCTGGTGGTGTCGGACCACTCGCCCTGCACGCCCGCGCTCAAGAAGCTGGAGGCCGGGGACTTCTCCGGCGCGTGGGGCGGCATCGCCGGGTTGCAGCTCAGCGTGTCCGCGGTGTGGACGGGCATGCGCGCGCACGGCCTGGGCCTGGACGCGCTGGTGGAGCGCATGGCGCACCGCACCGCGAAGCTGGCCGGATTGTCGGGGCGCAAAGGAGCCATCCGGCCGGGGCTGGACGCGGACTTCGTCGTCTTCGCCCCGGAGGCGCGCTTCAAGGTGGCGCCGGAGGACATCCGCCACCGGCACCGGCTGACGCCCTACGCGGGCCGCGAGCTGGAAGGCCGGGTGATGAGGACATACCTGCGCGGCCAGCGTATCTTCGACGCCACCGAGGGACTGACGGGCCCGCGCATCGGCCAGTGGCTGCCGCGCGGATAGGCCCCGGCGGTCCGGGAGAGGACACCGATGCAAGCCGAAGCACCCGGGGCGATGCACGTCGCCTTCGCTGACTTGATTGACCTCGCCGCACGCAAGGTGGGCGGCAAGGCCCTGCTGGCCAACGACGAGTTCTTCGCGCCCAAGGAGTCGATGCTGGAGCCCGGGCGCGGCGTCTTTATCGCTGACAAGTACACGGAGCGCGGCAAGTGGATGGACGGCTGGGAGACGCGCCGCAAGCGCGTGCCCGGCTACGACTGGTGCATCGTGAAGCTGGGCCTGCCCGGCGCCATCCACGGCATCGACGTGGACACCAACCACTTCCTCGGCAACTTCCCCGAGTACGCCTCCCTGGAGGCGTGCGAGGTGGACGGAGACCCGTCGCCGGAGTCGCTGGCGGAGGACGTGTCGCGCTGGACGGAGCTGGTCCCCAAGCAGCGCCTGCGCGGCGGTTCGCGCAACCTCTTCGCGGTGGCGAACGAGCGGCGCTTCACGCACGTGCGCCTCAACATCTACCCGGACGGCGGCGTCGCGCGCCTGCGCGTGCACGGGCAGGTGCTGCCGGACTGGCACGCCCTCAAGAAGGCGGGGCTGGTGGACCTGGCGGCGGCGGCCAACGGCGGCTCCGTCGTCACGTGCAACGATCAGTTCTTCGGCACGAAGGACAACCTCATCTTCCCGGGCCGCGCGGCGAACATGGGCGAGGGCTGGGAGACGCGCCGCAAGCGCGTGCCGGGCTTCGACTGGATCGTCGTGAAGCTGGCCACGGCGGGCACGCTGCGCCGCGCGGAGGTGGACACCCACTACTTCAAGGGCAACTTCCCGGACCGCTGCTCGCTGGAGGGCATCCACCTGGAGGAGCCGCTCCTGGACTTCGCCAACGCGACGCACCTCCAGTGGAAGGAGCTGCTGCCTCAGTCGAAGCTCCAGGCGGACCACTGCCACGTCTTCGAGAAGGAGCTGAAGGACGTGGGCCCCATCACCCACGTGCGCCTCAACATCTTCCCGGACGGCGGCGTCAGCCGGCTGCGCCTCTTCGGGGAGCCGGCGTGACGACGCCGCTGGAGCGCCTGAACACCGCCACGACGCAGGAGGCCACCGAGGCATTCACCCGTTGCTGTGGCAGCACGAAGTGGGTCCAGCGGATGCTGGCCGTCCGCCCGTTCCGGGACGCGGAGCACCTGTACGCGGAGGCCGTGGACGCATGGGCGCGCACGGGGCCGGAGGACTGGAAGGAGGCCTTCACGCACCACCCGCGCATCGGCGACGTGTCGAAGCTGCGGGAGAAGTTCGCCTCCACCGCGCAGTGGTCGTCGCAGGAGCAGAAGGGCGTGGCCGGCGCGAATGAAGGCGTGCTGCAGGCGCTGGCCCAGGGCAACCGGGACTACGAGTCCCGCTACGGCTTCATCTTCCTCATCTGCGCCACCGGCAAGAGCGCCGCGGAGATGCTGGAGCTGCTCCAGGACCGCATGCACAACACCCCGGAAGCGGAGCTGAAGATCGCGGCCGGGGAGCAGGCGAAGATCACCCGCATCCGACTGGAGAAGCTCCTCTCGTCATGAGCACCCTCAGCACGCATGTCCTGGACACGAGCACGGGCCGTCCCGCGGAGGGGCTCTCCCTCACGCTGGAGGCCCGCTCGGGCGAAGAGTTCCGGGAGCTGTCCCGGGGCGTCACCAACGCGGACGGACGGGTGAAGGACCTGTCGGGCGCGAACACGAAGCTTCAGCCCGGCGTGTACCGCCTCACCTTCGACACCGGGGCCTGGTTCCAGGCCCGGGGGCAGCGGGGCTTCTACCCGTACGTGCAGGTCGTGTTCGAGGTCACGGCGACCGACGAGCACTACCACGTCCCGCTGCTCTTGAGCCCCTTCGGCTTCTCCACCTACCGGGGCAGCTGAAGAAGCATCAGACGCGCGGCGGTTCGACGGGCGCCTTGTCCACGACGGGCGCCTTGTCCGCCGCCGGGGCCTTGTCTCCGCCGCGCTCCACCTTCTCCGGCTTGTCCGCGACGGGCTCCGCGCAGAGCGTGGAGTTGTTCGACTTGCACACACCGCCGTTCTGCAGGTCGAACTGCCAGCGGTGGCGCGGGCACACCACGTAGCGGCCCTCCTCCACCCAGCCCTCCGCCAGGTCCGCGCCCTGGTGCGGGCAGAAGCGCTGGATGGTGAAGCGCTTGCCGCCGGCCTCCACCACGGTGCGCTCCTTCTGGGCCTCCGTGGCGCGGATGCCGTCGCAGAACTCGCGGATGTCCTCCACCTCCACGCCCAGGAAGCCGTGCAGCACGGGCTCGTAGACGTCCGGGTTGCGGGACAGGCGCAGGCGGAAGGACAAGAGGAAGTCCTCCCAGTTCAGCTTCCGGTCCAGCACGCGCACGATGTCGCTCGCGCTCACCTTCATCGCGTAGCGGCTCTTGTCGCGCATCTCCGTCACTTCATCCACGCGGCGGCCCTTGAAGTCCACGCGCAACAGCCGCGTGGGCGCCTCCGTCAGCTCCACGTAGAACGGCATGCCCACGCGGTCGTGCAGATCCAACAGGTCCAGCTTGCGCTGCAGCTCCACGCGCAGGCGGCCGTGGATCTCATCCACCTCCTCGCGCATCAGGTTGCGGCGGCGCTCGCGGAAGACGTGGGCCATGTCCTTCGCGTACGTGTGGAGGTACTCCTGGAAGTTCTCCGTCGACACGCGCTCCGGCACCTGGGACACGAACTCCAGCGAGCCCGCGTCCAGCACGTCCCCGGGCATGGGCTCCAGGTAGCGCGTGGGCAGCGTGGGCAGGCGCTTCTCCAGGTAGGAGAAGAGCACGGGCGCGCGCGGGAAGATGCTCACGTCCTGGAAGTTCAGGCTGAAGAGCTCCGGATCCAGGAACGCCGCCGGGCCCGCCGCCGCGATGTACGCGCGGGGCTGCACCACTTCCAACGCGCGCGCCACCGCCTCGAACTTGCTGTCGCGCTTCTTCAGGCTGATGGCCGAGTACGTCTCCCGAGGATACTCGTAACAGGTGGGGTGCCAGATGGCGCCGGAGAACTGGGCGGAGAAGACGTCGATGGGCCCTTCCTCCGCGATGACGCGCGCCAGCCGATCATGCATCTTGCAGTCGTTGATGTTGAGGAAGCACTGCCCGTCGCCGCGCACCATCACGCTGGAGTCGCGGTTGGTGCCCTGCTCGGACACGAAGAGCTTGATGTAGCCGCCCTTGATGGGAATCTCGCGCGAGTCCTCGCACGCGATGACGCGCTTGCAGCCGTACTTCTCGAAGATGTCCCGCAGCTCCGCGCGGCGGAACTTGGGCACCAGCACCGTGAAGTCCCGCTTCGCGATGGTGGCCAGGAACTCCGGGTCGAAGTGATCCTTGTGCTCGTGGCTGATGTAGAGGAAGCGCTCCTTGCCCGGCGTCTCCAGCAGCTCACGCACGCGCGGCGCCAGGTGGTGGTTGCGCGGCAGCTGCATCCACGCGGAGTCGAAGGCCCCCTGGGGCGTCAGCCACGGATCCATGACGACGAGCGCTCCGGCGGTCTCCACCGCGAAGCCCGCATGACCCAGGAAGGTGATCCGCATGAACGTCGTCCCTCGTGTGGAGGGCCCGGCCGGGAGGACCGCGCCCTGGAGTGGCTGTGTACGCGGGCGGCTCGTGGCCCCGGCGTCAGCTAGGCTGCGAAGCTAGGGCGTCTCTTTCCAGCGGCACCCCGGCGCGCCCCTCCTGTCGGAAAGGCCACGCACGTCGCGTCAGGCGGCGAACAAAAAAAGAGGGAGGCCCGCGCGGGGCCCCCCTCTCCTGCTGCCTTCAGGACATGCGGCGTGCGGCCCGCCTAGGGCTGGATCTCCCGGACGCTCAGCCACTTGAAGTCCACGTCCGTGGCGTTGTCCCAGCGGAACGTTGCGATGGGGCCGCCCCAGGTAATGGGCATGGCGCCCACGGAGCCACCGCAGTGCTGGGCGTCCCCGCCCCATTTCCCGTCGTCGGTCATGTCGTAGACCTTGGTCCAGGTGACCTTGTCGGCGTTGTCGTTGAGGTACAGCTCCAGCTTCACCGCGTCCCCGCCCTTCGCACCCGGCACGTTGTGCATGACGGCCTTGAAGCCCACCCAGCGGCCCTTCAGCGCGGAGGTGGCCGGCTTGTAAGGCGCCTGGTCGTAGGACACGTGCCAGGTCTCCTTCTCCCAGCGCACGCGGCCGTCGTAGTGCAGGCCGCCCTTGTAGCTGCTGCCCTCGCAGCCGGAGTTGTTGTCGTTGTGCTTCCCGCCGCGCGCGTACCAGGCGAAGTTGTCCTGGTTGTTGTTCACCGCGTTGACCTTCACGAAGCCGGTCATCTCGATGTTCTTCCAGTCGTTGGCCGCCTGCATGTAGCCACGGCTCGCCAGCACGTCGCGGTCATACGTGGAGATCTGCTTCGCGTCGTAGCCCGAGGCCGGGAAGGCGCTCATGCGCACCTTCGTGCTCTTCATCTTCCAGGAGCCGTCCGCGTTGCGCGTGATGGTGCCCTGGGGATCGAAGCGCTTGTCCGCCGTCGCGTTGTCGGCGAGCGCCCAGGACTCACCGCCCGGCAGTGACGGGTACAGCATCGTCACGCCGAAGCCGTCCATACCCGAAGGAGCGGGGGCCGGCGTGTCCTCCGGCGGAGCGGTGGGCGTGGGCGTGGGCGTGGGCGCAGTGGGGTCCGGCGGGGCCTCCGTCTCCGAGGGGACGGGCTCCGGCGTGCCCTCCGGCTCGGGGGCCGGCGTGGGCGTGGCAGGGACGCCAGGGGCGGGACTGGGCGCGGGGGTGCTCACCTCGTCGGTCGGGGGCGTCGTGTCGCCTTCGGGGCTCGCGCCACAACCAAAAGCATGAAGCGCCAGCAGCAGCGCGCTGGACGTGAAGACAAATCGGTTCCGCATCGGGCAGGGGGTTTCCGTGCACGGGGGCCCTCGAGACGGGCAACGGCCGCGACGCCTTCGCCGGCGGCCTCGTCACCCACGCTCCACGCCTCCGGGCGCACGTGCCACGGGCGGTTCGAGCGCTCGGCTGGTCTCAACGGCCCGGTGAAAGCGTTCTCCAGCCGGGGTCTTTCAAACCGCGGAGGAAGTGAACACTTCCCCTGGCGACAAGGGCCGCCAGAGCCCCCGGCGGGACGCCTGCCTCCGGTGATACTTCCGTTTTCCCGAAGTATCGCGTCCGGATTCTCTATTTGCCGAAGATAGCCCGCCCTCCTATTTGAGAGGGGTTGGCTCCCCGTGCCTTTCCCAGGTGAACGTCTTGGAATCATTCCAAACCATCGGCAGCCCCATCATGTGGGGCGGCTTCATCGCATTTGTCTTCGCGATGCTCGCGCTGGACCTGGGTGTGTTCCACCGCAAGGCTCACACGGTGAGCTTCAAGGAGGCCGGGGCCTGGAGCGCGGTGTGGGTGAGCCTGTCGCTGGTGTTCAACGCCTTCCTGTGGTGGCGCTACGGCGCCGGGCCGGGCATGGAGTTCCTCACCGGCTACCTCATCGAGAAGTCGCTCTCCGTCGACAACATCTTCGTCTTCGTCGTCATCTTCTCCACGATGAAGGTCCCGGCCCTGTACCAGCACCGGGTCCTCTTCTGGGGCATCCTGAGCGCGCTGGTGTTGCGCGCGGCGATGATCTTCGCGGGCGTGGCGATGCTGGAGCGCTTCCACTGGCTCATCTACGTCTTCGGCGCCTTCCTCATCATCACGGGCGTGAAGCTCTTCATCCAGCGCAACCACGAGGAGCACCCGGAGGACGGCTGGCTGATGCGCACCGCCCGGCGGGTCATCCCGTCCACGCCGCACTTCGACGGGCAGCACTTCCTCACGGTGGAGAACGGCCGCAAGCTGGCGACGCCGCTGCTGATGGCGCTGATGCTGGTGGAGGCGTCCGACGTGCTCTTCGCGCTGGACTCCATCCCCGCCATCTTCGCGGTGACGCGCGACCCGTTCATCGTCTTCACGTCGAACATCTTCGCCATCCTGGGCCTGCGCTCGCTCTTCTTCCTGATGGCCGGGGCGATGGAGAAGTTCACCTACCTGAAGGTCGGCCTGTCCGGCGTGCTCGTCTTCGTGGGCGCGAAGATGGCGCTGGTGGACGTGGTGCACCTGTCCCCGGCCGTCTCCCTGGGCGTCATCGCGCTGGTGCTGGGCGGCAGCATCGTGGCCTCGCTGGTGAAGGCCCGGAACACGCCTCCGCACGCGCCCAACGGTGAGGCGACATCAGACGTGAGCCGCGACGCGGCGGCTCCCGCGAAGAGCTGACGCTCCCGCGGAACCAGACTTTTTCCGGCTGTGGGTCCCATGGGGTGTGGGGCTCCGGGCCCGGGCCCTCGAAGCACATGGGGGCTCGGGCCTCTTTTTTCAGTGGGCTCTTGAGAGCTCCATGAACTCCAGCCAGGAGCGGATGGCGTCCTCGAACTCCTCCAGGGGCAGATCCTGGGAGCGGCCGGGGATGGCCACCTCGCTGTGGATGGAGGCCCGGGCCCGGTTGAGCTCCACGCTCCAGGTCTCCCCGGTGACGTCCCACCGCTCCCGCTGTCCCTGCCGCAGCGCCGCCAGCTCGCGCAGCATCCCCTGCGCCCGGTTCGCATCCGGCCGCAGCTCCTGGACGAGGTAGTCCGCCAGCACGTCGTCGGGCGGCAGGCCACTCACGACCGCCCGTCCCTGCTGATCCCACGTGAATCGCAATGTCCTGGGCACGGCCGTGAAGGTCGCACAGACCGCGGATCGCCGGCCACGCCCCGCCCCCGCCGATTGCGCCGGAACCCGACACTGCGGCCCGGCCGCGTGCGGCAGCCAACGGGCGGCTCCGCCCGGCGAACGGCGACTGTCAGGAGGTGGAAAAGCGAAAGGCCGTGAGCCCCTGAGGACTCACGGCCTTTCTTGAGTGGGCGCGGCAGGTTTCGAACCTGCGACCCCTGCCGTGTGAAGGCAGTGCTCTACCGCTGAGCTACGCGCCCTGCTGTCTGTGCCGCCCGCCGCGCGACCGCTGCGCAACGAACGCGGCGGTAAATGCCATTCGCCTGCGCAGGTGTCAACGCCTTTTCTAGGAGGACTCTTCCGACAGCGCCTCCAGCTTCTCGTCCAGCTCGCGCAGGCGGCGCTTGAGGCCCGCGAGCTGCTTCCCCACGGCCTTGAAGTCCCCCTTCGGCGCGAAGTGCAGGGCCTTCATGACCTCTTCCTGCCCGCGGTCCAGGGCCTGCTTGCCGCGCTGGACGCGGCCAATGGCCTGGGCCACGGCCATGGCGCGCTTCTCGTCGGCCATGAGCTTCTCCATGGCCATGCTGGACAGCCCCAGCGCCTGCTTCTTCAAGTCGTCCCGGATGCCCATGGTGGCGGTCCTCTGGCCCTCAGGGGCCGTCGGGGAACTCGGTCTTCAGCGCGGCGAAGACGCGGTCGGCGATGCCCTTGTAGCGCATGCGTTCGATGAGCGGTTGCAGGTCCCCCCGCATGGAGATGCGGCGCTTGAGCACCGCCTCCACCGGGTCCAGCGTGCCCAGCAGCAGCTGCTTCCAGACGGAGTACGGCGCGCGGGCCAGGTACACCGGCTCCAGCTCGTCCAGGTCGTCCGGATCCGACAGCACACGGGCCCGCTTGATGTCGCAGTCCCCGGGCTCCACGTGGATGACGAAGGACGTGTCCAGCTTGCCCTTCTCCGCCTCGATGACGGCCCCGAAGTCGCCCTTCCATCCCTTGCCGGCGATGGCGCACTCCGGATCTGCATTGGTGAGCCGGACGGCTTCGTCCAGCCATTCCTTCGACGGAAACTTCGGCATCGCGCCTCCCTACCCCCTACGGAAGATGCTCTTGATGCTGGAGAAGAGGCCGCGGTCATCGCTCGGCCCGCTGCTGCTCGACGGAGCAGCCGGCGTGTTGCGCGAGGCGACTTCCTGCAGGGCCTTCTTCAACTGCTCGGGCGTGTCGCGGGTGGCCAGATCCACCTTGCGCGACATGCCGCTCGCGTCCTCCACCTGCACCTGGAGGAGACACTCCTCGGTGAGGCGGAAGTCGATCTTCCGGCCCGCGGCTGCGGCCGGCACGCGGACGGTGCCCAGGTACTCGTTGTCCACCATCAGGTCGCTGTCGCCCTGGTAGATGTCCAGCTCGATGAACTGCGCGCCCGGCTGCTGCGGCGGCGGCAGGCGGAAGCTCTTCACCATGGGGATCAGCGAGTTCTTCTCGATGATGCGCTTCACGCGGCCGTTGGGCATCGCGTAGCCAATGGGCATGGACAGCGCGTCCAGCAGCGTCACCGCGTCGATGCTGCCCAGCGAATCCCCCAGCAGCGCGGCGCCCAGGGCCACGCACTCGTCCGGGTGCACGCCCTTGCGCGGGGCCTTGCCGAAGTGGGCCTGGATCTTCTGCTGCACCAGCGGCATGCGGCTCTGGCCGCCCACCAGGATGATCTCGTCGATCTCCGAGCGGCTGATGCCCTTCTCCGCGAGCACGCGGTCGCAGATGTCGAAGGTGCGGTCCACCAGGTCGCCGGTGAGGTTGTTGAGGTAGTCGCGGGTCAGCGGGATGCGCAGGTCCAGCGGCTTGCCCTTGCGCTCTTCAATGTAGGGCAGGTCGATGACGACGTTCGGGATGAGCGTCAGGTCGATCTTCGCCGCCTCGGCGGCGTTCTTGATGCGCTGGAGGGCGATGGGGCTTTCGGTCAGGTCGACCTTGGTCTCGTCGCGGAAGCGCTCCAGCACGTACTCCATGATGCGGTTGTCGAAGTCCGCGCCGCCCAGGAAGGAGTCGCCGCCCGTGGCCAGCACCTCGAAGACGTTGCCGGCCAGGTGCAGCACGCTGACGTCGAAGGTGCCGCCGCCCAGGTCATAAACGAGGACCTTCTGATCCAGGCCCCGGTTGAAGCCGTAGGCCAGCGCCGCGGCGGTGGGCTCGTTGACGATGCGCTTCACGTCGAAGCCGGCCAGCCGCCCGGCCTCCTTCACCGCGTTGCGCTGGTTGTCGTTGTAGTACGCGGGGACGGAGATGACGGCCGCGTCGATGGGGCCGCCCAGGAACTGCTCGGCGATGGTCTTCAGCTGCGACAGCACGAAGCTGGAGACCTGCGGCAGCGTGTAGAGCTTGCCGCCCAGGGTGACGGCGGTGTCCCCGTTGGCGTCCTCGACGATGTCGTAGGGGAAGTACCCCTTGAGGTCCTCCACCGCCTTCGAATGGTACTTGCGGCCGATCAGACGCTTGGTGCCCCAGAGCGTGTTCTTGGGGTTGGTCACCATCTGATCCTTGGCGACGCCGCCGACCAGCAGGTCGTTCTTGGCGGACAGCGCGACCACGGAGGGCAGGATGAGGTTGCCGCGGTCCGTGGGGACGATCTTCGGGATGCGGTTGCGCACGGACGCCACCAAGGTGTTGGTGGTGCCCAGGTCAATCCCGACGATGCGAGGTCTGTCCGCCATGAAGGTCAACGTGCACGGCTCAGGGGGAGAGGCCGCGCCCGTCCTCACTCTCTAGCACGTCGAGGCGTCGCGTGCGCGTTTCTAGGCGGACGCTTCCTCCCTGACTGTAGTTCTGGCCAGCCTGCCCACCAGGTGGGCTGATTCCGGGCCCGGCCTACAGCTCCCGGTCGGGATCCGGCCCCAGGTCGCGCAGGCGGATCGGCCCGTCGGGCTCCGGGGGCGGCAGGGTGTCACACACCGCGTCAGGGCCCCCCGGCAGCTCGGCCAGGAAGCGGGACGGGGTGAGCAGCAGCCGTCCGTCCTCCCGGGGCAGCGAGGTGTGGGGGTACACGAGCCACAGCGCCTCCCGGGCCCGGGTGACGGCGACATAGAAGAGGCGGCGCTCCTCCTCCTCGTTCTCCGGGTCGCGCGTGGCGAGCGACAGGGGGAAGCGCCCGTCGGTGAGGCCCAGCACGAAGACGGTCCGCCACTCCAGCCCCTTGGCCTGATGGACCGTGGTGAGGGTGAGCACGTCGTCCGGGGCCTCGCCTTCGCCCTCCAGGGCGGCCCGGGCGGAGAACTCGGCCACCAGGGCGATGGCGGACAGGAAGCGGGGCACGTCCTCGAAGCGGCCGGCGAACTCCTGGAGCTGGCGCAGGTCCTCCGCGCGGGGGTCCGCCCCGTCCGGGGTGGCCGGGGGCTCGCGCGCCGCCAGCACCTCCGCGAGCAGCGCGCCCGGGCTCCCCGGGCTCTGGCCCCCTCCAGCGGACAGCCTGGTCATCAGGGTCTGGAAGCGCTGGAAGCCGGCCTGCGCCTTGCGCGGCACCTGGGCCTGGACTTCCGGGTGGGCCAGCGCGTCCGCGAGGGACAGCTCCGGGGGCAGCGCGGCCAGGGCGGTCCACAGGTGTTCCGTGCTGGCGGTGCCCACACCGGTGAGCCGCCGCGCGAGCCGCTTGAAGGCCAGCTCGTCGGTCCGGTTGTGCGCCCATCTCAGGTTGGCGAGCGCGTCCTTGACGTGGGACTGCTCGAAGAAGCGCACCCCGGAGCGAACGCGGAACGGCAGCCCGTGGCGCGTCAGCTCCAGTTGGAGCTCCAGCGAGTGCAGGTGGGCGCGGTACAGCACCGCCATGGACTCCAGGCGCTCACCCCGGGCGCGCAGCTCCAGGATGCGCTCGGCGACAAAGGCGGCCTGGGCCTTCACGTCGCGGGTGGGCACCACCTGGGGCACGGGGCCGGGGGCGCCGTCGGACACGAGCGCCTTGGGGAACTGGCGGGTGTTGCGCGCGATGACGGCGTTGGCAAGCCGCAGCACCTGGGGCGTGGAGCGGTAGTTGCGCGTGAGCGGGTAGATGCCGCAGCCGGGGTATCGCTGGGGGAAGTCGATGATGTTGGTGAACTCCGCGCCCCGGAAGCTGTAGATGGACTGGCAGTCGTCGCCCACGACGGTGAGGTTGCGGCGCTCGCCCACGAGCAGGTCCACGAGGTCGCCCTGGAGGCGGTTCGTGTCCTGGTACTCGTCCACGAGCACGCCCTGGAAGCGCCCGGTGAGCTCCGCGCGGATGGACGGGTGGTCCACCAGGAGCCGCTTCAGGTGCGCCAGCAGGTCGTCGTAGTCCATCAGGTGCAGCTGCGCCTTGCGCTGCTGGAAGCGGCGCGCGGTGGCGAACACCTCCGGGGCCACGGGCAGCATCTCCCTGCGCCGGTCCACCAGCACCTGAGACACGGGCTGCTGGAGGTTGGTGGCAAGGGAGACCAGGTCCAACAGCGCGTCCGGACGCGGGAAGCGCTTGTCGCTGCGCAGCTTCCGCTCCGCCAGACACGTGGCCATCAGGTCGCGCGCGTCCTCGCGGTCCAGCACCGTGAAGCCGGTGGAGAAACCCAGCGCGCCCGCGTGCTGGCGCAGGAGCACGTGCGCCGCGTGGTGGAAGGTGCCGCCGAGGAGACTGCCCACGTCCGCGAAGCCGCCGGCCAGCTCCTCCACGCGGCGGATCATCTCGCGCGCGGCCTTGTTGGTGAACGTGAGCAGCAGCAGTGACGACGGAGGGACGCCCCGCTCCAGCATGCGTGCCACGCGGTACGTGAGCGTGCGCGTCTTGCCGGAGCCCGCCCCGGCGATCACGAGCACGGGCCCCTCCCCTGCTTCGACGGCCGCGCGCTGCTCGTCGTTGAGCGCGCCATCCAGGTCCAGACGGCGCGAGGGCGCTCCGGCGGGGACGGCGTGGATCAGCGGCAGGGGGGCGGCCATGGGGGGCTGGGACTCTAACCGCCGCCGTCGGGTCCGCCAGTCCGTCTCAGGGAGGGGTGGATCCGGCCAACCGGGAGGCCGCCGCGGCGCGGACTTCCGGAGAGGGATCTCTCTCGCGGGCCAGCTCCAGGAGCAGCGTGCCCACGGGCTTGGGCAGCTTCGCGCTCGACGCCTGCTGGAGCGCCTGGGTACGCTCCTTCACGCCCTGCGACAGGCGCTCGGTGACCTGTTGATCCGCGCAGGTGCGCACGCCGGGGTGCTGCTGGCGCAGGAGCAGCTCCGCGTCCGCGAGCTTCGCCTCGGCCAGGCGCACGGCGTCCTGGGCGGTGCGCTCGAAGGTCTCCATGTCCTCCGGGAACTCCGTCTTCTCGTTGCGGACCCGGGCGATGGCCTGGGCCGCGAAGCGCGCGTCCACCACCGCCGCGCAGAGCTGACGGGCCGACGCCAGGGGCACCCCACCCTCCGCGGACACGAGCTCCTCGCGCGCGGTCGTCTGGGCCCACACCGCGAGCTGCCGGGCCGCCACCGCCGCGGAGAACGCCTGGCGGCGCTGCTCGCGCAGCTGCACCCAGCGCCAGAGCACCACCGGATCCGTGCCGCCGGACTCATAGACGCGCTGGTACTGGCTGGCGGCCTGCTCCAGCTGGCCGCTCAGGTCCAGGAGCGCAGCCACGGTGATGTAGAGCTCCGGGCTGCTGGCGCGCTCGCGCAGGGACTCCAGCCGCACGGCGACTTCATAGCCGGCCACGGGCGCGGGCAGCGCGGAGAGCACCGTGCGCAGCGACGACAGCGCGTTCTGGCGGATCAGCGGGTTGCGCGCCGTGCGCAGCGCCTCCAGCAGCGGATCCACCGCGCGCACGGAGACGTGCTGACCCAGCTCCTCCGCCGCCTGCCAGCGGTCCAGCGGATCCGGCGCCACGAGCGCGCGCTTCAGGTCCTCCAGGTCGCGCAGGTAGTGGCCCGCCTGCATCGCGCGGGCGGCGGGCTCGGTGCGGGAGAGCGCGCCCTGCTCCTCTCGGGCGCGGGCCAGACGCGCGGGGAAGCCCGTCAGCTTCGGCCCCAGCGGGTGGAGCTTCACCTTCGCCTCTGCCTCGTCCACCAGCCCGGAGACGAGCAGCCCCTCCACCTCCAGCTCCAGCAGCTTGACGCGGACCTCCTCGCGGTGCGCGCCCGCGGGGAAGTCGCGCAGGTAGGCGAAGAGCTTCCCGGCGTCCCTGGCCTGGGCGAAGGACTCGTCGTCCAGCTTGCGCTCCAGCTCCTCGCGGCGCGCGCCGGCGGCCTCGCCCTGGAGGAGTTGGGACACACGCTTGAGGTCGGTGGTCGTCTGGACGTCGCGCTCCTGGGCCGCCTGCAGCCGGGTGCGCGCCTCGTCGCGGTGGGTGCCGTCGGGGTGCTCGGCGAGGAACTGCCGCCACCCGGCCTCCGTGTCCGCCTCCTTCGCCGCGTTGAAGCGCAGGCCCTCCAGCAGCGACTTCGCCCTCTGCAGCTGCGTCGCGTCCGGGTACGTCTCCAGGAAGCGCTTGTAGGCGATGACCGAGTGCAGCCGCTTCGCCTCGTCGAACTCCAGCCCCTCGATGCGCCCCTGGGCCGTCATGGCCTCGGGGTCCTCCGGGTTCTCGCGCAGGAAGTCCTGGTAGGCCTGCACGGTGTCCAGCTCGCTGGCCTTGTCGAAGGACATGTGCGAGCAACCGGTGGCCAGGAGCACGAGGGCGAGAGCGCGGCGGATGGTGGGCATTCCCCTCCAGCAATACCCCACCCGCCCCCGGTCGAAAACCCGAGCCGCTCCGCCCGGTTGCCTGGGTGGTTTTCTTGCCTACACGCGCCAGCGGAGGGAGCCTCTGTCCCAGGACGCTACAGGACGAGGTGGCCATGAAGCTGGGCGCATGGATGGCGATGCTGGCGATGACGACGGGCTGTGCGACCGGATCCCCCACGGGGGCCTGGGTGGCGTCGGATGCCGTGCGCTACCGCTCCGCCTCCCCGCCAGCCTTCCCGCGCGCCGCGCTGTCCGAGGAGGTGGCGGTCCGTGAGCGCGCCCCCGCCGAGCGGCCCGCGAAGGCCCCCGCCCCGAGCAAGGCCCCGGCGGTAGCGAAGGCACCGGCCAGGAAGGCTCCGGCGAAGGCGCGCGTCACGCCCGCGAAGCAGACGACCGCGAGCCCTGCCCCCACGGCCGATCCCCGCGAGCGCGTGCTGGCCACGGCGCGTGCACTGGTGGGGCAGTCGTCGGTGCAGGTGAGCGGCAAGCGCTACCCGGCGGACTGCACGGCGCTCATCGATGCCACCTACTCCCAGGCGGGCGTGAAGTTCCGGGGCACCATCAAGCCCGGGGACAACGGCGTCACCGCGATGTACCGCTACGCCCAGGCGAACGGCCGCGTGTACACGAGCGGGCGCCCCGTGCCGGGCGACCTGGTGTTCTTCCGCGAGACGTACGATCAGAACCGCGACGGCCGGCGCAACGACGGCCTCACCCACGTGGGCCTGGTGGACGGCGTGGACGCGGACGGCACGGTCACCGTCATCCACCGGGTGAAGCGCGGCGTGGTGCGCTACCGGATGAACCTGGCGCGCCCCCACATGGCCCGCGATCCGAAGACGGGCGAGGTGCTCAACGACATGCTGCGAAGCCCCGGCCCCGGTCACCCGCACGTGCTCACCGGCCAGCTCTTCGCCGCGTTCGGCAGCGTGCTGCCCTCCGGCCCGGCGAAGCCCATGGCCGTGGCTGCCCGCTGAAAAAGGAAAGCCCGCCGATTCCATCCGTGCGCTTCCGGAACCAGCCGGAGCGCCGCGGGGAACCGGCGGGCCTGGACTGCCAAAGCGGTTGAAGGTCAGGTCGACGTGGACGTCGGCACGCGGGCGGTGCGGTCCCACGCGGCGCGCTGCGAGTTGCGCAGGAAGCGCCAGAAGCCCACGGCGATGGCCGCGTTCATGGTCACGAAGTAGTAGGCGATGGACGTGGCCTTCTTCGCGGCGCCGCTCTTGAAGACGCCGGAGCGGCCCAGGTACGCCAGGGCGTAGAAGCCCAGCTGCGCGCCCAGCGTGAAGCGATAGAACAGGCTGTCGAGCAGGAACAGGTTCGCGACGAGCGCCAGCGCCATCAGCGCCGGAGCGCACCAGCGCAGGAGCTTGTGCGACCAGAAGGCGAAGGCGGCGAAGCCCGCGGTGGGCAGGAGCAGCCCGGGCACGAGTCGCAGGCTCTGGAAGTTGCCCGCCGCGATGCGCGCGCGCCGGCCGAACTCCTTGCCGTAGTCCTCCGTCGTCTCCTCGTGGGCGACGGCCCCCTCCTCGTAGACGACCTTGTAGCCGCTCTCCAGGATGCGCAGCGGAATCACGAAGTCATCCACGATGGTGGACGGCGGCAGCTGGGTGAAGAGCGAGCGCCGGATGGCGTAGAGGCCGCCGTTGGCCCCCACCACCGCGCCGCGCCGGCCCTCGTACATCTTGATGAGGGACTCGTAGCTCCAGTACGCGCTCTCCTCGTAGTCCTGCTTCGTGGGGTTGTAGAGGCGCAGCTTGCCGCAGACGGCGCCGACCTCCGGATCCTCGAAGTGGCGGACGATCTTCCGCACCGCGTCCGCGTCGATCATCGTGTTCGCATCCGACAGCAGCACGATGTCGCCGTGCGAGGACGGGATGCAGCGGTTGAGCACCGTCGTCTTGCCTGCGCGAGCCGCGGGCGACAGGCGCACGCGTGGATCCGTGCACTTCTGCACGAGCCCGTCCGTGCCGTCCGTGGAGCCGTCCGAACCGATGACGACCTCGAAGCGGTCCGCCGGGTAGTCCAGCGCCAGGCTGTTCTTCAGCTTGGACTCGATGCAGTCCGCCTCGTTGTAGGCGGCCACCACCAGACTCACCGAGGGCAACGGCCCGGCCTTGACGCCCGCGCGTGCGGCCTCACCCGAGCGCATCTTCCGCATGTTCTGGAAGACCTGGGCCGCGCCCTCCAGGGCGAACAGGCTCAAGGGATAGAGAAAATAAGTGTGCACGAGCGCCAGCGCCGCGCACCAGAAGAAGACCTCCGCCATCGACCCACCCTCCGAACCCCGAGTCCTCGACTCCCAGGGACGAAGCAAGGTGCATGCCTGAGCGTCCAGAGGGACTTCAGGGCGAGGGAGCCAGCGAGCCCCCGGGACGGACTGGAGTTTCTCCAGGGTGAGACGGAGGTGATCCGGTCAACGTTTCAGGGCGAGGGCTCGGAGGCGGCGGTCTGGGCAAGCATGCGCCTGGCCAGGTCGTGCTTGGGGTTGAGCGCCACCACTTCGTCCAGCAGCTTCCGGGCCGTGTCCGGGTCACCCAGGCGGATGGCCAGCCGAGCCCCCAGGACGAAGGCGCGGAAGAGGTACCGGTCCTGCGCACGCAGGGCTCGCAGCTCCTCTGCGACGGCCTGGACGGTGGCGTCGGGCGAGCCGGAGCTGAGGGCGTATTCGGCGCGGGCGATGACGCTCCAGGACTGCTGGAGCTCCACCTGGCGCAGGCGTTCCGCGAGGGCCAGGGCGTTGGGGGCACCCGTCACCGCGGCATAGAGGGCCTGGGCCTTGAGGCGCGCGGCGACGGCGGCGGCGGGCTCCACGTCCGGAGCGGCCCGGAGGGTCTCCATCAGCGCATCGAGCACCTTGCGCCGCTCGGCGATTTCGGTGCGCAGCGGCTGCATTTCGCGCTCGGTCGCGCGCAGGTCGTCATGGAGCGCGTTGGACTCAGCCATCCAGCCCAGCGACGACTTCGCGGTGGTGACCTCGTTGATCCGCCGCTTGATCGTGGCCGACTGGAGGGTCAGCCGGTCGAACTCGGCGTGCAGGTCTGACACCTGGAGGGTGTAGGCCACCGCCAGCTCGGCCTGGACCTCGGCGTACTTCGGATGGGCGGTGGCCAGGGCCTTGAGGCCCTCGATGGCCTGTTCGCGCGCGGGAGCATCATCACGGCGCAGCGAGCCGACGGCGCGGTCCTTGTCCGTCACGGCCTGCTCGGGCATGGCCGCGTTGCGGTCGCGGAAGACGGGATACGCCAGGTACCCGGCCAGGAGGATGCCCGCGAGCACCGCGAGCCCGAGGAGCACCCAGCTCACCGAGGGGGTACGCCGGTTGCCGTCCTCGATGACGATGGCGCCGGCGCGGGAGGATGCCCCGAGCAGCTCCGGAGGCAGATCGCCGGAGGACTTCCGGGAAGGAAGGGGCCGGTCCAGACCGCCCCCGAGCACCGACGCGCCGGAAGGCGAAGCCGCGGGCCTGGAGGGCTCGGTGCGAGCGAAGGGCGCGTCATCGCCGGGCAGGGAGACCGTCGCGGTCGGCGCGGAGGTCGCCCAGGGCGCGTCGCCGTGGCCTTCCGGAACGAGCTTGGAGCGTGAGCCGCCCGTCGCCGACCACGGCGGATCCGTGGGGTCGCCCGAAGGCGAGATGTCCTCGAAGGACCGGGGAGCGGAGGACACGGGAGAGGCCGACATCGAACCGGACGCGTGCGTCGAACCACCGGCCTCGACCGGGCCTCCGGCGTCGAGCGAACCGGCAACCGCAGGGCCCGACACCGCGCCAAACGCACGGGTGGAACCGACCGCCTCTGCCACCGGTGAACCCGAGGGGCCCGGCACCGCACCGAACGCGCGGGTCGCTCCAATGCTCGCGTCGACAGCACCGGAGGGCGCTGGGCCCGACACCGCGCCAAACGCACGCGTCGCCCCAATGCCCGCATCGGCGGCACCAGAAGGCGGAGGATCCGACACCGCGCCAAACGCACGCGTCGCGCCAACACCCTCCGGCCCACGCGATGAAGCACCAGGCTCCGCGAGGCGGAACGAACCCGAGGACGAAGCGGAGACAGCACCGAACGCGCGCGTCGTTGCCCCAGGAGCCGCACCCTGCCCCGGCTGCGCCGCGGGAGGAGGAGCCCCCAATCCAGACCCCACCGCTCCGAAGGCTCGCGTCGTGCCCATCGCCGCCGGAGGCTGCGCGCCGGACGCCACGGGAGGCGGCGCCGCGACCGGAGCGATGGACGGAGGCGGAGGAATCACACCGGACGAAGTCAGCGCACCCGAAGCCGGAGTCGGCTGCGGAACGAAGGACCCGGACGCCGTGGTCGAACCCGCGAACAGGTTCGTGGACTTCAGGCTGGAAGCGCCCTCACCGCCGAAGATCTGCGTGGACGACTGCGTACCCGTCCGGTCTCCCCCACCCGCCGGAGGAATCTTCGGCGCGGGAGCCATGACGCCGGTGGGCGAAGCCTTGAACACGTGGCCACACCGGGTGCACTGCACCGACGCGCCACCAGGCGGCAGGAGTCGGGCATCCAGCACGTACTGCATCGAGCATTGCGGGCAGGCGATCTGCACCGGCCGTGCTTACCACACGCCCCCATTGGCCGCCGCCGCGTCCAGCACGGTGGCTGCCCGGAGGGTCTCCAACTTGGCAGCGCCCACGCCGGGCACGGCGTCCACGTCCTCCCAGCTCGAGAACCGGCCCTGCTCCTCGCGGGCGGACACCAGCCGTTTGGCCAGGTCACGGCCCACACCGGGCAACAGGGCCAGCTCGGACTCGGAGGCGGCGTTGAGGTCCAGCTTGAGCCCCAGCGCGAGCGCCTGTGCCCCCGTAGGCACCGCGCCCGGGCCACAGGTGGCCAGCCCCGCCGGATCCAGCCGCACGGCCTCCGGCGGGCAGTCGAGCGAGGGCCGCGAATCCGGCCACCGCGCCCGGGCGGTGAAGCCCAGGGCGAGCAGCCCCAGGGACAGCGCCGCGAGCGCGGACGTGCGCCCGAACCGCTTCAGGCCTTCTGCCCCTTGAGCGCGTCCACTTCCGACACGGTGGGGTTGGCCGTCACGGGGGGCGGCGCGTCCAGCCCGAAGGCCGTGTGCAGCGCGCGCACCGCCAGCTCCGTGTACTTCGTGTGGATCACGCAGGAGGTCTTGATCTCCGACGTGGAGATGAGCTGGATGTTGATGCCCTCCTGGGAGAGCGTCTGGAACATCTTCGCCGCCACGCCCGAGTGGTTGCGCATGCCCACGCCGACGATGGACACCTTGGCGATGGCGTCATCCACCTCGAAGCCGGTGGCGCCCACGTCCTGCGCCGCCTGCTTCACGACCTCGTGGGCCTTGGCGAAGTCCGACTTGGCGACGGTGAAGGTGACGTCGGTGCGCCCGTCGCGGGACGGGTTCTGCACGATGAGGTCCACCACGATGTGCTTCGCGTCGAGCGCCCCGAAGAGCTTCGCCGCGGTGCCCGGCTGATCCGGCACGCCCACCACGGTGATCTTCGCCTCGTTCCGGTCGTACGCGACCCCTCGAACCAGCACGTCCTCCATGGATGCGTCCTCCTCGCAGACGAGCGTGCCCGGATCCTCGGTGAAGGAAGACTTCACCCACAGGGGCACCTTGTACTTCATGGCGAATTCAACCGAGCGGATCTGCAGCACCTTGGCGCCCAGGCTGGCCAGCTCCAGCATCTCCTCGTAGGTGATGCGGTCCAGCTTCTTCGCGGCCGGGCACACGTTGGGGTCAGTGGTGTAGACGCCGTCGACGTCCGTATAGATTTCACACGCGTCGGCCTTGAGCGCGGCCGCCAGCGCGACGCCCGTCGTGTCGGAGCCACCTCGGCCGAGCGTGGTGACGCTGCCCGTCTCGTCCACGCCCTGGAAGCCGGCGACGACGACGATCTTCCCCTGCTTCAGCGCGGCGCGGATGGGCTCCGCGTCGATGCTCTTGATGCGCGCCTTGGAGAAGGTGCTGTCGGTGACGATGCGCACCTGGTGGCCGAGGAAGCTCACGGCCTTCCCGCCCTGCGCATGGATGGCCATGGCGACGAGGCCAATGGACACCTGTTCGCCGGTGGCGACGACGACGTCCTGTTCGCGCTCGTCGGGCCGGTCGGTGATCTGCGCCACCAGTTTGAGCAGGCGGTTGGTCTCACCGGACATGGCGGAGACGACCACCACGACGTCATGGCCGGCCTTCTGGGCGGCGATGCAGCGGCGAGCGACGTTCTTCATGCGCTCGGTGTCACCCACCGAGGTACCGCCGTACTTCTGGACGATGAGGGCCACGGGGCTTGCGACCTCCCTGCACGGACGGGCGCAGGCTATATGGGCGCCGGGGCCTGGGTGTAAAGGGCCCTCAACCTGCCTGCCGCGAATCCGCTAGCCTTCGTGGCCCAACGACTTTCAAGCCGCATACCCGGAGTAGCCCGAACATGTCCCGCCCCCGCCTCCTCATCGATGGTGACACCCTGAAGCTGGAGGAGATCCTCCAGGTCTCCCGCCACGAAGTCACGGTGGAGCTCGCCCCCGAAGCCGCGAAGCGGGTGCAGGCCTCCCGGGCGTTGGTGGACCGGGTCGCCGCCGGAGACACGCCGTCCTACGGCATCAACACGGGCTTCGGCACGCTGGCGGAGGTGCGAATCGACCGGAAGGACCTGCGAGACCTGCAGCGAAACCTCATCCTGTCGCACGCCTGTGGCGTGGGGAATCCGCTGCCCCTGCCGGAGGCCCGGGTGCTCCTGCTGCTGAGGGCCAACGTGCTGGCGAAGGGCTTCAGCGGCATCCGGATGGAGACGCTGGGGCTGGCCATCGACATGTTGAACAAGGACGTGGTGCCGGTGGTCCCCGAGCGGGGAAGCGTGGGCGCGTCCGGAGACCTGGCCCCGCTGGCGCACCTGGCGCTGGTGCTGATTGGCGAGGGCGAGGCGTTCTTCGAGGGCGTGCGGATGCCGTCGAAGCAGGCGCTGGAGAAGGCGGGCCTGAAGCCGGTGGTGCTGGAGGCGAAGGAAGGCCTGACGCTGATCAACGGCACGCAGGCGATGTGCGCGGTGGGAACGCTGACGCAGCTGCGAGCAGAGCTGCTGGCGGACGTGGCGGACATCGCGGGAGCGATGACGGTGGAGGGCCTGCTGGGCAGCCACAAGCCGTTCCTGCCGGAGATCCACGCGGTGCGGCCGCACGCGGGTCAGAAGGCGGTGGCCGACCACCTGCGCCGGATTCTGAAGGGCAGCGAGCTGGTGGAGACGCACGTCAATTGCAGCAAGGTGCAGGACCCGTACAGCCTCCGGTGCATCCCGCAGGTGCACGGCTCGGCGCGAGAGGGATTGGCGTTCGCGCGGCGCATCCTGGAGGTGGAGGTGAACAGCGGGACGGACAACCCGCTGGTGTTCGCGGACACGGAGAGCATCATCTCTGGAGGCAACTTCCACGGTCAGCCCATCTCGCTGGCGATGGACGTGGTGGCCATGGCACTGACGCAGCTGTCGAGCATCAGTGAGCGCCGGGTGGAGCAGATGGTGAACCCGAGCCTGTCGGGACTGCCCGCGTTCCTGGCGAAGAACAGTGGGTTGAACAGCGGGTTCATGATTGCGCAGGTGACCGCGGCGGCCCTGGTGGCCGAGTCGCGAATCCTGAGCCACCCGGCGTCGGTGGACTCCATCCCCTCTTCCGCGGGCCGAGAGGACCACGTGTCCATGGGCATGACGGCGGCGCTGAAGGGGCGGCAGGTTTCGGAGTTCGCGCGTTCGTGTCTGGCCATTGAGTTGCTTGTCGCGGCGCAGGCGCTGGACTTCCGTCAACCGGTGAAGCCCGGCAAGGGCGTGCTGGCGGCGTATGAGTTGATCCGCAGCAAGGTTCCGCACATGGACCGTGACCGCGAGCTGCATCACGACATCTCCGCGGTCACGGCGCTGGTGGAGTCCGGGGCGATCCGTGAGGCTGTGCGGTCGGCGACGGCGTAATCACGGTCGCGGATCAGGCAGGGCCGGTTCAGGTGTACTCCGGCTCTACCTCCAGTCTGAAGCATGTGCCCCCGGAGAGGCTGTGATCTTGAAACTCGGAGCCCTCGCCACGCTTCTGTTGTTCCTGACGGCATGCGCGACACCCGCAGCGCGTGAAAGCCGCTCTCCAAGGCGCACCAACCTCCAGCGAGCAGCAAGCCTGCCGTGGACGGATGAAGGACGGTGCGTCGTCCGGGAGTCCGCCGAGCCTTGGCCTGTCCTGGCGGAACGGTGCTTTCACGTCCTCGACCAGGATCGTGTCCGGTTCACCGATCGCTCAGGAAGCTGCACAGTCGCTTCTGCTGAAGCCGCCACGCTGGGAATCGGGCTCTGCGTGCTGGCCGCTCCGGAGGTCGTTATTGGCGCGGTCATCGTCATCGGAGTGGTGGTAGTGGCGGTCGCCATCAAGGAAGCAATGGATGAGGCGGACTGGCCGGAAGCGGCCGAGCACCCCATCCCTGTGCAGAGAATTGAAGCTGACAAGAGTGCGTCCGCTGCGAAACGGAAACCCAGTCCCCAGCCGTCAGGACAGGATTTGTTTCCGCCATCGCCGAGGGACCCATTCGAGCGGGACCGCAGGCCAGAGTGCAGACCCGTCTTGGGCCCACCCCGGGGTGGGAACGATCCACACAACGCGTGCGCCGACAAGATTCTCGGCAACAGCTTTCCCGGCTTCAACGTGCTCATCAATGGCAAGCACTACGACGCCCTGGTGCTGTCCCGCCGAACGCTGTGGGAGGTCAAGACAGACGATTTCGAGAAGCAATCGCCTCGTTCACAGGACTTCTTCGTGAAAGTGAAACTCCCTGAACTGCGACGGGAGAGCGCACTGGCCAGGGCCTGTGGATACGACTTCATCATCGGCGTTCGTAGCAAGGCCCACATGCTAGCGCTGCAGCGAGCAGACAGAACCCTCAAGGTCGTCCTCATGGACTGGTGTTGAGATGCCCTCCACACAGGATTTCTTGAGTCTCTTGGCCTATGCGCCTGCGCTGACCCATGCCGACGGGCGGACTCTCGCCATTGTCCATGGCGTGGAGCGCGCCCTTCCAGGATTGCGGCTGGGATGGACGACTTCGGAACGAGGAGACCTCATTGCGCTGGACCACCGAGATGCTTGGGTCGTGGCCAATACGACGGACGGCGGGCTTCCATTCCTCTGTAACGATGACGACCAGGCCCCTGTAACGCTCTATGGGCTGGAGAATCCGGACGGTCCCGGTGGCATCTCTCAGTTTCAAATCCACATGAGGCTGCCACTGACTGCATCCGTGATGGGACAGGCGCAGTCAGTATTGGCGGCTATCGCAGAGGCTGCCGCTGCTTGGTGGGGCGAACTGACGCCTTTTGCGGCTGCGTCGGACATCGCCGAACAGACAGCCCCCACATTGGAGGGGCCACCATCTCCACCGAGAGGACTCCCCATCCTCGTAATGGCGCCGGGCGCGCTCGCCTCAAATGAGGCTCCGCAGCATCTTGGATGGCTGAACTATTGGTCCGCAGCCTCCGCCCGTGCACTCGGCTTTCCGGACACGTCACGCGACGCGGAGTTGCTTTCGCGGGCACGCCGCACCGATTCCAACGGGTGGCTGGTGCCCTTGACTGACGCGCCGCTCGATCTCGACAAGCCCGACCACTTGAATGCACTTCTGCGAGCCTATGAGCGATTCCCGAACCTCGGTGGTCGCGGGGTGCCATGATTCTTGGATGTGATGCGTCTTTGCTGTCCCTCCCGCAGTCGCCCCAGGGTGACCCTCGTGACCTGAGCCATCCCCTCATATGAAGCCAAGCGCTTCTTTGAAGACAGGGTGACAGTGGAGGAGTTCGGCGAAGCGCTCGACGAGAGGCCGCAAGCGTTCCTCCTTCATCATGGGAATGGCTTGGTAATACATGCAGCCCTGCCGGAAGAGCGAGTAGGTGCGCGTCTTGGCCGTATTGGCCTTCAAGCCCTTTTCCATCCCGAGACTCTCCCCAGCGGCGCCCAGCAGCGTCAGCAGCACCTGGGCCAGGGCGCTCACCAGAAGCAGCCTGTCTCTGCGCTCGGGACTCTTCACGCGCACCGAGGACAGTCCCATCCCGAATCTCAAGTCCTTGACGTCCCGGAATGTCTCCTCGCACGAGAAGCGTCGGGCATAGAGGTCCACCACCTGGCGTGCGCTGACAGCCCCCAGGCTGGTGGCCAGACACCACGGCTCCTTCATTCCCTTCTGGTGCACCAGCACCACCGCGGGCACCGGCGTGCGGTCCGCCGTCACGTGCACCTGCGTCAGCCTCTTGGCGTGCCCGCTGGTGGGAATCCACCTGGCCGCGGGCCCCCCCGGTGCCGCCGGCCACCTCCACCCGCACGTCCTTGCGAAAGCGCACCACGTACTCGAAGCCCGCCTGGGCCAAAAGGGCGTACAACCGCTGGTCCGCGAAGCCCCGGTCCGCCAGCACCGTCACCTTCACGCCTTCGGGCACGCACTCCTTCAGCCGCAGCAGCAGCTCATCCTCTGCCTGGGCGCGGTTGCCCGCCAGCGCGCTCTTTTGCAGCGTCATCCACAGCAGGGGCGTGGTGCGTCCATGCGAGGTGACGAGGCTGGCCACCAACGTGGTGTGGTCATCGGCCTCGAAGTCCGTCCAGTCCAGCGCCACCAGCGCCTCGGTGCGCTCGGCCAGCACGTACGGCACCCACGAGGCCGCCAGCTTCCACACGTCCACCGCCTCGTTGGACAGCAGCCGGTCCACTTGCTTGATGCCGTGCTTCTGCACGCCCCCCCCCGTGCCCACGCCAGCGCCTGGCCAATGGCGTGCACCGACAGCGACGCCGCGTGCACCACGCCCAACGTCGCGTGCGCCAGCGACAGCACTCTCTTTGCGTGCAGGTCTTCCTCGAACAGGTTCTCCAGGAACGCCAGCACCTGCTCCTCGTTGATGGCCACCTTGCGTCTCAGCATGGCCTCTCTTCCTGCTCCCCTCCACTCCGCCTCGCACGGAGCTGTCAGGTAGGCGGCTGGCGATCTGCTCGCTCAAATGCGGGGATCGCTCAGGGCTGCGCCCGGCGACGTCGTGCCGATGGCCAACCTAGGAGTGCACGAGATCAAAGGCCTGCGCCAAGCCATCAAGGCGGTGGGGGCCAACTTCCTGTTTATGCCCATTTATAGCCCCGATTTCAACCCCAATGAGTAGTGGTGCAGGCCGGGCAAATTGCCGCGCCGAGTCATCCACACTTGCCTGACGTCTTGCTGGGCCTGGCGGAAACCATTGCCCCAGGTAGATATGCACCCAGGCTGGTATCAGGAATACGGGATTTGATAGGGACGATTCGCTCTCGGTTAGATGCGCCGACCAGCAACGTACCAAGTCATAGAATCTAACGCACTTAACCCCTACGAAGGAATTAGCAATGAACGAAGCGGTTCTCCATACGCAGGAAGAGGCACCAAAACCACCGTCGCCCAAGAACGAACTAGTTGCCACTGCAGAGCCGGCTACACAAGCGGCGGCATTGCCAGGCGCACTAACCAATCTAATAAATTCAGGCATGAACCACCTGGAAAACAACCTACGCTGCGCCTCAAAAGCAACAACAACCCATCACCTAACACTCATAGAAGGCTGGGGCGACAACCAAGCAACAATCGATGCGATTGCGGCCTACTTTGTCGGACTACTCGCCACCGCCGTCACGCGCGCCCTGCAAGTTAAGGCACAAATAGAAAACACACAAAGAGATCGAACCGAATTACTACTCAACGTAGAAGCCATCACGGGAACACAATCAAAACCGCTCGGTCAAAAACAAAAAACTGACGAACGCAACCCCTGGATGGCCGAGTGCCTATGGCACCTATGCACAGCCCTCTCACAGAAGCGCAACGAACTACATCCGCCCGGTCGAGCAATCGCCCTGGATCTCCCGCACATTGCAGCCAAAGATCACGGATTCGATGTCGTAGCTCTCTACATGTCCGACAACATAATCGGCATGTCATTCATAGAATGCAAGGCGTACGAAAAAAATCCAAACGGGGCAATCAGCGACGCAGTGCGCTTTTTTAGAGACTTCGACAACGGAAGACATGACGCACGAGCCAGGCAGACACTATCTACGCTTCGCGAGGCTCTTCCAGCAGACCAGCAGAAACTCGTCTCTCCATCCCTCTGGAAAGACGTCCGCGCATATCTGCCGAACCCACACTACGACGCAACTATCGCCATGGATTGGACAAATCCCCGACCCTCATTCGGCGATCTTGCAATAAAAAAGGAACAAATCGCCCTCATGCCGCACGCAGTAACCGACTTCTCGGCATTCTTCGACGCAATCGGAGCATCAATGCTAAAGATCGCCGAGGGCTTTTCGAATGTTTGACAAGCACGCCCAAGAACTCATTGACAGACTTCCCAAGATTGCAGGCCTCGATCCGACTGCTTGCAGACGCACCCTCTCGCGCGCGTACTTACTTATCGTAAACAACCGAATTCTAAGCACAGCGAACACCGAGCGCGGACCGGAGCAGTCACAAGTCCAGGACACATTGCGAAGAATGGCAAATGCCCTCCAAAGCGTGGCGGTATTCGACCCCCTTAATGGAAACCACGCCTCAGCAGAAACCACTCAGGCCGCCGCGTTCGCGGCAGCAGAAGCACTTGCGCTCCTTGGGAAACTCATAACTTCCGACGCGGCGCCCAATCCAGTCTTGGACCCTCTTCAAGATGAACACGCATACACATTAATCGAGAGCGCTCTACTATTCATGATCGGAGGCTACGATATCAATGCATCGGCCATCATCGCGGAGGTCCGGGAACCCACCGCGGCGACTGGAGATAGTCCAGAGGAACTGCGGGCAAGAAACGGGCAACGCCTTTGGCAACGCATCAAGGCCCTGTGCGAGGGCCGAATACACCCAATTAAAGACGGTAGCGAAGCCCAACCCAACTCTTCCTCAGCCCTATTGCCAGACGCCATCAACGCCACAAAATCTCTACTCTACGACAGACTACTCCAAGCACTTGATGGTTATTTCGACTGGCTTCGTGGCACCAAAGGCGCAAACGTCGAAGCCGTTCTCGTCGAGATTGGAAGAATCCGCGAGACATGTCGCCTGCCCAAATCTGGCGGACCTATAGATTTCAATGGATTCTCCGACATCTTTCATTTAGCCAGCTTGCTCTTTGCCGCAGTCAATGCCACGCGCACGCGCGCACTCGTCCACGGGGTCCCTTCACCAACTGATGGAGGCGATTCATTCCTCGAACAATTCGGCGCTTATTTAAAAATGCGAGCCATGGGCAACACAAGGTTACGTGGCCGTCCATTTCTCTGGCCATCAACGATCGAATACATTCGAGACTGTCTTCCGGGGCCCAATCGCGACGCAGTTGTTTCCATGCCGACTGGCAGTGGAAAAAGCTTCCTAGCAGAACTGGCCGTGGCTCACGCTCTTTCTCGAGGCTGGGTTCTATATTTAACTCCAACAAATGCACTTGCACACCAAATCAGACGAGACCTTAGCGCAGCACTGACGAGTTTCTCTGACGTCTCGATTGCAGCCTTTGTTGGAGGCGCTGAATACACCGCGCTTTCAGACGAGCAACTTAGAACAGAATCATTCGTCGCAGTAATGACTCCCGAAAAATGCGCCCTAGCGCTTCGACTCTACCCAGATGCATTCAAGGGCTGCTCTCTATGTATTTTTGACGAGTGCCATCTCCTGAACGACGAGAGTCGGGGAGCAGTCGCAGACGTATTGCTCGCCCAACTATTCCACACCGCCCCCGGGATGCGCATCCTCTTAATGTCCGCAATGGTAAGCAACTCAAATGAACTTGCCGACTGGCTAACGGCAGCGCGGAGGACAGAGCCACTGGACGCGGTGGCATCGAAGATTCGATGGCGGCCATCGCGAGCGGCGCGAGGATTCGTAATCATAGATCAACCCGCGCTGGATGCAGCCCTAGCGCAAGGACATACAACCCTCGCTGCGGCTGCTGGCGCAAAAACCATCAACCAACCAGTTCCACTTGGATGGATCGCTGGACTGTCAGGACCATGGACAATGAATGGCCCTGACGACTATCGAACAGCTCCACTTCCAATTCACGCGACGCTCACCCAAAAACGAACAAGAAAGGGACAAGTCAGCACGGAGATTGAAAGCTGGAAGAACCGCATAGGCTTGGCTGTTGCGGAACATCTTGCGTCACGGGGCGCCCCGGCCATCAACTTTGTTCTTTCGAGTCGACACCATGCATTTGGAAGTGCCGAGCGCGTCACAACACAGATGCATGGCGCCGTTGGCTCAACTGCGTTTCCCGAAATCATAGAGGCACAACTATCAATCGCTGACGCAGAACTCGGCGTAGAAACTTGCCTGAGGCCACTCCTTCGAAAAGGGGTCACGGTCCACACAAGCGCAATGCTTCAGGTCGAGCAAGCAACGTCAGAATGGATGTTCTCTACCGGAAAAGCAAAATTAATGATCGCAACGGGAACATTGGCCCAGGGACTGAATCTTCCAGCTGTAGCTGTCGTCGTTTCGGGAAGCCAACTCGCTGGACAGAAAATCCGAGACACCGATGCAGCCGCAGGGCTGACTCGAGCTAACGAGTTGATACTAAATGGCTTTGGCCGCGCAGGCCGACCAGGATTTGCAAACCAAGGAGTTGTCATCTTGGTAAGCGACAAACCAATTAAAGCACCAACCTCAACAACACAGGATGGGGCGCCACTTCTGCAAGAATATCCTGTCCTCGGCGAGCCAGATGCATCAATCTCCATTCACAGCCCCATTGAGAAATTTCTCGACGAACTCATGGTCGCAGATCAAACACAAGGCGCAACTAGTCTTGAGGTATCACTCACGTCACTCCTCGCCACTGTAGAGTCCGCCGAAGAGCACGCTGGTAAAATTTTAATGCGAACATTCGGAGGCTACCGTCGACGCGAGCACTTTACTGAAGAAAAGGCAGCCATTGCTCAGAGACGCGTAGTGGAGATCAAGCAGCGCTTTCTTGAGCGGAAGGGGGTTCCCTCTTGGATGCCGATAGCAGCAATGCGCGCGGGAGTCGACTTTTTCAGGGCGCAGCACATGTGGGAAGCGTACAAGTCACGCGGATTGATATCGGCCGAAGAACTCGCGGCTCTCGACGTGCGCAAGTCTTTCGAACTATTGATCGACGTCCTGAGCCACATGCCGGTAAGCTCCATCGGCGAATACCTTGATGAGAAAGCAACAGCGACTCCACGCACCCGCCTTGGCGCACTGGCCAGAACCGTGTCTGATTACGATACGGTTCCGTGGAGCAGGCCTGCGGGATGGACCGAGGCGTGGCAAGAACTCGGTCGAGTGGTTGATGCATACATGCAGGGGATGCCTTTCACAGAAATCGGCGCAATCTTATTCAACTGCCAACCAACTGAGTTTACCCCCAAGCGAAGCGACGGAGGACGTGGCCTACCCGCTGTCTTTAAGTTTCTTGGCGACATCGTCGAACGCGTGCTTGCTCAAGACGCGGGGTGCTTTCTCGCGCTTCACGAATGCTGGATTGAGGATAGCTATCCGGGGACATCTGTTCCCGAGGCGCTACAAGCCCTCCCTCTATGCATAAGAAACGGCGCAAACAATCTTGATGTGATTGCCTGGTTTCGCTTTGGGTATCGACAGCGAGTTTGCGCACATGCGCTCGCGCAGGCATTTCCTCTTGATCCAGGCCTTAAATCGGACGAGGCGCGCGCACGCGCAGTCCGGAAACTGCGACATGAATGGCTTAACAACAACAACAACAACATATCGGCCCTGGTTGATTTTGCACGAACGGTTATTCTGGATGGCAATACAGTTCCCGACTAGCACTATTCCCAACTGAGCGAGCAAGTTTAGGGGCGAAAGCTGGGCCTCTGTCGGTCCTCAAGGGCTGGCGGCAGTCCGCCACTTCACCGGGACCGCGAAGGACGAGCTCGCGGACATGAACGCGTGGTTCCACATGAAGCTCGGTGGAATGCCTCCGCTGAGCCGGTAGGTCCTCCTGGAGGACTCCTCGGACCACCTGCTCCGGACCTACCGCGCCGTCTACGGCAAGGACGTGACGCAGCGCTGGACAGTCACGCTCGACGCAACAAGCCTAGTCTCGGCACTGGACCTGACGGACGAGTGACACTGCCCGTGCTCCAACGGCCAGAGGGTTGAATCGTAACCGTCCGGCCAACGACGTGCCGTGAGGGATTGCCGGGGTAGCGGCGCGCAGCGGACGCTTCCGGGCATGGCGAAGCAGGTGGAGCAGCCGGAGTGGGCGCGCATCGCGGAAGCCTTCGAGG
>NZ_RAVX01000031.1:0-72917 GCF_003611605.1 Corallococcus sp. AB011P
TCGCTGCCGCACGCCGGGCAGTGGCGCTCCTCGGCAGGCACCGCGTGGCGAATCTCCCGCGCCAGGGCCTCCTCGGCCTTGCGGGCGGCTCTCTCTTGCCGCTTCTTCTTCGCGGCCTCGGCCCGGGCCGCCGTCGAGTCCGCGGCCCCGCGCAGCTCCGTCGCCACCGCCGGCAGCTTCTCCGCCCTGCGGCCGAAGACGTGGCGCTCCAGCGTCGCCATCTTCGCCTCCAGCGACGTCAGGCGCTCCTTGAGTTCCTCCGCCTCCTCGCGCCAGGGGCAGAAGTGGTCCTGGGGGAGCTCGCGCGGCACTTCGCCTCAACACGCCTGCGCCACGCCGCGTCCCGGGCCGGGCGCGTCAGGTGCCCGTGCGCCCGGGAGGCGTCCAGGCGGGCTGGCGCCTCACCTGGGCCACGTCGATGCCGTCCAGCAGCATGGCCAACTGCGTGGCGTCCAGCGTCACCGCCTGCGCGCCCGCGTCCACCGGCGGCAGCCGGAAGCGTCCCGCCTCTAGTCGCTTGTACAGCAGCACGAAGCCGCCCCGGCTCCACGTCAGCACCTTGATGCGGTCGCCCCGCCTGGAGACGAAGGCGAAGAGGTGCCCCGAGTAGACGTCCTCTTCCCACGCGCCGCGCACCAGCGTCATGAGGCCATCAATCGACTTGCGCATGTCCACCGGCTCCACCGCCAGCACCACGCGCACCGACGCAGGCAGCGCGAACACCGCTTCAGCGCCCCAGCGCCGCGACGAGACGCGCCACGTACGTCACGTCAGTGCCTACCGCGAATCGCACCCGCGCTCCGCTCGCGGCGACCACTTCCAGCAGGGACTCCGTCGCCGCGGGCGCCGTCGTCACCTGCACCGGCAAGAGTCTCACTGCTTCCGCCCGTGACGGCGCGGCCCGACGTGCCCGATATACCCACGACTGCAACGTGCTCAGCCGCACGCCCCGCGCCAACGCGAACTCCCGCTGCGTCTGCCCGCTGGCCTCGAAGGCTTCCGCGACGCGCGCCCACTCCGGCTTCTCCACCTGCTTCGCCATGCCCGGAAGCGTCCGCCGCACGCCGCTACCCCGGCAATCCCTCACGGCACGTCGTTGGCCGGACGGTTACGTTTCTACGGAGTGAACGAGGTGGTGTTGGGAACGGGAGGGATGCCCCTCAATCGTGTGACGACCGGCAACCTGCTCGGCCAGGAATCCGTCCGAAAGTCGGTTCCAGGGAACGCCCTGGGTTCAAGCCTCAGCCGCCCCACCGGATGCGGTAGGAGCAGGCGTGGCCGTCGAAGTCGAAGGGCTCCACGCGAAGGCTCTTCGCGCCGGCCTTGGCCAACCCCGCTTCGATGAGGCCGCGCAGGTAGCCCGGGTTCCCGTTGCACTCGTTGACGCGGATGATGTGGTGCCCGGGGCCCTGGGTGAGCAGCTCCGACCGCATGTAGTTGTTGACGGTGGAGAAGCTCTCCTGGATGCGCACCACGACGCGCTCCGGCCCGAAGATGGGCCACATGGACACGAGCGACTTGCCAAGCACGGTCTGCTCCATCCCCTGGATGATGCCGATACCCAGGCGCCGGAAGCCCTCACCCACATCGAGCTGCGGGTACAGGTGCTCGACGGTGACGCGAAGGGCCTCCGCGAAGGTCTTCCGAGGGGTGTGGTGCGGAGACTGAGCATCCAGGTCCAGGCCCACGTCCTTCAGCTTCGTCCGGAGCTCCAGAGTGAGCCGGTCACCAATGGAGCGGAACACCCCCTCCACCGTGTGGCGATAGACGATCTCTTCTTCCACGAAACACCCCGGCCCAAACCCGGCGGTCCCATTCCGCCGTGTCGCAAAGAAGCGTACCCCATGCCCCCGACAAATCCGAAGCCCCCTGGGACTACGACCTGGGTCTGAGACGTCCCACCGATGTTTCACGGCTTGCCATGCTATTTCACAATGCATGTATTGCGTGATTTGTTTGACTCGACCGGGTCCGGGAGACCTCGGCGGGCCCATCCGAGGCGACAACTTCCCTGGCACAGGGGGGGCCTACCCTTGGGGCGGGATCGGCTTCAACAGTCCCGCCCGGTTCAGCTGGTCGTGCACCTGCTCGGCGAGAGCGATGTGCTCCGGATTGCCTACCGTGAAGCGCTCAGGACATATGACGATGAGCGTCCCTTTGTCCTCGATCAATTCGACATGCACAGGAGAGGGCAGCGGGGGCACTGTCCCCAAACGGCGAGACAAGTACGTGACCCAGCCCACGAACGTGCCCGGCACCGCGAACTCCGACACCCTGTCTCGATGAGCCGTAGACGTGGCGATACCCCATTGGGGGTCCCAAGCCAAAGCCGCTGCGCGAAGCGCCTGTGAAAGGACGGGAGCGGTCAGGACACGCTCTCTGGCTTCACCTCTTGTCGGAAGTTCCATCACGCAAAGATCCCCCAAGAGATCCGAGGTGGAGCCACATGCGAGCCTGACGCCAGTGCTTGCACCATCGGGCTCTCCGTTCCATGCAGAGAAAGACACCCCGACCTGCTCAAGCCGGTACTTCGTGCTGAAGAGGTTGAGAAGCGACTCCTCATTCGGCACAAATGGGTACCTGAGTGCATCAGCACGAGACTTGGCTTTCTCGAACCATCGATTGAACGTAGGTTCGACAGGCGCCAGGAGGCGGAAGAAGACCTCGGCACGTCGAGCGCATGACTCGACTGGCTCAACCCGACCCGGCCAGTACGCACCCAGGTAGTATTTCTCGTTCATCTGGTCTGTTGCCTACGGAGACGGCGGGGTGAATACGACCTTGATTGTGCCAAGCCCTTCGTTCCTGAACAGGTCTCTCACGGCGTCAGCAACTTCGCGCTCCGCGAAATGCCATTGAATCGGGGTGCCCTTGGCCGCCTTGAATTGTCTCTTTGCTTGCTCAAGCATTCCGTCAGCACCTCGGAACCAGGTTCTGAAACTCCCATCCATGAGGAACCTGGAATAGCCCGGCCCCTTTGTTTCAAGGAGTACCCCCATCTTGAAGCCGTCGAATTTTACCTCTTGGACCTTGTAGACCTTCCCTGCCGGCGCCTCGGTGACCTGGGCCTGGTACTTGCGCGATGCCTCGCTCATGCTTTCGCTGGCATTCTCCCACCTCCCCGGGCCTTGCTCCCCTGGGGACGAGGGCTGACCCGAAGCCGCGCCGGTCCGCTGAAGGACGATGGCCGCCCCAGGCCCTCCACTCAACACCGACGCCGCGCGCCCCACCGGCACCGTGACGCGCTCGACGACCAGCGCACCCTCCACTGACAGCGAGAGCACCGGCACCGTGGCTTCCACGCCGGCAGCCATTCCCGTCAACGTCCGCGCCGTGGCCGAGGCCGCGCCCCAGGTCGCGATGAAGCTCGTCGCCAGCCGCGCCACCTCGCGGATCTGCTCGCCCTGCGTCATGTACCGGAAGCGCTCCCAGTACGCGGGCGACGACGCGATGAGGGCCGCCACACCGGCCGGCAGGTTGCTCAGCGCCGCGATGCTGTCCATGGGACGGGAGAGGGTCTGCCCCAGTGCGTGGTACAGATCCACGAAGGCATCCTGTGCCCCATCCAGCGAGCGACCGATGACATCCGCATCGCTGTACACCTCGGCCAAGGGCCGCCAGTCCGAAGCCTGGAGTTGGGCATCGACTTGCCGGAAGACACCGCCCTTGCCGCTGTAGAAGCGCCCCAGTTCGAAGCCATGCGCGCGAAACGCGCCGTCCTTCCATTCGACGGGCGCCACCTTCTGCTGCGTGTTTCCATTGAGGGCCCACGCGAGGTAGCCATCCGGCCGGAGGACGGCCACCTGCTCCCGGGAAAAGCGCGCCACCCGGAGCAGCAACTCGCCCCGCGAAACTTCGCCGCCCTCCAGCACCTCCCGCAGCAGGAAGCCCACCGCCATGCGGGGAGGGAAGTTGCCCAGCGTCACAGGTTTCTGCACCAGTTGCCCCAGCAGCCGCGCGGCCTGCGTGGGTGTCAGTCCTCCCGCAGCCAGGGGCCGCGTGTCCTGGGCCTCCAGGCCTGCGTCCATGAGGAGTTGCTCCCAGGCGTCTTCCTTCGTGCCCCGGCGAACAAGGCTGCCGCCCACGGCCCCTGCCCTTCCTCGCGAGCCCTCGCCCGTCGCTTCCTCGCGGACATTCCGGTGGCGCGCCAGCCGCTCTCGCTCCCCGGAAATCGCGAAGGAGGTCCGCGACGAGGCCCGAATGGGAGACTCGTCCTCACGCGGCGCATGCGCCAATGCCGGTGCGGCGGCTGGGCGCTCCGCGTAGCTCAGGCTCGAGCCTGGACGAGGGGTGGGCGACACCGAGACGCAACCTGTCGCCAATACGGTGAGGGCAAGCAGCAGGACGTCAGCGCGCATTGTCTACCCCCATGACCAGGGAGGCGAAGGCCCCCGCCCGCAGCGTACCGGTCTTCTCCGGGAACAGCAGTGTGCCCTCCGCCCCCCGTCGCGTAGAGCCTCTCGCCGAGGGAAGCGCCAACGCGCCTCCGCACCGCCCAGGTAGCGGGCCTGAGGCCGTCCCCTCCCCCCGAACCCCGAAGGCCGCCGGAAGCGCCAGGTTGTTTCAGGCAACCGAGGCACTCGTTCCAACTGAAGACGCACCTTCGTCAAGAATCTCCAACGCAGGAAGTGACTTGACGATCTTCATCGTCTCAAGGCTCACAGTGATGACACGCAGCAGCAGAGATAGCGGGTAACGCGGATCTCTGACAGTCTCGTTCGCCCAGGCGTTCGCGTCCTTCACGATGCCGCTCGCCTTGTCAGTGGCAACGCTCTGGCGCTCCATCACCCATTCAATCGCCGACTTGCCGTTCACGACGTACTCGTAAGCCTCCAATGGGATGTCGCGAACAGCAATCAAGTCGTTGTAGTGGATGACGCTCTTGTCCTTGCCCTTGCCAAACTTCATCTTCTCGACGCGGTAGCCCGTACCGGTAGGCTTGGCGGAGCTATCGATACGAACTGGGTACTCCCCGACCTGCTCGAACCCAACGTGGAGCTCGCCGAGTGTGCGGCCGGCGCGACTGAACGCCCAGAAATCACCGGCCTTCTTCACGCGGGGAATACGGGGGAGTTCCTTGCCAAGGTTGTCAGCGTATCTCTCGCGGTAGTCGGCCGAGTGGAGAATGCCGTAGACGTAGTAGAAGATGTCTTCCTTCGTGATGCCCTCCTCGGGATAAGCAGCCATGAAGTGGGCCAGACCCACGTCGGTAATCCCGTCCCTCCGAGCTGCCTCAGGCAGCGCCTTCCGAGGCGATGCAAAACGAGAAACTCTGGCGCCAGCCTCCGATTCGATGTCTTCATCATCGTAGAGGAAGAGCGGAAAGAACTGCGATCCGACCATATCCACGGCATGGAGGCTCGGAACGACATCGGTCATGAGGACCGAGTAGCAGGAGCGAGTCTCACTTCCCGATACGCCGATGACCCGGTTTTTCAATCCCGCAGTGGGAAAAATCCGGGGCATTTGCAGCACTCTCTCGTTAAGCTTCCGGTCAAAGTAGAGCCATTGTTTCGCAAACGGGCGATAAAGACTCGGCACGATTCGCGTAGCATCGAATGCCAATCGAGCACCTCTCGCGAGATCAGCCTTCAGATTGACGGTCCAACTGATTTTAGTGGGGTCAGCATTAACAAAGGCATCAATGCGCGCCTCGCGAGCCTTCTTATCGAGCCCTTGATGCTCTTTTTCGAATCGCGTCACCTCGGCATTATAGAAGCTGATCAGCCGCTCCATTTGCTCGGTCACGGAATGCTTCGATGTGCCATAAGCCCAAGCGTCGCGTTGGGTCTTGACACCATTCGAGTAGTTCGCAAAGAGTGCCGGTTCGGATCCGCTCTTATCTCCCGCTACTATGAAGCGATTGAAGTCTTCATCTCGCTGTTTGAGCCAGTCGCCATGGGCGTCGGGGGTTATGCGGGTCCATCCGTCCGCTTCGGCAATGCCTGCGACGCTACCAAAGGTCGCGATAGCAGCGAGCTTTTCCTCGCGCGTCAGGTAGTCGCCGATGTCGCGGAAATGGATGTTGCCTCGCTCTTTCGAACTCGGGTTCTTCACGAGCAGCGAGATCGCGACGGGGGCGCGACTGCCACTGCCAAAGACTTTGCCGCCTTCTCTTTTCGAGAGTTCACCTGCGGTCCGCTGGTTACCTCGAAGATGGAAGACGTAAAGACTGCTGAACTCCTCCGCGAGGCACTGCCGAAGACCGTTCGCAGTGCTGGCTTCGACGAAGCCAGCGTTGGTGACAAAGCCTATTATGCCGCTGTCGCCAATGCGGTCGCTCGCCCATCTGATCGCACGAATATAGCTGTCATACAGGGCGGTTTTGAGCACCGCGCTGGACCGCGCTGCGTATGTTTCAGCAATACGCGAATCAAGCAATGGATACGCTACGTTCTGATTATTGTCATTCTCGCTTCGCTGTCCTACTGACCACGGGGGGTTTCCGATAATCACGCGAATGTCGAGTTTCTTCTGACGCCTTCGGCGTGCGCTATTGTCGACCAGTACCTGCGAAACGAGATCGTCCTTCTCGTATAGCTGGAACGTATCCGTGAGGCAGATACCCTCGAACGGCCGGTAGTCGCTGCCGATAATGCCATGATACGCAGCCTCGATATTAATCGCTGCAATGTAGTAGGCGAGCAAAACGATTTCGTTTGCGTGTATCTCCTCCGCGTACTTGCGCGGCAACTCTGCGCCCGAGATGAGGCCGCTCTGGAGAAGCCGCGTGATGAACGTTCCAGTGCCCGTAAATGGGTCGAAGATATGCACGCCCTCGCTTCCGAGCGTCTGCCCAAACTCATCGCGAAGCAGGTGATCGATGCTTTTCAGGATGAAGTCGACAATCTCGACGGGCGTGTAGACGATGCCGAGCCGCTCCGACATCTTGGGAAACGCATTACGGAAGAACTTGTCGTAAAGCTCGACGATGATCTTCTGCTTCCCCTCAGCACTCTTGATCCCTTCGGCGCGCATCTTCACCGACTCGTAGAACGCCTCAAGCGTCCTCACCTCCTTTCCCAGGTGGTGCTCATGCAGCGCTTCAAGCACGCTCTGCATGGCGCGGGACATCGAGTTCTCAGTAGCGAAGCTATGCCCCGTAAACAGCGCGTCAAAAACCGGTTTTGTCACGAGATGCTGGGCAAGCATTTCGACGATCTCGTCCCTCGTAATACTGTCGTTTAGGTCGTCACGCAGCTCCTCGGAGAAGCATTCGAACGCCTCTCGCTCCCGTGTGTTTTTTTCGTTCTCAAGAATGCCTGTGATGCGGTCGATGTGCGTGCGGGCAATCTTCGCGATGTCGTTTGCCCAATCCTCCCAGTGGTGGCGGTTCCCTACCTTCTGGACGAGCTTGGCGTAGATGGCGCGCTCGATTTCACCAATCTCGAACTCAAGTTCGTCCTGTACTGGGTACTTGATCGGGGTCTCTGCGACGCCAATGCTGTGTCCGGCCTTCGCGGCCCTCTTCGCAGCCTTCTTTTTATCGTCGGCGTTCTTCGCTCTCGATCGCTTCGCGATCTTGTCGGTAATCGCGATGACCTCCATCTTCGAGGGGTCCTTCGCTTCGAGATCAAGCTTGTTGATCATCGCGTCGAAGCGGTCGTCGTGAGACCGCAGGGCTTGAAGGACCTGCCACACGACCTTGTACGTCTGGCTGTCGTTCAGGGCGTCATGTGGCTCAACCCCCGCTGGGATGACGACGGGGAGAACGATGTACCCGCGCTTCTTGCTGCTGTCGGCAGGTTTCCGCATCACGCGACCGACCGACTGCACGACGTCCACCTGTGAGTTGCGGGGCGTGAGGAAGAGAACGGCGTCGAGGGCTGGCACGTCGACGCCCTCGGACAAGCAGCGCACGTTGCTCAAGATGCGGCACGTGTCCTCGGGCGCCTCCGCTTTGAGCCAGCTGATCTTCGCCTCCTTCTCGGAGGCGTTCATGCTTCCGTCCACATGCGCGGCCTCGCACCGTAGATGCGTCGACGCAGCATCATCGCGGGGTGCCGTTCCGCTCTCCTGGTAGGCCTCGACAACTGCTTGGAACATCTCGGCGATGTTTTTTGAGCCGACCTTGTGGACCTTGGCGCCCCTCTGGCGCTCGATGACCTGGCAGAAGGCGACCGCCCGCTTCATCGGGGCATCGTCGTCTGTGAGGCTCTCTTCGAGCCCATGCTTCGAGAGCGCCTTCCAGCAGCCTACGATTTTCGCGGCGTCGTCGACTCGCAGCTCGTTGTTCGAGTCCTTCAATAGATTCTGTATTCTGCGACTGACGTGCGACTCTTCGATGGCAAGTACTATGACCTTGTAATCAACGAGCAGGCCTCGTTTCACCGCCTCAGAAAACGTGAGAACGTGAAGCTCCGGTCCGTACAGCCTCTCGTCGTCCATCGAGCAGAGGGCAACGTTATCCCGCTCGGCAGTAGCCTTGGCTGTGTCGCCATAAATCCGCGGGGTCGCCGTCATATATAGGCGCTTGTTCCCGCAGATATATTTGTCGTCGTGAACCTTGATGAAGTGGCTCTCCTCCTCGTCCTCGAACTTGGCGCCAGTCGTCCGGTGCGCCTCGTCGCAAATGATGAGGTCGAACTTGGGAAGCCCGTGCTCCTTCTGAGCCTCGTGAAGCACATCAATAGAGTGGTAGGTCGAGAACACGACGCTCATATGTTTGGCGTCATGGCGCTTCTTCATTTCCGTCGAGAGCCGCGAGGCACTCGTGGTCGCCGGATACTGGAGTTCGTGAACAAGCGTCTGGACGACGTCGTCGTCCTTGCTGCGCTTCTTTCCCACGTCCGAATCGGAGCAGACCGCGAAGCTCTGGAGGCGCGTTTGGCTCTCCTGCGTCCACTCGGTGAGGGTCTGCGACAGGAGTGCAAGGCTCGGAACGAGGAACAGTACGCGTTTGCCTTCGCCGGCAGAGTCCTCGGCAATCTTCAGACTTGTGAATGTCTTGCCCGTACCGCACGCCATGATGAGCTTGCCGCGGTCGTGTTCTTTGAGCCCGTCGGACACTGCTTTCAGGGCTGCCTTTTGGTGCGGAAGGAGTTGCTTCTTTGCTCTGAGGACCAGCTGCTTTCGTGGGGCGAACTGCGTCCAATCGATAGAGCTGTTCTCGAGAGTGGCTAGATCGATTTTCGTTACCGGAATGTGCTGGTTGCGGAGTGCTTCCTCGGCGTGCTCGCTCCACAGGTCCGTTGTGCTGATGATGATCCGGTGCGTAAACGGCTTCTTGCCCGCTGCAGTGAAGAAGCTGTCGATGTCGCCCTTCTGGATGCGGTAGTCGGACGCATACAGCTTGCACTGGATGGCATGGACCTCGTCCGTGACGGTCTCTGCCACCAGGTCGATCCCCACGTCGCGCTTGTCGCGTTTGTGGCGCTCGGCCCAGTCAGCGTAGGTCTCGACACTGCGGTACAGCTCTCGGTACGCGGGTTCGTTCTTGAGGTACGCGACTGTCAGCTCTTCGAAGTAGGTGCCACGCTCACGGGGCGTGACGGCGGTGGCACGGAACTGGCCGAGGATCTTCTGGAGAGCGCTCACGAACGGGGTCCTATTTAAAGCTGGTCAGCACGGCCGCTTGGCCGCCGCAATCGGAGGTTCGGCGCAAGTGGCCACGGTTGTCCAGGTTGACCGCAGGGGGAAGCCATCCTGGGCGCAGAGTCCAACCCGTCTTTCGTCCGCAGTGCCGAGGGCAGTGGCTGAGCCAAGCGCATATCCGAACAACCAAGGAGCAGCCGCTCTGAGTGCGCACCTGTGCCCCTGGAGTGTTTCTGGCTGTCGTTGCTGGACTGGACTCCCCGGAACAACGAGCACTCGTTGCTGAAGCACCACGACGTCCTCTCGCTGAGCCAAGCTTGGCGGGACTTGCGGCACAGGCATGAGCCTTCCGGAGGACCGGCACGGCCTCTACGCACTCCGTTTCCTCACCAGAATGCGCATCGCTCCGCAGAGGAAGTTTGGGACACCTTGGCCTGATCCTCGGCCTACGAGGCCGGAGGGACCGCAACACCCGCCGACCCCCATCAGACTGGCACTGGCGGAAGGAGCGGACTGGGACAAGCTCGCCTGGGTCACGCACGGGTGGCGAAGCCCAGGTCGGACTCCAGCCTCCGTCGAGGCTGCCGGCAGGAGGCGCGCCCCACGGGCAAGCCCCGGAGGCCACACAGCCCCAGAAACGACAAAAGCCCCCGAGTCTTTCGACTCGGAGGCTCTTGTTCGGAGTGCCCAGGGCGGGATTCGAACCCGCACACCTTTCGGCGCCACCCCCTCAAGATGGTGTGTCTACCAGTTCCACCACCTGGGCGTTTCGGCGGGGTCCATGTACCGGACCCCGTGGATTCACGCAACAACCAATTCAACGGTCGCGTGAATCCGATGCTTCCTGACGACTACGGCGCGGGCGTCGTCGGCGCGGGAGCCTGCTGGCCCTCCGCCGGCGGCGTCGCGGAACGCTCCTGCTCCACCGCTCCCGGCGCCGCAGGAGGCGGCGTCGTGGCTCCCGGGGTCGCCGGGGCCGTCTTCGCCGGCGGCGTCGCCACCGAACCCGCGGCCACCGAACCGCGCAGACCCACGAACGACAGGCCCAGCGAGGTCAGGAAGAACAAGCCGGCGCAGACGCCCGTCAGCTTGCTCAAGAAGGTCACCGCGCCGCGCCCACCGAAGGCGCTCGTCGCGGCGCCGCCACCGAGGGCGGACCCCATGCCGGCGTCCTTCCCCGGCTGCAGCAAGATGACGAAGATCATGAACACGCAGAGCAGGACGTGCACGATCGTGAAGAAGGTCAGCATGGGTGTTCCCAACGCTCCGTGAAAAGAGGGCGCAACCTACACAAAGTGGTCAACGGGTGACAACTTCTAACGGGCAAACCGGCTTCAGCCAGCCGCCTTCACGATGGCCACGAAGTCCGCCGCCTTGAGGCTCGCTCCCCCCACGAGCGCCCCGTCCACGTCCGGCTGACCCAGCAATTCCGCCGCGTTGTCCGGCTTCACGCTGCCGCCGTACTGGATCCGGACCCGCTCGGCCGTCCCCTCGTCGTACATCCGGGTCAGCAGGCCCCGGATGGCCGCGTGGACCTCCTGCGCCTGCGCCGTCGTCGCCGTCCGGCCCGTCCCAATCGCCCAGACCGGCTCGTACGCCATCACGAACGTCGCCACGTCCGCCCCGGAGAAGCCCTCCAGCGCGCCCCGCACCTGGCGCTCCACCACCGTCAGCGTCTGGTTCGACTCGCGCTCGGCCAGCGTCTCACCCACACAGACGATGGGCGTCATCCCGGCGGCCTTCACCGCCTTCGCCCGCTTGTTCACCGTGGCGTCCGTCTCGCCAAAGAACTGCCGGCGCTCCGAGTGCCCCACGATGACGTAGGCACACCCCAGCTCCGCCAGCATCGGCGCGCTGATTTCGCCCGTGAAGGCGCCCGAGGACTCCCAGTGACAGTTCTGCGCCGCCAGCTGCAGGGGTGCCCCCTCCAGCGCGACGTGCAGGGGCTGCAACGCGACGAACGGGGGCGCGATGGCCACCTCCACCTTGTCGCCCATTGCCGCCACCGCGCCGCGAAGCTCCCGCACCAGCGCGAGCGCTTCCGGCACCGTCTTGTTCATCTTCCAGTTGCCAGCGACGATCTTCCGACGAGCCATCGAGGTGTCTCCCCCGGTGCGTACCGCGTGGGTGCCCTACTTCGTCTCCAGCGCCTTGATGCCAGGCAGCGGCTGGCCCTCCAGGAACTCCAGCGACGCGCCACCACCCGTGGACACGTGGCTCATCTTGTCCGCGTAGCCCATCTGCTCCACCGCCGCCGCGCTGTCGCCGCCGCCAATCACCGTGACGGCGTCCTTGTTGATGGACATCGCCGCGGCCACCGAGCGCGTGCCCTCCGCGAACTTGTCGACCTCGAAGCGGCCCATGGGCCCGTTCCAGATCACCGTCTTCGCGTCGCGGATGCGCTGCGTGTACATCGCGCGCGTCTTGGGACCGATGTCCAGGCCGATCATGTCCGCCGGCACCACCTGATCCGGCGTCTCCTTCACCGGGCCCTTGCCGTCGATGTCCGCGCACACGATGTGGTCGATGGGCAGCACCAGCGGCGTCTTCAGGCGCTTGGCCGTGTCCAGCAGCTTCGCCGCCAGCGCCAGCTTGTCGCCCTCCTCCACCCGGCTCTTGCCCACTTCGATGCCCTGCGCCTTCAGGAAGGTGTACGCCATGGCGCCACCCACGAGCAGCGCGTCCACCTTGGGCAGCAGGCTCTCGATGACCTTGATCTTGTCGCTCACCTTGGAGCCGCCCAGGATGGCCACGAAGGGCTTCTGCGGATTGCGCAGCACCTTGTCGCCCAGGTACTCGATCTCCTTGCGCATCAGGAGGCCGGCGGCCTTCTCCTTCACGAAGGGCACCATGCCGGCCGTGGACGCGTGCGCGCGGTGCGCCGTGCCGAACGCGTCGTTGACGTAGACGTCCGCCAGCGCCGCCAGCTCGCGCGAGAAGGCCTCGTCGTTCGCCTCCTCCTCCTTGTGGAAGCGCAGGTTCTCCAGCAGGAGCACCTGCCCTGCCTTCAGGTCATTCACCTGCTTCTTCACGTTGTCACCCACGCAGTCGTCCGCGTGGATGACCTCGTGCTTGCCGCCCAGCAGCTCCGCCAGCTTCTCCGCGACGAGCACCGTGGACAGCTTGGGGTCCGCCCCCTTGGGCCGACCGAGGTGGGACGCCAGGATGACCTTGCCGCCCATCTCCAGCGCTCGCCGGATGGTGGGGAGCGCTTCACGGATGCGGGTGTCGTCGGTGACGCGGCGCCCCTCCAGCGGGACGTTGAAGTCCACACGGATGAAGACGCGCTTGCCGGTCAACTGCAGGTCATCGATGTAGCGGATCATCTTGGGTGTCCCTTGTGCCTGTCTCGGTCAGCGTGGGGTGCCGGTGCGGGGAGGCTTTACGCCACGCCCTTGGACACGAGGAACTTCGCCGTGTCGACCATGCGGTTGGAGAAGCCCCACTCGTTGTCGTACCAGGCCATGACCTTGACCATGTTGTCGCCCATCACGAAGCAGTTGGTCGCGTCGAAGATGGCCGAGTGCGGGTTGCCGTTGTAGTCCACCGACACCGTCTGCGCGTCGCTGAACTCCAGCACGCCCTTGAGCGCGCCGTTGGCGGCGGCCTTCATCGCGGCGATGACCTCTTCGGCCGTGACCTTCTTGGTGGTGTTCACCGTCAGGTCCACCAGGGACACGTTCGGGGTGGGGACGCGGACGGAGATGCCGTGCATCTTGCCCTTGAGCGACGGGATGACCTCACCAATGGCCTTCGCGGCGCCGGTGCTGGTGGGGATCATGGAGAGCGCGGCGGCGCGGGCGCGGCGCATGTCCTCGTGGGTGAGGTCCAGGATGCGCTGGTCGTTGGTGTAGCTGTGCACCGTCGTCATCAGGCCCTTCTCGATGCCGAAGTTGTCCACCAGCACCTTGGCGATGGGCGCCAGGCAGTTGGTGGTGCACGAGGCGTTGGACACGATGTGGTGCTTGGCCGGGTCGTACTCGTTCTGGTTGATGCCGTACGCGATGGTCAGGTCCGGGCCCTTGGCCGGCGCGGAGATGACGACCTTCTTGGCGCCCGCGGCCAGGTGCTTGGCGGCGGCGTCGCGCGCGGTGAAGCGGCCGGTGCACTCCAGCACCACGTCCACGTTCATGCTCTTCCACGGCAGCGCGGAGGGGTCCTTCTCCGCGGTGACGGCGATCTCCTTGCCGTTCACCACGATGCCCTTGTCCGTGTGGGACACCTCGCCCGGCCACGTGCGGTGCACGGAGTCGTACTTGAACAGGTGGGCCAGCGCCGACGGCTTGTCGAGGTCGTTGATGGCGACGATCTCGAGGTCTTCCTTGCGGCTGAGCGCGGCGCGCAGGATGCAGCGACCGATACGACCGAAGCCGTTGATGGCGAGCTTGATGGCCATGGTGTTTTCCGTCTCCTTGAAGGAGTGGGCCTTCGCGGCCCACCGTCATGAATCTCGTAAAGAAGGCGGGCGACCGTAGGCAGGCGCCCCCGCCGAGTCAACGCTTCGCGTGGGCCGCTTTCGCGCGTGCACGCCGGAGCTGAACAATCACCCCGACCAACAGCCAGAGCCCGGAGGCCGTTCCCGCACCGGCCCCGCAGCCACAGCCGCTGTCCCCCTTGGGGGAATAGTCATTGGGGAGCGCCGGAATGACCGTGGGTTCCGGCGGCGGGTCCACCGGGCCCGGGTCCACCGGCGGATGCGGATCCACCTCCCGCACCGCTACGCAAGACGACAGCGGCCGGGGGCTGACCGCGGGCGTCACGTCCGCGTCGGGCAGGGCCGGCGCCTGGGTGATGATTCCCGAACGCACCAGGAACGCGCCCGCCAGCCGTGAACGCTCACGATTGGACGCAAGGCCCTCGAACGGGAAGCCCAGCACCAGCACCTGGCCCGCGGGCGCCGTGCCCGCGGAGAGCACGCCCGCGCCCAGCGACGTGCCGGTGTAGCGCAGCACGTCCGAGCCACCACCCGTGGGCGCCAGCACGTCCGTCACCCCCACCGGGTAGGCCCCGAGCGTCCCATCCGCCAGCAGCGTGGCCGCCAGGTCCGCGAGGAGCCCGCCCTCCGAGCCCTGCACCCGGGCCGCCGGAGCCCCCGCCGCGATGGACGCCCGGAGGATGTCCGTGAGGAACAGCTTGTCGTCCGCGCTGCCGGCCGCGAGCGTGGACACCGTGCGTCCGCCCGACAGCATCAGGTGCCCCCCCCCGGTGACGAACGCGCGCAGGGCGTCCTGCTCCGCCCGCGTCAGGCCCGCGCCCCCCACGCCTCCGCGCCCGGTGGACCAGTCCACCAGCCGGTAGCCCGTGGGCGACACCAGCCCCGCCGCCACCGCGTTGCCCGTCGCGCTGTCAAAGGCCACCGCCGACTGCACGAACGCCGCGCCGTGCTGGCGCAGGTAGCTGCCGTCGTTCATCGCCTCCAGGTAGACGCGCAGCGGCGCCTCCAGGTCGTACGGCGTCTCCAGCTCCTCGCCGCACGCCACCGTCCTGTCCAGGCGCTCGTACGCGTTGACCATCAGCACCGGCGCCGTGCCTCCCACCCGCACGCCCACCGTGGCGGACGGGAAGGACTCTCCGCCCGCGTTCACCGCGGCCACTCGGAAGTAGCGCAGCGTGCCGGCCGACAGCGTGACGGTGGCCGACGTGTTCTGGACCTCCGTGCCCTCGTCCCAGCCGAAGCCATCCGCGCTCTGGTAGAGCCGGTAGCCCGTGGGCGCGTCACGGCCCTCCTCTGACACGACCTGCGGGGGCGCCGACCACTTCACCTCCACCGCGCCGGGCGTCGCATTGCGCGCCACCACCGCTCCGGGCGTCTCCGGCGGCAGGTGCACCGCCTGACTGTCGCGGGTCGCGAAGTACTTGATCAGCCCCTGCACAATGGCGCGCGCGGCCACGTGGCGGACTCGGGCCTCCTTGAGGTTCGCCGCATCCGTCGTGTTGTCGTGGTACGCCATCTCCAGGAGCACGCTGGGCATCTCCGGGTTGTGCGTGGGGTTCACCTCGCCCAGGTTCGCCGAGCGCAGGCTGCGCACCCGCCAGTTCGGATCCACCTCGCGCTTCAGGTCCGTTTCAATCTGGGACAAGAGTGCGCGCCCCAGCACATCGCCGCCCGTCACGCCGGTGAAGTTGAGCGTGCCGTCCACCGGGTTCGGTCCGTAGACGTAGGCCTCCGTCCCCCGAATCGTGCCGGACGTGCCCGCGTTGGTGTGCCACGCGACGTAGACGGCGTCCTCGCCCTCCTCATGCAGCCACGCGGCGAAGCGCGGCCGGGACGTCACGTCCGCGTTGCGCTCGTTGGACAGCGCGTTGGCCCCCGACGGCGCGTACACGCTGAAGGGCGCCCCGCTGTACTGCACGTGGTAGCGCCCGCTCTCCTCGAAGCGCGGACGCAAGAGCGGCCCCTGCGCCGCGTCGCCCATCAGGCCACGCCCACCGCCCAGTCGCACCGCGTCCACGGACAGCGTCGCGCCCGTGCCCTGCGCCGAGTCGTTCTCCAGCACCACCGCGCCGGAGCCCGCCTTGAAGTAGAAGCGCCCCAGCAGCACCCACGTCCCGCCGTGGCGCTGCTGGTTCACGCGAAAGTGGCTCTCCCCTCCCGCGTGCTTCACCACGTAGTGCGCGTCCGTCGCGCGCGTGGGGTCGGAGCCGTAGGAGACGTAGACGTTGTAGGCCGCGTCCGCCGGCACATCCGGCGTCCACGTCACCTTCGCGGTGGAGGTGGCCGCCGTGTCCAGCGTGCGCGTGGTGCCCAGCGTGAAGGGCTCCACCCCGTTGCCCATGGGCACGGGCGGAGGCGCCCAGCCCTTCTGCGTGGAGGCGTGGAAGCGCGCGGTGTCCCCGCCCTCCACGTAGCCCGTGCCGCCGTTGTCCACGGTGGCGATCAGCGGGTTCAGGTCCGTCTCACGCACGGACACCACCGTGGCGCCCGCCGCCATCAGCATGGGCTGCAGCTCCTGCGACACCACCTCCACGGAGATGAAGTCCTCCACCACGCCCCAGGTGTTGGGCCGCTGCGTCGCCCAGCGCTTCAGGCCGTTGTCGCGATAGAAGCCGTGGCCCGGGCTCAGGTAGATGACCTTGCCGGACAGCGCGCCCTCGCCCCGGCGCGTCTGCGGCACGCCCGCGGCCTTCACGTTGGACTTCGCGGCTCGCGTCTCACGCCGCACCACGGCGGGCGCGTCCGGCGACAGGCGGCGCTGTTCGTGCGCCCGGGGCGCCGGAGCTGGCAGGTATTGAACACCCGGCGGCTCCACCCCCAGGTCGTCGCCTTCAAAAGCTTCGGGACTGCCCTGCGCATGAGCGAGGACGGAGGTGCACAGCAGGGTCAGCGCCAGCGAGCGCGACCAGGACGAAAGGAACGTTCGCATCACGCGACCGACCTTACCCCTTCACTCCCCCGCTTCAATCGGACCCGTGGGTGCTAGCCTGCCCACCCCTTCACCTTCCGATGACCGTTCCTGTATCCCCTCGTCCCCAGTTTCCCTCCCGCCGCAGCAACGGCCTGTTCGCCTCGTTCGGACATGCGTGGGCAGGGCTCATCCACACGGTGGCCTGGCAGCGCAACATGCGCATCCACCTCATCTCCGGCGTGCTGGTGGGGCTGGTCGGCAGCGGCATCCCGCTGGGGCTCGCGGAGAAGGTCACGCTCATCTTCTGTGTGCTGCTCATCTTCTTCGCGGAGATTTTGAACAGCGCGCTGGAGCAACTGGTGGACCTGGCCGTGCAGCAGTTCGATGAGAAGGCCCGGCTCACCAAGGACGCGGCGGCCGCGGGCGTGCTCGTGCTCGCGGGCGGCACGGTCGTGATTTTCGCCGCCATCCTGATCAACTACTGGGAGACGGTGCGCACCAGCACCGACGCCATCTTCCGGCAGGTCGCGCTAGGTCTGCCGCTCGCCGGCTGCGCCACGGTGCTCGTGCTGCCCCAACCCAGGCCCGCCGCCGTGGACGTGCTCGCGTTCCTGCTGGCCCTGGGGCTGCTCGCGCTGACGGCGCCCACGTCCGCGAGCCTCGTCTTCACCGCGCTCACCGCCGCGCTGCTCGTCATCGCCGCCGCGGCGGCCCGCGAGCGCAGGCGCCATCCCCAGCCCTGAAGCCCTGAGGACGACACGGCGCGTCGCGCGGCCCTGAAAGACCGGCGGCCGACGGTCTCAGGCGACGCCGAGCTTCTCGCGCGTCTGGGCATCGGTCGACAGGGCCTCGGCCATGTCCTCCGCCTCGAAGAACGGCCGGATCTCGATGGTGTTCCGGCCCGACATGGGATTGGGGCAGCGCTTCGCCCAGGCCACGGCCTCGTCCATGTCCTTGACCTTCCAGATGGAGAAGCCGGCGATCAGCTCGCGGGCCTCGGTGAACGGCCCGTCAATGACCGTGCGGCCGGGACCCTCGCAGGTGATGCGCCTGGCTTCGGAGGTGGGCTTGAGGCCGGCGCCGGCGACCATGACACCGGCCTTGACCAGCTCCTCGGTGTACCGCTCCATCGCCTCGAACGCCTCGGGCGTGGGGGGCACGGCCTTTTCGCTGTCCTCATTGGCGATCATGAACACCATCACCCGCATCGTCTGCCTCCTGGTTTGAGCCGGCCTCTATGGCGACTCACCGTGGCGACGAACGGGAATGTCGGAGATCGACTGCGTTCTACGAATCCTGCTCGGGTCTGCTCCCGCCACCTCGCGGGTGGGGCGCCCGGAACCAGTCCGGAGCCCGCTCACCCGCGGAGGGTTGATGCAGGGGAGTCTAAGGGGCTACGCGCGCTGATGAAAGCCTGCCCCGGAGTCGGGGGCTGGCGTCGACTGGGCGGCGGCGACCGCCTTGTCGCCTTCCTTCAGGTCGGTTGTCACGAGCTCCAGGAGCTCCGTGGCGATGCCGATGACCTGGTGCGGCGTGTAACCGCTTGCGCGCAGCTGGTTGAAGAACGTGCGCGCGAGGATGCGGGTGCCCTTCTGGTCGGTGCTCACGGGAATTGCCTCCGGAATCGGCGTCACATGTTCGGCGCCGCAACTACGTGCGAGTCCGGTCTTCAACCTCCGTGCCAGCCGTTCTCTTCCGAACGGATTCTCCAGCAGTCCTCAGGGGTTGAAGCCCGGAAGTGGACGGCACGGAACGTGGAGTGTGCGAAGGGGGTTACGCACCCGGACGTCCGCTCAGCCTGGAACGGCGTTCCCGGGTGCATCGGCGGGTACGCACCCACCCCACGGGCCATCTTGTCTTTTCAAGTGCTTGCATTCCCTCCGGGGGGTGGAGCACATACGCGCCCCCACCGAGGAGTCAGAACACAATGGCGTACCGGGTGAACAACATCGGGCTGTGGCTGGACGAGCCGGAGGAGCTGCTCGGCCAGCGCGCCGCGGAGAAGCTGGGGGTCACCCGGAGCGACCTCGCCTCCGTGCGAGTGGTGCGCTCGGTGCTGGATGCGCGCAAGAAGGGCAGCCCGCGTTACATCTACACGCTGGAGGTGGAGCTGGCCCCGGGCCGCAAGGCGCCGCGGCTGCCCCCCGACGTGAGCGAGGCCCCGCCCCTGCCAGAGCTGCCGCCGCGCGTGAAGGAGCCGGAGAAGCTGCCGCTCATCATCGGCACCGGACCCGCGGGGTTGTTCTGCGCGCTGGGCCTCTTGGAGCGCGGCGTGCGCAGCATCCTGCTGGAGCGCGGCAAGGAAGTGGTGACGCGCCGCAAGGACGTGGCGAAGCTCATGCGCGACGGGTCGCTCGACCGCGAGAGCAACATGAACTTCGGCGAGGGCGGCGCGGGCGCGTACACGGACGGCAAGCTGTCCACGCGCATCAACCACCCCATGGTGCGCAAGGTGATTGAAGCCTTCGCGAAGTACGGCGCGCCGGATCACATCCTCATCGAGGGCAAGCCGCACATCGGCTCCGACCTGCTGCCCGGCGCGGTGGCGAAGCTGCGCGACGAGCTCATCGCGGGCGGCTGCCAGGTGCACTTCGAGCAGCGCGTGGACGACCTGCTCTACCGCGACGGCCGCATCGCGGGCGTGAAGATGGCGGACGGGCGCACGCTGGAGAGCGACCGCGTCATCCTGGCGCCGGGCAACTCCGCTCGCGAGCTGTACGAGCGCTTCGCCGCCGACGGCCGGGTGAGCGTGGAGGCCAAGCCCTTCGCGCTGGGCTTCCGCGCGGAGCACCCGCAGTCGCTGATCAACGGCATCCAGTACGGCTCCGCGGCGAAGCACTCCAAGCTGCCGCCCGCGGACTACAAGCTGGCGGAGAACCTGGACGTGGACGGCGAGGTGCGCGGCGTCTACTCGTTCTGCATGTGCCCCGGCGGCATCGTGGTGCCCACGCCCACGGAAGAGGGGCTGCAGTGCACCAACGGCATGAGCAACTCGCGGCGCAACGCGAAGTACGCCAACGCGGGCATCGTCGTGTCCGTGTCCGTCGCGGACTTCGCGCGCGAGGGCTTCCACGGGCCGCTCGCGGGCCTGGAGTTCCAGCGGCACTGGGAGGGTGAGGCCTACAAGCTGGGCGGAGGCCGCTTCTTCGCGCCCGCGCAGACGATTCCGGACTACCTGGCCGGCCGCGTGAAGAAGGACCCCGGCGACACCAGCTACCGCCCGGGCCTGGCGCACACGGACCTGAACAAGCTCTTCCCGGAGCGGCTGACGCAGTCGCTCAAGGCGGCGCTGCGCACGTTCGACCGGAAGATGCGGGGCTTCATCAGCGACGAAGGGAAGCTCATCGGCATCGAGAGCCGGACGTCCTCGCCGGTGCGCATCACCCGGGGTGACGACCTCCAGTCCGTGTCCATGCGCGGCCTGTACCCGGTCGGCGAGGGCTGCGGCTACGCGGGCGGTATCGTGTCCTCCGCCATTGATGGACTGCGCGCCGCTGAGCAGATTGCCACCGAGCTGGCTTGAGGTCCCCGCCCCCTTCCGGGCAGGGTAGGCCGGGAGGGAGGAAGACCCATGGCGTACCGCGTGCGCACTCCGGATGGTGAGCTGATGTTCCCCTCGCTGGGCGACATCGAGCGCGCCTATGTGCAGGGACTGGTGGACCCAGACGACGAGGTGCGCGAGGACGGCGCGGAGAAGTGGCGCAAGGCGTCCTCGCTGCCCGTCCTGGCCCGGGCGAAGAAGCCCCACGGCCAGGACACGGCCAAGCGCGCCCAGACGCTCACGGTGGTGGGCGCGGTGGCGGCGGGCGTGCTCGCGCTCGTGCTGCTCTTCACCGGTACGAACTGGAATGTCCGGATGATGGGCATCGCGCTGGCCCTGGTGGTCAGCGGAATGCTCACCCGGGTGTCCTTCAAGGCATACAAGCGGCCTCCGCCCGTCCTCTGACGACGCTCCCTCCCCTGCCCTCCAAGGCAGCGGCACGGCCCTCGCCGCCAGCAGGCCCCACACGGCCCATGTTTGATGGAAGGCACCCCGCAGGGTGCCTTCCATCGCGCTGGAGGAGGACCGCACCTTGCTCAGCACCTACCTGTCCCGAGAAGCCGCCCGCAAGCTTCGCCATGGCGCCCCCTGGCTGCGCCGCGAGGACATCGTCTCCATGGAGGGCGAGCCGCAGCCCGGCACGCCCATGCAGCTCAAGGACGAGGACGGGCATGTCCTGGGGCTGGGAGACGTGGACCTCCAGGCCTCGTACGCGGTGCGCCGCCTGGGCCTGCCGGACGAATCCGTGGAGGGGCTCATCCCGCGCCACGTGCGCCACGCCTTCGAGCGGCGCGGCCGGCTGGTGGACGACCCGCGCTTCTGCCGCATCGTCAACGACGACGGGGACGGCCTGCCGGGCCTCATCGTGGACCGGTATGATCAGCACTTCGTCGTCCAGACGCTCACCCGCTCCATGGACGCGCGGCAGGAGGAGATCACCCGCACGCTGGGAGAGGTGACGGGGGCTGCCTCCGTGCTGCTGCGCAACGACACGCTCCGGCGCAAGGCGCTGGGCCTGCCCGCGCAGCGCCCGCACGTGATGTACGGCACGCCGCCGCGCTGGTGCCGCCTGCTGGAGATGGGCGCGCGCTTCACCGTGGACCTCACCTACGGCCGGGGCACGGGCTACGCGTATGACCACCGCGAGCTGCGCCGCTTCCTGGTGCGCACCGGCAACGGGGACCGGGTGTTGGACGTGGCGTGCAACGTGGGCGGCCTCTTCGTCCACGCGGGGCGACACGGGGCGAAGCAGATATTGGCCTTCGACGGCAACGCGGACGCGGCGGACCTGGCGCGGGAGAACGCGGAGGCCAACGGGCTGCTCGGCCGGGTGACGGTGGAACAGGGCGAGCCGCTGGCCGTGCTCCGGGCCCTCAAGGAGACCTTCGACCTGGTGCTGCTCGACACGCTGGGGGTGGCGTCCGAGGAGGACTTCATCGAACAGGTGCGGCTGGCCCTGCGGCGCACCCGCCATGGCGGACGGCTGCTCGTGGTCGGTTATCACCCACCGCTGGCGTTGGGCTCGTTCACGGAGTGCGTGGCCACGGCCTGCGAGCAGGAGGCGCGCATCGCATTCCGGCTGGTACGGATGGGACTGCCGCCGGACCACCCGGCGCCGGTCGGCTCCCCAGGGGCCGAGTACCTGGAGGCGGTGGCGCTCGAGGTGAGCTGAAGCCCGTGCTGTTTCGCCCTCGACGGGCCCTCCTCGGTGTTAGTGTCCGCGCCGCGATGACAACCGAAAACGAGTCCCAGGCCGCGACCTCTTCCACCCCGGAGGCTTCCGTCGAGACCGTCCGCAAGGTGTACGCGGCGGACCTGCGCGAGAAGGACCAGGTCAACACCGTCTTCCGCGTCACCAAGAAGGAGAAGGTGAACGCGCGCAGCGGCAAGGTGTTCCTGTCGCTGTCCCTGGCCGACAAGAGCGGCACGGTGGACGCGCGCGTCTTCGACAAGGTGGACGCGCTGGAGCCCGCCTTCCAGAGCGGTGACTTCGTCCTCGTGCAGGGCAGCGTCATCGTCTTCCACGGCCGCACCCAGGTCGTCGTGGAGGCCATGGAGCGCCTGGATCCGGAGCCGCTCGACCCCAAGGAGTTCGAGCCGCCCCCCGCCCCGCCCGCCGAGGCGAAGGCCGAGTCCAAGGCCGGCGAAGCGAAGTCTGGCGACGCGAAGGCCGAGTCCAAGGCCGGCGAAGCGAAGTCGGGCGACGCGAAGGCCGAGTCCAAGTCGGGCGAAGCGAAGCAGGCTGAAGGCAAGGCCGAGCGCCACGAGGGCGGCGGTGGCCCGCGCGCGGTGGGGCAGATCCGCGAGCTCGTCACCGAGCGCGTCAACGACCCGTTCGTGAAGCAGCTGCTGCTGGCGTTCCTGGACGACGCGCAGGTGTCCTCGGCGCTGCCGGTGGCCCCGGCGGCCAAGGGCGTGCACCACGCGTGGCGCGGCGGGCTGGCCGAGCACGTCCTGTCGGTGATGCGCCTGACGCTGCGCGTGTCGGACCACTACCCCATGGCGGACCGCGACCTGCTGCTGGCCGGCGCGTTCCTGCACGACGTGATGAAGGGCGGCGACGGGGCGTCCGACAAGGGCTTCGACACCTCCGACGAGGGCCGGCTGGTGGGCCACGCGGTGCTGGCCGCGCAGAAGATCCGCGAGAAGACCCTGGGCATCCCGGGCTTCCCGCCGCTCCTGGAGCAGCACCTGACGCACCTGGCGATCTCCCAGACGGGGCCGTCCGGCGCCCCCAGCGCGAAGGTGCCGGTGACGCTGGAGGCGCAGATCGTCGACACGCTCAGCTCGCTCGACGCGCGCATCTCCTCGTGGGTGGAGGCCATGCAGCGCGATCCGAACGAGCGCTGGACGGACCACCTGCGCGCGTACGACCGCTCGCTCTGGAAGGGCTTCGTGCCCACCGGCCGCGGCCGGGCTCCGGTGGAGGGCGGCCGCCGCAAGCACCGCGAGGAGAAGCGCAAGGCGCGCGCCGACAAGGGTCCGCCGGCCCAGGCTGGCGAGGGCGCTGCCGCCCCCGCGTCCCAGGAGGCCCGTCCGGAGCGTCCGCCGCGGCCTCCGCGCGAGCCCCGCGCCGAGCGTCCGCCGCGTGAGGACCGGGGTCCCCGCGAGGAGCGCCCCGCCCGTCCGCCGCGCGAGGACCGTCCGCCCCGCGACCCCAAGAGCCTGCCCGGCGAGCTGACCTTCAAGCCGTTCAGCGCGCTGGCGCCGGCCCCGAAGTCCGGTGATGAGGGTGGTGGCTCCTCGGAGGGCTGAAGTCCATGGCGAAGCGGCTGGGAGAGCGGTTGATTGAGGCCGGCCTCGTGACTCCGGGGGCCGTGGAGCAGGGTCTGGAGCACCAGAAGATCACCGGCCACAAGCTGGGGGACTGTCTGGTGGAGCTGGGCCTGCTCCAGGAGGCCGCGCTGCTGCGGCTCCTGGCCAACGAGTTCCAGACCCGCTTCGTCACCGCGGACAAGCTGGCCAAGGTCCGCATCGACACGAAGGTGTTGGACAAGCTGCCGGTGCGGCTGGCGGAAGCGCAGAACGTGCTCCCGCTGGCCGTGGATCCGGAGCGCAAGCTGCTCTCGGTGGTGGCCGCCGAGCCGCAGAACAAGTCGCTGCTCGACGAGATCGCCCTCGTCACCGGCATGTCGGAGGTCTACGCGTACATCGGCCTGCGCAGCGCCATCTCCGCGGCCATCCGCAAGCACTACTACGGCGACCCCACGGCGTTCTCCACGCTGCTGGAGGGCCCCTCCGCGAACAATGGCCCGCGCCGTCCGGACACGCCCTCCAACACGCACGTGGGCGCGGAGCCCGGGCGCAGTGGGAGCTCCGGCGGACGCAGCAACGCCACCAGCCTGAGCATGCGGCTGGAGACGGACGCGCGGATGCGGCTGCAGCGCGCCGGCAGCGGCACCAACGTGGCGCGTGTCTCCACGCAGCGGCGCGAGCCGGGCGGCCCGCGCGGGCTCATCAGCGACACGGACTACGTGGAGACGCTGAGCCTGATGGTGGGGCTGCTGGAGCAGGACCGGCCCCGGCACCGGGGACACTCCGCGCAGCTGGCGCGGCAGGCGGGCATCGTCGGCCAGCGCATGGGCATGCCCCACAAGGAGCTGGCGGCGCTGTCCATCGCCGCGTACCTGCACGACCTGGGCAAGCCCCCGGAGCGGCACTTCTCGCTGGCGAGCAACGCGGCCAATCCGGAGTGGAAGGCCCAGGCGAAGGCGTGCTGCCGCGCGCCCACGAAGCTCTTCGAGACGGTGCACCTGCCCGCGCAGGTGAACACCATCCTCGCGCAGCTGTACGAGGCCTGGGACGGCTCCGGCACGCCCCAGGGCGCCAAGGGCGAGGACATCACCCTGGGCGCGCGCATCCTGGCGGCGGTGGACAGCTTCCTGGAGCTGACCAAGAACCCGGGCAATGCGTTCGGCCGCGTCTTCACCAAGCAGCAGGCGCTGGAGCACCTCAAGAAGAACGCGGGCGTGCTCTACGATCCGGTGGTGGCGGACATCGTCGGGCAGCTGCAGAGCGGCGCGCTGCTGGTGCACCGGCTGGCCAGCGAGGGCCGCCAGGTGCTCATCGCGGAGCCGGACGAGGCCACGCGCGGCGAGCTGCTGGAGGCGGTGCTCAAGCAGGAGCTGGTGGCGCACGCGCTCTCCACGCTGGACGGTGCGCTGGACGGCCTGTCGCGGCAGGACTGCGACGTGCTGGTGGTGAGCCTGCGGCTGGGCCAGCAGGAGGTGATGGACCTGCTGGAGGCCGTGCGCTCCATGCCGGAGAGCGCGGGTCTGCCCATCGCCGTGGTGGGCGAACCGGATGCCCAGGCGCGCGAGCGGCTGCTCATGGCGGGCGCGACGGCGGTGCGCTCCCCGAGCGACAAGGCGGAGGTCGCCCGCACGGTGCTGTCCCTCTTCCAGGACCGCGTGCAGCACAACGGCCCGGGCCGGGTGGTGCGCGGCAGCTTCGACGAGCTGCCCCCGAAGGAGCTGTTGCGCACGCTGGGCGGCGGCAAGAAGAGCGGGAAGCTCCAGCTGCGGAGCCACACGCTGGAGGGCTCGCTGCACCTGGAGCGCGGCCGCGTGGTGCACGCGGCGTTCGGCGGCCACGCGGGCGAACCCGCGCTGCAGGCCCTGCTGAAGCTGAAGCAGGCGGACTTCGTCTACGACCCGGACGCGCTGCTGCTGGACATGCCGCAGTTGGACCAGGACCTGGAAGCCCTGGCCAACGCGCTCACGCCAGCGTGAGGTTGAAGAGGCGGGCCGCGTTCGCCGTGGTGACGCGGGCCACCTCTTCCAGCGACACGCCCTTCAGCTCCGCGACCTTCTTCGCTGTCTCCAGCACGTGCGCGGGCTCGTTCTTGCGGCCGCGGTGGGGCACCGGCGCGAGGTACGGGCTGTCCGTCTCCACCATCAGGCGCTCCAGCGGCGCGAAGCGCACCGCGTCCTGGAGGGCCTCCGTCTTCTTGTAGGTGACGACGCCGGACAGCGACAGGAAGAAGCCCCGGTCCAGGTACTTGCGGGCCGCGGCCGTGTCGCCGGTGAAGCAGTGGATGACGCCGCTGGTGACGTCCTCGGCCGCCAGAGCCGCTTCGCAGTCGTCGTGCGCGTCGCGCACGTGCACCACCAGCGGCTTGGACAGGCGCTTCGCGAGCGCGCACTGCCGCCGGAAGACGGTGGCCTGAATCTCGCGCGGCGAGTAGTCGTAGTAGTAGTCCAACCCGGCCTCGCCCACGGCGCGCAGCTCCGGACGGGCGCAGGTGCGCTCCAGCATCTCGAAGTCCGCTTCGGTGGCGCGGGCGGCCGCGTGCGGGTGGATGCCCAGCGTGGGCGACAGGAACTCCGGGTGCCGGGCGGCGACCTCCAGCGCGTGGCCCCAGTCCCCGGGGGCGTGGAACTGCCCCACCAGCACCGCGTGCACCAGCCCCGCGGCGCGCGCGCGCTCCAGCACGGGCGCCACGTCCGCGTAGTCCTTCGGCTCCAGGTGGCAGTGCGCATCAACCAGTTTCATGGCTTCTCCTGAAACAGCTCTTCCAGCTCCATCCGCGCATCTTCCGAGGCGAAGGTGGGCACGGCGGCGCGCACGCGCTCCAGCCCCTCCGCCACGCCCAGACGCCACACGCCGTCCGCCGCATCCAGCCGGTCGTCCTCCGGCGTGCTCCGGTCCTCCAGCACGGCGAGCAACCAGGGCAGCGCCTGCGCATCCCCCAGCCGGCCCAACCCGCGCGCGGCGGCGCCCCGGCAGGGGTCCTTCGCGTCCGCGAGGATGTCCTTCAGCCGCTCCAGCGCGCCCGGGACCTTCAATTCACCGCACAGCTCCACCGCGAGCGCCCGGTCCGCGCTCCACTTCTTGCGCGTGCGCTGCATCAGCCAGTCCGCGCCCTCCGGGTCGCCCAGCTTCAGCAGCACGCCCGCCGCCTGCGTCTTGTCGAACGCGGGCAGCAACCACTTGCCGAAGAGGCGCTTCACCGCCGGCAGCGCCCGCGTGTCCTCCAGCTCCGCCAGCGCGCCCAGCGCCCGGAAGCGCAGCGTGTCCACGTCCAGCGCGGCAACGAGCACGTCCAGGCCGGCGGGGTGCTTGAGGGCGGCGATGCCTCGCGCGGCCTCGAAGCGGACCTCCGGCGTGGGGTCCTCCAGCATTCCGGCCAGGGCTCCGCGCGCGTGCGGCAGCGCGAGGTCCGCGAGCCGTCCGGTGGCCTCCAGCCGCACGCGGGTGTCCTCGTCGCGCAGCCTCGGCAGGAGCATGTCCGGGAGCTGATCCGGCGGCAGGATGACGGACGCCAGACTCACGCCGGAGCGGCGCACCTCCGGCTGCGCATCCGCGAGCAGCCGCACGAGCACGTCCGTGAACTCCGCCGCGTGCGCGGGCTCCTCCGACGCGAGTTGGAACAGCAGCTCCGCCGCCTCGGCCCGGCTCGCCGGCCGCTTCTCCCGCTCCAGGGTCAACAGGGCGCGGTCCCGCTCGGCACGCCAGTCCGCCACGTCTCGTCACCTCTCTGGCGCCCGGGCCTTCCCATGCCCAGCGCGTCCTTGGAGTTCCCGTCGCCGTCCGACGCCAGGGGCCTATCGCTCCACCCGAATCTGAAACCACTCCCGCGCCGCATGGATTCAGAGCGGGAGGGCATTCCGGACGACGCCCTACCCTGCTCCCACCCGGACCGGAAGCGACCGCCCGCGTGCGCGCGCACGGCTCACATCCCGGGGAGCTCGGCGGCCGCCCGGGATGCCACCGCTCGAGTTACTTCACGTCGGCGCCGGGCGGCACATCGCCCGGATCCAGCAGGGACAGGTCCTTGCCGCCCGAGCCCGCCGTCAACAGCATGCCGCGCGACTCGATGCCCTTGAGCTTGCGCGGCTTGAGGTTCGCCACCACCACCACGCGCCGGCCCACCAACGCCTCGGGCGCGTACGCCTCCGCGATGCCGGACACGATGGTGCGCGGCGTGCCTTCACCCAGGTCCACGTCCAGCTTGAGCAGCTTGTCCGCGCCCTTCACCTTCTCCGCGGCCACGATGCGCCCCGCCTTCAGCACCACCTTGGCGAAGTCCGCGAACTCGATGTCGGCCGCGGGCGCGCCTTCCGCCGCCCCCGCTCCCGGGGACGCCTGCGTGGTGGTCACCGCTTCCGGAGTCTTCGCTTCCACGGGCTTCTTCTCCGTCTTCTTGTCCTTGCCGCCTGCCTTCACGGGCTCGGCGACCGGCGTCCCCGCGGGGACCTTGATGATGGCGTTGACGCGCTCCTCCTCCAGCCGGGGCAACAGCGGCTCCGGCGTGCCCAGCGGACGGGTGCGGTCCAACAGCGGATACTTCGCGGTGGCGAGCGCCTGGAACGTCAGCGGCTCCGCCCCCAACTGCGCGAACAGCTTCTCCGAAATGCGCGGCGTCACCGGCGCCAGGAGCGCGCCCAGCAGGTACGCCACGTCCGCCGCGTCCGACAGGTCCGCTCGCGCGGCCTCCGCGTCCTTCTTCACCAGCGCCCACGGCGCCGCCGTCTGCAGGAACGCGTTCGCGGTGGAGGCAATCTCCGTGATGACCCGGATGGCGTTGCGGTACTCCAGCTTCTCGAACGCCTCGCGCACCTCCGGCACACGCGCCAGCGCGTCCTCCACCAGCTTGCGCCCCGGCCCTTCCGCGCGGCCCGGCGCGAGCTTCTTCTCCAGCGGCCCGGCCAGCAGCGACAGCGCGCGGTTGGCCAGGTTGCCCACGTTGTTGACGAGCTCGCCGTTCACCCGCAGGCGGAAGTCCTTGAGGTTGAGGTCCAGGTCCTCCACGCCCGCGCCCAGGTTGGCCGCGTAGAAGTAGCGCAGGTAGCTGGGGTCCAGCAGGTCCAGGTAGTCACGCGCGGCCACCATGGTGCCGCGGCTCTTGCTCATCTTCTCCCCGTTCACGGTCAGGTGCCCGTGCACCTTGATCTCGTTGGGGATGTGGAACCCCGCGACGTTCAGCACCGCGGGCCAGAAGAGCGCGTGGAAGTAGACGATGTCCTTGCCGATGAAGTGGACGATGCGCGTGGGCGCGTCCTTGCCCCAGTACGCGAGCGCGTCCGGGACACGACCCGACTCCTTCGCCCACTTCTCCGTCGTGGCGATGTACCCGATGGGCGCATCCAGCCAGACGTAGAAGAACTTGTCCGTCTCACCCGGAATCGCGAAGCCGAAGTACGGCCCGTCGCGGCTGATGTCCCAGTCCGACAGGCCCTTCTCAAAGAAACCCTGGAGCTGGGCGGCCAGGCCCGGGTGGATGAAGCCGGGGCGCTTGAGCACTTCCTGGAGGAAGTCCGCGTGCCGCGACAGCTTGAAGAACAGGTGCACGGAGTTGCGGCGTACGGGCGGCGTGCCGCACAGCGCGCACTTCGGGTCGATGAGGTCCGTGGGGTTGTACGTCTTGCCGCACTTCTCGCAGGCGTCGCCGTACTGATCCGTGGACCTGCAGTTGGGACAGGTGCCCCGGATGAAGCGGTCCGGCAGGAAGCGCTTGTCCTTCTCGCAGTAGGTCTGCTCGATGTCGCGGCGGTCGATGTCGCCCGCGTCCTTCAAGCGCCCGTAGATGAGCTCCGCGTAGTGGCGGTTCTCCGGCGAGTTGGTGGAGTGGAAGTAGTCGAAGCGGATGTCGAAGTCGCGGAAGTCGCGCTGGTGCTCGTCGTGGAAGCGCGCGACGAACTGCTCCGGCGGGATGCCCTGCTTCGCGGCGTTGATTTCGATGGGCGTGCCGTGGGTGTCATCCGCGCAGAAGTAGACGACGTCCTGACCGCACGAGCGCAGGAAGCGGACGTAGATGTCCGTCTGGATGTACTCGACAGCGTGGCCGAGGTGGATGGCGCCGTTCGCGTACGGAAGGGCACTGGTGACGAGGGTTCTCTCCGCCATGGACTCTCCTGAGGGCGGCGGACCATAGCCGCTCGGGGATACGAGGTCATCGCCAACATGCAGGCCGGACGCTGCATGGCGCGAAGGGGGATGTTATCGAGCGGACGCCATGTGCACCGTCCTCCTCCTCCGTAACGTCCACCCCGAGTGGCCGCTGGTCCTCGCCGCCAACCGGGATGAGTTCTACGCGCGTCCGGCCCACGGGCCGAAGGTCCTCTCCGAGTCCCCCCGCGTGGTGGGCGGCCAGGACGTGGAGCGGGGCGGCACGTGGATGGGGGTCACCCACGAGGGAGTCGTGGTCGCCCTGACGAACCAGCGCGGCGCCCGGAGCCTGGGCCTGGCCCCCCGCTCCCGGGGCGAGGTGGTGCTGCGCGCCCTGCAGGCCGGGTCGGTGGAGGCCATCGAGCGCTACCTCGGCACCCTGCCCGCCCCGGAGTTCCTGCCCTTCAACCTGCTCTATGGGGACGCGCACACCCTCCGGGTGGCCTACGCGCGGCCGGGCCATGAGCACCTGCTGCACGAGGACGTCCCGGACGGCGTGCACGTGCTCCCCAACGACAGCCTGGACAACCTGGCGCTCCCGAAAGTGCGGCGGGCCCATGCCCTGGCGGAAGGCGTGGCGAAGCGCCCGTGGCCGGAGCTGGTGACGGGGCTCCAGGCGGCCCTGGCCGACCATGCCCTGCCGCCCCTTGAGTCCGCGACGGGGCCGCTCTCGGAGGATGGCCTGCCTGCGGACTTCCTCCAGCAGCTCCAGGCACTGTGCATCCACACGGAAGAAGGCTACGGGACGCGCTCGTCCGCCATCGTCGCGCTCGGGCCCGGCCGCGTGGGGCACTACCTGGCCACGGACATCGCGCCCTGCCAGGGCGGCTGGCGGGACGTGACGGGGCTGCTCACGGCGCCCTGAGCGGCCCGCCGCGTCTTCAGTCCAGCCGCGCGCGCATCACCGCGTCGCGGCCCGCGTCGTAGGTGGCCTCGAAGGCGGGGCCCCGGCCGGTGAAGGCCTCCACCGGGGGCATGGCCACGTCCACGCGGACCTCCCGCACGTCGCAGCCCAGGTCGGAGCGGTAGAAGGCCGGCTCGCCCGTGACGTTGATGGCGATGAGCCGCGCGCCCGGGAACAGCTGACACGCGTCATGGATGGGCGTCGCGGACACGCGGTCCGCGCCCGGGTCGATTCGCTCCAGCGTCGCGTCCTTGAACAGGAGCGGGTTGGAGGCGCTCGCGGAGACGGCCTCCGACAGCGGACCGCGCGTGACAGTCACCAATCGGATGCCGCCCGCGAAGGGCTCCTGGTGGAAGGTGGCGAAGGGCACGGGGAGCTCCTCCACGCGCGCGCCCGCGTAGAACTGATCCAGCACCTGGGTGAAGCGCTCATGGCTCAAGGGGGGCACTGTCGCCGCGCCACCCGCCGCGCCCAGCGCGCCCGCCGCCACGGCCGGTCCCAGCGCGCCGCCCGACACCAGCACCGCGAGCAGGCCCACCGCCGCGCCCACCGCGCCGCGTGTCACCGCGACCTTGCGCGTCTGTTCTTCGTAGGTGGTGAAGAAGGAATGGTAGCGCTGGCGCAGGTTGGCGCCGGGCTGGGACGCGTAGAGGCCGCCCACCACCGCGCCCATGCTGTTGCCCACCACGCAGTCGATGGGCACGCCCCGGGCCACCAGCGCATCCAGCGCGCCCACGTGCGCGAGCCCCTTGGTGCCTCCCACCGACAGCACCACGCAGGTGCGCGAAGCGCGCGTGTCCCGGTGACACGACAGGGCCCCGGAAGCCACCACCACCGTCAGCAACACCAGCCCCAACCGCCGCCCCATGCAGCCTCCCACGTGCGAAGTCGGGCCACCCTACCCCGTTCCCGCGCGACAGGCGTCATGGCCCCCAGAACACGACCGCCCCCGGGACAGGAGCCCCGGAGGCGGAAGGTGACCTTCACGAGGCCCGGCGTGGACTCACGCCGGACCCGCGTTGGGAACTAGTACGTGGCCTTGAGCGACGTGCCGCTGTACGTCGAGTAGCCGCGCAGCATGATGTACATCTTGCCCGCCGAGGCCTTCGCCGCCGCGCTGCACGTCTCGTTGTTGCCGCCCAGGTACGGACGGCAGTCGTAGGACGACGTCGTCGGGGCGGAGCCGAACTTGATGTACATGTCCGCGTCGCCCGTGCCGCCGCTCAGGACGTAGGAGGAGGACCGGGAGGCCGGCAGGTCGATGCAGTACAGGGTCTCGGAGCCGGTCGCGCCGGACAGGCCCGTCTTCGCGACGCCGTTGGTCAGCGCGGTGCAGGTCGGAGGCGTGACCGTGCCACCCACGCCCACCGCTTCCCAGGCGGCCGTCACGGCAGCCTGCTCGGCCGCGGTGTAGCCCAGGGCCACGGCGGCCTGGACGGTCCAGGTCTTGGCCTGCGCGAACGTGGTGCTCGCCGTGAAGAGGTTGGTGTTGGCGTAGTACCAGATGCGGGCGGCCTTCTCGACGCCGATGGCCGGCACGTTGATGGTGCTACGGCCGCGCGGGTGCAGACCACCCTTGGAGAGCAGCGCGAACGCCAGGTTCGGCACGCCGGAGCTGTAGTGCACGTCCGTGCTGGACGTCACGTTCGCCGCCCAGTCCTTGGACACGCCGTCCTTCGCCGGGTCGTCCATGTAGCGGAGCGCGTCGTTCGCCGTGCCCGGCGTCCAGACGTCCTCGCCCACCATCCAGATGGCCGCCGCCGTGCTCCAGCCGTTGACGCGGCTCTCGCAGACGGCGCCGAAGGTGTCGGACATCGCCTCGTTGAGGCCGCCGGACTGGCCGGAGTACGTGAGGTTGGACTCGTACTCCGTCACGGCGTGGGTCAGCTCGTGGACGGTGACGTCCGCGTCCTTGCCCAGCTCGATGGAGTTCACGTTGTCGCCGTCGCCGTACACCATCTGGGTGCCGTCCCAGTAGGCGTTCACGTACTTGTTGCCGTAGTGCACCGTGCTGATGAGCGCCGTGCCCGCGTTGTTCAGCGAGTCGCGGTTGAAGAGCACCTTGTAACAGTCGTAGGTGTAGCCCAGCATGTCGTAGTTGGTGTCGACGTGCGAGTCACCGATGGCAGCCTGGCCCTCGCTGCGCTTGAGCGTGCCCGGGGTGCTGGTGCCGTTGTTCGCGCTGTAGACCTTGCGGTTGAGCGCGGTGTGGATCTCCGGCACGCGCAGCAGCATGGCGCCGTTGATGGCGTCCACATAGACGCGGTCGCGCAGCGGCATCAGCTCGCTCTCGCCCGTGACCTTCACCTCGTACGCCAGGCGCAGGCGGCCGTCCTCGGCCTTCACGTACACCAGGCGCGCACCCTCCGCGGCCAGGTCCGTGCCCTTCGTGTCGCGCAGCGCCGCCGTCTGGGCCGCCTCCGCGGCGACCAGCGGACGCGCGGACACGGCGCCGCCGGAGCGCGCGGAGCCGTTCGCGCCGAAGATGGCGCCCGAGCTGTCCACGTGCACCACCAGCTCCTCGCCCACCACCGGCAGACCGTTCAGCGTCTGCGCGTAGCGGATGTGCGAAACGCCCTGCTCGTCCACGTTGATGCGGCGGACCTGCAGGTCGGAGGCGTTCAGGCGGAACAGCGACGCGATGGAGGGCAGCGACCCGGCGATGGCCGAGTGCACTTCCGCGGACGCGAAGCCCGTCAGCGGGCGGTCCGCCTGGCCCAGGCGGCCCTGGATGGTGTGCGGCGTCCCATCCGCGTTGGTGCCGACAATCTGGGCGCCCGGAATGACGCTCAGGGCGTTCTGCACTTCGGCGACTTCATCCGGCTTCTGCTGATCCTTCTGAGTGTTGGAGTCCATCTCACCGACGCCGCAAGCGACGAGGGGGAAGGCCAGCAGGGCTGAAACGAAACGAGTGCGAACCAAGGTACTGCCTCCTGCCCGGCGCAAAGGGGGTGGTCGCCGGGACAGCGCTCCTTTCAGCATTCTTCAGGCCAACTCATTAAGTCCGCGAAATGCCTCGCAGTACGGGAAGGCCCTGAAAAACGGCTGGCACATCAGTGCCCAGTAAATCTTCGGTAATGTGGAAGTATTCGTTACGCCTTTGGCACAAAGGCCCGTTCTTACTGGGCTTTTCGCCCTTCGTGGGTCCCTGTCCTGAACCATGACAGTGCACACGGGGGTGCGTCCTCTATTCGGACAATCCCAGGCTGACGGCTTTTTCTTGCTACGCAAAGCAAGGCCCTGAATTCGCGCGCCGTGCGTCAGCGCCACACGCCGAGCAGCACCCGCGCGCGCCCGTCCATGGGGAGCGCGGCCTCTTCCACCGTGGTGTAGCCGGCGTCGCGGGCCACGTCGGCCAGGTGCCGCATCCACGGTTTGTAGGGCATCCCATTGTCGGAGCAGCAAGGGACGACGGCGAAGCCCAGCCCGTGGCGCGCGGCGTACTCGATGATGATCCGCGTGGCGCCGTCCGGGTGCATGCCCACGACGAGCTCCGCCTCGCAGGGCTCTTCCAGGGTGAAGAGCCGCTGCGCGTACTTCACGGGCAGGTGCTTGTGGCGCAGGTCGAAGGTGGTGACCGTGCGGCCGCGCTGGGTGAGGGACTCGTTCAGCTTCCCCATGCCGCCGGCGATGTCATAGACGCGCAGGGCCTGGGGAAAGCGCGTGACGAGCAGGTCCGCGAAGAGGTCGAAGCGTCGCTTGTCCGCCATGGCGGCTCCTTCAGCCCGGGCCTTTTCAGGCGCGGGTGCACACCGTCCACAACAGCCGCTCGATGACGAGCTTCCCGCTGGCGGAGGACTTCAGGGCCAGGTCCGCGTCCGCGCACGCCACCAGGGCGTTGAGCAGCTCGCGGCGCTCGTAGCGGGCGGCGGCCTGCATGCCGAACGCGAGCGCCCACGCGTTGGGCGTCTTGCGCTTGGTGGCCTTCAGCTCCGCCTCCAGCTTGGGGAGGATGCGCGCCTCCACGTCGCGGCCGGTGCGCGGCGGCTGGCCGCCCGCGTACTTCTCCAGCCAGGCGTGGTTCTCCAGGAGCGAGCGGACGATGGACGTCACCGCGCCCAAGAGCTGTAGCGCGTGCGTGCCCTGCCCCATCGCGTCCTCGGCGTAGGAGAGCGCGTCGCGCAGCTCGCGCTTCTGGAGCGCCTCCGTCAGCTCGAAGAACTCCTCCTCGCGCGCGTGGTGCACCAGCAGCGCCACGTGCTGCGCTTCGATGGTGGGCCCCTCCGCGTAGACGGCCAGCTTCTCCAGCTCCGACTGGAGCAGCCGGATGTTGCCGCCGATGCGCTCCTTCAAGCCCTCCAGCGCGCCCGGCCCCAGCTTCTTCTTGAAGGGGGCGAGGAACTCCTTCGAAATCTCGCTGAGGTCCAGGTCCTTGTGGCGCGCGGCCACCTTGCGCTCGAAGAGGCGGCCCTTGTCCTGCGCGAACTTGAGCAGCGGGCTGCGCGAGTCCACGTCCGTGGCCGCGAGCACCAGCGCGTGCCCCGGCGGCACGCCCTTCTGGAGCAGCTCCAGCAGCGCGGACGCGTCACCCTCCGGAGCGCTGATGCGCTCGTCGCGGCAGAAGGCCGCCGCCTCCTGGAGGAAGGCCAGGTCCGCCTCCGCCAGGTCCACGTTGAGCTCTTCCTTCCACTGCTCCACCGAGGGCGCGCCCGGCACGCGGGGGTCCAATTGGTCCACGCCCCAGCCCGCGCGGCCCGCGAGCGCCAGCAGCCGCCGGGCGCCCTCCTTGCGCTTGCCCGCCTTCCACGCGTCGCGCGCCTTGGCCAGCGCGTCGCCCTTGCCCTTCTTGGGCGCGAGGAACTCCGGGTCGCGCACCAGCACCACCTTGCGCCCGGGGAACAGCGGCAGCGTGGCCAATTCCTGCGCCACCTCGCGCGGGGAGGCCGCGTCCAGCACCGCGAGGTTCAGCCCCATGGCGGCGTCCGGCACCAGCGTCTTCACCAGCTCGTCGGCGCCCTTCCTGACCAGGAACTCCTCGCCCCACAGGAGGTACAGCGGCCACACCTTGCCGCCCTTCACCTCCGCCAGCACCTCGTCCATGTCCGCGCTCACCGGCCCTCCACGCACAGTTCGATGAGCAGCCGCTCCAGCTGCAACCTTGGCGCGCCGTTGCGCGAGCCGATGGCCGTGCGCGCTGACTCCAGCAGCGAATGCCGCCGGTGCAGCGCGGCCTCCGACGTGCGCTTCGCCGCGTCCTCCGCCAGCGCCGTCAGGTCGCGGTTCGCCAGCGACTCCAGCGCCCCGGCCTTGGCGAGCGCCACGTCCCGCGTCCACAGGATGAGCAGCTCCAGCGCCGCGTCCGCGTCCTCGCGCGAGCCGCCGTGCGCCTCCGCGAAGCGCAGCAGGGCCGGGATGTCGTTGCCGCTCAGGGCTTCAAAGGCGGTGAGGACGTCCTTGCGCTCCTTCAGCGCGTCCACGTCCAGCGCGAGCGCGCGGCCCAGGCTGCCGCCGGACATCACCGCGGCCAGGGCGGCGGTGTCCGCGTCCAGCTTGCGCTCCTGCTGCACGCGCCGAGCGACCAGGTCCACCGGCAGCGGACCGAAGTACACCTTGCTGCACCGGCTGCGGATGGTGGGCAGCAGCCGGTCCATGGCGCTCGCCACCAGGATGAGGGTGGTCTCCGCGGGCGGCTCCTCCAGCGTCTTGAGGAACGCGTTCTGCGCCTGGACGTTCATCTGCTCCGCGCTGACCAGGATGGCCACCTTGCGCTTGGACTCCAGGCCGCGCAGCGCCAGGCGCTCCTGGAGCTGCCTTATCTGCTCCACACGCAGCTCACGGCTGGGCGTGCCGGTGAAGTCGGAGCGGCCCGCGAGTCCTCGCGACACGCGCTCGTCGTCCGGCATCACCCAGGTGACGTCCGGGTGCAGCCCCTTGGCCAGGCGCACGCAGCTGGCGCACTTGCCGCAGCCCACCTCCGGGGCCTCCGGGCAGGTGAGGGCCTGGGCCAGGCCCACCGCGGCCAGCTCCTTGCCGACCCCCTCGGGCCCGGCGAACAGGTAGGCGTGATGCACCGAGCCAGACCGCAGGGCGGATTGGAGCGCGTCCATCGCGCGGGACTGTCCCTGCACCGAGGCAAGCGTCATGGGGGGCGTGTATCCCCGCTCGGGGCCCACCCGTCAACCGCCACCTTGACCCGTGCGCGCGCCACCGGTCTGATTCGCCGGGCGTGTTGAACTTCCTCGAAGGCTATCTCCCCCTGCTGGCGGGCTCCATCCTGACGGTGCTCCTGCTGGGCATCCAGCGGACCACCCGCGACCCGGACCTGCGCGACGACCTGCGGGGCGCGGTGCGGATGCTGCTCGCCTTCCTGGTGCTGCGGCTGGCGGCGCGCCTCCTGCCGGAGGCCTCGACGCCGGAGGGCCTGCGCAAGTTCGTGAACGTGGGCTGGATGCTCACGTTCGTCTACGGCGTCATCCGGGCCGCGGTGGCGTTCGCGCTGAAGCTGGTGCGGATGCGCTCGCCGGTGACGACGCCCAAGATTCTCCGCGACGTCATCGACTTCACGCTGTACGCGCTCGCCACCGTCCCCATCCTCCAGAGCCAGCTCGACCTGGACCTGGCGGGCCTGGTCGCGTCCACCGCGGTGCTGACGGTGGTCATCGGTCTGGCGCTCCAGGAGACGCTGGGCAACCTCTTCGCGGGCCTGTCGCTGCAGCTGGACCGGCCGTTCGAGGTGGGCGACTTCATCCGCATTGGCGAGCACACCGGGCGGGTGGTGCACATCGGGTGGCGCTCCATCCGCATCGCCAACTTCCGGCGCGAGGTCATCACCCTGCCCAACAGCATGGTGGGCAAGGAGCACGTGAAGAACTTCACCCAGCACCGCGAGCCCGTGGGCATCGAGGTGCAGGTGGGCGTGTCACTGGACGCGCCGCCCAACCAGGTGAAGCAGGCGCTGCTGGAGGTGGCCCGGGAGATTCCCCAGGTCCTCGTTCAGCCGCCGCCGCTGGCGCGCACGGTGGGCTTCACGGAGTCCAACACGCAGTACATGGTGCGCGTGTTCCTCAACGACTTCGCGCTGTCGGACAGCGTGAAGGAGGAGCTGCACACGCGGCTGTGGTACCGCCTGCGCCGCGAGGGCATGGAGCTGCCCCACGCCCAGCGCACGGTGACCCTGCGCCGCGAGACGAAGCAGCGCCGCCGCGAGCTGGCGGACGAGACCGTGCGTGACCTCTTGCGTCAGGTGGACCTCTTCGCGCCGCTGGGCCCGGAGGAGGTGGAGCGGCTGCAGTGCGAGGTGGTGGTGCGCCGCTTCGGCCGCAACGAGCGCGTCATCCAGGAGGGCGACGAGGGCGGGACCTTCTACGTCGTGGCCTCCGGCGAGGTCAGCGTGCGCGCCGGCACGCTCCAGTCCGAAATCACGCGGCTGGGCCCGGGCCAGTACATCGGGGAGATGTCCCTGCTCACCGGCGAGCCCCGTGCCGCCACGGTGGTGGCGCTCCAGGACTCCGTGCTGCTGGAGCTGGACCGGCCCACCTTCGCGCGCCTGTTCTCCGACTACCCGGGCCTCGCCCGGCAGCTCTCCGCGCTCCTCGCCCAGCGCCGCACCCAGCTGCGCGCCGTGGCCCAGGCCGCGGGTGGCGGGCCGGACCACTCGCCCGAGGCGGGCCGCATCCTCGGAAGGCTGCGTTCGCTCTTCGGCCTGAAGCACGAATAGCGGATTTTCCCCGCACAACTCCGGGGCAATCACGACCCTCTGTTACGCACTGCGTGGCGGCCTGGAAGGCATGCATCCAGCCGCGACGCCGGGGCCTTTGACGCTTGGAGCCTGAAAGGTCTAAAGGTTCACACATGCAAGACATTCGTGGCTTCCCCGCGCGATTGGGCGCGCTGCTGCTTCCCGGCGCGCTGCTGATGGCCCTGCCCCAGAACGCCGCGGCCACGGCCCAGGTGAAGCCAGACGCGACGGTCGCGGGCCTGGAGCGGCTGACGCACCGCCGGGTCTTCTTCGGCCACCAGTCGGTGGGCGGCAACATCCTGGACGGCGTGCGGGGCCTGCCGAATGCGAAGGCGCCCGCCATCGTGGAGGTGAAGGACGCGAGCGCCACGATTCCGCGGGGCACGCTGGCGCACGCGTTCGTGGGCCAGAACGAGCAGCCGGAGACGAAGCTGGCGCACTTCGAGCAGCTGTTGGACGGCGGCGTCGCCACGCAGGTGGACGTGGCGCTGGTGAAGTTCTGCTACATCGACTTCACCTCCAGCACGGACGCGAAGTCACTGTTCGAGAAGTACCGCGCCACGCTGGCGGGGCTGAAGTCGCGCCACCCGGGCGTCACCTTCGTGCACGTCACCGCGCCGCTGACGACGGTGCAGCGCGGGGCGAAGGCGTGGTTCAACGAGCTGCGTGGGCGCGCGGTGTTCGGCGTGGGGGAGAACGTGTCGCGCGAGGCGTTCAACGCGCTGATGCGGCAGACCTACGGCGGCAAGGAGCCGCTGTTCGACCTGGCGGCGCTGGAGTCGTCGCAGCCGGACGGCACCCGTGAGACGTACGAGGTCAACGGCCGCGCATATCCGGCGATGGTGCCGGCCTACTCGGATGACGGGGGGCACCTCAACGCGCAGGGGCAGGCGCGCGTGGCCTCCGCGCTCGTCACCTTCCTGGCGGCCCTGCCGGAAACCCCACGCGAGGCGCCCGCCGCCGCGAAGGCCGGGCCCTGAGACATGCGCGTTCCGTTGATGATGCTGCTCGGCCTGGGGCCGACCGTCGCGCGTTTGAAGCTGCGCCGCTGTGGAGTCGTGGGCGCCACCCCCACCGTCTGGGGGCGCGTCTGGATTCACGGCGAGGGTGAAATCCAGGTGGGGGACCGCGTGCTGTTCGACGCGCGGATGGCGCCCATCGAGCTGCACGCGCAGCGGGGGGGACGCATCGTGATTGAAGACGACGTGACCATCGAGGGAGGCAGCTCCATCGAAGCGCAGTCATGCGTGACGGTGGGCGCGCGCAGCCACCTGGGCATGTGGTGCAAGCTGATGGACAACATGTACCACCCGGTCCGGGGCAACCGGCACGAGCGGCCGCAGTCGGTGCCGCTGGTGGTGGAGGAAGGCGTCACGGTGGGCAGCCGCTCCATCCTGCTGCCGGGCACGCACCTGCAGAAGGGCGCGAGCGTGGCCTCCGGCACGGTCATCTCCCGCCGCATCCCGCCGGGCGTGACGGTGGGTGGGGCTCCGGCCCGCGTGCTGCGGCGCGAGGTGGCGCGATGAAGCCTCCCCTCCCCTCCCGGGCCGAGGCGCTCCAGATGGCGCGCGCGGGCCTCCAGATGGTGCGCACGGAGGTGCTTCCGCGCGCCGAGCGCGTGGTGGCCGTGGCGCGGGCGCGCTGGCTGTTCCGCGACTTCCGCATGGGCCGGGACGTGGCGGCGTATGGCCCGGTGGCCGCGCGCAACGACGGCCACGCGGAGCTGGGCGACAAGCTGACGTTCCTGGGCGGCATGCTGCCCACGTCGGTGGTCTGCTACGAGCACGCGCGGCTGCTGGTGGGCAACGAGACCCAGTTCAACTACGGCGCGTCGGTGGAGGCCTGGGAGTCGGTGCAGATTGGCGACCGGTGCATGTTCGCGTCGTTCGTGCGCGTGAGCGACCGGGACGGCCAGCGCATCGCCCCCATCATCATCGAGGACGACGTCTGGGTGGCCCACGGCGCCATCCTGCTACCCGGCGTGCGCATCGGTGCACGGTCGGTGGTGTCCGCCGGCAGCATCGTTTCGCAGGACGTGCCCCCGGATTCGCTCGCCATGGGCAACCCGGCGCGCAGCATGAGCCTGGACCTGGTGGCCCGCGGCGCCACGGGCACCTGACGGGCCGCTTGCTTGCTTCGCCCGGCGCTCAGCAAAACGCGCCGGGCGCGTTCTTTTCCGCATCCCCTTCCACACCCCATTTTTCGCTTCAACGACAGGACCCAACCCATGAGCACGCGTGACACGCTTCGCACCTTCATCGTCGACACCTTCTTCGTGGACGACTTCGCGGACGACGACTCGTTCCTGCGCAAGGGCCTCATCGACTCCACGGGCATGATGGAGCTGGTGGCCTTCATCGAGACGGAGTTCCACATCAAGCTCGACGACAAGGAGCTGGTGCCGGAGAACCTGGACTCGCTGTCGCGCGTGGTGGCCTTCGTGGACCGCAAGCAGTCGCTGGCGAAGGCGAGCTGAGACGCCCATGTGCGGCATCGCGGGGTTCACCTTCCCGGCGGGTGACGCTTCGGGCACGGCGCAGCACGCCGACCGCCTGCGCCGCATGACCGCCAGCATCAAGCACCGGGGGCCGGACGCGCAGCGGGCCCTGCTCCTGGACGGCGCCGCGCTGGGGCACGCGCGGCTGTCCATCGTCGACCTGGCCTCCGGTCACCAGCCGATGCGCGACGAGGCCACCGGCCTCACGGTCGTCTTCAACGGCGAAATCTTCAACCACGTGGAGCTGCGCGAGCAGCTGTCGGGGGCGTATGCCTTCCGCACGCGCTCGGACACGGAGGTCATCCTCGCGGCGTTCCTCACGTGGGGCATCGACTGCGTGCGCCGCTTCGAGGGCCAGTGGGCCTTCGCGCTGTGGGATCCGCGCGACCGCACGCTGTGGATGTCGCGCGACCGCGTGGGCATCTGCCCGCTGTTCTACGCGCACCTGCCGCAAGGGCACCTGGCGTTCGCGTCGGAGGCGAAGGCGCTCTTCGCTGGAGGTCTGGTGGCGCCGGCGCTGGACGCGCGGGGGCTCAAGCAGACGTTCCAGCTCTGGGCGCCGGTGGCGCCGCGCACGTCCTTCGAGGGCGTGTCGCTGCTGCCGCCCGCGCACGTGGCGAAGTGGCGCGATGGAGCGCTGACGCTCCAGCGCTACTGGGACCTGGACTTCGGGGTGACGCCGGACGCAGCGGAGGCGCCCCGGCTGTTGGAGGAGTTGGGCGCGGTGCTGGACCGAGCGGTGCGCCTGCGGCTGCGCGCGGACGTGCCGGTGGCGGCGTATCTGTCGGGTGGGTTGGACTCCAGCCTGCTGTGCGCGTTGGCGCAGGAGCAGCTGGGCGGGACGCTGCGGACCTTCTCCGTGGGCTTCGCGCACGCGCGGTTCGACGAGCGCACGCACCAGGCGACGGTGGCGGAGCAGCTGCGCACCGAGCACCGCGTGGTGGAGATGCGCGACGGTGACATTGGCGCGCTGGTGCCGGGCGTCATCTTCCACGCGGAGCAGGCGATGATGCGCTCCGCGCCCGCGCCGTTCCTGCGGCTGTCCGGGTGGGTGCGCGACCAGGGCATCAAGGTGGTGCTGACGGGTGAAGGGTCGGACGAGATGTTCCTCGGCTACGACCTCTTCAAGGAGACGCAGGTGCGCCAGTTCTGGGCGCGCCAGCCGGGCTCGAAGTACCGGCCGCTGCTCTTGCGCCGGCTGTACCCGACGCTGTCGGTGAGCCAGCAGAACGTGGAACTGCTGCGCGAGTTCTTCGGCACGGGGCTGGAGACGCCGGACGCGCTGGGGTTCTCGCACCTGGTGCGGTGGGGCAACAGCGGCCGCATCCTGCGCTTCCTCGCGCCGGAGTTCGCCGCGAAGGTGGCGGACGAGGATCCGGTGGCGTCGGTGCTCGCGACGGTGCCGGACGCGGTGGCGAAGTGGCGGCCGTTGGCGCGGGCGCAGTACCTGGAGGCGCGCACGTTGCTGTCGGGCTACCTCCTGTCCGCGCAGGGCGACCGCATGCTGCTGGGCAACGCGGTGGAGGGGCGCTTCCCGTTCCTGGACACGGGCGTGATGGAGTTCGCCGCGCGCGTGCCGGAGCGGCTGCGGCTCCGGGGTCTGGATGAGAAGCACCTGCTCAAGCGCTTCGCGAAGGGCCGGGTGCCGGCGTCCATCCTGGAGCGCAGCAAGTTCCCGTACCGTGCTCCCATCGCGGGAGCGCTGGTGGGCCCGGATGCGCCGGCGTGGGCGCGCGAGCTGCTGGCCCCGGAGGCGGTGGCGGCGACGGGCGTCTTCGACGCGCGCAAGGTGGAGCGGCTGGTCGCGAAGCTGCGTGCGCCGAACTCGGCGGAGAGCGAAGCGGACACCATGGCCTTGTTCGCCGTGGCGTCCACGCAGTTGCTGGCGCATCACTTCCTGAAGCCGAAGCCCGTGCCCCAGGCGGACGTGGACGCGGTGCAGTTGGAGGCCGCGTGAGCACGCCTTCAGGCACCGAAGTGGCGAGCACGCCCGCGCCACGCTCGCATGCGCAGTGGGAGGGAGCGTGAGCGCGCATGCGGACACCGCGCCGTCATGGGTTCGTGGCCATGCGGCAGCGACGCCGGACGCGCCGGCGGTGGACTCTCCGTGGGCGCGGCTCAGCTATTCCCAGCTCGAAGCACGGATGCTGGCGCTCGCGGGACAGCTGCGTGCATCCGGCGTGGAGCCCGGGGCTCGGGTCCTCATTGCCCTGCCCCTGGGCTGCGCGGCGGCCGTCGCGGGGCTCGCGGTGCAGGCCCTGGGTGCCTGCGCCGTGGAGCTGGACCGTGAGACGGGCGCGGACTCCCTGACCAGCATCCTCGCGCAGACGGGTGCCCGCCACGCGGTCATCTTCGGTCAGGACGCGCGGCGCTGGACGGGACGCTCGCAGCTCACCCACTTCTTCATCGTCCACGGCTCCCGTCCTCCGGAGCGCATGGTCGGACTGCTGAAGCCCGCTCCGTGCACGTGGTTGCAGGAGGACGGCGCGGTGGATCCAGAGGCCAGCTTGGAGCCGCTGGCCGCCCTGCCCTCGCTGCCTCCGGATGCGCCCGCGTCCATCGTCTACACGTCCGGCAGCACGGGCACGCCCCGTGGCGTCGTGCAGACGTTCGCCAACATCGCGGCGAACACGCGCTCCATCGTGGAGTACCTGGGCCTCACCCCGCGCGACCGCGCCATGCTCATCCTTCCCCTGCACTACTGCTACGGGAAGAGCGTGCTCCAGACGCACCTGCTCGCGGGCGGCTCCGTGTTCCTGGATCCGCGCTTCATGTACCCGCAGGTGGTGCTGGAGGCCATGGCCACCGAGTCCTGCACCGGCTTCGCGGGCGTGCCCCTCACCTTCGAGCTGCTGCGCCGTCAGGCCGCACCGGACTCGCTCGCGAACCTGAAGCTGCGCTACCTCACCCAGGCCGGCGGCGGTATGTCCCCGGACACCGTGCGCTGGACGCGCGAGTCCTTCCACCCGGCGGAGCTGTTCGTCATGTACGGCCAGACGGAGGCCACCGCGCGGCTCTCCTACCTGCCGCCCTCGCGCGCCACCGACAAGGCGGGCTCCATCGGCCAGGGCATCCCCGGCGTCACGCTGGCCGTGGTCGGTGACGACGCCACACCCCTGCCCGACGGTGAAGTGGGCCAGCTCGTGGCCAGGGGCGCCAACGTCACCTCCGGCTACCTCAACGCTCCTGACGACACGGCCGCCATCCTCCATGACGGCTGGCTGTGGACCGGCGACCTCGCGTGGCGCGACGCGGACGGCTTCTTCTTCCTAGTCGGCCGCGCGAAGGAGATCCTCAAGGTCGGCGGCCACCGGGTGAGCCCCGCGGAGATGGAGCACGTCCTCGCGCGCCACCCGGCCGTGCTGGAGGTCGCCGTGGTGGGCGTGCCGGACGACCTGGGCGGCGAGGCCGCGTGCGCCGCCGTGGTCCTCCACCCCGGCACCACCACGAAGGAGGACGACCTCCGCCGCTTCTGCCGCGAGGCGCTCCCGGCCCACAAGGTGCCACGCCACGTGCTGTTCACCGACGCGCTCCCTCGCGGGCCCACCGGCAAGGTGCTCAAGGCCGACCTGCGCACGCGCGTGCTGTCTTCACTCTCTTCTCCTGAATCGAGGTCGTCGTGACGATGAAGTTCTCCAAGCAGGTGCTGGAACTGGACTGGGAGGCCAAGGCCGCGTCGCTGTCCGACGGGCTCAAGGAGGCCGTCCTCAAGAAGCTGCGCAAGCGCGGACTGGTGGTCGCCGTCTCCGGCGGCATCGACTCCGCGTGCGTCGCCGCGCTGGCGGTGCGCGCGCTGGGACCGGACCGCGTCTTCGGCCTGCTCCTGCCGGAGCGCGACTCCAGCGGCCTGTCCTCCAAGCTGGGCCGCGAGCTCTGCGAGAAGCTGGGCATCCAGTACACGCTGCACGACATCGCGCCCATGCTGGATGCCGCCGGGTGCTATTCGCAGCGCGACGCGGCCGTGCGCTCCGTGTTCCCCGCGTTCCAGCCGGACATGAAGTGGAAGATCGTCATGCACGGCGACCGGCTCAACACGGACGCCCTCAACGTCTTCTACGTGGTGGTGCAGGTGGACGGGCAGGAGCAGCGCTTCCGCCTCACGCCCCAGGCCTACGTGCAGATCGTCGCCGCCACCAACTTCAAGCAGCGCGCGCGCAAGATGATGGAGTACTTCCACGCGGACCGGCTGAACTTCGCCGCGTCCGGCACGCCCAACCGCCTGGAGTATGATCAGGGCTTCTTCGTGAAGCTGGGCGACGGCTCCGCGGACGTGAAGCCCATCGCCAGCCTCTACAAGACGCAGACGTACAAGCTCGCGCGGCACCTGGGCGTCATCGACGGCATCCTCAACCGCGAGCCCACCACGGACACGTTCAGCCTGGAGCAGTCGCAGGAGGACTTCTACTTCTCCGTGCACTACTCGCAGCTGGACCTCATCCTCTGGGCGAAGAACCACGGCATCACGCCCGAGGAGGTCTCCCCGGAGATGGGCCTCACGCCGCAGCAGATCCAGCGCGTCTACGACGACATCGACCAGAAGCGCCGCACCACCGCGTACCTCCACGCGCAGCCGCTGCTGCTCGAAGAGGTCAGCGAGCTGAAGCCCTTCAAGATCTCCTGAAGCGCTTCACCCGCCTCCGGAACCGGAGGCCGCTTCGATGCTGTCCGCGGCCTCCACCCGGAGGCGCTCCTCCGGGGTGAACGAGTCGAACAAGAGCCGCTGCACCGCGGCCTGACGCCGGGCAGGGTCCGGTTCGCTCTGGCCCAGCGCCGCGCGCTTCGCGCGGAAGTCCGCCAGCCGCTGCTTCCACTGCGCACGCTCCGCGTCCAGCGCCTCCAACCGCTCGGTGGCCTCCGGCCCCACGGTGGACAGCCGGTGCTGGTGCAGGTCCTCCGCCGTCGCGCCCCCCGCCAGCAGCTCCTGCTCCACGGCCTGCTGCCGCAGCGGGCGCACGGCCTCCTCGCGGCTGGCGCGCACGTCCGGAGGCAGCCGCTCCTCCAGGGCCGCCATGCGCTGCTCGCGCTCCTCCCTCGTCAGCGACGCGTCCTGCATCAGCTTCAGCCGCTCCACGGCGACCGCGTCCACCGCCTCCTCCTGCCCGAAGAGGCCGTCGGCCGCGCCGCCCAGGTGCTCCCGGCGCAGCTTGCGCAGGGACTCCAGGCGCTCGGCGGTATCCATCGTGGCCGCGGAGCCCTTTGACGCCAGCCCCCGCGCCCCCTCCAGATAGGCCAGGTAGTCATCCAGCACCTGCACCGCTTCGTCCATGGCGGCGGCAGGCAGCTTCTTCGCCCGCAGCGCAGTGAGGATGCGCTCGCGGATGAGCGACGCGGGCTCCTCGCCCGTGGCGGACAGGTAGTAGTTGAAGAACCGGCGCAGGTCCGCGTTCGGCACCAAGTGCCCGGACGCGTCCACCAGCACCGCGCCATCCTCCTCCGTGTCCTTCAGCGAACCGGGCAGCGGCGGCAGCGGCGAGCCAGCCTGCGGAGCCGGGCTCGGCGTCGCGGCGGCACCGGGAACAGCGGAAGGCGTCCCCAGCGGCTTCGGCCCCTGGGCGACTTGAACGGCGGACGGCGGGACAGCGGGTCCGGGCGCATCCTCCGCCCGGACCTTCCACCACGAGAAGACACCGGCCCCCAGGAGGGCGCACAGCGCGACCACGAGAATGACGGCGCGGCTCTTCATGGCGGGGCGCTCCTGGAGCGGATTACAGGCCCGCGGTCTTCAGGCGGTTCGCCTGGGTGCGGAACACGGACTTCGGGTCGGTGAAGAACGCGGTGAGGCCCAGCACCTGGTTCACTTCGTCCAGGTGATTCATGTCGTAGTTGTCACGGATGACCGTGCCGAAGCGCGAGCTGCAGCGGCCCACGAGGCCGTCGTTGGCCTCGCTGTAGAAGAAGGACGACAGCTTCATCGCGTAGTCGGACGCGTCGAAGACGTTGGTGAAGGGATCCGTGCCGGACCAGGAGTAGTAGCGCTGCCCCTGCGTGCCCGTCGCCGCGCCAGTGCCGCACGAGGTGGTGGGCAGACCCGCCGGGAACTTCGCGTTGTACGTGGCCGCGCCCGAAGCGGACAGCGCAGACAGCGCGCCAATCGCGTCCTGCGGCTGCGTCTTGCCGGACAGCAGGCCCAGCACCATGCCCAGGTTGTTCGCGAAGTACGACAGCACGCTCTCCGTGAACGAACCGCCCTTGATGTTCGAGCGCAGGTAGGTGGCCAGGTCCGCGCCCTTGTGCGGAGAGCCCACCGTCGTCACGGACGCCACCAGGTCCGGCCGCACCGCCGCCACGTAGCGCACGTCCAGGCCGCCGTGGCTGTGGCCAATCAGGTTCACCTTCTTCGCGCCCGAACGCGCGAGCACGTCCTGCACCTGCGCCAGCAGCGCCTCGCCGCGCGCCTCGCTCGTGTTGAACTGCGGAACGTGCGTGATGTAGACCTTCGCGCCGCCCGACTTCAGCGTCGACTCGATGCCGTAGAAGTAGTCGAGCACCCCGAACAGCGAATCAAAACCCGCCATGCCGTGCGCCAGCACGATGGGGTACTTCGTCTGCGTGTACGTATCCGCGCGGGCGGGCTGCGCCCAGAGGGCAAGAACCGCGACAGTCAGAACGAGGGTCCGGACGGCGTTTCGCATACAGGCTCCTGATTGGGGAGGGCGGATCATCGAAGGGATTGACCCGCGAATCAGCCCATAAAGCGAGACACTGATAAAAATCAAGCCAACCTCAGAATTAACCGAAAAGCATGTCAGCTCCGGGTCAAGACAGACGCATGCGTTTGCGGCCCTTCCCTCTGCGACCCGTTGCGTCATGAAAAGTGGCAGCATGCGGGCCCTTCCCGAGGAGCACTCGCTTGGACACCGCCGCCTATCAGGCCTTCACCACGGAATTGACGCGCAGGGCTGACGCGGACGGCCGGTTCCGCGGGCTCGTGGCGCTGGGCTCGATGGCGGCGCGCGACTACGCGCCGGATGACTTCAGCGACCATGACTTCTTCGTCGTCGCCTGGCCCGGACACGCTGAAACATTGAGACAGGAGCGCGGCTGGCTGCCCCGCGCGGAGGACGTGGCGCTGGCGTTCCGCGAGACGGCGCATGGCCTCAAGGTCGTGTACCGCGACGGGCACCTGCTGGAGTTCGCGGTGTTCGACCTGGAGGAGCTGTCGTTCGCGCGCGTCAACCGCTACCGCGTGCTGCTGGACAAGGGCGGCGTGACGGAGCGCATGAACGAGCGCGCGCGGGACACGGCGGTGGAGCTCCAGCGCACGGCCCCGGACGACGCGTGGCTGTTCGGGCAGTGGCTCACGCAGGTGCTGGTGGGCGTGGGGCGCCACGCGCGCGGCGAAGGGCTCAGCGGACGCTCACGGCTCCACGAAGCGGTGCGCCTGTTCTGCCTGCTGCTCGCGCGCCATGTCCCCGCCCCTGCTGCTTCGCTGCTGGACGGGTTGGATCCGGTGCGGCGCGTGGAGCGCGTGTATCCGGAGACCGGCGGTGAGCTGGCGCGAGCCATGGAGGGCGATACGCCCGGCCTCGCGCGCACGCTCCTGCGACTGGCCGAGCGCGAGCTGTCCCACGTGCCCGCGTACCCGCGCGACGGAGTGGCCGCCGTGCGGGCGCGAATCGAAGCGGCGCACCGGTAGGCGCGCGGCACCTCAGGCGCGGGCGGAGTCCGGTTCCCGGGCGTTGTGCGCGATGACGAGCACCCGCTCGGGATTCGGCTGCCGGCGCGCCCAGTCCAGGAGCGCGGTGAAGGCATCCGGCGCGGGGGCGGCCGTGGCCAGGAGCATGCGCGGCTGGTGTTCGAAGAACAGGTCCTCCGCGCCCAGGTTCTGGGCCCCCCACGTGCGCCAGCCGGGCATCGAATTGCCGGGCGCGGGCTGCAGGCCGGTGACGGTGAAGCCACCGGCCATGAAGACGCGCGTCAGGCCCACCAGCGTCGCGCCCGTGCCGAAGCCACACACCACGTGCCGCACCGTGGGGAAGCGCTCGCGCACCTGCGCGCGCAGCCCCGACGCCCAGGCCTCCACGCACGCCACCAGCGCCCGGTTGGTGAGCTGCCGGGGCCAGGACCAGCCCTCGCGCTCCAGGGACTGGGCCTGGTGGAACATGTCCGCCATCGAGTCCACCTGCCGCACCTGCCCCTGGAAGCCGTGGGCGCGCAGGTACGTCGCGCCCGCCGCGTCCGTCAGCGCCACCGTGGGCAGGCCCCGCTCGCGGCCCAGGAGGTCCAGCGCCAGCGCGCTCGACGCGCCGGACAGCTCCACCAGCCCGCGCGAGCCCGGCGGCATCGCGGCCAGGTAGCGCGCGAAGGTGAGGTACTTGAGGCTGCCGGACGGCTGCGCCCCGCCCCACAACACCACCGGACCGCTCGCTCGCGGACGCGACAGGGAAAACACTCCACGCATGGCCGCCCCCTGGCGCGCACCTGCATTCCGCGCCCGACACGCGCCGGAGTCTTCCGGAGGGGGCCCCTCCACGGCCATTGCCCCCGGGACGGGGCGGATGTCCTGCGCGGGACGGCGCAAGTCCCTGCAAGCACGTGGCGGGCGGTTATGCTCCGGGCCCATGTCTCAAGCCCCGCGCGTCCGCATCCTGCTGTCGGAGACGTACAACCCCTGGTTCAACCTCGCGACCGAGGACTGGATCTTCCGCGAGCTGGATCCCTCCACCCAGACGCTCTTCCTCTGGCGCAACGACAACACGGTCGTCATCGGCCGCAACCAGAACCCGTGGTCCGAGTGCAACCTCTCCCGCATGGAGGAGGACCAGGTCTTCCTCGCGCGGCGCACCAGCGGCGGCGGCGCGGTGTTCCACGACCTGGGCAACACCTGCTTCACGTTCCTGTCCGCGAAGGAGGGCTACAACAAGACGGCGAACGTCACCATCCTGCTGGACGCGCTGTCGCGGCTGGGCGTGACGGCGCAGGCGTCCGGGCGCAACGACCTGGTGATTCCGCTGGAGGACGGCCCCCGGAAGATCAGCGGCAGCGCGTACCGCGAGACGAAGGACCGCGCCTTCCACCACGGCACGTTCCTCATCCACGCCAACCTGTCGCGGCTGGCCAACTACCTCACGCCGCACCCGAAGAAGCTGGAGTCCAAGGGCAGCGCGTCGGTGCGCTCGCGCGTGATGAACATCCGCGACCTCCAGCCGGAGGCCTCCCATGAGTCGCTGGTGAAGGCGATGATTGGCGCCTTCTGCGACTTCCACGGCGCCACCGCGGAGCCGGAGCTCCTGGAGCCCTCGTTCCTGGAGGGCCAGCCGTCGCTCAAGCGCACCTTCGATCACTACGCGTCATGGGACTGGCGCTTCGGCAACGCGCCCCGCTTCAGCCACCAGATGGTGGAGTACCTGTCGTGGGGCTTCTTCGAGGTCCACGTCGACGCGGAGAACGGACACGTCACCCGCGCGCAGGTCTTCTCGGATGCGCTCTACCCGGACCTCGTGCAGGACCTGCAGACGGCAATCACCGGCAAGCCGCACAGCCGCGACGGGATGCAGCAGGCCGTCGCCGAGGTCCGCGCCCGTCACCCCTCGCAGGAGCGCGAGCTGGGAGAGCTGGGGACGTGGCTGATGGGCCAGGTCGAGGTCTGACCCGGCCCATCCGCCGTCACTTCACTCAGCGATGGCCACCACCGCCGTGGCCACCGCCGGAGTTGCCACCCCAGCCGCCGCCATTGCCACCGCCGCGGCTGGAACCGTGAGACGCACCGCCGCTGGAGCCGCGCGAGGAGGAGCCACCGCCGCGGCCGGAGCTGCCGCCACCCCAACCGCCGCTGTTGCTGCTGGAGGACCCGCCGCCGGTCTGCTGGACGCGGCCGGAGCTGCCGCCGCCCCAACCGCTGCCGTTGCTGGACGAGGAGCGTCCCCCGCCACCCGACGACGGACGCCCGGGGCTGGAGCCGCCACCCGACGACGGACGCCCGGGGCTGGAGCCGCCATTCCAACCGCTGTTGCCGCCGCTGGACGGGTGCCCGCCGCCGCTCGTGCCGCGCCCACCGGGAGGCGGGCCGCGCGTGCCACCCCAGCCGCCGCTGTTGCCGCCGTTGCCGTTGTTCGACGAGTGGACGCCGCTGCCCTGCGGACGGTAGGGCCCGGGACGGCTGTTGCCCCGGCCGCCGTTGGACGTGTAGCGCCCGGGCGAAGCGTCATGCATGCGCGGGCTGTTGTACCGGTACGGCCCCGGGCGCGAGTAGTGGTAGCCGCCCGGGCGGTAGCGGCTGTGCCCGTAGCCGTAGTAGCGCCACGACACGCCCGGGTACCGGTACCACGTGCGCAGGAACGGGTTCGGACGGCCGAAGGAGAACGAGATGTGCGCGTGGCGGTAGACCGGGACGACGACGCGCACCGAGCCATTCCAGCCCCAGCCACCGCCCACGAACGCCCAGGACGGGCCGCGGCGCACCCAGTGCGGCGACACGAACACCAGGCCCGGACGCGGCGGCTCCATCCACGAGCCGGAGACCCACTCGTAGCCGTTGGCGCCCCAGTACCAGTAGCCCGGCGCCCACGTGTAGCCCACGGCCGGCGCGGGGGGCGGCGACTCCACGCGCAGGGCCGGAGGCGCCTGGGTGGCCGTCACGTCCTCGCTGGCGACCTCCACGGGGATCTCCACCTCGGTGGAGCCCTCCTGGGCCCAGCCGCCGGACACCCAGCGCCAGACGTCATCGTCCTGCGCCCAGTAGCCGTTGACGTACTGGTAGCCGGGCATGCGCTCCACCCAGCCGCCGGACTTGAACTGCCAGTTGTCGCCGTCCCAGTACCAGTGCCCGGACGTCCAGACCGCGCCGGCATAGGGCCGGGGGGTCGGTGACTCGGCGGGCAGGTCGGGGGGCGGCGAGGGCGCGATGGGCCCGGAGTCATCCGCGTTGGACTGCTGGGCGTAACCGTCATCACCCCAGTCATCCGCGGCGACCGGCGAGGTCTGCGCGAACGCCCCCTGGGTCGCCAGGCCGACAATCAAACCCATCCACCATCGAGAACCCATGACTCCGTCTCCGATCTTCAGACACCCGAGGGGACGCGGGCTTCCCCCACTTTATTCACCCTGGAGGCTCCAGGCCCGCAAACCTGTCGACACTGCTACAGTCCCGCGGGACGCGAATGCTGCGCCGACTCCTCCCCACATTGCTCGCCCTGGGTTGCGGACTGCTGGCCCTCGGATGGGGGCTGGTGAGCCTCCAGCGCATCTTCACCCAGGAGCGTGAGGACGCGCGCGCCCAGGTGCGCTCGCGGCGCATTGCCCTGGAGCAGCTGGCGGCCGAGTCGCTGCGCACCGCGCTCGCGCAGATGATGAAGACCCACCTGCCGAAGCTCAACGCGGCCGTGGGCGACCCGCTGCTGCCCGCCGAGGGCTACTACCTGCTCTTCCGCGGCCACCAGTTCCTGCCGCGCGTGGACTGGCCCCGGGAGGGCGCGGACGTCCCGGCCCAGGCCAACTACACGATACTGGCGCACGCGCTGGGGGACGGTCAGGCCCCCTCGCCCTACCAGGAGCGGCTGGCCCGGCTGCGCGCGACGGAGGCCGCGCTGGCCTCCGGCAGCGAGGCGCGCAAGGACGCGGCGGTGGAGTCCCTGCTGCGCTACCACGCGGCGCACCCGCTGCCGGCGGATCAGGAGCTGCCCTTCACCCTGCTGATGGTGGAGTACCTGCAACGCGGCGAGGACACGCAGCCCCTCATCCGGGCGCTGGTGCGCGAAGGCCTTCCGGAGGAGCTGGGCGGCATGGCGCGGGACGCGGGCCTGCAGCGCAACCTGCTGCGCGCCCGGTCCCAGCTCACGCAGCCGGACTTCAACTTCCTCCAGGCGCGCATCGTGGCGCTGAGCCGCACCCTGTCGGAGCCGTCCGAAGCCTTCGTGGCGCGCGTGCAGGAGGCCGGCGCGGGCGCCCTGGTGCTGCCGGAGCCGCTGGACGGCCCCACGCTGCTCGCGGAGCAATGGTACGTGGAGCCCGCGGCCGAGCAGGTGCACGGGCTGGCCGTGGACATGGGCGCGCTGCTGTCGGACCTGACGCAGGAGCTGCGCGGGCGCAACCTCATCCCCCGGGATGGCCAGGTGCGGCTGGGGCCCGGCGGCGTGGCGCGGCCCCTGAAGCATCCGGGGCTGGAGGTGGCCACGCCCGGCTGGGCCGCGGCGGAGGCGGACATCGAGGCGCGGTACGGCCTGAAGACGCTGCTCGTCGCGGCATGCGGCGCGCTCGCGTCGGCCATCGCGGCGCTGGCGGTGGTGGCCCAGCAGCGCAAGTACCGCTTCGTGGAGCTCAAGAGCGACTTCGTCTCCACCGTGTCCCACGAACTGCGCACGCCGCTCGCGTCCATCCGCTTGTTGGGGGAGACGCTGGAGCGCCGGCTGGGCAAGAGTCCGGAGGCGGGGGACTACCCCACCCGCATCGTGCGCGCGGCGGAGGGGCTGCACTTCCTGGTGGAGAACATCCTGTCCTTCAACCGCATCGACAAGGGGCGATGGGCGCTCAGGCCCGCGCGCGTGCGGCTGGAGGAGGCGGTGGGCAACCTGCGCGACGACCTGATGGACGCCGTCACCGTGCCGGTGGAGCTGAGCTCGGACGTGGGGGACGTGGAGCTGGACGCGGACGCGTCGCTCGTGCGGATGCTCTTCGCCAACCTGGGCCGCAACGCCTGTCTCTACAACCTGCGAAGCCCGGTGGTCCTTACGGTGCGCGCCTATCCGCAGCCGGGCTTTGGCGCCACGGTGCTCTTCAGCGACAACGGGGTGGGCATTCCCCCGGAGGAATGGGAGCGCGTGTTCCAGGACTTCTACCGTCTGACAACGCCCGGGCCGGAAGTGCATGGAAGTGGCCTGGGGCTGGCGCTGTGCCGCAGAATCATGGGCCTGCACCAGGGCAGCATCCAGGTGGCCTCCTCCGGTCCCGAAGGCACGACCTTCGCCCTGACCTTTCCCGAGACGCGCCGATGACGACGCAGACGCCAGGCTCCACCACCCGCCCCACCATCCTCATCGTCGAGGACGACGCCAACCTGCGCATGGGCCTGCGCGACAACCTGCGCGACGAAGGCTACGACGTGACGGACGCCCCGTCCGCGAAGGACGCCGCGCCGCACCTGGAGTCGCGGGTGTTCGACCTGCTCATCCTGGACGTGATGCTGCCGGGCGAGGACGGCTACAGCTTCTGCCGCCGCCTGCGCGCGGAGGGCGTGAAGAGCATGGTGCTGATGCTCACCGCGCGCTCGCTGGAGGACGACCTGGTGCGCGGCTTCGAGGCCGGCGCGCAGGACTACCTCACCAAGCCCTACCGGCTGCGAGAGCTGCTCGCGCGTGTGCAGGCGCTGGTGCGCCGCGCGGGCACGGCGCCGCCGCAGGTGGTGACCTTTGGCGCCTTCACGCTGGACCTGGGCCGCCGCGCGGTGCTGCGGGCGGACGGCAGTGAAGTGGACCTGACGCGCACGGAGTTCGACCTGCTGGCGTTCCTCTTGCGCCACCGCGACCGCGCCCTGCCCCGGGGCGAAATCCTGGACGCGGTGTGGGGCCGCGACGTCGTGGTGGATCCGCGCACGGTGGACAACTTCGTGTCGAACCTGAAGAAGAAGCTCGGGTGGACGAGCACGTCCGGCTTCACCATCCACACGCTGCGCGGCGTGGGCTACCGCATGGAGGTCCTGGGCGGCGGCCCGTCATGACGCAACCATGACCAACACATGGAGCCCCGTCGGCCTTTCGACTGGCGGGACTTCGTACCTTGCATCTTGTGGGGACGGGACGCCTGGAGCGTCCGCCCCGAACAGGAGGCGGGTCAGATGTTTGAGTCGGTCATCGAACGGCGGGGAGTGCGCTCGGGACGGTTCGGCACGGGCGCGTGGGTGTCCATCGGAGTGCACGCGGGGCTCCTGGGCCTGGTGTTCTTCATCTCCGGCCGCGCGCCCGAGATCGTCGAGAAGCCGCTCGGGGACCTCGTCTTCCGTCCGCCTACCATCCAGCTGGGGACGAAGCAGGCCGTGCAGCCGAAGCCGGCCACGACGACCGCACCGAAGCCGAAGCCCAAGCCGCGCACGGACCGCATCCCGCTGAACCCGAAGCCGCTGCCCGCGGATCCGCCGGAGGCGACGCCGGATCCGGAGCCGACGACCATCGCGGACGCGGCGGCCACCACCGACGCGACGGGCACGGGCGAGACCGGTCCGGTGGGTGACCCGAACGGGGATCCGAACAGCACCAGCCCCATCGGCGCGCTCGCCGTGGCGAGCCTCGTGCCGACCGCGCCCACGGGCACGGACGTGCTGCCCTTCCAGGGTGGGATGACGCCCCCGAAGATGCTGAGTGGTTCGCAGTTCAGCTACACGCTCGATGCGCAGCGCGCGGGCGTGGAGGGGATGATCATCGCGAAGTGCGTCATCACCACGGAGGGCCGGGTGCGCGACTGCCGCATCATCAAGGGCCTGCCGTTCATGAATGACGCGGTGTTGGAGTCCCTCTACTCGCGGACGTATCAGCCTCTGACCTTCCAGGGCCGTCCGGTGAACGTGTCGTACACGTTCAACATCAGGCTGAAGATGCCCCGGTAGCAGGGGCGGGTGTCCGCCAGTGGAAGCGGCTGGCCGCCTGTCTCCCCCTCGAGTGGGGAAAAGAATCGCGGCGGGAGTGCGGGCCCGTTAGGAGACTCCCGTCGCGCCTGGCCATGTGCGCGATACCGGCACCGGAAGGAGCGGGTCTCCCCCGGCCCGCTTCCGGTGCCGGTCCTTTCACTCGAGCCATGGCGGACACCTGGTACGACGCGGTGGTGGTGGGTGCGGGCTTCGGGGGCCTGGGTACGGCGCTGGAGTTGTGCCGCCGGGGCGCCCGGGTGGCGCTGTGCGAAGGGCTCAACTACCCGGGCGGCTGCGCGAGCACCTTCCGGCGTGGTGGCTACGGCTTCGAATCCGACGCCACGCTGTTCTCCGGCTTCGGTGAGCATCAGATCTTCGGCCGGTGGATCCGCGAGCATGCGCTGGACGTGACGGTGGACTGGTTGGATCCCCTGGTGGAGCTGCGAACCCCGGGGATGCGGTTGCCGGTGCACCGCGACCGGGACCGGCTCATCGCGGAACTCTGTGCGCTGCCTGGAGCGCCCGTGCGAGGCGTGCGGCGCTTCTTCGAGTTGCAGGGACAGGTGGCCGGTGCGCTGTGGCCGCTGTTCGATGACCCGGAGCTGTTGCCGCCGTTGAACCTGAAGACGCTGATGCGGCACGCGGGGCGCGCGTGGTCGTACGCGCCGCTGGCGCGGTGGCTGGGCCGCCCGCTGGGCGCGGTGCTCGCGCATCACGGGCTGGAGGGCTTCACGCCGCTGCGCACGTACCTGGATGCGCTCTGTCAAATCACCGTGCAGTGCCCCGCGGCGGAGGCGGAGGCGCCGTTCGCGTTCGCGGCGATGGACTACTACTGGCGCGGCACGGGCCATGTCCGGGGCGGCATCGGCCGGCTGGCGACGGCGCTGACGAAGGCCATTTCGGCCCGGGGCGGTGACGTGTTCATGGCGAACCGGGTGCGCGCGGTGACTCCGGTGGATGGGGGCTGGCGGGTGACGGCGCGCAGGGGTGAGCTGCTCGCCCGGCATGTGGTGGCCAACGTATTGCCTCAAGGGCTGCGCACGCTGCTGGAGGTTCCGGTGGGGCGGATGCCCCGGGTGGATGCGCTCGCGGAGCGCGTGGACGACGGCTGGGGCGCGGCGATGCTCTATCTCGTGGTGCGGCCTCCCGAAGGTGACTCCGCCAGCGCGCATCACTTCGAACTGGTGCGCGATGAGCAGGCACCGTTCATCGAAGGCAACCACCTCTTCGCCTCAGTAAGCGGAGCGTCGGACGAAGGACGGGCGCGGCCGGGACAGCGCACGGTGACGGTGTCCACGCACGTGTCGTTGAAGAAGCTCGTGGGCATGACGCCGGAGGAACAGGCGCCTTGGTTCGCCGGGCTCCATGCGCGCATGCGCGAGAACCTGGACGCGCTGCTCCCGGAGTGGATGGCCAACGTCGTGCACGTCATGACGGCGTCGCCGCGCACGTTCCAGCGCTTCACGTTGCGAGAGGCCGGCGCGGTGGGCGGCGTTCCCCGGCGCGCGGGGCTGGACAATTACCGCATCCTGGGACCGTTCCAGGCGCAGCGTGGCTTGTGGCTCGTGGGGGACTCCGTGTTCCCGGGGCAGAGCACGCTGGCCACCGCGGTGGGTGGCGTGCGCACCGCGGCAAGCATCGCCGCGGTGCGCTGAAGCATTGTCTGACGTAAACCGCGTATGGTTTGTGCCCCCTCACGGAGGACACATGCGCACGTTTCTGATGGGCGGTCTGTTGGCGATGGCGGTGGGCTGTGGCGGTCCCATGGAGCAGGAGTCCGAGCCGAACCTGGCCACGCAGGAGGCGCCGCTGCCGGACTGTTCCAACGAGCCGAACGCGAACCTGTACCGGTACTACAGCGACGCCGCGCACACCCAGCTCATTGGTGAGTATGGGTGCTATTGCGGAGGGCTCTACTACTGGGGCGGCCGGTCAGTCTACTCGGAGTACATCCAGGAGTGCTGAGCCGTTGAATGCAGACAGCATCGGCTGCTAGGCCACCCCCGACACCACGGGGGCGGTGGAAGTCCGCGTCTCCGCGAGGATCCGCGCTGACTCCACGGCGGCGTCCTCCGGCCGGATGCTGGTGTCCGAGATTCCGGCGATGAGCCGGGTGCGGTCGTGGTCCACCGCGCCCGGCTTCGCCCAGGTGTCCGCGTCCGGCACGGTGAGGTACGCGGAGAAGGCGTGGTGCCCGGAGCCGGGGCGTTCGCCAATCACATGCACCAGGGCGCGCGGACGCAGGTCCCCTTCCGCGCCGAACAGCAGGTGGCCCACCTGGTAGCCCGCGCGCACCCGGCCGTGCTTCACCACCAGCACCTCCGGCGCCACCCTCCAGCCCGTCGCCTCCAGCTCCGCGCGAAGCCGCGCCAGGAACGGCGTCAGGTGGCCCTCGTCCATCAGCGACCGCGGATCCAGCCCGTCCGACACGACCACCTGCGCGTCGTACCGGCCCGCGTGCCGCTCCCGCAGCGCGCGCACCGTCGCCTCCGAGGACTCGTCCAGCGACTCGCCAGACGGCGGGTGCAGGATGTAGTCGCGCCGGTCCTCGGAGCGCGTCCGCAGCCGCACCGCGCCCGGCAGGGCCTCCACCGCCGCGTCGGACAGCTCCGACCACAGCCCTACCTTGCCGTCGTCGTAGAGGCCGCGCACCTCCCGCTCCAGCGAGGGCTCCAGCGTCCAGGGCGCCTCGCCATGCCCCACCGCCAGCGGCACGCCCCGGGCACGCACCTCCGCCATCTTCGCCTCCGCCTCCACGCGCAGCTCCGCCTCCGTCCGCGTGTCGCCCTTGTGGCGGCGGTAGTGCACGTAGACGTGGGCCGGGTCGCCGAAGTGCTTCGTGGGCCGGCCGTCCGCGTCGATGACACCCAGGCGCTGGAAGAACGCCCACATCCGGTCATCCACCTTCAGGCCGTACCGCTCGCGCAGCCGCACGTGGTCCTGGAAGGACGTGGTGAGGTAGCTGAGCATCGGATCATTCCGAGTGGGCAGCGCCATCAGGTACGCGGGCCCGGCCTCCGCGAGCTGCTCCTGGCACCAGCCCAGGTCATCCAGCGTGACGTCCATGTGCAGCGTGGAGCACACGTCCAGGCCCAGCGTGAGGCCGTGCAGCTTGCCCATCACGATGTCTTCCAGGCAGCAGCGCACCAGCTGCTCGCGCGTGCGGAACACCTCCGGGCCAATGAAGCCCGCCACGTCGTTGACGTGCACCCACGGCGCCGCGTCCCGCCCCGCGCCCACCTGCGCCAGGGCCACGCGGCGCTTGAGCGCTCGCGCGAAGCCGTACTTGCGCGACTCGTGGATGAGCATGTCCGTGCCGTGGTGGTGCCCGTTCGTCGCGTCCGCGCCCTGCCCCGTCTCGAAGTACAGGCCCCAGCGCCCGGTGCGCGCCGCCGCGTGCGCCACCATCTTCTCCAGCGTCACGTCGAAGGTGCGGTTGGCCGCTTCGTTCCCACCCAGGCTCTGGAACCAGATGCCCGTGGTGCCCGGCCGCATCGCCTCCACCTGCGCCTGCACGTCGATGTGCGCGAGCACGCAGTGGGGTATCACCTCCTCCAACCCGAACGTCACCAGCACGTCGTGCAGCGCGGACTCCACCGCGGCCACCGACGTGACGTCCGACGACACCGGGTTGGTCCCCAGCACCACGTCGCCCACCGCGAAGGACCACCCGTTGAACACCTGCCAGCGGATCTCCTCGGGATGATCCGTGGGTGAGTTGGGCTGAAGCCGAGCGCCCAGGTAGCCCTTCGCGCCCACTCGGCTGCCCGGCAACGGATGGAAGATGCGCCCACCGACTGTCTTCAGCTCCGCGTCGCTCATCAACTTCACGACGCACGCGATGACGTCACTGGGCAGCCCGTCCAGTGCGTCATGCACCTGGGGCTCCGGCGCGGTGAGCAGGAAGCCCTTGAGCCGGCCCAGCGTCCAATCCGCCACGCGCTTCCAGCGCGCCGCGTCCCACGCCTCCAGGTTGAAGACATACAGCCGGTCCTCGAACGGAGGATGCGCGTGCAGGTCGTCCAGCCGCGTGCGAGACAACAGGGTCCGCGCGTTGCGCCGCGACTCCTCGTCCGCCGCCGCGACGCCAATGGCCTCGTCGCCTTCCTTGAACGCATTCGCCGCGCCCAACACCTGCTGATACAGCCGCGCATCGAAGCCGCCGCGCAGGCGCTGCACGTAGTCCAACACGTCTTCGTGGGGGAGGACGTCGGGGATGCGGACGTTCATGGGGCGTGAGCTTTAACCGGCGGCCCCGCCGCGCCACCATCCCCCCAAGGCCTTGTCACCTGCGTGACGCCTGGACGGCTGCCCCCTCACGATGCTTGGTGTTGCAATCGTCAGGCTGTCACCGAGGCTCAGCCGCCGTCACGACCTGGCGTGCATCCCGGAGGAGGGCTCCAGGTGCGCAGGGCCATCACGCGCGCGTCCTGCTCATGCCCCACGCCTTCCGGCGCATCCACGTCGCTGACGCCAGGTTCGCGAGTGTGGTCAAGCAGCGCGACGGGCGGCGGCACCGCCGGGCATCCCTCCTGGAACGTTGCTTCTGTCTCCTCCAGGAGGACGTTGATGTGGTCCTCCCCCAGCTCATAGGTCATGGGGAACGTGAACTCGCCGGACCAGGGTTCCTCGTTCGCGGGCGGAAGCCAGGTCCATCCCAGGAGCGTCTGCCCTGAGTTCCAAGCACCAGCTCCGGACAAGCCGCCTCTTCCTCGATCATCGTTCTTCGCGGGCCACTCGATCGGGATTCCCTTCGGCACCGGGACGCGCAGGGCCGCCATTTGCACGCCGTCCCGCACCTCCGGCTCCATCAGCATCATCCACGTCAGCTCACGCAGGCGCTCCGGCGCCACCCGTCCCACGGTCACCTGGGCCTTGCGCGCGGCATCCGTCTCCGCCGTGTCCACGTTGCCTCGGTATGCAATGCGCAACTTGGAGCAACTGCTCGAGCGATACGTGGTGCCTGTCGCCAGGTGGAACGCATCGACCTGGTCGCAGAACGTGTAGTGCCCCCGCCTCCCCCGGACCACCAGCCAGCCATCCATCGGTGCGCGGATGCGTCCCAGCGGCAACGCCGATTGCAGGGGGCGCGCGCCCTCGCTGTCCCCCATGCACTCGCGCCACGCCTTGTAGCGTCCACGCAAGGGACGCTTCCGGGCGACCGCCGCACAGTCCGGGCGAGGAGCGGCACGGTCACCAGAATCCCTGTAGCGCCGGTTCCGTGGCAGGAGGGCGGTCTGCTCCGCCCTGACGCGCCAGGCCTCCGTCTCCGCGCCGCACGTCCCGGCCTTCGTGGGGCACAGCAGGGGCGCCAGCCGGTGCTTCGGTGAGGTCTCACGAGACAGCACGTCGCGCAGATCCGGCGCAATCACCACGGTGTGGGCGCCGGGACGGCCCAGCTCCAACTGGGATGCGAAGTACGCCTTGCCCCCGTCGCGCCACCACGTCTTCAACGCGAGCGCGGGCACGCGGTGCTCCTCGTCCCACGTCAGCGGCTCCCGCGTCTCCTCTTCGCGAGCGATGCTGAAGCAGCGGTGGCCCAGCAGCAACTGAAGGCCCGTCCGCGCCTCCTCCCCTTCACCGTCCTCCAGGAGCGCCTCCATCCGCGCGTCGAACGCGGACAGCTCCTCCTGCGCCGCCTTCCAATCAGCGGAGTCCGGCGTACACGGAACGATGCGCCCCGCCTGCGAGGGCGATGCCGCCAACAGCCAACCCAGCCCGAACGACACCATGAGGGACACGGACATGCCCGCCATGGCAGCCGCTTCCAGGCTCGCCCGTCAAGTCGCGCGGTGGCGAACTACTCGCCGAGGAGGGCCGACCAGAAGCGCACCATCTTCAGCGCCTCCATCGCGCTGACCTGCCGGTCCATCTCCGCGTGGGTGATGAGCGGCGTGGGCCGCAGGTGCACGTGCGTGTGTGGCTCCAGCGCGCGCGCCAGCAGCGTGGATTCGATTGCGGGGATGACCGAGTCGTCCGTCCCGTGCAGCAGGTACACCGGCGCCCGGGGCGCGGGGGAGCGCTCCGGCGACAGCGACGGGTCTCCGGCGAAGTCCTTCACGAAGGGCAGCAACCGGGTCCCCAGCGCGGCCACGTCGCGTGTGTTCACCTGGTGCAGCAGCGTGGCCGCGGGCTCCGGCAGCGTGGACTCCATCGCGCGCGCCTCCGCGAACGCGGCCTCCGCCTGCTTCGAGTCCACGAGCGTCAGGTGCGACGCGTGCATGAACTTCAGGACGCCCTCGCGAAGGGCCTTCACCTGCTCCGGCGGCACCAGCCGGTCCGCGACGTTCAGCAGGATGACCACCACGCCGTAGTCGTGCGGCTTGCGGTGCACCCCGTCCGCCTGCACGCCCGTGCACAGGAAGGACAGCACGCGCGACAGATCGCCGTGCCCGCCGAAGGACAGCACCGCGGCCACCTTGTCGCGCAGCGCGGGCCGGCCCGCCGCGACGACGGACAGCCCTCCGGAGAAGCTGATGCCGAAGAGGTCCACCTTCCCCTCCGGCGCCAGCGCTCCCGGTCCCAGCGCCCACAGGGCCGTGTCCTCGATGTCGTCCGGCAGGCACGGCGTGATTTCGTAGCGCAGCAGGTCCGGCGGCTCCGGCGTGAGCACCGGATGTCCGCCCATCGCCAGGTCCTCCGCCAGCCTCACCAGCCGGGGCTCGTCGATGCCCGCCGCGTGCACGCCCGACGTGAGCACGATGAGCCGTCCCCTGCGCCGGTCCGGACGGTAGAGCCGCCCACGCATCGGCCCGTGGCGCGTGGGGATGCTCAGGTCCGCGACGCTGAAGGCCCCGGTGCCGTAGCTGCTGGCCAGGGCAGTGGCCGTGGTGCCGTGGAGCCCCGCCGCGCGCAGCACGAAGGACAGCCCTCGCAGCTCGGGCGGCACCAGGAAGAAGGCCGCGACCAGCAGGGCCGCCAGCACGGCCCCCAGCGTCCAGCGCGTCCGGTGCTTCATTGCATCAGGGTTTCGACGAAGGTGCACAGCTGGTCGCGCTCGAAGGGCTTCTCCAGCAGCTCTCGCGCGCGGCGGCCGACGAACTCACGGGCCTGCGGGTTCACCCCGCCCGTCATCAGGCCGGTGCGCGGCGCCAGCTCCGGCGCCAGCCGCTCCAGCTCCACCAGGAAGTCCATGCCGCTCATGCCCGGCATCATGAGGTCGCAGAGGATGGCGTCGAACTTCTCGCCGTGCGACAGGCGCTTCAGGGCCTCGCGCGCGTCCTGGATGACGTGCACCTCGTAGAGGTTTCGCAAGAGGCGGCTCACCGCGCTGCCCACCGCCGGCTCGTCGTCGATGAGCAGCAACCGGCGCAGGTCGCGCGTCGCGCGCACCGGCTGCGCGGGGTCCTCCGCCACGGCCGGGGTGGCCTGCGCGGTCCGGGCGGCTTCGGGCGGCAACGTGAGCGCCGGCAGCTCCACGCGGAAGAGGCTGCCCTGCCCCTCTTCGCTGGCCACCTCGATGTGGCCGCCCATCGCGTGCACCAGCGTCAGGCAGATGGACAGGCCCAGGCCCGTGCCGCCCTTGGGTGAGCGCGTGGTGAAGAACGGATCGAAGATGCGCTGGCGCACCTCCGCGGGCATCCCGTGCCCGTTGTCCTCCACCTCGATGAGCACGTGGCCCTCGCGGCCCGGACGCACGCGCAGCTTGATGAGGTTCTCCTCCGGGGGCCGGTCGCCGAAGGCCTGGAGCGCGTTCGTCAGCAGGCCCGTGACGACCTGGCCCAACCGGCCCTCGTTGCCGTGCACCGCGGCCACCGGCTCCAGGTCGCACGCCATGCACGCGCGGTGCTGGAGATCGTCGCGCATCAGCTTGATCGCGCCCTCCACCGCGCGCCGCACGTCCACCGGACCGTGCTGCTCCTCCTCCGTGCGCGAGAACGTCCGCAGGTCGCGCACGATGGAGCGCACGCGCCCCGCGCCCTCCAGCGCCTCCGCCACCACCTGCCGCAGTTCCTCCAGCTGCTCGGTCGGCACCGGAACCACCGGCTGCGCCACGCGCTCCCAGAGGTAGGCCAGGTTGGAGGTCACGTACGAGAGCGGGTTGTTGATTTCATGCGCGACGCCCGCGGCCAGCGTGCCCACGGACGTCATCCGCTCCGCCAGCCGCCGCTGCGTCTCCAGGCGGGAGCGCTCGGTGACGTCGCGCACCAGCCCCACCAGGAAGCGCTCGCCGTTGGGCAGCATGTACGCGGCCCGCTGCGTGAGCACCTCGCGCGAGCGGCCCTTGGCGTCGGTGAAGGAGCCCTCGTCCTCCACGGTCTGACCGGTGGTGAAGGCGCGCTCGTCCTGGCGCCATGACGCCTCCGCCTCGTGCGACGGCACCTGCGCCGAGGAGACCGTGCCCCGCAGCGCATCGGCGGGTTGATCCAGCAGGCGGCAGTAGGCGCTGTTCACCGCCACGAGCCGGTGCTCGCGGTCCTTGATGAACAGCGGCTCCGGCACCGCGTCCAGCGCGCCCTGGAACATGTCGCGGGCCCGCCGGAGCGCCTGCGCGTCCCCGTCCGAGGACCTGCGCCGCAGCGCCACGAGCCTCGCGCCCCAGCGCGTGCCGGGCGGCGCCACGCACTCGTCCGCGCCCGCGGCCACCAGCGCCTCCGCCTCCTCGCCCTCGCGCTTCGTCAACACCACCAGCCACGTGCGCGTCTGCAACCGGCGCGCGTGTGCCCACTGGCAGCGCGCCTTCACGGCCTCCAGCGGACCGCCGTGATCCCACAGGACGAGGAGTCCTTCGGGCAGCGGCTCCGGCGGGGACTCCACGCGGATCACACGACACGCGCGCCCCTCGGCCGTGGCGCAAAGGTCGCGCTCCACGTCCTGGGCCACCGGGGCTGGAACCGCCACCAGCATTGCGTGCACCGCGTCGCTCCTCACGCCCCGCGGGATCATCCTCCCCGCGTCGCCCGACCGCATTGCAGCCTTGACCGCGCCAACCCGTCAACGCGGGGCCGCGCGGACTGCCCGTAGCCCATTTCCGGGTCGGGTGGGACTCAGAATTGCAGTGAACCGCGCGCGACGACGCGGGGGCCTACCTTGCAGGAAGGTAGGAGCGAGCAACCCTCGCAGTGGTGGGGCAGTGTCTTCGCCGGGCAGGCGCCACTCATTCCGTAGTGGCACAAAGCAAAGTCGTAGCGGACGGGGTCCTCGGGATCGAGCGCCCGCAACGATGCCGTCACCTCCTCGGCGGTCCGCCAGGTGAGGTCCGTACGCTGCGTGAGTCCCAGGTGGAGCGCCATGCGTCCGATGTGCGTGTCCAATGGAACCAGCAGTGCGGAGGTGGGCACCTGCTTCCAGATGCCGAAGTCCACCGCGTCCGGTCCGCGCACCATCCAGCGCAGGTACAGGTTGAGGCGCTTCGCCGCGCCCGGCCCCAGCGGAGAAGGCAGCAGGTGATGCAGTCCCCGCTCCGGCCCCATCGCCTCGCGGAGCGAGTCCATGGGTACGTCCCGCAGCGCGGCGGTGAAGGCCGCGAGCGCCCCGTGCAGCGTGCCGCTCGCCTGGAAGCCCCGCACGAACAAGGCCTCCAGGCTGCCGTGTTCGCGCAGCGCGCGGCCCATGCCCAGCAGCAGCACCGCGAGGTCGGTGCCCACGTTGAAGCGGTACACGAAGCCCGTGAGCAGCGCCTTCGCGCCCTTCACGTCCAGCGCGCGTACGAAGGCCGCGGGCGACGGCCCCATCTGCTTCAGGAGCGCGTCCACCTTCGGGCGGAAGAGGTCCGCGCGCCCGTAGGCCAGCGCCGCCGCGAGCAGCGCGCTGACCTCCACGTCGCGTGGATCCGTGTAGCGGTGGGGGAACTCCACCGGGTCGAACCCGATGCGCGCCTTCGGGTCCGTGGAGGCCAGGAAGGCATCCAGGCGGGGGCGCAGGAGGTCGGCCGCCTGGGTGCTCAAGCCGGTGTGCGCGACACGGCGCTTCTTCATCACGCGTCCAGTCCTAACGCGTGAGCTCGCGCACCGCGTGGCCCAGCTCCGGGAGGATGAGCGCGTCCAGCGCCAGCCGCACCGCCTGCGGAGAGCCCGGCAGCGCGAAGAGGATCATCCCCTGGTAGGTGCCCGCCGTGGCGCGCGACATCATCGCGGGGCTGCCGATGCGCTGGAACGACAGCATCCGGAACAGCTCGCCGAAGCCGGGCAGCTCCTTCTCGAAGAGCGCGCGCAGCGTCTCCACCGTGCAGTCGCGCCGGCCAATGCCCGTGCCACCCGTGAAGAGCACCGCGCGGGCCCCCGCGGCCTGAGCCTGCGCGAGCGCGCCCCGGATGGCCTCCGGATCATCCTTCACCACCGTGTGCCCGGCGACGGTGTGTCCCGCGGCGGCCAGGCCCTCGCGCAGGTCCTTCCCGCTGCCGTCGTGCGCTTCGTCCCGGCTGTCCGAGCACGTCACCACATACGCGCTGACATGCACCGGCGCGCGCGACTTGTGCTCCGCCGCCACCGGGGAGCCCTCGTGCGAGTGCCCGTGTTCATGGTCGTGCGAGTGGCCGTGGTCATGACCGTGGTCGTGCGAATGCCCGTGGCCATGGTCGTGGTCGTGCGAATGCCCGTGGCCGTGGTCGTGCGAATGGCCGTGGTGGTGATGGCCATGACCGTGGTCATGGTCGTGATCGTGTCCGTCGTGTCCCATGGTGGACGCTCCTGAATGAGGAAGGCTCAAACGTCGGGCAGGTCGACGACGAGCGTTCCGTCCTCGACCGTGAGCTGCACCGTCGGCTGGTCATCACAGACGCCGGGCGAAGTCGCGTTCTTCCCCGAGTCCATGTCGAAGCCGACCTCATGGCACGGGCACACGACCATGTTGTCCTCGAGGCGTCCACCCGACAGCAGACATCCGGCGTGGTTGCACCAGTCATCGAGGCCCTTGTAGCGGCCGTGGATCTTCGCGATGCAGACGTTGCGCTTGCCGATTTCGTAACCCCGCATCTCCCTCTCGGCGAAGTCCGCGGGGCCCAGCTTGATCTTCGTCATTGCGTTCCTTTTCCCACAACCCGTCCGGGCCTGCACCCCCGTTCCCCCGGCATTAATTTCCCGACCGTGACTCCCGACGTGACACCCTCCACCGCCGTGCTCACCGACAAGGCGGCCGTTGCCCAGCTCCTCCGGGACATGTCCCTCCTGCTCCAGCTCCAGGGGCAGAGCGGCTTCCGCGTCCGCGCCTACGACATCGGCGCGGACCGCATCGCGAACCTGCCGCAGGACCTGGGCGCCATCGTCACGGAGGGCCGCCTGCAGGAGCTCCAGGGCATCGGCCCGGGGCTCGCCGAAAAGCTCACCGAGCTGGTGACGACCGGCCGCATGACGGCATTCGAGGAGCTGAAGGCCCAGTTCCCCGCCGGCCTGCTGGAGCTGATGAAGCTGCCGGACGTGGGCCCGAAGAAGGTGGCTGCCCTGTGGAGCGAGCTCCAGGTGGGCAGCGTCGAGGACCTGGAGCTCGCCTGCCGCGACGGCCGCGTGCGGGCGCTCAAGGGCTTTGGCGCCAAGAGCGAGGCGAAGCTCCTGGACGGCATCGCCGTGTACCGGCGCGCCCGCGGCGAACGGAAGCTGCTGGGTGACGCGCTCCCCATCGCGGTGGGCCTGCTGGAGCGGATCCGCCAGGCCCCGGGCGTGGTGCGCGCAAGCCTGGGCGGCAGCGTGCGCCGTCGCGCGGAGACCGTGTCCGACGTGGACCTCATCGCCTCCGCGAAGGAAGCGGGGCCCGTGTTGGACGCGCTCGCGAACGCGCCGGGCGTGGCCACGGTGATTGGCAAGGGCGACAGCAAGTGCTCCGTGCGCATGGTGCAGGGCGACCTCCAGGTGGACCTGCGCGTGCTGCCGGACGAGGACTTCGCCACCGCGCTGCACCACTTCACCGGCTCCAAGGCGCACCACATCCGGCTGCGCAACCTGGGCCACGAGAAGGGTCTCAAGATTTCGGAGTGGGGCGTGCACCGCGAGGACGGCACCAAGGTCCCCGTCCCCGACGAGGCGACGCTGTACCGGCTGCTGGACATGCAGGAGGTGCCGCCGGAGCTGCGCGAGGACAACGGCGAGGTGGAGGCCGCCAGGGCCGGGAAGCTGCCGGAGGACCTGGTGACCCTGGAGGACGTGCAGGGCGCGGTGCACGCGCACAGCACCTGGTCCGACGGCCGCAACACGCTGGAGGAGATGGCGCGCGCGGCCCAGGCGCTGGGGCTCAAGTACCTCACCATCACCGAGCACAGCGAGGCGGCCATCCACGCGGGCGGCCTGAAGGTGGACGACCTCAAGCGGCAGTGGGACGAAATCGACCGCGTGAACGCGGCGGTGCCCGGCATGCGGCTGCTCAAGGGCATCGAGGTGGACATCCTGGAGTCGGGGGCGCTGGACTACGCGGACAGCGTGCTGGAGCAGTTGGAGGTCGTCATCGCCTCCATCCACGTGCGCCACTCCATGGACGAGGACCAGATGACGCGCCGGGTGCTGGCCGCGCTGGACAACCCGCACCTGCACATCCTGGGACACCCCACCGGCCGCCTCATCCAGAGCCGCGAGCCGTACGCGCTGCGCATGGAGGAGGTGCTGGAGCGAGCCCGGGAGCGCGGCGTCGCGGTGGAGATCAACGGCAAGCCGGCGCGCCTGGACATCAAGTCCGAGTACGTACGGCAGGCCGTGGGGCGCGGGGTGAAGCTGGTGGTGAGCTGCGACGCGCACCGTCAGGACGACCTGAAGAACCTGGCCTTCGCGGTGGCCACGGCGCGCCGGGGCTGGGCGAGGAAGAAGGACATCCTCAACACCCGGTCCGCGGAGAGCTTCCTCGCCGCCCTGCGGGAGCGCTGATAGGCTTCCGGGCGCGAAGATGTTCCGCCCGTTCCTGCTCGTCCCCGCCTTCCTCTGTCTCCTCCTGGCCCTGCCCTCGTGGGCCAGCGCGGAGGCCCGTCCGTCGCGCGCCGACCTCCAGCGCGTGCTGGAACTGCACGCCCGCTCGTCCGTGCGCGTGCGCGGTCCCCAGAACGCGGGCCCCGGCATCATCGTGGGCGCGGACGGCCAGGTGCTCACCGCCGTGTCGCACGTGGGCTCCGACTCCGCCCAGGTGGTGCACGCGGGCAATGCGCTGACGGCGCGCGTGGTGCTCTCCAGCGCGGCGCTCCAGGTCGCGGTGGTGGCGGGTCCCCAGGGCACGTGGCCCGCGGCGCCGGTGCGGCTGGTGCCGGAGGGGCTCGCGGGCCGCTGGGTGGTGGGCGTCATGCCCGCGCGCAAGAAGGGCCAGCGGGACACGCCCAAGGCCGCGGTGGCGAAGGCCGCCCCCGCGCCGTTCTTCGACGTGGACCTGACGCTCGCGCCGGGCAGCCCGCTGTATGACGGGGACGGGCGGCTGGTGGGCCTCGTCGTCGAGCGCCGGGGCCGTGGCGCCCGCGCCCTGCTGCTGTCCGCGGTGAAGGCGGAGCTCGCCTCGGCGGACGCGCCATGAGCCGGCCTTCGGGGCCTCCGTTCAAGCTGAGCGCGGTGCAGGAGGCGATGGGCCTCTGGGCGCTGGGCTTCCTGGGCATCATCGCGGCGTTCCTCATCGCCGGGGGCACCAGCGTGCCCAAGCTGGTGGCCACGGTGGGCTTCCTCTACCTGCCGCTCATCCCCATGCGCTGGCGCGACGAGGACTACCGCGACTACGGCCTCACCCTGCGCGCATGGAAGCAGGACGTGCGGCTGTTCCTGGTGATGTGCGCCATCGTGGGGCCGCTGTTCTTCGCGGGCTTCGCCGCCTTCGTGCAGGTGGTGCCGCACCTGCCGCCCGCGCTCGCGCACCACCTGACGCCCATCATCGGCGAAGGCCACTTCCAGCCGCGCCTGCCCCCGCGCTTCGGCGAGTGGGTGATTGATCAGCTCTTCGTCGTGGCCCTGCCGGAGGAGTTCTTCTACCGGGGCTACCTCCAGGCCCGCCTGCGCGACGCCTGGCCCCAGGGGCGCGTGGTGCTGGGCGCGCGGCTGGGGCGAGCCTTCTGGGTGACGGCGCTCCTCTTCGCGCTGGGCCACCTGGCCATCTTCCAGACGTGGCGGCTGGCGGTGTTCTTCCCCGCCCTCCTCTTCGGCTGGATGCGCGAGCGCACCGGCACCCTCATCGGCTGCTCGCTCTTCCACGCCGCCTGCAACCTCTACGTGCGCTTCCTGGAGGTCTCCTTCTTCGGCGGCCCGTAGCGGCCCTTTTCAGGATGGCGGCAGGTGCTGGACCTGGAGGTCCGCGCCCACCGTCAGCGTCGCGCCCTGAGGCAGCTCCACCCAACCGTGCGTGCGCGTCACGTGGCTGGCCACCACCACCGTGCGGCGGCGGCGGTGCGCGCCCACCTCCGGATGCGTCTCCGGTGTCGTGGTCGTCACGCCGCAGTGGGCGCACTCCGCGCTGCCCTCCAGGCGCGTGTAATACAGCGGGGCCTCACCGCGACGCGTGGCGACCAGCACCGTGCCATTGGTGGCCACCATGTTGAGCGGTGGCAGGCGCCGCTGCCCCACCTGCACGAGCGCGGCCTCCACCTCGCGCATCGTGTCGCGCAGCACACGGCCGGCGGAGGCTGGCTCCAGGCGCGGATCATCCGTGCGGCCCAGCTCCCGCAGGCGCGTGAGGAACAGGGCGAAGAGGACCTCGCTATCCGTGGGGCCGCGCACCAGCCGCTGGAGGTGCTCCGGCACGCGTGAAAGCAGCAGGGCGCGCAGGGGCTCGAAGTCCGGCAGCGGGCCCTGGTGGGCGAACAACCAGTGGCGGGCCCGGAAGGGCTGGGTGTTGTCCTCGGGCGACAGGCCGAGCGGCAGCCGGCTCGCATGGAAGAGCACCGCCTCCGATTCGTGCGGAGGTCCCAGGTCGTCCAGCGTGAGGTCCCGGTCCGGCGCCAGGCGGCGCAGCAGGACCTCCTCCTGGGCATAGGAGCCCACCCCCAGGGCGTTGGCGCGCGCTTCCGGGCGGAGGACGACCTGCCCGGCCAGCCGGTGCAATTCACACCGGAGGAGGTTGGGGTCCGACGACAGGGCGGCGAGGATGGCGGACATGGTGATTTCCCCCCTTCACCCCTAGAAATAAGGTCCATGGGACCCCGGTTCAGCGCCGCGAACCCGCTCCCCTGCTCTGGCGCTAAGCCCTTGAAATGGCTGGCATTTGATCAGCCATTGAATTGACACCCTGGAGCGTGGCGCCTAACCTCCGGGCGCTTCCCGACGACCCTCTCCCAGAGGAATCGGGGTGCAGGTCTTCACCGGAGACGGAATGGCGGACGACATCGCAATCGGCATCGACCTGGGCACGTCGTACTCATGCGTGTCGGTCGTCCATGAAGGCCAGCCCACGGTCATCCCCAACGAGTGGGGCGAGACGACGCATGCCTCGTGCGTGTCCTTCCTGGAGGAAGGGTCCGTGCTGGTGGGCAACGCGGCGAAGAAGAACATCATCACCAGCCCCGAGAACACGGTGTACTCGGCCAAGCGGCTCATTGGCCGGTACTACTTCTCCGACGAGGTGAAGAAGGCGCAGGCGGTGATGCCCTACCGCATCGTCGAGGGCGACAACAACTCGGTGCGCATCGGCGTGCGGGAGCGCAGCTATTCGCTGCCGGAGATCTCCGCGCTGGTGCTCAAGGAGATGAAGGCCGTCGCGGAGACGTACCTGGGCCGCGAGGTGGGCAAGGCGGTCATCACCGTCCCCGCCTACTTCAACGACAACCAACGCCAGGCGACGAAGGACGCGGGCCGCATCGCGGGCCTGGAGGTGCTTCGCATCATCAACGAGCCCACGGCGGCGGCGCTGGCCTACGGCTTCGGCCGGGACGTCAACCAGCGCGTCGTCGTCTACGACCTGGGTGGCGGCACGTTCGACGTGTCCATCCTGGAGATCGGCAAGGACGTCTTCGAGGTGCTGGCCACGGCGGGTGACACGTACCTGGGCGGCGACGACTTCGACGACCGCATCATGACGTGGATGGCGGAGGACTTCCTCAACCGCACGCGGCTGGACCTGCGGCAGAACAAGTACTGCCTGCAGATGCTGAAGGACGCGGCGGAGAAGGCGAAGATCGACGTGGGCCAGAACGGCACCGCGGACATCCTCTGCCAGGGCATCTGCCAGGACGCCAACGGCAACGTGATGGACTTGCGCAACACGCTCAACCAGGACCAGTTCAACCGGATGGTGATGGACCTGGTGCAGCGCACGTTCAAGGTCTGCGACGAGGCGCTACAGAGCGCGCGGCTGACGGCGGCGGACATCGACGCGGTCATCCTGGTGGGCGGGCCCACGCGGCTGCCCATCATCCGCAACTCGGTGAAGCACTACTTCCAGAAGGAACCGCTGGAGGGCATCAACCCGGATCAGGTCGTGGCCATGGGCGCCGCGCTCCAGTCGCACGCGCTCCTGGACAGCAAGACGGAGACGTTCCTGGTGGACGTCACGCCGCTGACGCTGCGGATTGGAACCGTGGGCGGGTACACGGAGAAGATCATCGACAAGAACACGCCGGTGCCCATCGACCGGTCGAAGACCTTCACCACCAGCCGCGACGGGCAGGAGAAGGTGAAGATCCGCGTGTACCAGGGTGAGTCCAACCGCGCCGAGGAGTGCGAGATGCTGGGCGAGTTCGAGTTCTCGGGCTTCCGCATCGGGTATCGCGGCGAGGTGAAGATCGAGGTGACGTTCGAGATCAACACGGACGGCCTGGTGAACGTGTCCGCGTGCGACGTGGAGACGGGCCAGAAGACGTCCACGTCGATCACGTTGTCGTCCGGCATGACGGAGGCGGACATCCAGCAGTCGATCCAGTCGAACCGCAACACGCGGCTCGCCGGCCACAACAGCAGCGACCTGCCCGCCGTGGCCAACTAGGCACCGCCGATGTCCGAGCCCTCCGATCCGAACTCTGGCGCGCCGCCAGGGCCCGCCGCGCCCCCGGCCCCCGCGCGTCCGGCGACGCCCGCCCTGCCCCGGGTGACGGCCTCCGTGCCCCCGGCCGTCCCGCCGGCAGCCCCCCGGCCTCCCGCGGCGGCGCCGGTCGCCCGCGCCACGCCGCCCCCCGTCGCGCCCCCGCAGGCTCCGGCGGCGGCCCGGCCCGCGTCGGGTCAGGTGCCCGCGGTGCCTCCGGCGAAGCCCGCGTCGGGGCAGGTTCCTTCGGTGGCTCCGGCGGCGGCTCGGCCCGCTTCGGGTCAGGTGCCCGCGGTGCCTCCGGCGAAGCCCGCGTCGGGGCAGGTTCCTTCGGTGGCTTCAGCGGCCCAGGCGACGGCTCGGCCTGCGTCGGGTCAGGTTCCTTCGGTGGCTTCAGCGGCCCCGGCGACGGCTCGGCCTGCGTCGGGTCAGGTTCCTTCGGTGGCTTCCGCGGCTCCGGCGACGGCTCAGCCCGCATCGTCCAGTGGTGTGCCGTCCGTTCCTCCCGCGGGAGGAGCACCCACGACGGGGGCGCCTCCGGTGACGACCGCGCAGCCTCGTCCCACCGTGACCGCGATACCTGCTGTCGGCGCGGTGACTCCGCCCCAGGCGCCCGCCTCTGCCCGGCCGACCA